>JAFVBE010000041.1 GCA_017480195.1 Lachnospiraceae bacterium
TACTTCATATCTTGTGTTATAGTAGTCATAGCAGAGCTCTCCTTTTTTGTTTTTTTTGTTGTGGTGACTTAAATATAACACAAAGGCAGTATCTCTGCTTTTTAAATATTTAGTTGTAACATATGTATTGTAATCCTACAAAATATTTCTTAAAATCAAAAATCTTTCCTTGACACTAAAATTCATTTGTGATAAAGTAATATAATGTCATTATTATGGCAAGGTTTGCCATAAAATAAATTCAAGGGGTGAAATGTGTCAATGAAAAAGTACAGAATGCGTCCTGTAAAATCAGGAAGAGGAATGCGAATGAGCTTTTCGACAGAAAAAGAAGTCCTTGATATGCCTAATCTTATTGAAGTGCAAAAAGATTCATATCAATGGTTTCTGGATGAAGGCTTAAAAGAAGTGTTCAGGGATATTTCTCCGATTACGGATTACACCGGACAGTTAAGCTTAGAATTCGTAGATTTCCAGCTTTGCGAGGATGATGTCAAATATTCTATTGAGGAATGTAAGGAAAGAGATGCAACCTATGCAGCTCCGCTCAAGGTAAATGTTCATCTTCGTAACAATGAGACAGGTGAGATTGCACAGCATGACATATTTATGGGTGATTTACCTCTCATGACTCAGACAGGTACATTTGTTATAAATGGTGCAGAAAGAGTAATAGTAAGCCAATTGGTTCGTTCACCGGGTATATATTATGCAATCGGTCATGACAAGATTGGTAAAACATTATATTCATCTACTGTAATACCAAACCGTGGTGCATGGTTAGAGTACGAGACGGACTCTAATGATGTATTCTTTGTGCGCGTTGACAGAACGAGAAAGGTTCCGGTAACTGTACTTATCAGAGCACTTGGTATAGGCACCAATCAGGAGATATTAGATTTATTTGGCGATGAGCCAAAGATACTTGCCAGTCTTGAAAAGGATACATCAACAGATTATGAAGGTGGTGTAATTGAATTATATAAGAAGATAAGACCGGGTGAGCCGGAAGTTGTTGAGAATGCTGAAAGTCTTATCAATAGTATGTTCTTTGACGCCAGAAGATATGACCTTGCTAAGGTCGGCAGATACAAATTTAACAAAAAACTCGCCCTGAGAAGAAGAATTGCAGGCTGTATACTTGCGCAGGATGTTACCGATCCAAATACGGGAGAGGTAATGTATGCGGCAGGTACCAAGGTTTCTGCTGAGGATGCAAAAGCTATACAGGATGCAGCAGTTCCTTATGTCTGGGTTCAGACAGAGGAGAAGAATGTTAAAGTGCTTTCAAATATGGTAGTAGATATGTCCGGATATGTCGGTTTTAACCCGAGAGAGGTTGGCATAACTGAGGATGTTTATTATCCGGTGCTTGAGAAGCTCCTTGAAGAATATGAAGACGAAGAGGAATTAAAAAATGCTGTTGCTGCATCTGTCAGTGACCTTATTCCTAAGCATATAACTAAGGAAGATATATTAGCTTCCATTAACTATAATATACACCTTGAATATGGTATAGGTAATTCTGATGATATCGACCACTTAGGCAACAGGCGTATTAGAGCGGTTGGAGAATTGCTTCAGAATCAGTACAGAATTGGTCTGTCAAGACTTGAAAGAGTTGTAAGAGAGAGAATGACTACTCAGGATATTGACAGCATTACACCTCAGTCACTTATTAATATTAAACCTGTAACTGCTGCGGTTAAGGAGTTCTTCGGAAGCTCACAGTTGTCACAGTTTATGGATCAGAATAATCCGCTGTCAGAGCTTACTCATAAGAGGCGTCTGTCCGCACTTGGTCCGGGTGGTTTGTCAAGAGACAGAGCAGGTTTCTAGGTAAGAGATGTTCACTATACACATTATGGAAGAATGTGTCCTATCGAGACTCCTGAAGGTCCTAATATCGGACTTATTAACTCACTTGCAACTTATGCAAGAATTAATGAATACGGCTTTGTAGAGGCTCCTTACAGAAAGGTAGACAAGACAGATTCTGCTAATCCTGTAGTAACGGATGAGGTAATCTATCTTACTGCTGATGAGGAGGATAACTACAGAGTTGCACAGGCAAATGAGCCTCTTGATGATAATGGACATTTTGTAAATAATAATGTATCAGGACGTTTTAGAGAGGATACCACTGAGTTTCCTAAGTCAAAGGTTGATCTTATGGATGTATCTCCTAAGATGGTATTCTCAGTAGCTACATCTATGATACCTTTCCTTGAAAATGATGATGCCAACAGAGCCCTCATGGGATCTAACATGCAGCGTCAGGCAGTACCTTTGCTTAACACTGAGTCTCCGATAGTTGGAACCGGTATGGAGTCTAAAGCAGCAGTTGACTCGGGTGTCTGTATAGTTGCAAAAAGAGATGGTGTCGTAGAGATTTCTTCAAGTGAGAAGATTGTTGTAAAATGTGATGACGGTACTAAGGATGAGTATCATGTTATTAAATTTGACAGAAGTAACCAGGGAAACTGTATGAACCAGAGACCTATCGTAAAACGCGGTGATAAGGTAACTGCCGGTATGGTTATAGCTGATGGTGCTTCTACGGCAGGCGGCGAGCTTGCGCTTGGTAAAAATCCACTCATAGGATTTATGACCTGGGAAGGTTATAACTATGAGGATGCGGTTTTACTTAGTGAGAGACTTGTAAATGAAGATGTATATACCTCGGTTCATATTGAGGAGTATGAGGTTGAAGCAAGGGATACCAAGCTTGGTCGTGAGGAAATCACAAGAGACTTGGCCGGACTTGCAGGAGATGCATTAAAGGATCTTGATGAAAATGGTATAATTCGTATCGGTGCAGAGGTTCGTGCCGGAGATATACTGGTTGGAAAGGTTACCCCTAAGGGTGAGACAGAGCTTACTGCAGAGGAAAGACTCTTAAGAGCGATATTTGGTGAGAAAGCAAGAGAGGTAAGAGATACCTCACTTCGTGTACCACATGGTGCATATGGAGTAGTTATGGACACAAAGGTATTTACAAGGGAGAATGGTGATGAGCTTCCTCCGGGAGTAAATAAGACAGTCCGAGTATATATAGCACAGAAGAGAAAGATATCTGTAGGAGATAAGATGGCAGGCCGTCACGGTAACAAGGGTGTTATCTCCCGTATCCTTCCTGTTGAAGATATGCCGTTCTTACCAAACGGAAGACCGCTTGATATAGTGCTTAATCCTTTGGGTGTTCCTTCGCGTATGAATATAGGACAGGTACTTGAGCTTCACTTGGGACTTGCTGCAAATGTATTAGGTTTTAAGGTTTCAACTCCTGTATTTGATGGAGCCAATGAGCACGATATTATGAATGCGCTCGATATGGCTAATGATTATGTCAACGAGGATTGGGAGACCTTCTATGAGAAGTATAAGAATGATACTGATAAAGAGGTAATGGATTATCTTTATGAGAACAGAGATCACAGAGAAGAATGGAAGGGTGTTCCTATCAATAGGACAGGTAAGGTAAGACTTCGTGATGGTAGAACAGGAGAAGAATTCGATTCACCTGTAACTATCGGATTTATGCATTATCTTAAGCTTCACCATCTTGTTGATGATAAGATACATGCACGTTCAACAGGTCCTTACGGTATGGTTACACAGCAGCCACTCGGCGGTAAAGCACAGTTCGGTGGACAGAGATTCGGTGAGATGGAGGTTTGGGCGCTTGAAGCTTATGGCGCATCATATACTCTCCAGGAGATTCTTACAGTTAAATCTGATGATATATCAGGACGTGTCAAGACCTATGAAGCTATCATAAAAGGTGACAATATTCCGTCTCCTGGAATACCTGAGTCATTTAAGGTGCTTCTTAAGGAATTTCAGTCATTGGCGCTTGATGTCAAGGTGCTTACGGATGATGGTTCAGAGGTTGATTTGGGCGAGACTTACGATTATGGAGATGAAAGCTTGAAATCCGTAATTGAAGGTGATAATTCCAATTACAGCGAGGATCTGGAATCACAGGGATATAGTGGAATTGATGAAAATGATGAGCTTACATCACTGTCTGGCAGGTATGATGATGACGATGATGGTGACGATGACTATGATTATGACGACAGCTATTCAGATGATTATGACAGTGATGAAGTATAACGAAAGGAGATTAAAGGATGTCAGCTATAAATAATGATGCAATGCAGGATCAGGTTATTAGCTTTGATGCAATTAAAATAGGACTCGCATCTCCTGAGAAAATCAGAGAGTGGTCAAGAGGCGAAGTGACTAAGCCGGAGACTATTAACTATAGAACCCTGAAACCGGAAAAAGATGGTTTGTTTTGTGAGAAAATCTTTGGACCAAGTAAGGATTGGGAATGCCATTGTGGAAAGTATAAGAAAATTCGTTTTAAAGGTGTAGTCTGTGACCGTTGCGGAGTTGAGGTTACAAAGGCGGCTGTAAGACGCGAGCGTATGGGACATATTGAGCTTGCTGCACCTGTATCTCATATTTGGTATTTCAAAGGTATACCAAGTCGTATGGGTCTTATGCTTGATATATCTCCAAGGCTTCTTGAGAAAGTATTATATTTTGCTTCATATATAGTGCTTGATCCGGGTGAGACAACACTCGCGTACAAGGAGATTTTAAATGAGCAGGAATTCCGTAAGGCAGAAGAGGATTTCGGTGCTAATAAGTTCCGTGTTGGAATGGGAGCAGAGGCTATTAAGGAGCTTCTTGCAGCCATAGATTTGGATAAGGAATCAACTGCCTTAAGAGAAGAATTGGAAGATTCATCAGGTCAGAAGAGAGCAAGAATTATCAAGAGACTTGAAGTTATTGAAGCGTTTAGAAGCTCTAATAACAAACCTGAATGGATGATAATGGATGTTGTACCTGTTATTCCTCCTGATATAAGACCTATGGTTCAGTTGGACGGTGGCAGATTTGCAACTTCTGATTTGAATGATTTATATAGAAGAATTATCAATCGTAATAATCGTTTGAAGAGACTTCTTGAGCTTGGCGCACCTGATATCATTGTTCGTAATGAGAAGAGAATGCTTCAGGAGGCTGTTGATGCTCTCATTGATAATGGTAGACGCGGACGTGCTGTAACCGGTCCTGGTAATAGAGCCCTTAAATCACTTTCGGATATGCTTAAGGGTAAGCAGGGTCGTTTCCGTCAGAACCTTCTTGGTAAGCGTGTTGACTATTCAGGTCGTTCGGTTATTGTCGTTGGACCTGAGCTTAAGATATATCAGTGCGGTCTTCCTAAGGAGATGGCTATTGAGTTGTTCAAGCCATTTGTTATGAAAGAGTTAGTAGGCACAGGTATTGCCAATAATATAAAGCAGGCTAAGAAGATGGTTGAAGGACTTAAGCCTGAGGTTTGGGATGTACTTGAAAAGGTTATAACTGAGCATCCGGTTATGCTTAACCGTGCTCCAACACTCCATAGACTTGGAATTCAGGCATTTGAACCAATACTTGTAGAGGGTAAGGCTATCAAACTTCATCCGCTTGTATGTACAGCTTACAATGCGGACTTTGATGGTGACCAGATGGCAGTTCACCTTCCACTTTCGGTTGAGGCACAGGCTGAGTGCAGATTTCTTTTGCTCTCACCTAATAACCTTCTTAAACCATCAGATGGTGGTCCGGTTGCTGTTCCTTCACAGGATATGGTACTTGGAATATACTATTTGACAATGGAGAAGTATGCAGAGCTTTCAGAGGAAGAATTAGCAGATGCTAATATTGTCAAAGAATATAAATCTAAGGATGAGAAGAAGAATTTGGCTAATCTCCTTAAAGATTGTCAGGAGGGTAAGGTTGCAGCTTCAGATATAGTCAAGGTTAAGGTTGTATCTAAGATGTCCAAGGATAAGGCTACAGTATTTTATAAGGACATAGTAAGTACAGCCAAGAATTTCATTGAGCCAAGATTTAAGAGCGTGAATCGCGCTATGCTTGCTTATGAGAACGGACAGATTACTCTTCACCAGAGAATAAAGGTTGAAAGGTCTGTTGTTACTTCGGAAGGTGAGAAGATAACCAAGATGATTGACTGCACACTTGGAAGACTTATCTTCAATGAGATAATTCCACAGGATTTAGGTTTTGTTGACAGAACTAATCCGGAGGATTTGTTAGAGCCTGAGATTAATTTCCATGTTGGTAAGAAGGATTTGAAGAAAATTCTTGATAAGTGTATAAATATTCATGGTGCTACCAAGACTGCTGAGGTATTGGATGATATCAAGGCAATGGGATATAAATTCTCAACAAGAGGAGCTATAACAGTATCTATTTCCGATATGACAGTTCCTGCAGCTAAGAAGGAAATTCTTGAGGAAGCACAGCAGGTAGTTGATAAACTTAACAAGACATACTCAAGAGGTCTTCTGACTGACGAGGAGAGATATAAGGCTGTTGTTAAGGTTTGGGAAGAAGCTGATAAGAAGCTTACTAAGGCACTTCTTGACGGTCTTGATAAGTATAATAATATATATATGATGGCAGACTCAGGTGCCCGTGGTTCAGACCAGCAGATTAAGCAGCTTGCAGGTATGCGTGGACTTATGGCAGATACTACAGGTCGTACAATCGAGCTTCCTATCAAGTCAAACTTCCGTGAGGGACTTGATGTTTTGGAATATTTCATATCAGCTCATGGTGCTCGTAAGGGTCTTTCAGATACAGCACTTCGTACAGCGGACTCAGGTTACCTTACCCGTCGTCTGGTTGATGTATCACAGGATCTTATTATCAGAGAGGTTGACTGCTGTGAGGAGACAGATGAAAAGCCGGGTATGTATGTTCAGGCAATATATAACGGTAGTAAGGAAGTTGTTGAGAAGTTCGAGGATAGAATTACAGGTCGTTATGCAGCAGAGAGCGTATTTGATAAAGATGGCAATATGATTGTTAAGAAGAATCATATGATTACTCCTAAGAGAGCTGCAAATATCATAAAGAATGGTGTAGATGAGGATGGTGTTCCATTTACGGTGGATGGTGAGTTAAGACAGGATTCCAAGCTTAAGATTAGAACTATCCTTACCTGTAAGTCACATCTTGGTATATGCTCAAAATGTTATGGTGCTAACATGGCTACAGGACAGCCTGTACAGGTTGGTGAGGCTGTCGGTATTATCGCAGCTCAGTCAATCGGTGAGCCTGGTACACAGCTTACAATGCGTACTTTCCATACGGGTGGTGTAGCCGGTGACGATATTACTCAGGGTCTTCCGAGAGTAGAGGAGTTATTCGAAGCCAGAAAGCCAAAGGGACTTGCTATTATAGCAGAGTTTGGTGGCGAGGTTGAATTAAGAGAGACCAAAAAGAAGCGTGAGGTTGTAATTACTAATAAAGAAACCGGAGAGTCAAAGGCATATCTTATTCCTTATGGTTCAAGAACTAAGGTACAGGATGGACAGATACTTGAAGCGGGTGATGAGCTTACAGAGGGTTCTGTTAATCCGCATGATATCCTTAAGATTAAAGGTATAAGGTCTGTACAGGATTATATGATCCGTGAGGTTCAGAGAGTTTACAGACTTCAGGGTGTTGATATCAACGATAAGCATATCGAGGTTATCGTAAGACAGATGCTTAAGAAAGTAAAAATCGAAGATAGTGGAGATACTGATTATCTTCCTGGAACCTTTGTTGATGTACTTGACTTTGCTGAGATTAATGAGATGCTTGAGGAAGAAGGCAAAAAGCCTGCTGTAGGTACTCAGGTTATGCTTGGTATCACTAAGGCATCACTTGCTACTAATTCATTCTTGTCAGCAGCATCTTTCCAGGAGACTACTAAGGTACTTACGGATGCAGCGATAAAGGGCAAGGTTGATCCTCTTATCGGTCTTAAGGAGAATGTTCTTATCGGTAAGCTTATTCCTGCCGGTACAGGTATGAAGAGATATAGAAGCGTTAAGCTTGATACAGGTATAAGAACACAAGCCTTTGCAGATGCTTCTGCTGCAGATGCAACCGATGCAGAGGATGTATATGCAGAAGATGAAACTATCGAGATTACAGAGAATGTAGATGGAGCTGAGGAAACTGAGTCAACAGAGGCAGTTGAGACAGCAGCTACTACAGAGGAGTAATAAATACAACATATCTGATGTTTTTGCATTATGGATATGATAAATTCAGTTCTTATCTGCGTGAACATACAGGGTGTCGAGAACTCGTTCTCACTCGGTAAAAAACGCAGGAGACACTAAGAAAACCAAAAAGACGAGCAGGCCTTATAATATGATTACTAAGTAATCAATTATTCGGACTGTTCGTCTTTTTAATTTTCAAGTGCTCGCGTTTTTTAACGGTTCTCTTACACCCTGTATATCCACTTGCTAATGAACTGAATTTATCATATCAGCTCAAACATCACAAATGAATTGTGATGTTTGAGCTATATATTATTTATTATGATTATTGTTAGAATTTTATTTTATATTAATATTGTTTTAGTCTTTTTTGTATTCTGCTATATCCTCTATATTGCAATCAAGAATTTCACATAGAGTATTTATTGTATCCATTCTAATAGATTGGTTTCTTTTTAATCGTGTTATAAGTGATGGACTTAAGCCACATTTGGCAGTTAAATAATATTTAGTGATGCCTTTTTCCTTTATAGTTTCCCAAAGTCTATCATAAACTATCATTTACTTCACCTTCCGTTTGTTAGTGGTCTATTGACATACTAACTAAATAGTCTATAATAACACTGATTATTAATAGTCGTGACTATATATAGTCTATACAAACACAAAGGAGAAAATTTATGAAAAAGAGAAAAATTTTATTAACATTACTTACAGCAGGGATATTAATGCTATCTGGATGTGGCTCGTCTAACAAAGGAGAAAATAGAACTATTAATAATAAAACTGAGGAAACCACAGAGACCGAAACTGAAGAAATTGCAGAAGCTGATACAGAGGAATATATTGATGATGAGGATGGTATGTATCTTGTAAAAAGTATTCATAATGTTAGTCCATATAATGATACAGTTTATACATATACCTATGATTTTAATTTAGGGACAGTAACTACTGATGGATTATATTGTGTTGAAAATTTGAGACATCCGGAATTACAGCTTGTTATTCAGAATTATAATTTGGATAGTATGTATTTTTTTTCTCCGAATGATATTTGTCCTTTGATTAATAGTTATATTGATGAAAAACACACATATGATTTTTCATATGATGACGATGGAAATGTTTCATACAGACATTATACTAATGAGCCGGATAATTATGAAGAAGAATTTTATTATCAATATGAAGATGATGGAAGGTGTTATAGTTGCGGAGAAACCGGATATAAATATGACTTTGAATATGATAATAAAGGTTATGTAAGTCGTTGCCATACATACTCAGATTATGATAATACGGGTTATACTGACATATATTATAGTTATGATGAAAATGGAAGGTTTATAAATGTTTATGGAAGTGCTTGGAGCTACGACATTTCTTTGTCCTTTAATTATGATGATTTAAATAATATAGGATATATTATTGATAATATTAATAATTCTACAGAAATTTTATATTTTGATGACAATGGTTTATGTTATAAAAAAACAAATGAGGCTGGAAACGATATAACTACATATGATTATATAAAAGTATCGGATGAAGGTAATATTATTTCAGAGGTTTTAGCGGAAGATTCTGAGATAGAGTTTGGAAACTCAAGTGAGGTTGTAATTCCAGATGTACAAGAACCTGAGGTTTCATATACTGATGCAAATAATTGCCCTATGGATTCGTCTGTTGTGTCAATTGAGTTTTATGATAATTTTAATAGTGAATATGAATTTGTTAGGCCTACAGTTGTACAAATAGCAGATATGATTTTTTATAAAGATATGAAAATATCTGAGTTTATAAATACAGTTGAACAAAGCAAATTTCAGTGTGATGGATATAATGTAAATCTTGATGAAATAATGTCTCCTGATAATAAAATATTTACTATGACGATTTCTGTAAATGGTGAGAATGCATTTGAAGTTAAATTAGTAAATAGCGCAGATGAACCTGTTAGATTAGGAGATTGTACAATATTTGATATTAATATGATTTCAGGTACATCTTGCTGTTGGTATAATGCTTATGGATTTGGTTCCTATGGCAAAAATATACCAGAGTATTTTACCTTTAGAGATTTGCTTGACTTAAATGAGGTAGGATATTTTGATTCTTCTTCAGATGGAAGTTTAATTGTTAGAGTTGAACGTGGGAGATATTCTGCGGAAGGTTCGCATGAGGCATCTTTTTATTTTGATAATTTGAGCGGAGAATGTATTAAAACTTCATGGGATGATGGGGATGGATTTTTTAAATAATTAAATGTTTATTAATATGATTTTGTTTGTGTTTTAAATAAAGCCGAATTTGTGTAAACACTGTAAATATTAATTTTATATAATATTAAGTTCAATCATCACAATTTATTGTGATGGTTGAACTGATGTGGTTAATTTGATTCATTAGCAAGGAGATATATAGGGTGCAAGAGAACCGTTAAAAAACGCGGGTACTTTAAGACGCGAAAAGGTGTGTAGACATTTTAGGCTTAAATAATTTATTTAAGTATAAAATGTCTACACACCTTTTCGTGGATTATTAGTATCCCCTGCGTTTTTTATCGAGTGAGAACGTGTTCTCGGCATCCTATATATTTCCGTAGCTAAGAATTAAATTAACCACATCTATAATGTGAAAGACATTTTAGATGTCATTTATTTCAGTGTGAAGCTCCAGAGGTTTTTTATTTGTGGCATGATATATTCAAGCGACCATGTATGGCTGCTGTTTTCTATGCTGTTCGGGTCATTTATAGTTACATTGTAGTCGGAGTCGATATCGGTTAGTACGATGAAATGGCCTGTCTCAGTGAAGTCGCCCTCACGCATACTGCATATGATGGGTTGTCCACTGCTTAAGTGGTTGTAGATTACATATTTGTCTAAGGATATTTCTTCTCCGTTTAGTCCTATCAGGGAGGCTCCATCGGTCATCATAGACCATAATGAGCCTGAGCCGTATTCATAATATCCGTTTGTCTCCATAAGCTCGCCAACTGCATAAGGATTATATGAGGTATCACCGCCTAACCCGCATACTACCATAGAAAGACAGGTAGGACCACAGCCTGTTAATGCGAAGAAGTCATCACCATAATGTTTATATCCCCATCTTTTATCCCATTGTATGAATAATGGGATTTCGCCTGAGGTTATTTCGTTGCTTACATCAAGTGAGAAGGAGGCATCTTTTAATTCTGGGTAATCCAATACGAAGTCTCTGGTTTCAGGATGTTTTTCCATAAGTTCTAATAGCTGGTCGGGTATATCTGATGTGTCATAATCTGATATGTTGAAGCTGTCAGTATTGGATTTTGCATCGGATGAGTTATCTGATATATTGTATTCCATAACAGGTGTGGCTTCCTGTGAAGATACATTGGAATCGGGCAGATATTTGTCAATTAATGCCCGTATGCCTTTTATTGACAGCAGTATTACAACGAATGATATCAAAATATATAATAGTAAGACGCGTATATTGTGTATTATACGCTTTTTGCGTCTTTGCTTTCGCTTAAATTCCTTCTTGGTGTCGTAATATGAATTATCCATCTTATCCTCCTTGTTATAGTCAGATATAATATTTGTTTGTTGTATACGATATTCTGTATCTGATTTTTCTATATATTCCCTACAAAATGATTGTATCAGATATTTTTTTGATATTGGCTTAAGCTTTATTAAGTATTTATTATGAAATGGTTTATTTAGGTTTATATCTGTATTATGGCTTAATTTTGGATATATAATGCATAATTAGGTATTACATTAGTTAGATAAGAAAATGGAGGGCTTGGTCGCGTGATAAAAATGTTTTTTATTTGTAATATATAATGAAAAAACTGTTGACATTGGAAAAACTTGATAATATAATATCAAAGTGTGCGTAAATCAGAGGTTTTCTGATTATTTCGTATCATATGTGTCTATAATAGACAAAGAATTTATTAAAGAATCGGAGGTGAAAACATGCCAACTTTTAACCAGTTAGTTAGAAAAGGAAGACAGACTGTAGAGAAGAAGTCTACTGCACCTGCACTTTTAAGAAGCTACAACTCACTTAAGAAGAAGCCTACAGATACAGCTTCACCACAGAAGAGAGGTGTTTGTACTGCAGTTAAGACGGCTACACCTAAGAAGCCTAACTCAGCTATGAGAAAGATTGCCAGAGTTCGTTTGTCAAACGGAATCGAGGTAACAAGCTACATTCCTGGTGAGGGACACAACCTTCAGGAGCACAGCGTTGTATTAGTTCGTGGCGGAAGAGTAAAAGACTTACCTGGTACAAGATACCACATTATCAGAGGTACTCTTGATACAGCAGGTGTTGCTAAGAGACGTCAGGCTCGTTCTAAGTATGGTGCTAAGCGTCCAAAGGATGCTAAGTAGATAGCAGCGTGATTTTCAAAAACTAAAAATGTGCGAAAGTAGGTTATGTTTTCATATAAATATAAGCAATTTCCGCACGAACATATCCTTACAATGCTCATTAACAATATGTAACGGGATTGTTATTATTGAGAAGGATGTGAGTACCGTTGAATTAATTAAATAATTAAGGAGGGAAGAAACGTGCCACGTAAAGGACATATCGCAAAGAGGGATGTATTAGCAGACCCTATTTATAATAACAAAGTGGTTACCAAGCTTATCAATAACATTATGTTAGATGGTAAGAAGGGCGTAGCTCAGAAGATCGTTTACGGCGCATTTGAGCGTGTTGCCGAGGAATCAGGCAAGGATGCTTTAGAGGTATTCGAGGAGGCTATGAACAATGTTATGCCTGCACTCGAGGTTAAAGCAAGACGTATCGGTGGTGCTACTTATCAGGTACCTATCGAGGTTAGACCTGACAGAAGACAGGCTTTAGCTCTTCGTTGGCTGACTACTTACTCACGTGCAAGAAGTGAGAAGACTATGGAAGAAAGACTTGCGAAAGAGCTTCTTGATGCAGCAAATAATACCGGTGCATCAGTAAAGAAGAAAGAAGATATGCACAAGATGGCAGAAGCAAACAAGGCTTTTGCTCACTACAGATTCTAGTGCTAAAACATTCTGTATATTATATTTACTAAAGTAAAGCCATAGCAGAATGGCTTACAGAATGTATCGAGAAAAATAAGGAGGAAAATACCTTGGCTGGAAGAGA
>JAFVBE010000015.1 GCA_017480195.1 Lachnospiraceae bacterium
TATCGTTGTGAATGTGCTATAATATTCATGGCGATTGGATTCCTTTCAAAGTTAGGTGTTTTTTGTGGTGATTAATATTCTAACGGAACCAATCGCTTTTGTATAGTGGGTAGGTGTCACATCAATTGTAACCCTACAATTTTGAATACTGTATTTTCTTGCACATATTGATATTTCGTATTATAATAGAACAGATTGATTTTTTTAATGATAAAGATATGACAGGCTTAGAGGTATTGATATGAAATTTATACACATTTCAGATGTACATTTGGGAATAAAGGCAGATAAAGGCAGATTTTGGAGCGAGGAAAGGTCTGCCGAGATAGAAGAGACCTTCAAGAAGGTTGTACATGTATGTGATGAGCTTCAGGTGGATCTGCTGCTTATTGCCGGAGATTTATTTGATTATCCGCCTACAGAGAAGGAATTAAGAAAGTTAGATGTAATCCTAAGAAGTATGTATAAGACCAAGACTGTAATTATAGCAGGTGCCAGTGATTATATTGAGGAGGGGTCTGTCTGGGAAAACTTTAACTTTGTATCGGACACGATTTTATTTCCAAGAGATAAGGCTGTAAATGCTTATATTGAAGAATTGAATGTGTGTATAACAGGCTACAGCTATGGTAAACCGGAATACAAGGATAGAATATTAGAGAGGCTTAAGCCTGGCAGAGAGGATGCTTATAATATCCTGCTTGGCTATGGAGGCTCTCCGGAGCATATGCCATTCTCGAAGGAGAAGCTTGCTAAGACAGGCTTTGATTATATTGCGCTTGGCTCGATACACAAGGTCAAGCATGTACTTAAGAATAAGATGGCATTTCCGGGTTCATTGGAGCCTCTTGACTACACCGAGACAGGAAAGCATGGTTATATATTTGGTGAGGTCGGTGATGAAAAAAGAACAAGTATCACCTGGGTTCCGTGTAATAAGAGAAGCTATATTAATACTGCTATAACCTTAGACAGCAGTATGGATAATTCGGATATTAATGATCTGGTTGTCAAGCGTATACTGGAGCTTGGTGAGAAGAATATTTTCCGTATTCTTCTGAAGGGCAAGGTCAACAGTAATGTTAATATTAACCTCGGAGATTTGAAGAATCGGTATTATATAAATCAAATAATTGATAAAACAGAGAGTTATTTTGATATTGATGAATTAGTCATGGACAATGAAAATAATTTATTGGGTAAATTTATAAAGGAATTATCTGATACGGACTCGACAGAGGACAAGGTTATAAGAGACAAGGCTATGTATTATGGTATTGATGCTTTAACCTTAGTGGGAGAATAGTTATGTATCTTAATAAATTGCTTATTAAGGATTTTGGAAAATTTAATAATAAAGAAATCAGTCTAAAGCCGGGTATCAATGTTATACAGGGAGCAAAATCCTCCGGGAAAACTACCATAAAGGAATTTATAACAGCAATGCTTTATGGCTTTTCTTCCTGTAGCTTTAATGAGAAGGATAACGAAAAGTATGAGATATATAGGCCGTCTGACAGAGGTTATTCCGGTAAGGCGTACATAAAAAATGGTGATAATACCTATTTCGTTGAGAGAAGCTTTACTAAGAAAAACAGCAGGACAAGCGTACTTGATATTGGCTCAGGCAGAGAGATTAAGGTTAATAACGGAAGCCTTAATGGTAAGCTGTTTGATTTGAGCAGGGATGATTTTGTTAATGGACTCTGTATTGATGATAATAATGGTAACTATACGGAATATGTAAAGAAGGATTTTAAGAATATTATATCCTCGGGAGCTGTATCAATTGATATGGAAAAGAGTATAGGGATACTTAAAGAAAAAAGAGACAGCTTTGACATCTCCAAGATAGATAAGAATATTGAAGTCATTGAGAAGGAACTTAAGGATTTTGATGAAGTAGACATCGAGCTTAAGGAAATCCGCAAGAGGATTAAAGAGACAGAGGAAGAATTAGCCATAGAGACTGCCAGAAGAAAAAGAGCTGCAAGGCGCCTTATACAGACTAAGACCAGTGACGAAGATGAAGACTCTGAGGAAGAAAGCGCTGTAAGCGGCGGAGAAGATAAGAAGTCCGGCAGTAATGAGGAAAAAAACGACAAGAAGGATACCGGTGCATTAGAGGTCTCACAGGATAAGAAGACTGATGATGAATCTACAGTTGGTAAAAGTATTTTTCTTGATGCGGATTTATTGAAGGATTATAAGCCGAAGAAGAAGCTTACCGACCAGGTATGGTTTATAATATTGACAGGATTATTTGTAATTGGTGTTATAACGGCATTTGTATATATACTTCCGTTTGAGAATGCAGTACGACAGATATTTGTCATATGTACGATACTTTTTGTAATTGTTACGATAGTCGAGGGATTATTTGCAAAAGGTATATTTGACGAGGATATTAATACTCCATCAGATGAGGACTTCAAGAGGATAATATACGAGCTTGAGAGGAAGACTGAGTCATACGAAGAGGTCGAGATTGATATGTCCTTTGCACAGGAATACATTAAAAGGCGCGAGAAGTATTCGGATGAGGAGAGAAAAATCCTCAAAAGGATGGCAAGAAGAGATGAGCTAAGAGAGGAAAGGCAGGCTCAGCTTGATAAGAAGAAGAAATCAGAGAGGGAGCTTCATGCCATTAATCTTGCGATTAATACCATAAATGATTTATCCAAAGATATGTTCAAGTCGTACGGAGATATGATTAATGAAAATGCTTCAGACATTATCGCAAAGCTGTCTGATAATAAATATAAGGACTTATATATAAATGATAAAAGACAGATTATGGTTAAGGATTCAAGTGGATATATAAATCTTGACAAACTGGATAATGAGGCTTTCAGAATAATCTATATATCAATACGCCTTGCGATGACAAGAAGCTTATGTAAGGATAAAATGCCGGTTGTAATTGATGATATTTTAGATGGTGCAGATAGTAATCTGCTTGCAGGATTTATAGAGGCGGTGGGCAGGATAAAGACAGACCAGCTATTGATACTTTCCTCCGATAAGGCATTAGTAAATATGCTTGATGAAGGAGCATATGAATATAATCTTGTAAAACTGTAGTAAAATCACCGTTTAGATGGTATAATACGAGGAAAGGTGTCGCTGCGCCGGCGCAAGCGGCACTTTGACGAGAAACCCCATCGAGCCTTTAGGCGAGATGGTATAATACAAGGAAAGGTATCGCTGTGCCGGCACAAGCGGCACTTTGACGAGAAACCCCATCGAGCCGCCAGGCAAGATGGTATAGTATTAATTATAAATTGTCGATATAAAATATGGAGAATACTATGCAGGGGATATTTATATCTATGGAGGGACCTGATGGTTCCGGTAAAAGCACACAGATGGAATTATTAAAAACATATCTCGAGACAAAGGGATATGAGATAATTATAACCAGAGAGCCTGGTGGAACTAAGATAAGTGAAGCTATAAGAGAGATTATCTTGAATAAGGAATATTCTGAGATGGGATATATGACGGAAGCTCTTTTATATGCTTCGGCGCGTGCACAGCTTGTAAGTGAGGTTATAAAGCCTGCACTTGACAGCGGCAAGGCGGTAATAAGTGACAGATTTGTTGATTCCTCAGCGGTGTATCAGGGTATGGCAAGGGGACTTGGAGTGGATAATGTATATAAGATTAATGAATTTGCCATACAAGGTGTTATGCCTGACCTGACTATACATCTTGACCTTCCTGCGAAGTTAGGTATTGGCAGGAAGAATGAGCAGAAAGAATTAGATCGTATGGAACTTGAAACTCTTGATTTTCATGTGAAAGTTGCAGAAGGGTACCGCGAGCTTGCAGGAAAATCTCCTGACAGAATATATACGATAGATGCTACGCTTTCTATCGAGGATATACATAAAATTATTGTAGACAAGATAGAGGAAATACTGAATAATATGCAAATCTAAGGTGGTTTGACAACACCTGATAAATCTATGATAAAAGGAGGGTAAATAATGGATATAAACAGAATCAATCAGCTCCAGCAGCTAACTCAGGCTGATGCGCCTAAAAATAACGATAAGACAAACGATGATTTCAGATTTACTCTCGTAAGGAATATAGAGGACAGCGAACTTCAGGAGAAGCTAAGCTCACTTATGAAGGATATAGAGGAACAGGGCGCAAGGATAGCCAAGCATATGGATATCAAGGATATGAAGAAATACCGAAGCACAATTAAGGAGTTTATGAATGAGATAACCTCGCGCTCACATGAATTTTCCAGAGAAAACTTCCTTGACAGAAGGGGCAGACATAGGGTATATGGTATAGTAAGGCAGGTTGATAAAACTCTTGATGAGCTTGCAGATGAACTTTTAAAGGATGAGAAAGATAATCTTGCAATCTTAGGCAAGATAGATGACATAAGAGGTTTATTACTTGATATATCAATGTAGTATTTAGGGAGGTGTTACATATGAATTTCAGAGATATTGTAGGACATGAAGATATACTTAAGCATTTTAAAAGCAGTATAGAGATGGATAAAGTAGCACATGCCTATATTATAAGCGGCGAGGTAGGAAGCGGTAAGAAGGCACTGGCAAGCGCATTTGCTAAGACTCTGCAATGTGAAGAACAAAAGTCAGAGCCTTGTGAGAAATGTCAGTCCTGTATACAGGCTGAATCAGGCAATCATCCCGATATAATCTTCGTTACACATGAAAAATCAGTAATATCCGTCAATGATATAAGGGAGCAGGTTGTTAATTCGATAGATATCAAACCGTACAAAAGCAGATATAAGATTTACATTATTGAAGAATCTGAGCTTATGACTACAGAGGCGCAGAATGCACTCCTTAAAACCATCGAGGAACCGCCTGCGTATGCAGTGTTGATTTTGCTGACTTCTAATATAGACAAGCTTCTGCCGACTGTTACTTCGCGTTCAATTGTGCTCAATATTAAGCCGGTCAGAGAGCGCGACATCCTGGATTATCTTATGAAGGAGATGAATCTTACAGAGGAAAAGGCGTATTTTTGCCTTGACTTTGCACAGGGTAATCTGGGTAAGGCAATTAAGCTTGCGACGAACGATGAGTATGCACATATTGTCGAGTCTGTGGTGAATATGCTTAAGCACATTCCGGATATGGATGTGGAGGATTTGGAAAAATCTGTATCTGACATAGAGCGTTTTAAGATGTCTATGGATGACTATATGGATTTGATGATGATGTGGTACAGAGATGTGCTTATGTTCAAGGTTACAAAGAATATAGATAAGGTATTATTTAAAAATGAGTATTCCACATTGAAGAAGCAGGCAGGAAATCTGTCATATGCTTCTATAGATGAGAAGATAAATGCTATAGAAAGAGCAAAACAGCGTATGGATGTAAATGCTAACTTCGATGTGACTATGGAATTGTTATTACAGACATTAAAGGAGAACTAAAATGAAGGATGTTATAGGCGTTCACTTTAGAGAAAACGGAAAGATATATTTCTTCGACCCGTTAAAATATGAGGTAGAAGCCGGTCAATATGTAATAGTTGAGACTGCCCGTGGCGTTGAATACGGCAAGGTTGTGCTGGGCAGACGGCAGATAGATGAAACCAAGATGTCTACAGCGCTTAAGCCTATTATTAGAATTGCAAATGATAGTGATGCAAAAAAATATGAGGAAAATAAGCTTAAGAGCAGAAAGGCATATGATATATGTCTTGAGAAGATAAAAAAGCATGGGCTTGAGATGAAACTCATAGATGCTGAATATACCTTTGATAATAATAAGGTATTATTTTATTTTACTGCGGATGGCCGCGTAGATTTCAGAGAGCTCGTTAAGGATTTGGCAGCAGTATTTAAGACAAGGATTGAATTAAGACAGATTGGAGTCAGAGACGAGACTAAGATAGTCGGAGGTATAGGTATATGCGGCAGGGAACTGTGCTGTCATAAGCACCTGTCCGAGTTCGTGCCGGTGTCCATCAAGATGGCGAAGGAGCAGAATCTCTCACTTAATCCGACCAAGATATCCGGTGTATGCGGAAGACTTATGTGCTGCCTTAAGCATGAACAGGATACATATGAGTACCTGAATGACAGACTTCCAAATGTAGGAGACTTTGTAAAGACTAAGGATGGAGTGAAGGGTGAGGTACATTCGGTTAATGTACTTAGACAGAAGGTTAAGATACTTGTAACTCTCGAGGATGATACCAAGGAAATAGAGGAGTATCCGGTTGAAGAGCTTAACTTCAAGGTAAGACGAAGAAGGAACGATAATCAGGTTAATGATGAAGAGCTTAAGGCACTTGAAGCACTTGAGGCAAAAGAGGTCGGCTCTAAGTTAGATGATGAGTAAGAAATCGAATTATGAAGATGTTGATTGTAAATCAGGATAACAGGTTAGTAAAGTCGAATGGAAGATATACTTAGGGAAAATGAAAGATTGGATGACCTTCAGTGCAAAGGTTATATGATAATACAGAATCCCAATATGTTCTGCTTTGGAATGGATGCTGTGCTGCTTGCTGATTTTGCAACCGGCAGGGCAGATGCAAATGTAATTGACTTAGGGACAGGAACGGGAGTTATCCCTATTCTCATGGAAGCAAGAGATAAGGGAGCGCACTTTACGGGACTTGAAATTCAGAAGGAAAGCGCCGATATGGCGCTTCGTTCTGTTATATACAATAATTTATCCGATAAGATAGATATTGTATGCGGAGATATAAAAGGGGTTGATGATTTATTCGACAGGGACAGCTTCGATATAGTAACCTCTAATCCGCCATATATAAGCGGCAGCCACGGACTTGAGAATGCCTTGGCGCCTAAGAACATAGCCAGACATGAGGTGCTTCTTACGCTTGAGGATGTGGTTAAGGCGGCAGCATATCTGCTTAAGGTTGGCGGAACATTTGCTATGGTGCATAAACCATTCAGGCTTGCGGAGATTATAAGGATGCTGTCAAAATATCATCTTGAACCGAAGCGTATGCAAATGGTACAGCCATATGCTGACAAGGAACCGAATATGGTATTAATTGAGGCGAACAAGGGTGGCAAGCCAAGACTAAAGGTTGAGCCGACATTGGTGGTTTATAACAGGGATGGAAGTTACACGGACGGGCTTTTGAAAAGATATAATGCCCCTGGGGACGGGGGTTAGGGGCGAAATTGTAAATGAGGGAAGAGTAATG
This sequence comes from Lachnospiraceae bacterium, assembly GCA_017480195.1. Taxonomy (GTDB): domain Bacteria; phylum Bacillota; class Clostridia; order Lachnospirales; family Lachnospiraceae; genus Coprococcus_C. Next base: position 7,195 of record JAFVBE010000015.1, read on the forward strand.
GCAGGAAAATTATATCTGGTTGCCACACCGATAGGAAATCTTGAGGATATGACCTATCGGGCGGTAAGGATATTAAAAGAAGTTAATTTGATAGCGGCTGAGGATACGAGGAACAGCATTAAGCTTTTAAATCATTTTGATATAAAGACTCCGATGACAAGTTATCATGAGCATAATAAATACGAGAAGGCAGATGAACTTGTGTCACTTCTGTGTGAAGGTAAGAATATAGCGGAGATAACAGATGCCGGGACCCCGGGTATCTCAGATCCGGGGGAAGTACTTGTAAAAAAATGCTATGAGTATGGTATAGAAGTCGTACCTGTACCGGGAGCGTGTGCTGCGATAAACGCCCTTGTGGCTTCGGGACAGCCGACACGGAGGTTTGCCTTCGAGGCTTTTCTGCCGGCAGATAAAAAGGAAAGAAAGCTTGTTATTGAAGAACTTAAAAAGGAGACAAGGACTTTAATTATATATGAGGCACCGCACAGACTTGTCAAAACCTTAAGTGAGCTTGTAGAAGCTTTAGGTGACAGGGAGGCGACTGTGTGCAGGGAGCTTACCAAGAAGTACGAGACATTTTTTAAGACCACACTTAATGAAGCATTATCGTATTATACAGAGAATGAGCCGAAGGGCGAATGTATAATAGTCATAAGGGGCTTATCTCAGGAAGCTATTGATGAAGAAAATAAAGCGAGGTGGAGCGGTCTTTCCATACCTGAGCATATAATGCTTTATATGTCACAAGGGCTTGATAAGAAGGAGGCAGCGAAATGCGTTGCTAAGGATAGAGGAATATCCAAGAGAGAAATATATGAATATACGATAGGAATATAAATTTCAGAAAATCAATTAATGAATGTAATTATGTAAGCGCAAAATAAGTAATTAAGCAAATTAATTGAGGTGTGTTATTATGAAATTTAATGAAGAGTTAAATCGTTATATGAATGAACTGGATATATCTGCAAATGAGCTAAGCAGGGCATCCGGGCTTTCCCCTGATGTTATAAGCAGGTATATAAACGGCAAGAGAACTCCGAAAGCAGACAGTGATTATTTTAACAGTCTGATAGAGGCACTGGATAAGCTTGCTGTAGAAAAGGGCATAACCTTAGATAAACTCAGGATACAGAAAACACTTGAGGATAGTATCGTTGCGCAATCTTACAGTTATGACTATGAAGTGTTTATAGATAATTTCAACTTTCTTCAGGAGCAGCTTGGGTTGTCGAATGCAAGTCTTGGTAAAGCTATGGGCTATGATTCATCCTATATTTCAAGAGTTAAGAATAAGAACAGAAGGGTAACCGATATAGATGATTTTGTTGACAAGTTAGCAGGTTATATAGCTACGGCTTACCGAAGCAACGAAAAGCTGGAACAGATAGCTGATATATTGGAATGCAAAGTGACTGATATCGACACAGAAGATAAATACATAAGCTGTATGAAAAAATGGTTTGTTGTCAGACATAATAATTACGATGGATTGATAGGTGGTTTTCTTACGAAGGTGCATGATTTTGATTTGAGTGATTTTACAAGTGAGAATATCAGTAAGATTAAAATACCTACATCGCCGGTTACGATAAGTAAGAGTAAAACCTATTATGGAGTAAGGGGAAGAAAGGCGTCTGAGGAAGACTTTATCAGGACTACACTTATTTCAAAATCAAATGAAGATATATTCTTTTATAATGATTTACCTATGTCGAAAGACGCAGAAGATGAAGGGTTTAAGAAAAGATATGTGACGGCTATGGCGATGCTTTTGAAAAAAGGGCTTCATATGAATATAGTACATAACATTGACAGACCTTTGGAAGAGATGATACTTGGTATCGAGGGCTGGCTTCCTATGTATATGACGGGCGCAATATCTCCGTATTATTTTCCTGCGCCGCCATCAAATATGTTCTGTACATCACATATGACATCGGGTTCTGCTGCTCTTTCCGGAGAATGTATAAAGGGTAGTCAGGAGAGAGGCAGATTCTATATGACAACTAAGAAGGAAGAACTTTCATACTATAAGGTAAAGTCAAAATACCTTCTTAAGAAAGCCAAGCCGCTTATGGTGATATATACATCAGAAGATAATGATAAATTCGAGGAATTCATAGAGAAGGAAGATGGTGGCGAAGACAAGCTCCGTCATATTACAAGCGAAAATTTTAAGAATATGGACTTCATAATAAGTAAAAAGTGGATTGCCATCAATAAAAAACTCGCACCGGAGATACATTTTGTCATATATAATGATAAGCTAAATAGTGCTATAAGGGCGTATTTGCTTGGATAAGAAAAAGGAGTATATATCTTGTGCTGTTATAACTAATGATTCAGATATATACTCCTCTTTTATTGTTTGTAACTATACAGTTATGCCGTTTTTAATTAGTAGCTCTTTAAGACGTCGGACTTCTTGATTTTTGTTATCAAGCTTCTGGTTTGCAGTATCAAGCTTCTGGTTTGCGGTATCAAGCTCATTCTCAAGCTCCTGAACTTTGGCTTTTTCAGCCTCAAGTGCGGCTCTTGCTTCTGCGGTATTGCGGCGTTCTGCCTGAATATCCATTTTCTCCATATTTTCAAACAAATATCCCATTTTCTCAGTCCTCACATTCCTAAGATTTTCCTGTGCCTCATCAGGCGGTACATTGAGTTTCATATACAGATTCCATATTACCTCTAAAAAGATATCGAGTATAGCCTTATTTGAGTTGTTTATTATAGTTGCTATTCTCTCGGAATTTGTATGTATAAATTCATTCAAATCCCCAGCAGTCTGTATCTTATTAAGCATCATAAATACAGACATTTCGTCGTCATAGGATAGAAGCTTATCATTCGTATAAGTGCCATATACTTAAGCATCTGCATAGCTACATTATAATCCACATTGCTCTTATGTTCAATAAGTGAAATTATATAAAGCGGAAAATCTAAATTCTTAATCTGTATGCGCTTAACTGTATCAGTCTCAAATTTTATGCCAAGATATGCCTGATATATATCGGTTTCATCAATTATATCTTCAGGCTGTATATTCTTTAGAATATCTATATCGGAAAAATCACGCAGAAACTGTGCACACATTATATGGTTTTGGAATATAAGGCGACTGTTAATGTCAGGAATCTGTCCTTTGTTTATATTTTCTTTCATTAAATTTACCTCCAACTGTAAAACTTTTATATTTTTGTTAGAGGTGAGGTATTAAAATAAAGAATAAATTCTTTATGAAGCAGAACTTTGTAACTAATTATATCTGGGATTTATAGGAATATAAATGAATTACAAGCACATTATATGACATATATCTATAAAAGTAAATAATTGTTTGAAAATAATGCTTTTTGAAATAGAATATTGGCTTCAGAAAAGTTGCCGTATTTGTCAATGACAAATGTGGCAACTTTATTGTCAAATTAAGGTTTATGTGAAAAAATAATATAGCGTTTACATGATAAATAAATTAATTGATTTGCATCTTCAAAATTTTATCATTGGAGGAGTAAATTTGCATTTACCTATTAATGAAAGGAGACTTTTTATGAGGATTATTAAGAAAAGAGGAATTTTGTCATTAGCACTTGCATTGGCTTTAGTTTTCAGCTTTGTGCCAAGCTTTAGTGCGAAGGCGGAAGGGGACATTGCTTATTTAACGACAGGAGACATTGCTGTACTTGCAGATGGTACTATATCAGATGACGGCACATATACTTATGATAATCTTGGCAATACAGAATGTGTTTGTATTGTTCCAAATGATGTAACATCATATACTGTAAATAGTGCAAGTAAAACAATTAAGTTTACAAATGCAAGTAGTTCCATTAATATTTTATATTATAATACAGGTTGGACGCTTGTTTTTGATGGAACGAATGATATAAGTATTTCCGTTGAGGGAGGAGATGTCACAATAGACTTAACTCCGGGCTCTACTCTTACATGTGGATATATTTCTGCTGAATATGGAGGCGCCAGTGCAATAACAATAGCAGATAATATAACGATGGATCCTGAGGATGCTAATTTGGCATATGAAACAAATGTTACTTTCACCAGTGACTTAGAACCAACTGAAGAGGAGGAAACCACAGAAGAAGAGACAACGGAAGAAGAGACTACGGAGGAGACAACCGAAGCAACAACGGAGGAAGTCACTACAGAGGCAACAACAGAAGCGACCACTGATGCAGCAACTGATGAGACCGAGACTACAGTTGCATATACTATTGTAGAAGGTGCTGACCAGAATATCACAGATGAAGAAGGCAAGGACCTTGTAATAAGAGCGAGTGGTGACTTAAGTAAATTTACTGATTTGAAGATTGATGGAACAGTAGTTGATAAGGTTAACTATGAGACTGCACAGGGAAGCACAATTGCAACCATCAAGTCGTCATTCCTTGCTACACTTGCAGCAGGTGCACATACAGTTACCTTTGTATATACAGACGGTGAGACAAGTACGACATTTACATTGACTAAGGCGGCAGAGGTTACAACACCTTCTAACAATGAGACTACAACAGAAGCAACTACAACGGCGCAGTCACCAAAGACAGGAGATAGTATGATGATATTTGTATTACTTCTTTCAATGTCTGTTTTAGGACTTGGTGTTCTGACAAAAACAGGTTTAAAGAAAAGATTTAAGTAATATTAAATTATAATTATAATTAATGCAAAAAGCGGTACTATAAGGTATCTGATATGCCCCCTGTCAAGTAGACAGGTTAAATATCTAAAATGAAGTGCTGATGAACGACCGTACAAAGTGTGCGGTCGTTTTTCTATGCACACCATTTCTCTTTATATTTTTCAATTCGTTTATTTTTAGGAATAAGATA
>JAFVBE010000016.1 GCA_017480195.1 Lachnospiraceae bacterium
ATGACTTCGCTAACCAACTGAAAGTATATAACCGTAGGGATTACAACAACTTTCCTATGCGACCTCTTGGATGGAAATCCCCTAATCAGGTATTACAGGATTATCTGTCGTCAGTGTAACAAATGTTTGACAAACCTACAAAAATTTATTTCATCAAAACTATATAGAGTATGTCTTTGACAGGTATTCATCAAGTTTTATTCTTTTAATCAATCTCTTACTTCCTACCCATAAAACAAAGGGGCAATTATCTGTATCAGATATTTCACGAAGTTTGTTTATTCCTATATTGAAATATGCTGACGCTTCTTCCAATGTTAAATTTGATTTTTCCCAAATCGGCACTTCATACTTCATACTACTGCCCCTTTCCATTAATTTATTTTATCGAAAATATTATCTAATGAATAATGGTTCTGCTTTAATTTACTATAATGATTTTCTTTTTTATCAATCTCAACATAATATTCTAATTTATTGTCATATTCCATTTTATAAATATAATCCATATCAAATTTTACAACTGATGAGAGCCTTCTGAATAACTGATTTCCTTTATCAGAATTATGTAACTTATAACCATAATAAAAGGATAAAGGGTCATAAGGTGTTGTAATAAATATTGTCTTACAAGATAAGGTTTTATTATAATATCTTGACGAAATTGTAATCTTTCCCATTGAGAAAGGATTAAACAATGCTAATAACTCTGAATAAGGAATTATCTCCGGTCTTAACTCATCTAATATGATTGTATGCTCAGCCTGATAAAACTGAAAAGGGTCTGTCGTGGTTGTCGTCTTATAATAAGTCCCTAATTCATTTGCCAATTTCTCAGCAAGAAAACTTTTACCTGTTTCCGACTCTCCATAAAACCAATGGACAGCTACCATCTCGTTATTTTCAATCATATTATTATGCAAAATATCCGCACTTCTTTCGAGATATAATTCGTGTGCTTTTTCAGCTTATCTCCATATTTTGCATAGACCGAGCCAGTAAGTTGAGCCTTTGCCTCCTCAAGCGTCATATCTCCTGTAGCAATCAAATCAAGCATACCATTAATCTTATTTGCGTTTGATATTCCATCAATCTTAGAAACCTTTTTTGATATTTCCTGAATAAATGCAGGATAATCAAAATTAGCCCTCACTTCATCACAGGAGTATTGATGTTTATGTCTTGAATTATCTGTAGCGTGAACAAGATACGAAAACCCGTTCTCAACATTACCTTTCCACACTTCAAGCTGTTGAGGATTATCTCCGATATCCTTTGCAACCTGATTGACTGAGCGAGCATTCTCAAACTGCAACATCATATGAATATGTGCTTCGGCAGGTGTCTTATTATCGTCCTTTAAATCCTTATCGTGCAGTATGCAAGCCATACGTTTAGGCTTCAAATTCTGCTCGACTTGATTATAGATATCATCAACAGACATATTGTTCGGAAGATGTGACACTTGCTGTTCATACATAAAGTTGCGACACTTTTTCGCTTGTTTACCTTTTTCCATTGTGCCAGCCTCCTTCCATTTTTATTAGCGTTAGCCATAAAAAGTGGCACACTTTTTTTCTCGGCTGGGGATAACAAGCCCTCCCCAGCCTTTATTTATAAGGTTTTATCATTGTTTGTATCTGGCACAGCACAGCGCTCTTTCGCTTCGCTCATAGCGCTGTGCTCCCCATATCACCCATAATACAGAGTTAATAATTCTGATAAGGCTTCATACTCGCCGAACTCAAGACGCGGAAATTTTACAAATCTAACGCTATTATTTATACCGTCATCAGCACTGAACCATGCATCACCTGCCACATACTGTCGTTCACGCATTACTGCAAGTTTCTCTGTACTCCAAAGATAGCGTGCTTCATCTAAACTCGGTTTAAACAGTATTCTTATACCGCACGCATTATTTACTGCGCTTTCCAAGCCACCAGTACCCACAGAAGCCTCTGCTGTTGACAATATCAAAAAACAACCTGCCGAAGCTCCCTGCGTTGCTATCTGTCGTAAAACACCTTGAAAATCAGTAAGACTATAATTAGGTTTCTCTTTTGATGCTTTCTTAGGAAACATATCCTGAATACTCACAAACTCATCAAGGAACAAAATACAAGGTTTCATACCCACATCAAACCATTTGATAGCTTTCCCTTTGCTTATGCAAAACTCATTAACTATTTGCTGTCGCTCTATTCTTATATTATTAAAATCCCTTATAGCTTCCAATATATGTTCTACACTTCCGTTCGTATCAGGCGAAAGGACAAAAGGACATAAACTTAACTCTGCTGATTTAGGGTCAACTATTATTACTTTAGAATTAAAATTATCTCTGCCCTGTTTAAGTATAGGTAATAAAAAAGTTGATATTATGGCGGTAGTCTTTCCCGACCTGCTTCGACCTGCTATAACAGCCGAACTATTAAGCACCTTTGAATAATCAATATATACATCATCTCTAATATATATTTTAGTTAAATCAGTCGGTACATCATTCAAAGAATTATATACACTTTGTTTGTTGTAGCTTGTAACAACATCTTCTATATAATAATCTACATACCGCCCTGCTATATCTTCTTCCTTAGAGACAACTGCATAATTTCCATATTTATTTCTTAAACAGTCTGATATAACAGTTTCAAGATTTGATACATCATCAAACTTAGCAGACTGACATTCAACTGTTATCTTATAACCTTTATCAGATTTATTTACTCTTATAACCGGCTCCAGTTCACCATCTTTAAGATTTAACGGATTCCCCTTGTTATAAGCACACAGCCTATTTATAATACTGTAACTAATATCCCGTTCATCACTGCGAGTTATTTTCTCTATAATTGCAATTAGCCCCATGATATACGCAACTATTAACAGTATCGCAATCACAAGTCTAAAATCCACGATAATGTCTATCCTTAATAACCGAAATACTTCTGATGTGAATATCTCAAATATCTTCACTATTCCTGCTAAAAGGATAAAACCTACTCCGAAGAGAATAATCTTCGGAGTAGGCGAGCAGTATCGTAAACATGCGTCTTTACTCCATCTGCCCATAATTACTTCTCCTTAGATGTAGCGATAACAATATCATCACATTTTACAGAAAGCTGATTTCTGTATTCACCATAGATTGATGCTACTACATTCTTAGGCATTACACGAGATTCAAGTGGAATATTCATATCCTTTGACACTTTGAAAGAAATCTTTTCAAATCTGTTTGTGAATTCCTTACCATCCTTGAATACATATGGTGTTTTGTCCAATGCAATAATACAATCCACCTTTGTTCCCAGATGAGCCTTTGTTTCAAAATCCTGATACTCACTAAGTCCAGTTACTATGAACTGTTTCCCCTCGGCAAAAGCAGACCAGTCAAAATTTAAAAACTGATTTAATCCCTTCATCGCACTTCACTCCTTTCTGTTTAGATTTACTCTTTATGATTAATGCGAATTCATTCGCAAGAGCATCGTTTAGTTTTTTTAATTCACTCTTAAATATGTCTTGTGAGTAGGTCGGATAACACATATCAAATATACGATTATAGTATATATTTATATTTACCAACGACATCTGTTCTGGAGAATACCAAAGATTTCTCAAATTAATGCTAACTCCATCAAGGAATCTATCCCCCGATATTCCTACATAAGCATCATTTCCAAAATTTGACTTGATTTTCATTATCTCATTTATCATCATTTTCCGTCCTTTCTTTTATTCTTTCGTTCGTTTTTTTGATACTCCTATTATATCAAATTAACTTTTTCAACTTAAAAAATCCTCATTTATGAACCTTTTTAAACAAAAATCTTCATTTTGAAAAATTTAAAAATCTTCATAAATGAACATTTTTAGAGTTTTAATTTTAAAGTCTGTGTCAAGCGTTTTTTTTGTATTTTTCATAATTTGTTAATTTTGGACAAATAAACAATTTATAAAATCCTCATAAATGAAATTTTTTTAAAAATTCAATTCAACAAAATGTACAAAAAAAGTACCAAAACAATCTACTTCTTTCGATTTGTTTTGATACAAAATATATCTCGCAATACTTCTTGCTTCGGCAAGGCTTTTCATAACAGACGGATGAATATTTAAACTCATATCTGTGACCGTCACGACGGTATATAAGATTTTATCTTTTGTTTTATGATTTTGCATATATATTATAATTACCACTCCTTTTTTAATTTTAATCAAGCATCAACATAAAAAAATAAGAGAGACTGTTCTAATTAACAGCCTCTCTTATAATTATGAACAAGTTACTGCCTTACACCACACTCAGAGCACTCATAATGACCGACTTCATCGTGATGCTTTGTGCCTGTCTTAACACGTTCTGTACCGACCTGAACCTGCTTTGTTCCTGTCTGAACGGTTTCGTAGTCATTGTACAATACATCACCTGTAGCGCACCAAACGCTCGGATTGCTGTCTGAAGGATAATTCGGGTCGTTAGCTACCTGCTGTTCTTCATAAGCTATTCTTGCGGAACAAGGGTCTTTATAAGTACCCCAACGTGAATCATAGAACACTTCACCTTTATGTGGTCCGTAAGTCCAGTAAGCTATAATATAAGTACCAACTTTCTGCTGTTCATACACAGGCTGCTCTTCGTATACAGGCTTATCTTCGTAGATGTCTTCGTCGTAAGCTGCTGTATCAACTACATAAACCCAGTTATGCGTATGCTCTGTACGAGCCTGAGATTCCGTAGTTGTCTGAACAGTTGTCTGATTAGAAGGCTGTGTTGCTGCAGGTGCTGTCGTGTTAGAAGCAGGTCTTTCGGATTCTGTTGAATTTGCAGCAGGCTTTTTAGCGTTAGACTCTGTATCGGACTTGTTATCATCTGTCTTTGCTGTTTCAGTTATAGTCTCAGCAACAGATTCTATTTCTGTCGTAGATTCTGTCTCAGTCGTTACTTCTGCCTCTACTTCAGTCTCGTCTTCAGTTGTCTGAACCTGAGCCTGAACCTCAGCGGTATCACTTGCAGATACCTGTACGTTCACCTGGTCTTTTAAATAGCTGACCACGATTGCACCTAAACCGATAAATGTTACTAATGTTAATGCGATGAGAATCTTTGTAATCTTTCTCATAAAAATCCCTCCTAAATAATATATTTTTTTTATAATTTATAGACACACCAAATATAAAATTGGTTTTATAAAATTATTATTTTTTATAATTTTCTTTTGACAACATTTGCTAATATTAAAAAGATAATAATACCGATTATCGCATATTTTATAGAGCTCAAAAATGCCTGAAATGGTGTAGGCAATTTATCATCAGCTTCAATATGGTCTATATCATAAGGGTTATGCGACGAAAAGTGTACTACATATTTATCGCCCACTTCTGCGAGCAAATTAGAAGTATCCATATCCTTTACAACATACTTCGTATCATCGTAAGTAAATTCAACTGTCAACTTCTGATAATACCCACCTATTACATCAGAATTAACAACATTTGTAACTGTAGCAACTGTCTTCGGATTAGTTTTATGATGTAATATATAAAGTCCTGCAATAGTTACAATTACAAAAACAATAACAACAATAAGAATATACTTAAATATTGTTTTTAAAACTCCACCGAGTTTACCTTGTACAAAAAGATATGCACCTGCAAAAGCTAAAAATTCACCTGTAGTCCAAAACCACCCTGATGCCATCAAAAGAATGAACGCATCAAATGATAACATTTAACCACTCCTTATTTTTATTAAATTACATTTACAATATCACAAATCATTTATATTTGCAATACTTTTTGTAATACAAAAAAGATTGCACAATGTGGTGCATATTTTATTTGCTATTTGCAATATATTTAGTGGTAGGAGGTGTTTAAAATGTCATTTCAATTAAAGCAAGATAGAAAAGAAACTGAAAATAAAACTATTCGCTTTCCTGTTCCGCTAATTGAACAAATAGAAAATACAATCAAATATAATAATGTGTCATTTTCAAGTTTTGTAATCCAAGCTTGTGAATATGCATTAAAAAATATGTCTGATAACAACGAATAAAAAAAGAGTAGATAACCTTTTATGGCTGTCTACTCTTTTTAAGCGTATCTCCTTGTCAAATCTCAATTTATTATTTTTTTTGGTCGTAAGTTGGTCGTAAATTCCAACCATCTGCACTTCTAAAACCCTTGATTTTACTGCATTTCTTACGATAAACTTTTCATCGTCGGAAAAAGTAATACATCCCTGATCGCCGGACTGTCAGTAAGTAACATACACAACCTATCAATTCCATAACCGATACCGCCCGTAGGAGGCATACCGATTTCAAGCGCATTTAAGAAGTCCTCATCGGTATGGTTGGCTTCCTCGTCGCCTGCGTCGGCGAGCTTATCCTGCTCAGCGAAACGTTCTCTTTGGTCGATTGGGTCGTTAAGCTCTGAGTAGGCGTTACACATCTCCCATCCGTTCATGAACATTTCAAAACGCTCCACATATTCCGGATTCTCAGGCTTCTTCTTAGTAAGAGGTGAGATTTCGACAGGGTGATCCATTACAAATGTAGGCTGGATAAGGTGCTCCTCTACATATTCCTCGAAGAAGAGGTTAAGTATGTCACCCTTCTTGTGTCTGTCCTCGTACTCTATGTGCTTTTCGTCTGCAATCTTTCTTGCATCCTCAAGTGTATTTATCTCATTCCAGTCAACGCCTGCGTACTTCTTAACGGCGTCAATCATGGTTATTCTCTCAAATGGCTTGCCAAGATCCATCTCCACACCCTGATAGGTGATGGTGGTTGTGCCGAGTACCTCCTGTGCCACATATCTGTACATTTCCTCGGTCAAATCCATCATTCCGTTGTAATCGGTGTATGCCTGATAAAGCTCCATAAGTGTGAACTCAGGATTGTGTCTTGTATCAAGTCCCTCATTTCTGAATACTCGACCTATCTCGTACACTCTTTCAAGTCCGCCGACGATAAGTCTCTTTAAGTATAACTCCAGTGAGATACGAAGCTTAAGGTCCTCACCGAGTGCGTTGAAATGTGTCTCAAACGGTCTTGCTGCTGCACCGCCTGCATTTGACACGAGCATCGGAGTCTCAACCTCCATGAAGTCCTTGCCTGCAAGGAACTTTCTTATGGCTGCGATTATCTTGGAACGCTTGATAAATGTATCCTTAACATCCGCATTCATGATAAGGTCGATATATCTTTGTCTGTATCTCATATCAGTGTTAGTAAGACCATGATACTTCTCAGGAAGTATCTGAAGCGACTTGGTAAGGAGTGTTATCTCATTTACATGTATTGAAATCTCACCGGTCATGGTTCTGAATACATAGCCCTTTATACCAACGATATCGCCCACATCATATTTCTTATATTCTGCGTAGTTTTCCTCGCCGATATTGTCTCTTGCAACATATATCTGTATGTTGCCAAGCTTATCCTGTATATTTGAAAATGAAGCCTTGCCCATGATACGCTTGCTCATAAGACGACCTGCTACACTTACCTCAATAGGTGAAGCGTCCATGATGGCGCGGCGCTCCTCATAATCCTTCTTTCGAAGCGGTCTTGCCTCCTCCTCAGGAAGTCCTGTTACATCCACAGGAGTTCTGCCTGCAAGTAACTCGCTCTCTAATTTTTCATATAAAGCTACACAGTCGGCAGTATGATGTGTCACATCATACTTGGTTATTACAAATGGGTCCTTGCCATTTGCCTGAAGCTCTGCAAGCTTTTCTCTTCTTACCTTAAGAAGCTGGTTTATGTCCTGCTCCTTTGGCTGCTCGTTGTTGTTCTTGTTTTGGTTTTCTGCCATATCTTTTCTTTCCTAACTTTTACTTCTTTCTGATATCAAGTATCTTGTACTGGAACTCTCCGTCCGGAGCCTCAACAGTTACAACATCACCAATTTTCTTTCTCATAATTGCAGCGCCAAGCGGTGACTCATTTGAGATTTTACCCTTCAGGAAATCAGCCTCAGTTGAACCAACTATCTTATATTCTACAACCTCATCCAAATCAACATCATGAAGAACTACCATTGAGCCGAAGTTTACTGTACCAGCCTCTGCCTCGTCTTCATCATATATCTCTGCGTTCTTGAGGATTTTCTCTATCTCTTCTATCCTTGCTTCTATATCACGCTGTTCATCCTTGGCAGCATCGTATTCAGCATTCTCTGATAAGTCACCCTGTGCTCTTGCTTCCTTTAACTTCTGAGCAACATCCTGTCTTTTATTGACCTTTAAGTCCTGTAACTCGTCCTCTAATTCCTTAAGACCTTCATAACTAAGAATATTTTTCTTCTCTGCCATATCAAAATCCCTTTCTACATATCAATGAATGAACCCGATTCATATCATTTCTCGTATCATTCATCATATTATTCGCAAAAATTCAATGCAACAATTATACTCCATAAAGCCTATATTGTCAAAGCTTAAATCACTTAAAACAATATATCCCTAAAACACAAAATCGGCTCATTCTTTTCAAAATCCCAGCTATGGTATGAATCTCCGTGACACCTGTCTTTTTCACTGCAATCCTGACATTTATCACATCTGTCGCTTAGGTCAATCCTGAATTCCTTGAACCTGTTTTCCCAAACGTCTTTAAACCTGTCCTTCAAGATATTACCCTGCACAAGCTCCGGTCTTCTCTCAATATCAAGACACGCTATTATATCTCCGTTTGTGGTTATGCTTGCGACATAAAGGCCTGCCGAACAGATAAAGTACCAGTCCCTTATCTCATGCTCATACTCACCGCCCAGATAATGACTGCAGCCGTATTCCACAGGCTCGCCGTTCATCCTTTTATTCCTGATAAATTCCATCATATACCGATAGTCTTCCTTGGTTAAGATAAGCTCCAGATGAAGCTTCGCCCTTCCCATAGGCTCAATATTTATTACTCTCCAGGAATCGATATCCATTTTGTCAAATACTTCATAAAGCGCATCTAACTCGCCTATATTCTGATGAGTAACTACGGTAGTTACCTGAATGGCTTTGAACTTACCTACATTTATAAGATTTTGTATACCCTCCATAGCCTTCCTGTAGCCATCGGGAGTCTGTCTGAAAGCATTGTGTGTATCCTCCAAGCCATCTATACTTACGGATATTGTACTCATACCTGCTTCGTATAGCTTCTCTGCTATCTCAGGTGTGATTAATGTACCATTACTTGTCATGCCCCACTTAAAGCCAAGCTTATGAGCGTAACCCATAATGTCGAAAAAATCTTTTCGAAGCAGCGGTTCTCCGCCGGTTATACAAAGCATAAAGCCCTTAGTACCGAAGTCGTCTTTTATCTCCTCAAAAAATGTCTTGTACTGCTCTAAAGTTAATTCCTCACACCTAACATCTCCGCAGTAGCTGCCACAATGCAGGCAATGCTCATTGCACCGAAGTGTAAGTTCCAAGAACAAATTCTTTAATACAGGCTTTTTCTTCAGATCTTCCCTATACCCTGCAAGCTGTGACATGTGCTTGTATTTCGTATCAATATTTAACATATATTTCCCTTACACATACTTTTTATTAACTAAAAAATCCTCCTACTGACTTTATACAACATCAAGGATTGCCTTATTCAAAATCCTCCGGCGGGCCGTATACATCCTCCGGTACATCATCCTCCGGATTATAAGACTCGGTTGTTATTTCCTCCGTAGTAGTTTCATCATCAAATGCAGATGGCGGACCATAGACAGTAGCAGGCACCTCTGTGTCAGTCTCATGTATCTCGGTAGTCGTTTTCTCTGCGGTTGTCTTCTCCGTGGTTTTATCATCTTTATGCGCCCTGCATCCTGTAAATCCTGCTAAGAACACGCCACTTGTCAGGGCAGCCGCTATCAATTTTGTTTTAGTTGTCTTTTTCATACTTCTTACCGGCCTTCCATGCCCCGCCTACACTGGCGCCAATCTCTCTGTAGCAAAGTCCTACCGTATCAAACATAATCGGATGAAGCTTTTCAAGGTCAACCTTACCGTCTGTCAATACGCTGTCATCAGCCTTCAAACCGACAATCTCAGCCACAACTCTCGTCTCATTGAACTCCTCCTGAAGCTCAATCACCTTACACTCTATGGCAACAGGAAGCTGGTCGATAACAGGTGCATTTATTTTATCTGACTTAGTAACAGTAAAGCCACACTTTTCTAACTTATCCGGTACCTTATCACCTGATACTATTCCAACATAGTCGCATGCCTCTACCTGCTCCTTCGTGGCGAAGCTTACAGTGAATTCCTTATTTGCCTTTATATTCGTAGTCGTTCTATGTGGCGAAAGGCTCATGGAAAGCTGGTTACCTCCAATCTGACCAACCCATGCCGCATTCATTGCATCAGCCTTTCCATTTTCATCATATGTTGCAATTATGAACACCGGATGCGGTGTTATAAATCCCTTGTCAAAGCTCTGTTTCATTGTACTACCTCCTTGAAAAATAATCGTATTTTTATTAATGATGGAACAGCCTGATACCTGTAAATGCCATTACCATATCATATCCATCTGCGCACTCGATTACAAGGTCGTCTCTTACCGAGCCACCCGGCTGTGCGATGTATTTAACTCCACTCTTCTTGGCTCTCTCGATATTATCTGAGAATGGGAAGAATGCATCTGAGCCAAGTGTTACATCCTGATTTTGGTGAAGCCATGCTCTCTTTTCTTCTCTCGTGAATACCTCCGGCTTAACCTTGAATCTCTTCTGCCACTCACCCTCACGAAGTACATCCTCGTATTCATCACCTATATATACATCTATTGCGTTATCTCTGTCTGCACGACCAAGTGTGTCGATAAACTGTAAGCCAAGTACCTGTGGTGACTGACGTAAGAACCAGTTGTCAGCCTTCTGTCCTGCAAGTCTTGTACAGTGGATTCTTGACTGCTGTCCTGCACCTATACCGATTGCCTGACCGTTCTTTACATAGCTGACTGAATTAGACTGAGTATACTTCAAGATAATAAGTGAAATCTTCATATCAATCAGCGCCCAATCAGGTATCTCCTTATTCTTAGTCACGATATTGGAAAGTAAATCACCGTTTACATCAAGCTCATTTCTACCCTGCTCGAATGTAATGCCATATACCTGCTTCTTCTCAAGCTCGGCAGGCACATAGTCTTCATCTATCTGAATTATATTATAATTACCCTTCTTCTTAGCCTTAAGTATCTCTAATGCCTCATCAGTATAGCCCGGTGCTATAACTCCGTCTGATACCTCTCTTTTGATAAGCTTGGCAGTATCCACATCGCACACATCTGAAAGTGCTATAAAATCACCAAAGGAAGACATTCTGTCTGCACCTCTTGCTCTGGCATAAGCACAGGCAAGCGGTGAAAGCTCGCCCAAATCGTCTACCCAGTATATCTTGGCAAGTGTATCCGAAAGCGGAAGTCCTACTGCTGCCCCTGCCGGTGATACATGCTTAAATGAAGTTGCAGCAGGAAGATTAGTTGCAGCCTTTAACTCCTTTACAAGCTGCCATCCGTTAAATGCATCAAGGAAGTTGATATATCCCGGCTTGCCATTTAACACGGTAACCGGAAGTTCACTTCCATCCTCCATATAAATCCTTGACGGCTTCTGATTCGGATTGCATCCGTATTTTAATTCTATCTCTTTCATATTCTCCTCCTATAATTCACAAGAATAAGTAATTGTGAAAATTTACTCTATTGATGATTGTATCAGATAACAAGTTTCAACGCAAACACGCTCTCGCTCAACTTTCGACGTAGCGGTACTAAGTTCTTCTCTTAAAAATGATAATTTACAATTTTACTTCGTAAAAGTAAATTATCATTTTCAATCGAATCACTAAGTACCGACGTCTGCAAATGGTTTGCTTATGAAACTGTTATCCGATACAATCAGCTATAGTTTTATGTTTTGTTTCACAATTACTTATTCTTATTTACTATCCTTGTATCGTATTTACCGGTTTCAATATCTATATATCTTACGAATAAAGACACTTTGTTATCTTCATTTAAGCTTGTCCAGACCTCATCTGTAAATGTATCTATATCACCTGATATACCAACTAATTTTGGTTCGCCCTCGAAGCTTGGAAGCGGATTTCCGTCGTGCATATATGTATGTATGAAATGTCCCTCACCGGCTACAGGATTCTCATATGCAAATGTATATCTGTTGCAGGCATCAGGATTACCATTGTTGCTTTTTAGGATTGACATAGCATAGTTGTAATGACCGTTTTCAATATGCATAATACCGGATATTCTCGGAGTGTAGTTAGGTCCATCCGGCTCGAACTTACGGCTTCTTAAAGACTGCTCGAAGGTATTCTGCTTGTCCATTCCCTCGTATATGGTATCAGTCTGGTCGCCGTTTGTAACGATTGTCTTGTTGCCGAGTACTCTTACAGGTGCATAGATTATAAGACTTGGGTCCTCAAGCTTGGAAGGGTCAAAGGCTTCTGTACGTATTCCCTCTCCCTCCTCTACAAATATTCTGTTCCTGCTGTTAGAGCTTCTTCCCATTATGAAGTATGCCGTTACAGCCTTCTTTCCATCCTCGGAAACACCGATTACGATGCCTCTTCCCGGATAATCATTACTTTTAAGCTCGTTTGCGAGTGATAACATTTCCATCAAAAAAACCTCCATATTTTATCTTTGTATTTTAATCAGCATCAAGTGCTGTCTTTACCTGACAATAATTAATTATCTGTCAACTTTCTTAAACATCCGGTTATCTTTTATTCATCCTCAATAATTATATCTCCACCCTGGTCATTCGTCACATCACCACTCTGATTAAGTGGTATCTTCTCGCCTAAGAATGTCGGCTTGAATTTAAACAGCGACCAGATAAAGTCCTTATTAACCGCAATTATCTCTCTAATATCTCTCTTAGTCTGTCCGTGATATCTCACATCCTCTGCAGCCATACCATAAGCATCCATGCCAAGTCTTTCAGCCACATATATCGAACGGTACAGATGATATCTCTGCGTGATTATTACAACCTTCTTCGCGCCAAATATCTCCTTCGCCCTGTACATTGTATCATAGGTAGAGAATCCGGCATGATCCATAAATATATCTTCCGAAGGAACACCTCTTGCTATGGCATAATCCTTCATAACCTGAACCTCATTATAATATTTACTGCCATGATCTCCGCTCATTATAATCTTAGGAGCAACGCCCGCTTTATATGCCTCTATCGACCTGTCCAATCTGTCACTTAGCATAAGACTTGGGGTATCTCCATTCTTAACCGAAGCACCTAAGACTATTATGCAGTCAACCTTCTCTAATTCCTTTGCGTCATCTGTATCAAGTATGCGGTTTTTTGTACTAAGTCTCACATAGGCATTTATACCCACCGTAAATATTACAACCGCAAGTATGATTACGCCAATCACAATACAAATGCACTTAAATATTTTTTTCAATTTCTTCATATATAAATCAAACTCTCTATCACAATTATCACAATTACATTAATAAGGCTGTCGTATAACAACACGTTAGTGAATATACTATACGACAGCCCGAAATTCAAGCCATTATTTTATTTTTTCTCTACATAATCATACTTGAATACCATAACCGAAAGCGGCGGTACATTTATACATATTGAATTCTGCATTCTGTCGCAAGGCTGTGGAAGTGCGGTAACCGTACCATTTACATTTCCTCTACCTCCAAATTTCTCATCATCAGAATTAAGAATCTCCTCATATTTTGTAAGGCATGGTGCACCTATCATATAGTTATTTCTCTCTACCGGCACGAAGTTGCATACGAACATAAGCTGATCCTTAGCAGTCTTTCCTCGTCTTACAAATGCGACTATTCCCTCATCTGCACTGTCAACCTTAATCCATTCGAAGCCCATAACCTCATTGTCATTATAATAAAGTGCATCATACTTAGTATACATATGATTAAGCGCTGCCACGAAATCCTTCATCTTGCTGTGAAGCGGCTGGTCGAGTAAGAACCAGTCAAGGCTCCTTGCCTCACTCCACTCACGAAGCTGCGCAAATTCCTGTCCCATGAAGAGAAGCTTCTTGCCAGGATGTCCAAGCATAAATCCATAAGCTGCTCTTAAGTTGGCAAACTTATCAAATTCAAATCCCGGCATCTTATTAATCATCGAGCACTTAAGATGTACAACCTCATCATGTGAGATTACAAGTACATAGTTCTCAGAATAAGTATATGACAAGCTGAATGTCAGCTTGTTATGGTTAAATGACCTGAAATACGGGTCTAACTTCATATATTCAAGGAAGTCATTCATCCAGCCCATATTCCACTTGAACAAGAAACCAAGTCCCTTAAGTGAAGTCGGTGCCGTAACGCCTGCCCATGCAGTTGACTCCTCAGCAATAAGATATGCTCCCGGATTTCTCTCCTCCATAACGGAGTTGATCTTCTGTAAGAGCTCTATCGCGTCATAATTCTCATTTCCGCCGTCCTTATTAGGAAGCCACTGTCCGCTCTGCTTGCCATAATCAAGATAAAGCATAGATGCCACAGCATCTACTCGAAGTCCGTCTACATGGAACTTCTCTACCCAGAAAAGAGCATTTGCTGTAAGGAAGTTACTTACCTCTTTTCTGCCGTAATCAAATATATATGTTCCCCAGTCAGGGTGCTCACCTCTTCTTGAATCCGGATGCTCATATAAAGGCATACCATCGAACCTGCCGAGTCCGTGTGCATCTCTTGGGAAATGTGCCGGTACCCAGTCAAGTATTACGCCTATACCCTTGCTATGCATATAATTAACAAAATACATAAAGTCATCAGGTGCGCCATATCTTGAGGTCGGAGCATAGTAATTGGTTACCTGATATCCCCATGAACCGTCAAACGGATACTCCGCTATACCCATAAGCTCGATATGTGTATATCCCATTTCCTCTACATAGTCGCCAAGCAGCTTGGCAAGCTCACGGTAGTTGTAAAATCCGAAATCAGAATCCTCAATCTTCTTTTTCCATGAACCAAGATGAACCTCATAGATAGACATAGGACTCTTCATTCTATCTACTCTTGAAACCTTGTTCCTGTCCTCCATCCACTTGGTATCAGTCCATTTGAATTTATTAAGATTTGCAACAATATTCGCATTATCAGGTCTTACCTGATTATAGTTGCCATATGGGTCAGCCTTGTATAAGAGTTCGCCATCTCTGGTAAGTATCTGATACTTGTATACTGCACCTTCCTTTACATCAGGTATGAACAGCTCATGTATTCCCGATACCGAATGAAGCTGCATAGGATTAAGCGCTCCATCCCACATATTGAAATCACCGACTACACTTACTCGTCTTGCATTCGGTGCCCAAACTGCAAAATAAGTTCCCTCTACACCGTCTATCTTCATCGGGTGTGCGCCAAGCTTATTATATATATCATAATTCTTTCCCTCGTTAAAAAGGTAGGTATCATAATCGGTTATAAGACCGTCAAAGGCGTATGCATCAGCAGTTGTTACGGTAGTTCCGTCCTGATAATTAGTCTGAATACGATATTTGTTACCCTTATATTTTTTCTTAGGGAAATATATTCCATAAAAACCATCTGCAAGCTGCTCCATCTCGGTTGCTCCCTTGCCCGTAGGAGAAGTTACAAATACAGATGACGCGTGAGGTCTGTATACAGTTATAACCTGTCCCTCACCATAATCATGTACTCCCAGAATGTGTCTTGGTGCATTTATCTTGCCCTCTGCGAGCTCGTCATACAACACCCAGTTTACCCAGTTTTCCAATCTCTCGTTCATTCAAAAACCTCCATAATATATATTTTAGCATCTGTTAAGAATCAAAATTTATGCGGTCTTCCTAAGAATAATATAAACCATCTCACCAATACCATAATGAGTATGAGTACCGCCACCATCATCAGATAAGTAACAGCCATCCACCTCGCATATTCCGGTGGGATTATCTTAAGAAATATATCATTATCATTGAAATAGCTGTAATTTTCACTGAAAACCATATCTCGCGCAGCCACCCAGAATTCTCTGTCCGACCTTATAAATAAAAATGCATTTAATGAGGTAAAAAATGCCGCCAGCACTCCACCATATAAAAACGGCATAAACATACGCCTCTTTGACAGGATAATAAAGCTGTAGAGCATACCTATAAAGGTTATGATGGTTATAACCCACGCCAGCCTGTAAAGATTCTTTATATGATTTAATCTATCCACATTAAACTCATCTAATTCATATCCGATAAGCTCATATTTACTCTTAAAAAATGATTTAAAATCATCATTTAATTTATCAAAATTAGCCTTTGCCTCAAAGTCCTTAAGCCCGGTTGTTATCTCTGTCACAGTATCCGAAGCTCCGTTATCCGTTTCAATCTGAGACACACTGTTCTCCAGACATTTCTCATATACTGTTTTATTCATACAAAGCACGCAGAAGGCAAAGCTTATTATAAATAAAGCGACACATATCGTCGCTCCAAATGAATACTTTCTGTATCTATCCATAGCTTTCAACTCTCGTACATAATATGCTATCTTTCTTGTCAGCTCAATATGAACTTATTTTACCATTTATCATCAAATCTGTAAAGCAAGCTTTGAGATAATTTTGCTTGCCACACATATTTACTGCGTGATATAATTTTTATATATAGGTGCTGGGGGATTGTTATGGAGAAGGACAAGCTTATAAGCCAAAATAAGGTTGCAGCCTTTATACTTGAGATAAATGAGCCTTACAGAATCTTGGATTTTGACCAGGGCTTATGTCTTATGTCTGAATATACTCCGCGGGAATTATCCGGCGGCATCACAACTCTTGGTAAACTCTTCAGAGATGACTTTGATAAGATAATATCTTCGATTGATTACCAATTAAGTATCTCTAATATGATTAATTTCCAAAGTAAGCTTAAAACCAAAACAGGCAAGACTGTTACTACATTGTGCAGCGGTCAGACATTTTCATTGAATGACGGCAGAGAAGTAATACAATGTATATTAACCGATATAACCAACCTTGAAACTGCCGCAAGCCAGACACAGCAGGCAAAGACAGACCTTGAGATATTTGCAAATACAGTGCCAAGTGGAGTAAGCAAGCATCTTCTGGATAATAATTTGAGCCTTATCTGGGCAAATAATTATTTCTTCAATATGTGCGGCTATACAGAGAGAACCTACAAAGAAAAATACGGCAGAAATACTCTGTCCATTATCTTAAGTCAGGACCTTGCCACTGTAATAGATGCATTGGCAGATCTCACCGAAGACAAACAGTCTACCATAGTTAATTACAGGATTAAATGTGCCAATGATGAAATAAGATGGGTAAATGCCGTCTTCGCAAGAGCGGGCGAGAAAGCCGAGGGCTTCCCTGTAGTAAATATAGTAATGTCCGATATAACCAATCTTAAGATTGCAGAGATGAAAGCAGCCGTAGAGGAGCAGAAATATCACATAATATCCGATATATCCGAAGAGCTTCCGTATGAGTATGATATCGCAACCGATACTATCAAATTCGCAGACAAGTTCAACCATATATTTGAAGGTAAATCCGTAATACAAAATCCTGCCGAGAACATGACCAAATCAGGACTTGTGGCCTATGAAAGCAAAGATACGGTCAGAGAGTTATTCTCACTTGCAAAAATGGGTACCGAATATCATTCGACAGAATTCAAGCTCAATACGAAAAACGGAGGCTATCAATGGTATTTCTCCGTCTTCTCAACCATATATGACGATGAAGAAAAGCCTATACGTGTAATAGGTCTTCTGCGTAATATCCATGCACAGAAGCTTGAGCAGCAAAACCTTATTGAGAAAGCAGAGACAGACCTTATGACAGGACTTCTTAATAAGGTAACTACAGAAAACCGTATAAAGACAAGCCTGAGAGATTTAGACGGAAACTCCAATGATGTACTTATGCTTGTTGATATAGATGATTTCAAAAACATAAATGACACCTACGGACATTTGATGGGTGATGAGGTTATTATATCTATCGCCAATACATTGAAAAGGTATTCCGGAGATTACGGCTTTGCCGGCAGGCTTGGCGGAGATGAATTCTGTCTATACTTAAGCAATATATTAGATATGAATGTCGCATTTGAAAAAGCCAAGTTCATATTATCCGACATATCTAAGCTCTATCCGGGCAGCGCCAATTCACCGAAGGTAACCTTAAGCATCGGAATATCTCCTACAAATGAACAGATACCTCTGGACACACTGATAGAGCATGCCGATACTGCACTTTATCAGGTCAAGCTGAGCGGCAAGAACAGCTATTATTGCTATCAGGAGGATATGGTGCGTGTTCAATATAAGAATGATCGAAGAAAAAGTGAAGACAACAGCCTTATAAATGAGGTTCTGTCAACATTGTTTACGAGCAACAACACATATGCCAGCATTGAAAAAGCACTTAACCTTATAGGCACAGCTTATGATATAGATAAAATAAGCATATATGAATATGGCTTCAACAAAAATTTTGTAGACTGTACACATCAATGGTGTGCCGAGGGCATTTCCAATGATATGGCGAAGAAGCAGCATACTCCGGCAGCTATATTCGAGGAGCTTAACGCTATGGGAACCTCCGGTATAACCTACTTCTCAGACACCTCAGTTATAAAGCTCAACTTTCCTAATCTTAATCCTTATTACGAAGGCGTTAGAAAGCTGATACAGTCAGAGATTAGATTAAATGGTAAGCTGATAGGCTTTATAACATTTAATTCAATGAATACAAAGGCAGATTGGAGTTCTGACAAGATATCAGGCTTTAATATATTATTTAAAATACTTGCAGAAGCAATCTGTACAAAGCAGGCACAGAATACCTTGTCATTTTTGCGCGAGGACACCATACAGATATTCAATATAGTCCAGACACCTATGATTATAATTGATAAGGACACCTACGATATAGTATATTGCAACGACATAAGCCACGAATACTATCCGAATATCGCCATAGGTGCCAAATGCTACAGATGTATATCTGATGAGAGTTCTCCTTGCAGCGATTGTCCTTTATATAAGAACAACAAGACTTCATATATATCAAGGTACAACAAATACATAAAAGATAACATGGACATTTATTATACTCCTGTCAAATGGAATATAGGCAGCAACACCTTTGTTATGTCCGTCTCCCCTCACAGCCCTCTCGCCCTCGGGGACGGGGGTTAGGGGCGAAAATGTCGAGTATAATAAAAACCTCATAAAAATTCAATTAAATCTTGACATATAAAAATCTTTTTGTTATTCTATCTATTGCGTGTTTATAATAACATACAAAATTTAAACCGATCCGATATATCTGGTGGTGTGGGTATGTCGTACGTGTCTTGACCGGTTCGAATTTATAAATTAATACATATTGTTTTATAATTATTTTATGGAGGTGTCTGATTTGGCTAATATCAAATCCGCTAAGAAGAGAATTAAAGTAATCGAGACTAAGACTTTAAGAAATAAGACTATCAAGTCTAAGGTTAAGACTTATATCAAGAAGGTTGAGGCAGCTATCGCAGAAGGCGACAAGGCAGCTGCACAGGCAGCACTTACTGCTGCAACCTCAGAAATCAGCAAAGCAGCTTCAAAGGGTGTATACCACAAGAACAATGCTTCAAGAAAGATTTCAAGATTAACTTTAGCCGTAAACAAGATGGCATAGCATTGAGCCAATGCAAAATAAAAAAGAAGACAGGTTTGAGTGCTCGCACTCACTAACTTGCCTTCTTTTTTTATTTTATACGGCGAAAGCCGTACACCGAGCCGTCAGGCGAGGTGGCATAAGCTTTTTATGCCATCAATTTAAGTATAAGCATTTCTACCGCAAGATCCTTTTTCATTCTGCCTGTCTTTATTGCACTATCAGTATCAATACACAGATTCACACAATTAAGGAGATCTCTCGTTGTATAATTCTTTGACAGAGCTATGTATTTCTTTGCAATCCAATCCTGAGTTTTTAAAATTGATGTTACCTGTCTTACATCATTTCCCCTTACAAGCACTTCGGATGTCTTAAGCAGTCTATTGTACTGATTGGTTATCAGAGCAAGTATGCTCATGGCGTCCGTCTTTAGATATTTTAAATCGTCATACAGCTTAAGGGTTCTTGCTTTATTTTTTTTAGTTATCTCATCTATCATTTCGAAGATTTTATCCTCTACAGCATCTGTACTTAGAACTTCCACATCAGCAAGGCTTATACGCTCCTTATCCAAGCCAAAGCATTTTATCTTCTCAACCTCAGTGGCAATTCTGTTCATATCATTACCTGTATTTTCAAGCAGCTTATATATTGCAGCTTCCTCAATTGCTATATTATCCTGTGCAAATAATCCTTTAACCCATTTTATCAGGGTTTGATTATCAGGTGTATCAAAATATGCTATCGTTCCCTTCTCAGACACAAGCTTGTATAGCTTATTTCTTCCATCGACCTGGCCCTCAATAAAGATAATGACACTCGACTCAGGAAGATTCTGAAGCATATCAAAAAGCTTGTCACTGTTCTTCTTGTTAAGGAAATTGCTCTCCTCTATGACAATGACACGCCTGTCAGCAAAAAAAGGCATAGTATCAGCTATAGATACTATCTCGTCCTCCACTATACTGTCGTCTCTGAAAAGTGAGAAATTCATAGTATCATTTCTATCTATCAATGCGTCTATAAGCTTGTCCTTATATTGCAGCACAAGATATCTTTCGTCACCTGTTAATACATACACATTGCTGAAATTATTCTCTTTTATTTGCTCATTTATAATCGCCATGCCATTTGGTCTGGCTTTTTTGCTACCATATGCCATATCTTACACCTGAATTTTCTATAGTAATCACCATTTTACAACAGTGCCTGATTTTTTTCAAGTTGCCCCTGGGGACGGGGGTTAGGGGCAAATTCGATTTTTTATACTTCTAATCGTACTTCGTGGAATCCCCGTAACTCGGGATAACTGATGAATGGTGACACCTTGTTCCAACATATCAGCAACTGCTGCATCTCTAACTGATTTTTCTGAATTCAAATCATCTAACTTGTACTTTTTGTATATAATTTTTGCAATTTCTGCATCAGGTAATCGTTTTACTACATTATCGTCAATACATTTATCATTGTTATCCGTATTTATATATTCAATCAAATCGTCTATCTTTACAAAGCCAAGTATGAACCCTATATCGGTTATCCATTCATCACATTCAACATACTCCCTAATACTGCTATATTCGTATTCGCCAGGGCAACTGCACATTCCGGCAGAAACAGGATTACGTAAAATATATCTTAATACAGTCATTAGATACAACTCATCTTCTACAGTTTCACTTTTATAGCGATCCTGAAACAAATTTCCAACCCTATCGTATTTTTTATTATACCAATGTACATACGATGCTCCCAAAGAACGAAATAATGTATCTAAACCAAATTCATAAGACCTGAGCAGCAGATGAATATGATTATCCATCAAACAATATGCGTAAAGGTCAAACCCCAGTTCTTTCTTATATTTTAGTAGCCTTTTTAGGAATTCCTTCCGATCCTCTGCATCATAAAAAATAGTCTGTCTATTGACGCCTCTCAACATTACATGGTAAATATCTGTACAACTTTTCTTTCTTGCTTGTCTTGGCATAATTATTTCTCCCTTCCTTAAATAATTTTTTCTTATATTATTTTTTCGCCCCTAACCCCCGTCCCTGGGGACACGCCCCTAACCCCCATCCCCGAGGACAATTCCACCGGCTTCATCCGTCCTGTATATTTTAATTCCGTACCGTTCTAACAGCTTAATTGTCTCATCATGCGGATGTCCGTAACGATTGTTTTTACCACAGGATATAACAGCGTAATTGATTTTAATATTCTCATAAAGCATTTCATCTGCCGAATTCTTTGAACCATGATGCGGAACCTTGATAATTTCGTATGTGTCATATAGATACTCCCTTTCGTTTTCAAGCATATATTCTATAGAATTATTGCCCATATCTCCGGTAAATAATATCGTAAAATCATCTGACACATAGCTAAGGCACAGAGAATAATCGTTAATGTTGTCAGTCACATATCCATCATCAGGGTGAGCACAAGTAATTCGGTATGTATCATCATACAGATAGTCTCCCGATTTCATATAGAGGATATTCACACCACGGCTGTCCGCCAGCTCAATCAGTCTCTCGCAGTTTTCCTCTCCCCTCATATGCGGAGAAAGAACCATATTATCTATGTTTATACCCGACCGTTCCCCTATTGACAGAATATACAGCAGTCCGCTTATATGATCCATGTCCGTATGTGAGATAAACCAATAGTCTATATGCGCCATTCCATAGTATTTAAGCATAGGACATATTGTGTACTGTCCAAGCTTATCCTCAGATGTCGAGCCTCCGTCTATGGCAATATTTTCTCCTGAGTTGGTCCTGATAAATATACCGTCTCCCTGCCCCACATCTGCACATATGATAATCTCATCGAGACTTTTGGCATATGTAAGTCCGAGGAGTGTCCATACAGCAGTCGATACGAGCAAAACAACCACTGCACAAAGTCCACGCCATCCCTTAGGCGTAAGCCAAACATGAGTTATATGATATATCCTTTCTCTTATTTTCCTTGTCAATCTCTGATTAAACAGAAGTAAGAATCCAAGAAGCCACAGATAATAAATCATAATCTGATACAGCTTAATCCGACCTATATTTACAGTATTAAAAGGAAGCTTATATGTAACACTGCATATAACATCATAAAAACTTAAAACCGCCTTACCAACCATTATTATATAAGACGCTAAAGGCAAATATATATATGACATTATAATTGCCACTATCCCTGATAAAACTACCACAGTCATAAGCGGTATAACAATCAGATTAAGCAGGAATCCATACGGCGTAAATTCATGATATGTATAAATCATAACCGGAAGCATGACAAGACTTACTGATACTGAAATTACTACCGAATTAATAAGTGTAAGAGCAATCCTTTTTTTCATAATATTTTTTTGTCTAAACCATCTTGTACGCTTTATATGTCTTATGAAATAATTACCAACACATACACCTAACACTGCAGTCACACTAAGTATCACTCCGCCGTCGTATATTCGATATGGCTGATATACCAGAATTACAATTAATGCTACAGCAAGTGATATCGGCATATCATAGGTTTCTCCTGTATATATGGCTATCATGGATATCACTATCATAATCAACGCTCTTAAGGTTGACATACTAAGCCCCGACATAACTGCGTACGAGAAAATTATAATAAATGAAGTTCCTCCTGCTGCATACCTGTTTAGCCCAAGCCTCTTAAGCAGTCCGAAGCATATTGCGAACAAAAGTGATATATGAAGTCCCGATATGGCAAGAATATGTGCGATACCACTATTGCGGTAATCAAGCATGGTAATATCATCTATGTCTTTTCTGTCTCCAAGCAGAATACCACTGTATATCCCGAAGATTTCCACATCAGCATCTACCTTCGAAGCCTTATCTTCACATTCTTCTGCACCTGTAATTATCCTAAGCTTCAACTTTATATCTTTTTTAAGACCAAATAGAAAATTCATATAACCATAATATAAGCCGTCATTATGTGTCAAAATATTTATCTTACAATTCCTCACACTAAAGCTTATATTCCTGCTCTTATAATACCTCTTGAAATTAAAACATCCGGCATTACTGTTTTCCTCAAATGTGCTGAGAATTCCGTCTAAATTCACCTTATCCCCAAGCCTGTATATATCCTCCTGATTAAACACAATAACATTGAAAGCACCATCGACTTTTAAATATAAATTTATGCCTTCACTTGCTGTATCTATCTTATAAATGGTTGCATCTGCCGTTATATGGCTACCATTAAGCCCATCAAAATCATAACAACTGTCAATGTCTCTAAAGGCTGTATTGATATATCCAAGCAGCATAAAAATAAAGAGGATAATACACAGCTTTATCCTCTTATTTATATCTGCTCTTATAAAAAAATAAGCACAGCAAATAAGCATAATCATAATTATGCCTGTTAAGACTACTGTTTCGACGCATACATACACGACCTCTCCAAGTGCAAAGTAAACTGCAGCCCAAAACATCGGTCTTTTCATTCAGTTATAAATTCTCCTTTGGATTATGAGTTCAATCTAAGACATCCTCATCATAGTAATATATTGAATCCCTGTTAAGTACCTCTTCTGATATAACAGCTTTATCTCCTGTATATAATATAATTCTTATCTCACTTATATCTGACAGTTGGAATAAGGTTCTTGAAATCGCAGACTTAGCCAGCAGATAATATTCTTTATCATAATCACCTGTCAAAGTAAATTCAAGTGTAAGAGCATTTTCAGAATCAATCATATATAGACCATAAGTAAGCCTATCCTCAATATACTCTGTAATGTTAGCCATTATTTCCTCTATAGACGCCGCGGTAGAATCCGGCTGCTTAAGCTGATATCTGTCATCTGCCACACCTATCTTATCACCACTTGGATAATAGATATAAACCATCGTGGCTTCGGGTGCGGTTATCTCTGTCACATTTTTTTCCGTATCAAGTTCATCAAATTTCCCACAGCCTGTCATACATATAATCACAACAAGCATCAGAATACATATTCTTTTCATAGCATATTCCCACAATCTCTATCATCCCTGTTTAAGCGGTATCTTAATCGTAAATGTTGTACCCACTCCAGACTCACTATAAAGCTTTATCGTTCCATTATGCATACCTATTACATTTTTAGTAATCGCAAGTCCAAGACCTGTGCCTCCGGTATCTCTGCTTCTTGCCTTATCAACCCTGTAAAATCTCTCAAACACATGAGCCTTACAATCATCAGGAATTCCCACTCCTGAATCAGCAACCTTGACATAGAAAAATTTGTGATCTGCATTAAGCGACACCTTTACCCAGCCATTATCAATATTATATTTAACAGCATTTTCAATAATATTAGACAGTGCCAGACTAAGCTTTACCTCATCAACCTCCGCAACAACATCACGGAAACTCTCATAGGTTATCTCTATGTTTCTCTGCTCAGCAATAGGGGTAACTCTCTTAAGTATAACATCCAAAAGCTCATTTACACTCACCTCTGATATATTCATCTGAGATGAATCTTTATCCATCTTTACAAGAGTAAGAAGATCATTTATTATCTTGCTCTCCCTGTCTATCTCAGCCACGATATCGCCCATAAACTCCTTATACATATCAAGGTCAGCGTTGTCATTCTCCACAAGAGAATCAGCCAGAACCTTCATAGAGGTTATAGGTGTCTTAAGCTCGTGTGACACATTCGATACGAATTCCTGACGGCTTGTGTCTATCTCCGCAAGAGTCTTAATAGTATCATTGTAATTCTCAATGAGGTTTCTGTACTCCTTGAAGCCCTTCTCCTCGATAGGCTTGTCCAGATTTCCATTCTGCAAAATATCTATCTGATTGTTAATATATCTGATATCCCTTACGCTTATTCTGCTTATTGCCACAGCAAGTATAATGCACATTACAACCAGCACAAAGAATATTATCCTCTGTATCTCATCTGAATTATCCATTATAGTATTCATATTCTTCTTCGATATATGCACAACTATAAGTCCTTCTACTTCACCTGAGCCGGTTCTTACCTGCTTGATAAAACGAAAAAAATCATCATCCTCAAATACATAATATGTATCTGAACCGGTCATTGCATCAATTATTTTCTCACTTACTATAAACGAGTCAAGGTTTCTTCCCTTTGAGTCCTTAATTATTCTGTAATCAGAGTCAATCACAAATACGCGTCCTTCGTAAACATCTGACAACATTTTAATATAAGAATCCGTATCTCTATCAGCAGCTAAAACATCTGCCACCATGTCAGTATTCCTATCTGCGTCAGCTATAATCTGCCTCTTGTACTGAGAAAGCTGCACATATTTTGATGAAATTGTAAAAATCCATAGCAAGGCAGAAACAGTCAATATAATAGCAACTGTTATAAATACCTTAAGACTGATTTTTTCTTTTTTATCCGAAAACGCTTTCAAAATATTATCTCCAATTCGCAAAAAACAGACTTACTTAAGTGCATATCATCGTAAAGCTAATTTTATCATACCTGATTTTCTTCTTCAAGACACTTGTTAATCAACTCATGTAATACTATAATAATTATAATTAAACAACATACCATAATAACTTATATATACAAGGAGGTATAAGCATGAACACCTTACCTAAGATAGATTTACATTGCCACCTGGACGGCTCATTAAGTACTGAATTTATATCCGAATGTCTTGGCAGAAATGTCGGAACCAACGAGCTCACTGCTCCATACAACTGCCAGAGTCTTGCAGAATATCTAACCAGATTTGACCTTCCTGTATCCTGTCTTCAGACCTCAGAGCATATAACTTCTGCCGTGACAGACCTCATAAGACAGGCAAAGGATGATAATGTACGCTATATAGAGATACGATTTGCTCCGACACTAAGTCTTAATGATAATTTAAGCTATACCGAGATATATGAAGCTGCCATAGAGGGCTGTAAAAAAGGACTAAAGCTATACGGCGTATATTCAAATATTATAGCTTGCGCTATGAGAAATCACAGTGAGGAACAAAATCTTGATATGCTCAAAAGCAGTCTTATCTATCTTGGCAATGGCTTATGTGCTATGGACTTAGCCGGTGATGAATCAGGCTATCCAAACGGCTTATTCACCTATCTTTTTAATGCCATGAATAAATATAACATACCGTATACAATCCATTCCGGTGAATGTGGAAATGCTGATAATATCAGAATTGCCGTAGACGCCGGTGCCAAGAGAATAGGACACGGCATAGCACTTACTAAAGACCAAAGGCTCATGGATATATGCAAAAATAAACACATAGGCTTTGAGCTTTGTCCTACCTCAAATTATCAGACAAAAGCAGTCAACGAAGGCGAAGTCTATCCTCTGAATAACTTTATCGAATACGGTCTTTTAGCCACAATTAATACAGACAATAGGACAGTAAGCGGTACAACCATGACCAAAGAATATGAATTTGTAAGTGAGAAATTTAATATAGCAAAAGAAACCTTAATGCAGCTTTACGCAAACAGCATTGAAGCTTCTTTTGCTAATGATGATATTAAAAACGAATTATATAAGCTCTATGAAAAATAATAGCCGACACCCCATTTAGTATGTATGTACTGAGGTTCAGCGGGAGTTTTCTCTATCTTCTCCCTGAGCCTTCTTACATGGACATCAACCGTTCGGGCATCTCCCGGATAAGATGCGCCCCATATAAGACTCAGAAGCTGTTCTCTCGAATAAACCTTATTGGGATTTGTAACCAGAAGATATACTAGGTCAAATTCCTTTGCAGTAAGGTTTACCTCCTTACCCTCTATGTATACGCGACGACTATCAATATCAATCTTAAGCCCCTTAGCTTCAACAGTCTTACTGATTTCTTCTGTAGATGAACCCTTACTGTTTCTCCTTAAAATAGCCTTTATTCTTGCCTTTACCTCAAGTATATTAAAAGGCTTTGTTATGTAATCATCTGCCCCGTATTCCAGACCGAGTATCTTATCCATATCATCGCCCTTTGCAGTAAGCATAATTATAGGTACATCCGAGAATTCCCTTACCATCTGACACACCTCAAGTCCGGTGTACTTCGGAAGCATTATATCAAGCAGTATGATATCATATTTATTATCCTTAGCCTTATTGACAGCTTCCTCGCCATCGTAAGCTACATCAACTGACATGTCATCCTGCTCAAGAGAAAACTTAATTCCCTTTACTATTGATTTTTCATCATCAACTACCAATACATTTTTCATATCATAAACCTCAATTCAGAGTAATATAGTCCTTAATATTATTATAGACACCCGACTTGATGCCGTTTACATTCATAATCTCATCAATACTGTTAAATGCTCCATGCTCTTCCCTATATGACACTATGGCTTCCGCCTTCGCTTCTCCAATACCTGTAAGAGTCATGAAATCCTCTTTGGATGCCTTGTTAATATTAAGCCTTCCATCGCTTGAATATACTCCGCTATATTCAGTCCCGGAATTCTCGTCCTCTCCATAAGCTAACGATACCTCAAGCTCACTTTCATACGGAACATATATCTTCTCACCATCCGTTATATGCTCGGCAAGATTAACATATTCCCTTGAAGCCCCTTTAGCAAATCCTCCTGCTGCAGCTACAGCTTCCTCCTTGATTACCTCTACATCAAATCTGTATACTCCCGGATTAACTACTGCACCGCATACATATACGGCGGTCTCCTTATCCGACACATGATAATCTGCTTCTTCGATTTTCTCCTCTGAATTCTCAGAAGTCTCTGCTTCATCAAATCCTGAGACAACATATCCCCCGCCTTTTCCACAGGAAATAAGTATAAGTCCAAGCACCAAAGCCATTACATATATTAATTTATTCTTCATTAGATACACCTCTTTATCTATAAACCAATAAAAAGGCATACTGTACCATCTTGCAATTACAAAACACTTACATCATTTTACATAACTTTTCCAAATATTACAATAGTTTTAATAATTTTTTAAGATTATTTTTGCCACTGAAAGACAACAAAACCAACACATGCGATGATAATTCCAATAAGCTTCGTCCATTCAAATTCGCTCTTTTCTACACCGAAAAGCCCTATAAGCTCTATAACATAAGCCACCAAAAGCTGTGATATTACAATCAGTAAGACAGCTTTCGCAGGTCCAAGCGATGCCATACTTTTTATAACCGTCCATGTAATAAATGCGCCAATCACACCGCCAAGAAGCATATACTTATCATCCACCTTGGCAAGTGACATAATTCCTGCCTGATTTCTCTCAAATATAAGCCATAATATAAATGCCACAGCAAACCCCGACAATGCAACCCACGCAGATGCAAGCCATGTCGATGTCTGTTTGGTTACACCTGTATTAAAAACTCCCTGAACACTCATCAACGCCCCGGATATAAGTGCTATAATAAATCCCCACATAGATATTCCTCCTGATAATATAAGGTTAATGGCGATTACAGGTATAGCTTTGTAATCGCCAATTTAATTATTATTATCTTAAAATATCTATGAAATATACATAAAAAATTATTCAGTTTTTAATTCAATTGTATCATAAACATCCATATTTACGGAATCAGGATAAGAAAAATCCTTATCTATCTCCTTCTGCCATTCTGATATTGTATCCGACAGCATATCATCTATTGCATTTTGTGTCATCTGAGCCTTTCTTGTTGCAGTCTCATCAGCATCGGTAAGGGCAATCATCTGAAACACATGATAACCGTATTCACTCTCAACTACCGTACTATAATCTCCATTCTTCATATCATATAAGAGATTGTATATATCCTCCCCGTAGGTTTCCAATATATCTTCTGGTGACATGGTCTGTGTCTTTGAATGCTCAAGCTTATAATATTCCGATAATTTTTCTATGCTTTCAGCATCCTCATCATCATCCAATACAGCAGTTGCAAGTGTGCTGCAGGCAGCCAGTGCCTGCTCATACTGCTCACGCCTTTTTTCACTGTCGTAAGGAACAATGGTTCCATCCTCTGCTATATCATAACAGTCAAAATACATATCATAAAAGGTTGTCATTCTTGCCTGTTCGTCAGATATTTCTATAGGAGTATCCTCTAAGATTTTATCTTCCACCTTCTTGGCAATGACATTCTCAGTAAGTATCTGTGCTATCTTATCCGTAGTTAAGCTCATATCAAGTTTCTGACTGTCAGTAAGTCCATTATAAAAATTCTCTGCTTTCTCCGATATATCAGACTCTTCTTTCTCGGTAAGGAGAATGTCATAATCATCTGCATGTGCATACAATGTCTTGACCTTCACTATCTCCTCGACAACCTCCTGCTTAGTCAGGTCGACCATTGATACCTCATCAGAATCTGAATCAGGAAGCGCCAAAGCCCATACATCTTCTCCATACTGGTTCTCATAGCGTTCCTTAATAGTGTTAATATATACATAAACCTCCGCCTTTGTAACTATATTATCACCATATTGAAATACAACCTTATCATCCTTTATGTCGTTTTCATCGACCGAACGCTTGGTACAGCCGGATAAAACTATCAGTAAAATTACATTTAATAAAATTAAAACCAATATTCTATTCTTCACTATAAGCACCTCCCTTATAGATTATTCATCAAACAGTATCTTAATGTCATCCAAGGCAGTCTCTACCTTATCTAACAATTCCTCCTGTATAAGCTTTGAAGTCTTAAGTCGAAAACCTGCATTCTTGTCAGCCACGAACCTCATTTTGCCCTTGTATTTTTTTAATAATACATCAATCTTCTCGGGGTGCACAGGGGCAGTCGGCATAATTACGAACATAACCTCATCATTTAAGTATTTTATATCCGTTATATATGCATTATGTCCCATTGCTTTAAGATATGCAATATCCAAAAGTCTGAAAAAGCTTTTTGGCGGCTCCCCAAACCTGTCTCTCACTTCTTCTATTATAGCATCATTTTCCTCTCTTGTGTTACTTTTTGAAATGCGTTTATATAAATCCAATTTTACAAATTCACTCTTTACATAAGTCTCAGGTATATATGCCTCTATCGGAAGCTCTATTGAAGTTACAAAATCAGGCTTTTCCTCTTCACCTGACAGGCGTTTTATCGCATCATTTAACATCTTACAATACAGGTCATATCCTACTGCCTCAATATTGCCCGACTGTTCCTGTCCAAGCAGATTACCTGCTCCTCGTATCTCAAGGTCCTTCATGGATATCTTATATCCGGAGCCAAGCTCGGTAAATTCTCTGATTGCCTTAAGTCTTTTCTCAGCGACTTCTTTAATTATCTTGTCACGCTTATATAAGAGAAATGCGTATGCGCTTCTATTGGTTCTGCCGACACGCCCTCTTAACTGATATAGCTGTGCAAGGCCAAACTTATCTGCGTCATGTATAATTATTGTATTTACATTCGGTATATCAAGCCCTGTCTCAATTATAGTGGTAGACACAAGCACATCTACCTCCCTGTTAATAAACCTGTGCATTATGTCCTCAAGCTCACGCTCGTTCATCCTGCCATGTGCGAATTCTATCCTTGCATCAGGTATAACTGCACGCAGCCTTGCCGTTATTTCCTCTATCGTATTGACCTTATTATATACATAATAGACCTGACCGTCACGATTAAGTTCTCTATTAATTGCTTCCTTCACGAACTCTACATCGTATTCCATAATATATGTCTGTATAGGCATCCTGTCTATAGGCGGCTCCTCCAGAAGACTGATATCTCTGAGCCCGACCATACTCATGTGAAGAGTTCTCGGTATAGGCGTAGCGGTGAGAGTAAGCACATCGACACTTACCTTCATCTGCTTAATCTGCTCCTTATGCTTAACACCAAATCTCTGCTCCTCATCTATGATAAGAAGTCCAAGATTTTTGAATTCCACATCCTTGGACAAGAGTCTGTGTGTACCTATGACTACATCCACGGTGCCGGACTTTAGATCACTTATTATCTGTTTTATCTCTTTCTGCGTGCAGAATCTGGACAACATCTTAACATTTACAGGAAAATGGCTCATTCTCTCCTTAAATGTATTATAATGCTGCTCTGCAAGTATGGTAGTAGGGACAAGATACGCGACCTGCTTGTTATCCTGAACTGCCTTAAATGCTGCTCGTATGGCAATCTCTGTCTTACCGAATCCGACATCACCACAGATAAGTCTGTCCATAATCCTGTCGCTTTCCATATCCCTCTTGGTCTCTTCAATGGCCTTTTGCTGGTCAATGGTCTCTTCATATGGGAAAAGCTCCTCAAACTCACTCTGCCAGACAGTATCCTCGGAATATTTAAAGCCATGCGAGGTCTGTCTCTTAGCATAAAGGTCTATAAGCTCTCTGGCTATGTCATCCACATGCCCTTTGACACGCTGCTTAACCTTCTCCCAATCTGCTCCGCCAAGCCTGTTAAGCTTATGCTTTATACCATCCTTACCCGAAAGCTTTCCTATCATATCAAGCTGCTCAACAGGTATAAAAAGCTTACTTCCCTTATCATACTCGATACTTATATAGTCCTTAAGGCGTCCGTCCGTTTCAACCTTCTCAATACCCCGATATATACCTACACCATGATTTTGGTGTACCACATAATCTCCAACATTTACATCTGAGAAGCTGCTTATCTTATCTCCCTGATAATGTGTAGTCTTCCTCTTCTTCTTAATCTCTTTTGCAGTAAATATATCGCTTTCACTTATTACGACCATCTTACATGAAGGGATTTCAAAGCCTGTTTCCATGCGTCCTACTGAGGTCATTACCTCACCGCTTTTAAGCTTCCTGTCGCCCTTCTCAGAGTAATACGCAGTTATCTCATTATCATTTAAGTCCTTAGCTATTCTTCTTGCTCTTGTTCCCGATGGAGACAGAATAACTACCTTATATTTTTTCTTCTTCCATCTATCTATATCAGACATTAGCTTCTCGAAGCTGTTGTTATAGCTTATAAGCCCTGCCGTATCTATCTTGATATTCTTTTTTTCCTTCCAGCCCCTCTGTGCGGCATATATCTCAGAAATAAGCACAAGTCTTTGTTCACAAAGTCTGGCGATTATATGCTTGCCCTCATATAAGACATTCGCCTGCTTCGGAAGAATATATCCGCCCTCCAATCTGCCTGCCATGGAAAATGCAAATTCCGTAGTATATATATCAGCCTGACGATATACCTTCTCAGGATTATCAATAAAAATGTCCGTCTCATCAGAAAAAAAATCCAGAAACGAAACTGTCTCATCATAGAAGAACTCAACCATGCTGTCGAGTCCCATAGTAGAATTAAATTCCTTTAATTCCTCCTTAACCGCCTCAACCATCTTGTTAAGTCTTGCATACGCATCCGTACGGAATTCCTTCTTAAGCTTCTGCGCCTGCTTCTTATGTTCCTTCTCTATAGCAGCAAGTCCTTTTTCTATCCTCTCATTTGTCAAAATCATCTCACAGGAAGGATATATGTCTATTTCCTCTATCTCCTCTATGGAACGCTGACTCTCTACATCAAAGCTTCTTATGGACTCAATGTCATCGCCCCATAGCTCAACACGATAAGGGCACTCCTCAGTAATAGGAAATATATCAATTATTCCTCCTCTTACTGAGAACTGCCCGTGTCCTTCAACCATTGTAGTTTTCTCATAACCGAGAGTTATAAGTCTTGCTGATAATTCTTTAACATCAATGCTTTCTTTAAGCTTAAGCGTATATACATTATCCTTGATATGACTAATAGGCGGCAGCTTATCCATCAAGCCCTCAATCGTCGTTACAACTGTAATGCTATCGCCCATTATAATATGTTTTATAATCTCAAGTCTTTGCTTAACCGTATCATTACTGTGTATATCCGCATAATAAAAAAGAGCATCCTTTGCAGGATAATAATACACATCCCTGTCATACAGCTTATAATCAGATACAAGTTCTCTTGCCCGTCGCTCATCATAAGTAATTATAAGCTTTAAATCTGCGCCAGTAGCATATGATACGGATTTTGCCACAAGAGGCTCGACATGCTTATCCAATCCCCATACATGAATCGGATAATTATTCTGATGTATATTATCTATCAGCTCTACAAATCCCGGTTCTTCCCTAAATGCTGCAATAAGCGCCTGCATATTAAGAACCTCCAATATTTAATTAAATTTATTCATAGCAGAGTCAGCGCCCTCTCTTATAATTACCCCGACAGCTTCTCTTGCTTTGTCGGCAGCATCTCTAATGACAGGTTGTTCCTCACTTGAAAACCTGCCTAATACATAATCAGCCAAATCCATCCTTGCGGGCTTCTCGCCAACTCCGACCTTTATCCTCGTGAATACATCCGTTCCAAGCTGCTGTATAATATTCTTGATACCGTTATGTCCGCCGGCGCTTCCTTTTTTTCTTATTCGCAGCTTACCGACATCAAGACTTACATCATCATATATGACAATCAGATCCTCATTCGAGCATTTATAATAATCAAGCAATTCCCTTATGCTATCCCCCGACAGATTCATAAAAGTCTGCGGCATCGCAAGAATCACCTTCTCTCCCTCTATAATGCCCTTTCCGATAAGTGCCTTATGTTTCTTCGTATTCACATTAATATTATAATTGTCACTTATATTATATATAACCGAAAATCCAACATTATGCCTTGTCCCGTAATATTCCTTAGTCGGATTTCCAAGTCCTGCAATTATCTTCATATACCTACCTTTAATTCTGACTGTTTCGAGACTGCATTATGGCAGTTGCCCTCTCAAGCTGCTCTATGGTATTTACACCCATTATATCATCCACCTCATCACCCGAAAGCGCCATCGCAGATACCCTTAAACCTATCTTTTTAATTATGGCAATTGTGTCCGTCAGATAATACTCACAGGCAGCATTGTCATTGCTTAAAAGCTCAAGACTTGCCGAAAGAGCCTCTGCATTGAATATATACATTCCGGAATTTATTTCTTTTACAGCCTGTTCCTCCTCGTCAGCGTCCTTCTGCTCTACAATCTTAACAAAACCATTCTGCTCGTCTCTTATTATCCTGCCATATCCTGTCGGATCATCAACTATGGCGGAAAGTACCGTAACACCATTTGCCAATTTCTTGTGCAGCTCAACTAATTTCGTAAGTGTCTCTCCGGTTATAAGCGGAGTATCTCCACAAAGTACAAGCACATCTCCTTCTGTGCCAATAAAATCCTTCGCACACTTCACCGCATGACCGGTTCCAAGCTGCTCCGCCTGTGTCACAAAATCCACCACATCATATATTGCCTTCTTGACCTCACTTGCACCATATCCTACTATCACGCATACATCCATGGCTCCGGCATCCTTCGCAGCCTTAATTACATAATGTACCATAGGCTGATTATCACACTTATGAATAACCTTAGGCAGCTCCGAATTCATCCTTGTCCCCTTGCCCGCCGCCAGAATGACCGCTTTTAATTTATCCATAATATTTCCTCAACTTTCCAACTTTGCACAAATATAACAATACTAATATATTTTAACTAAGATATCTAAAAAGTCAATATCTTTCTTACACCGTCATTTAATCTTAATTTTTTTATAAAATATGGCACCATAAGTCTATTCAAGCTCCGACACAAGCTCATTAACCGTTTCTTCTGCCTCTTCCATTGTATAATCATTATTGGAATATATTTTTCCATCCTCAATAGGCTCACATGTATAAAGCAACATATAAAACTTATTATCAACATTCAGATTAAAGGTCACATAATTTTTTTCATCTGCATATTGTGTCAGCTCGTTTAATCGTTCAACATTATCTTCTTTAACCTTTATCACAATCTTATACGGCGGTATATCTTTTCTCGAGGTATCATCTTCATCCGTAATATCATTCATATTCTGTATATTTATGCTTTCTATATCTGAATTTCTGAATATAATGCTGCCATTTGAATCAATTATACATATGCCCGTATCATTTATATTTCCTTTCTTCTGTATATCATTTATATTGATAAGATATGACGCAAGCTCATCACGCTTAAGTCCATATATCAAATCATATACCCTATTGAATTTTACATTTGACGGACTTATCCCATGTATGCTGTATTCTCCCTCCGTCGTGTATATGGTAAGCCGCTTTTCAACTCCTGATATGTCGTCTTTGTTTCCGACATTTTCATGCATATGATATAAATCCTCATCAAGAATTGTACGCTTTATCTCTTCAATCTCTGATTCTGTAATCTTTAATTCCACTATCTCGGGTTCTTCCTCACCATACCATTTTGAAAATTCTTCCGCATAAATTTTTATTGTACCGTCATTATATACCTCGATATTAGTGGTATATGTATATATGTCCTCCTCAATATCCTTTGGTCTTGCAGAAAGCTTAACCAATATTCCGTCCTCTGCAAAATCAGGCGTATCGCTTTCTTCACCACAGGCGCAAAGCAAAACCAGTGTGAATATCATACTTATTAATAATATTTTTTTATATGTTCCCATATACTTCTCCATAGATATACATTTTATAATATAAAAACTATAACATTTAAGAACATTTGTCAAAAATTTTTTTCTATGCTATAATAGTTAAAATCATAGTTTCGCTTGCGCGGCATATTGATTATAATATAATGTATATAAAGGGGTAATTTGATAATGAAGATACAGGAATCTGCAGAAGATTACTTAGAAGCTATATTAATTATAGGCGAAAAAAAAGAGTTTGTGCGTGCCATAGATATAGTTAATCATCTTGGCATCTCCAAGCCAAGTGTAAGTGTTTATCTGAAAAACTTACGCGAAAATGGTTATGTATTGGTAAACGATAAAGGGCATCTATCCCTTACTAATGAAGGTATGGAAATCGCGCAGAAAATTTATGAACGACACAAAATATTATCGGCTATTCTCATTGCTTTAGGCGTAAAAGAGGAAATTGCTTTTAAAGATGCATGCAAGATTGAGCACGACTTAAGCGATGAAACCTTTGATATCATCAAAAAACATTATTTGGAGATAAAAGATAAATAAATTTTAAGCACGGTAAGGGTGTGGCGGATACGACCATTATCTTAAGAGTCATATCCACCACACCCTTACTGTGCTTAATATCTATCTTCCCTCAAGGAGTACATCTACATCATTTCTTCCATACTCGCAGAGGATTTTTCTGATTTCCTGTATCGTGTATTCGTCGGCATGTATTTCTATTTTATCAAAGAGCTTGTCAACATATCCACACCATTTCTCATATATTCTGATTAAATCCTGTGGTAACGGCTCTTTCTGCTTAGGCTGGTCTGTGTAATAATAATTGCCCTCCTGCATTATATCCTTGAGTGATACAGCCTTAGGCTTGATACCGTATGCAATATATCTTATCTCCTCAGTTCTTACAAGTGCGCAGTCATACATTTCAATTAGTAAATCGTCTATGCAGTCCTTAGGCAGATTGAAATAATGATAATACATCTCAGCGGTCTTATAAGAAGGTTTTTCCATAACATCCATCTTATTATACCAATAAAAATCCTCGTCACTTGATACCGTAGATTTCTTCGGTGCCTTCTTCTTGTATTTGTCAAGCTCATCACCAACTCCGAACAACACCTCCGAGTTATTAGAGTTGCTATGCATAACATTCTCGGATAATGCCTGCGCTTCCTTGACAGAAGCAATAAGTGCCTCATCGGATAATTTGTCATCCTCGTAAACAGGCGCAAATGCTGAATCTGAATAGTCACCTAATTCATCTGCGAATACAGCCGGTATCTCATCAACAGTCTGTTCAACATCAGCCTCTTCCTCTAATATTGACTGTTCTTCTGCGGAATCCCGATCTTCCTCATCAGTTAAGGTTTCAGCAGCAGGATGTACATCAGCTTCATTCTTATTCTCAGATATTTCATCTAATAAGCTATCTAAATCAATCTCGTCATTTGCTTCGTTGGCTAATACCTCTGATGATATATCAGTTTTTTTATCAGCGTCCTCGCTATATGTGGATTTATTATCTTCGGCGTTACTATCAGATTTCGAAGTCTCTTCGGCTGCAGATTCATCAATTCCGTCATCAGTCTCATCATCTATATCAGAAACCGTCTCGTCGTCAGATGCCTCTTTATATGCCTCGTTGAAGATGTCATCCTCATCATCGACATT
Source organism: Lachnospiraceae bacterium (assembly GCA_017480195.1). Taxonomy (GTDB): domain Bacteria; phylum Bacillota; class Clostridia; order Lachnospirales; family Lachnospiraceae; genus Coprococcus_C. The sequence continues at coordinate 37,895 of JAFVBE010000016.1, forward strand.
ATCACTGTAGCTGTCATCATCATTCTCTGTCTGTGCTTCATCATATTCGTTTATATCCTCTGAATCACCATCGTCATAGTCCTCGTACGAGGCTTCATTCTCTGCAAATGAGGCCGTATCATAATCCTCATCATAGTCCTCATCTGTATCCTTCTTCTTAGTGAATATCAGAACCAAGGTCAGAATAATAAGTAGAAGAAACAGCAATCCCAATACACCAAGAAATATTATTGAAACCATTGAATTACTCATATCGTATGTACCAGCTTTCGTTTTTTATATAAATCATATAGTATAATCATATTTAACTCGCATATTTAAGTATACTAAAAAAATTCAGAATAATCAATATTGTGTTGTAAATTGATTTTTACTTTGTTATAATTTGTTAATGAATTTATGAGATGGGAGAGGCTTTAAAATGGCAAAAATAAGAACAAGATTTGCACCAAGCCCGACAGGCAGAATGCATGTAGGAAATTTAAGAACAGCACTTTATGCGTATCTTATCGCGAAGCATGAGGACGGTGACTTCATACTTAGAATAGAGGACACCGATCAGGCGCGTGAGGTAGACGGTGCGGTAGATATCATATACAGAACACTTGAGAAGACAGGACTTAAGCATGACGAAGGTCCTGATAAGGACGGTGGCTACGGTCCTTATATCCAGAGTGAAAGGCAGAAAAAAGGCATATATATCGAGTATGCCAAGAAGCTTATAGACAAGGGTGAGGCATATTACTGCTTCTGTGACGAGGAAAGACTTAACAGCCTTACCACAGAGCTTGAGGGCAAGACCATAAGCCGATATGACAAGCACTGCCTGCACCTTTCCAAGGAAGAGGTTGAGGCTAATCTTGCGTCAGGCAAGCCTTATGTTATAAGACAGAACAATCCGACTGAGGGCACAACCACATTTAAGGATGAATTATACGGAGATATAACTGTATCAAATGAAGAGTTAGACGATATGATACTGATAAAATCCGACGGCTTCCCAACCTATAATTTTGCAAATGTTGTGGATGACCATCTTATGAATATTACCCATGTTGTAAGGGGAAATGAGTATCTGTCCTCTTCTCCTAAATACAACAGATTATACGAGGCTTTCGGCTGGGAGGTTCCAACCTATATTCACTGTCCTCTTATAACTGACGAGGAGCACAAGAAGCTAAGTAAGCGTTCCGGTCATTCTTCCTTTGAGGATTTACTCGAGCAGGGATTTCTGACAGAAACCATTGTCAATTTCGTGGCACTGCTTGGCTGGTGTCCTGAGGATAACAGGGAGATTTACTCTCTTGATGAATTGGTGAAGGCTTTTAATTATAAGAATATGTCCAAGTCTCCCGCCGTGCTTGATATGACTAAGCTTAAATGGATGAATGGCGAATATATCAAGGCTATGGATGACGACAGATTCTATGAGATGGCACTTCCGTATATAAAAGAGGTTATCACTAAGGATTTGGATTTTAAGAAGATTGCTCAGATGGTTAAGACTCGTATTGAAATCTTCCCTGATATTAAGGAGCAGATTGATTTCTTTGAAAAAGTACCGGAGTATTCCGTTGACCTTTACACTCATAAGAAGATGAAGACCAATGCAGAGAATTCTCTTACACTTTTGAATGAGATTCTCCCTGTACTTGAGGCACAGGAAGCTTTTGATAATGATTCTCTCTTCGAAGTTCTTAAGGCTTTCGGAGAGGAACATGAATATAAGACAGGCTTTGTTATGTGGCCGCTTAGAACTGCCGTATCCGGCAAGCAGGCAACTCCGGGTGGAGCTACCGAGCTCATGTCTATACTTGGTAAGGAAGAGACGCTTGCACGTATAAAAGCAGCGATTGAGAAGTTAAGCTAATGCCCCTGTGGCTTTTGGCTTAACCTTTCGCTCTCTGCTCCCATATCTGCGCGGGACATTATGACAAATGCTATGACAAGCGGTATTAATGCAAGCCAGATAGCTTTTTCTTTGAGGTATGGACACACTACTGTAAGAGCTATTCCGCCTAACAGGAATGCTGCGACCATACGAAAATGCTTCCATACTCTTGACCACGCTTCTGCTTCTTTTTTGTCCAATGCCTTTGAAAGCCAGACACCTATCTGCCTTATATGGTTGGTCAGGAAGGTTGTAGCCATAGGTATACCTTCCGCCTGCCGAAAGGTGTTATACTGCATGGAACATATGAAATTAATCATAACCTGAACAATCTGAACCGGTATACTAAGAGGAAGAAATCCAATAACCAAAAGTACAATAATCTCAAATCCTATAAGATATGTATCCCATCTTAGAAGATGTATAGCCCTTACCTTAAGCGGCATCATCTCTGAAATCAAAGCTCCGGCTATATATGCACTAATCGGAATAAGATAATAAATTGCCTTGCCGAATTCACCCTTACCAAATGATATCGCCATCAATACAACATTTGCAGTCTGCGCATTACAGAACACCCCACCTCGAAGATTAAATGTATATGCGCCCATCATCCCTGCCACACAAATCAACAATTCAAATATATAATATTTTTCACAAGTAAGGTATTTAATCGACTTCTCACCATCCATAAAATGTTACTCCTGTTATCTCAGCCTAAAATCACTATACAAATTTGCTCAATCGTCAATATATTACCTTTTGTGCTCAGATTTGTCAAACATACCGCCTCTCAATACCACCATACACGCGCAGCGTGTCGGATATATAGGGGTGTGGATTGGCTGTGGAGGTATACATTTATCGATAGGCGCAGGGGTTATGGGTTTGCAAGAGAACCATATAAAAACGTGAGCACTTAAAGAAAAAGGATAGGGACATATTTTGCGAAAAGCAATTATATGTTCCTATCCTTTTGATTTTAGTGTCTCCTACGTTTTTATCTGAGCGAGAGCGCGTTCTCGGCAAACCCTTATAACACCGAAGCCTTTAGATAAAGGCATACCTCCATTGCCAAGCCACACCATTCTATATATCCGACCTAAGATGCCTTATTGATAAGCTGCATAAATTCCTTATCAGACACAGCCTTGGAGTAATACCAGCCCTGCATATAATGACAGCCTATATTAGCCAACTGGTCTTTTTGCTCCTCGGTCTCAACGCCCTCTGCAACAATCATATATTGAAGTGCATTTAGCATCTTGATTGTATATTCTAAGGTAATACCTGCCTTAATATTCTCGAAGGCATCCCATACGATAAACTTATCAATCTTAATAATATGGAAAGGCATATGGTTAATATAATCAAGGTTAGAATAACCTGAACCATAATCATCAAGAGAGAATGTCAATCCGTATTCCACAAGCTTCTCTATATTATTATTAACAACATCTGATGCACCAACCATATTCGCTGTCTCAGTAATCTCGATATTGATTTGAGAAGGCTTCACATCATACTTCTCCATAATCTCAATAATCTTTTTATAATAATCCGGCTGTTGAAGCTGTACCGGACTTATATTAACCTCGATATACTCTATATCAGTTTCAGCAAGATTATTATCTCTTATGAATTGGCAGACCATCTTAAAAATCAGATTGCCCATAGATATTATAAGACCGTTCTTCTCTGCAAGCGGTATAAAAATCTCAGGTGATATCCATCCCAACTGCTCATCATTAATTCTGACTAAGGCTTCGGCTGAATTATATTTATTCTTTTCAATCGAGAAAATCGGCTGATAGTAAACCATAAGCTCCTCTCTGTCTATAGCAAGCTTAACCGCCTTCTCAATCTCTTTTTCACTTCTTAACTTATCAACTTCAAGCTCACTCGCCTTAGATATACCACCCTTATTAGTCTTCTTAACCATAGCCATGGAGTAATCCATTATCTCAATGAGGTTACCGTAATTACTTGCATCCTCAGGGCACTTAAAACAGCATATTGACGCAGACATCATCGCGCCTACTGTGGAATCTGTGTACCATGGATGCTTGAACCTTGCCTGAATAGTCTCAGCCATAGCATATATCTTATCCTCATCTGTCTCCTGACATATAACTGCGAACTGGTCAGAGCCATATTCAAATACCAGCTCGGCGCCGTCCACCTGTCGTATATAATTACCAACCTGAATAAGCAGATTATCTCCGTTATCTACACCAAAGGTCTTATTAATGTATTTGAAATCATCCATGGCGATGAACAAAATCGAGAACTCATTATGATTGTCGAATCTGATATTCAGACATTCTCTCATACAGTCCTTATTGTAAAGATTGGTCAGATTATCAAGATAAATAGCAGGATTAAATATATAATTGTATAAGGTGAGTGCTACAAGTGCAAAACCAAATGTAAGAAGGGATATTGTAAATGCAAGCTGTACCACGAACATTGATGAACCAAATAATACACTTACTATAAGCATAACTGCCTTTGCATTTGATATTTCTGCCCTTTTCTTCAGGACAACTCCAATGCTGGTTACAATGGTGGACAAAGACAGCAGTGCATAAAAGCCTCCAAAAGCGCCTACTTCATAACTGTCCCCATAGAAGTAAAAACCAATTTGGGTAAAAGGAGTAAGAATGTCAATTATAAATGTTAATACCAGAACAGTATCAAGAAAAAATCTAATGCGTCTTTGATGTTTTTTCTCAACTCTCAGATAAACCATTAGGAAGCTCGCATAAACAACAGAGATAATACTTGCGAGGAAGGAATACAGACTCATAAGAAGATTAAAGCCCAATTCTCCTATCACATTCATTCTTGCAAGCTCAACTGCCATAACCTCACTTAAGGCACACAAGAAAATCGAAATAATAAACTTGACAAAAAATGCAGATACATCTATAGGTATCCTCTTCTTGTCAAAATACCATATCAAAAGCAATATACATATAAGCATTGCTGCATAATCAAATGTTAGATTCCATCCATGGAGTGTTATATTCATCCTTTTTATACCCCCCCCCGCCAATTTTTCGGGGAAATAATCTATTCGAGCCAGACATTAAGGTCTAAATCAATATTAATACCCGGTACATGACCTTCATCGGTATATTGCCAGCCTACATAGAGATATGGAAAATCCGGCTGATTGGCATACTGTGCCAGCCATAATCTATAATTTCCAACTCTACTCATGTCAAGCTGCTGTACAAACCAATTACGGTTTGAATACACCAAAGGTTCATAGCCTGCATTTTCTATTGTCTCACAGAAACCAACAATCGCATCCGTGCGGGTTTCTATGCTTAGTCCTTCCGTCCTTGCATCATCTGCGTAAATCATTTCTGTATCAATAATTATTGGTCCATCAAGACCATGTTCGCGTGCTGCTGATATAGCGAACTGTGCTTCTTCTACACCCTCTTCGTAATTAATAGCCTGCGAGAAGAAATAAACTCCTATGTCAAAGCCTGCTTCCTTAGCACCTTCAACATGGCTTTCAAACATCGCATCCTCTGCAATCGCTCCGGTTCCATATCCACGATAACCGACTCTGATAAGAGCGGTATCCACACCTGCAGTCTTTAGAGCTTCCCAATCAACATTCTCCTGATAAGAAGACACATCTACTGCTATATGAGATATTTTACCCGCACTACCATCATGGTAATACATAAAATCATCATCTTCTATGAAAAAACTATCTGGTTCGTAGTCGTTTCGGGGAACATTTGAAGGAATTTTATAATATTCGTAGTCCGGATACTGACCGACCAAAACATAACTGGCTCTTGCAAAGGACCAGTAATTCCCTTCAATTATAGTTTTTTCAAAGCCGGATTCAAGTGTCCATTCACGATCATCGACACTTGTTTCTGTAAATGTCGGATATGTCTTATTCGCATTTACAGTTATAATTATAAGAGCTATTGCAGCTATGATAATGAGGGGTATTATTATAGCCATAATTCTCTTAGCATGTACATTCATTTAAACATTTATCTCCACGCACAACATTGCTATATGTAGCGTAACATATTTACATAATAATCTCAAGAAAAATTTACAATTTATTCATAATTTTTTTATTATTTTTTAAATTAATTATCATCGCACCAATTACTATAAAACATACACCCAATATAAATAATATAATCAAATCAAAAAATGAGTTCACATTGCCGAAAGTCTTTGAGACCACCTTATAATAAAATGATGGATAATAAAGCGACAGACAGGATATAGCATTATTTGTAAAATGCATTACCATGCCCGGTATAATACTTCCTGATTTATGGACAGCATAACATATTACACACCCTAAAAATGCAGTAGTAACAAATCTAACAATGCTCATATGATATATGCCAAATAAGGCAGAAGAAATAAGTATTGCCATAACCGGCTTTAATTTTTTCTCAAGCGCTGTAAATACATAGCCTCTGAACAGCATCTCCTCGCAGAATGCTGGGATTATGGCAACCACAAGAAGCATCGACCATATATTATCTCCAATCAGAGAATTCTGTAATTCACTCGCATCTGCTGCACTCTCAGGGAATATTGCACCTATTATCGAAGATAGAAATACACCAACTACTATCGCACCGATAATCATAATTAATCCGCCTGCAACATATCTTGGACTACATTTTCTTAATCTAAATGACTTCTTTAAATCCTTTTTGGTATATATTGCAGCAGCAAGCGGAATTAAAAGCACAATAAACTGTGTGCCAAGCACTCCATAATAACCAAGCTTAAGCTGTATTGCACCGCCAATATATATCATGGCAACCAAAGTGACAGCAAGTACTAAAACCACATCACCTAATTCAGCCACTCCGCCACTCTTTAAATTCTTTCTTCTCTCAAATATCTGAACACCGCCTGCCGATTCTCCGAAAAGTATCGCCTCGCTGTTATATATCTTCCCTAAGAAAAGTATGGCTATTATGCCATAAAGAACATTGCTTATAAGTACTATAAAAACAGATGTTGCATCAAAATTAAAAGACAATAAGTCTCTTATCAGAAAGCAGATATTCGTAACCGGTATAAGCGCCACATTATTAGTCAGCTTCACATTTGGTATGAACGACACGAAGGATGCAAACATCACCACTAACGAAAGCGGTGTGATGTAATTATTGGCCTCCTTGTAGCTTTTTGCAAGTGCTGTTACACACATTGACACAGCACTTATAAATATGGCAAACGCTAATATACAGAGTATGCATATAATTATAGCAGGTGCAAACTTTGAAAGCCTTACGCCACCACTGTTTGACATATAGCTGCTTGCCATATTGTACATATAAACCCCTACACCGCCTAAAGAAATAATATTTAGAAATGATGATATAATACCTATAGTCGCTACCACAAGGAATTTGCTCACTATTATCTCAGTATTGGACACCGGCAGAGTAAGCAGGGTCTCAAGTGTACCTCTCTCCCTCTCACCTGCAGTAGTATCTATAGCAGGATACATTGTGCCCATAAGAAGGCTTACAATTAAAAGAAACGGAAGTATACTCGCCATAAGACTTCCCGCCGTCTCCTCATTAGTTGAGTTGTCCATAAATGTAATTGCTACCGGATTAAGTATACTGTCTGCATCGATATCAATATCTGTAAGCTTATTATATTTTTCTATATTAGCCCTGCTCATATCTTCTGAATAGTCTTTAAGAAAATCAGATACCCTGTCTGCAGCATAGCCGGAATTTGTCACAGAAGAAAGATAATATATATAAAAATATTCCTTATCAAATTTGCGCTCTATCTTCACATAAGCATCTATGTCTTCATTTGCGAGTGCTTCTTCAGGGTTCTTGATGTATTCAAATTCGGATACTATTACAAGAGAGTAATCCTCAAGGCTATATCCCGTAAACAGCGACTCCCAATAACTAATATTATTATCTTCCTCATCAAATAATGCAATCTTATATTTATGTTCAGACATGCTTGTGCTGATACCTGTCATTACCTGAAGACTTACAATGATAAGCAGCGGATATAAAATAATCGGCACAACTATCATCATAATAACTGTCTTCTTATCCCTTAAGACATCAAGCAGTTCTTTCTTATATAGGCTTTTGATAATCCGCATATTCATATTCAGCCCTCCCTTCCAATGAGATTGCTGAATACTTCGCGCATATTTCCCGTCTCACTCATTTCCTTCAAATCGTTCACCGTTCCGCTTGCAAGTATCCTGCCCTTATTAATTATAATTATCCTGTCACACAGCTTCTCAGCCTCCTCAAGATAATGAGTGGAATAAAGCACAGCCTTATTATTAGCCTTCTCCTGAAGCATAAAATCAACTATGGCATTACTGCTTAATATATCCAAGCCAAGAGTCGGCTCATCAAATATATAAAGTCTCGGATTATGCATAATACATCTTGATATTGATGCTCTCTGAGTCTGACCTGTAGAAAGCTTTTCAATCCTGTTATCTATGAAACTATCCATATCAAGAACCTTCGATACAGCGTCAATGCGAATCTTTATCTCAGCATCACTCATACCATATATATTGCCCGCTATTTCAAGAAGTTCTCTGGTAGTAAGCCTTCCATACATCTTAGTGTTGCCTGACAGATATCCGATATTTTTTTTAATCGCTACCGTATCACTTATTATCTCGTTATTGTTATATATTGAAATTTCGCCTGATGTCGGCTTCATAAGATTTCCGAGCATACGAAGCAGCGTAGTCTTGCCTGCACCATTTGGTCCGATTATTCCGACTATCTCACCGCTTCTTACCTCTAAAGATATATCGTCAACAGCATTAAAGCTTGTCTTTACATTATTTTTTTCATTTCTGACAAATGTTTTTACAAGATGCTTTGCTTCAAGCACAGCCTACACCCCTAACTTACACAACTAATTCATATGATTCGCTGCCTAACTTAACATGAACCATCTTATGATTATAGGTAATCTTATTATATTTAGCATGAAGCTTTGTGCCAAGCTTGAGCTTCGTATCTTTTGGAAGGTACTTCATAACCGGTTCTTCTTCCATTATCCTATAATTAGACTGCCATTTACTGAACAGCTTCTGTGTATCATTTATGTAAAACCGTTTTTTCTTCTGTATAAAAACATTCTCTTTATAAAACAGGTTCATCTCAAAGGTTGTTCCAGATGAAGCTATGGAGAATACAAGCTCAGCGCCCGGAAATCTGTCGGATATTTTATTTATAAGATTATGCACATCGTTCTTTCTCATATACGATAGTGTATAATTACATATAAATAATACGCCATGGTTTCTCTTACAGGAAATCTCCTCAATCCATGAAAAGTCAGTCATACTTCTTCCTATGGTAGTCTCGCGTTCACGCTCTCCGTACATCTCACGCCTGACAGACATTATATTATGCGTATCGACATTATACCACTGTATTCTGCCGTTATCCACCCTCTTGAACATATTATCCAGGCGACAGCCCAGGTTAATAATTGTACAATATGGGAATTTCATAATAAACTGTCTAACCTTATCATCACAGGCGGCAACAGTTGTTGCAAGCACAAGATTATTGTATTCGCTAAGATGCGTATTAATCTTTGAGAAATCAAATTTATGCTCATATATGAATTTGGAAGCCCATTCGTCCTTTATTATATCAGGATATTTCTTCGTCCAGTCAGATAAAAGCTTAAGGATATATAAATCCTGCAAAGAATTGTCATAACCTTCTCCGATAACATCCTCAAGGTAACGCACGGCATTCTTCTGTGAATAATTGCTTTCATATATCATAAAATCATGGAAACCTTCTTCAAATTCGAAAAATCTGATTTTTATTCCCTGCGCCTTCGCCTTATTATAAAAAGCTCTTGCATAGCAGTTCGCCATATCATCAACAGAAGAAAAAATAATAACATCATCACACAAATCCGTATAATCACCGTAAAAAGGGCTTGTATAATCTGTCTTTACAGCATAATCCTTAACCCAGTAGGTATTGAGAAAATCCTTAACATTCTGATTGTAGTATATCCTTCCGCCTCTGTCTATGGTGTTATCTATTATCTCCTCAATGTCCTTATCAAAAAACTCCGTATCTATAAGCGGGGAAAGCATAATAAGCTTGTCAGGTTTTCTCAAGCCCTCCTGCCATGCAAGCATAGCAAGTGAAAGTGCAAGACCGGCACCGGAGGAATCTCCCATAAGGATTATCTTCTCTACATCCATACCCATTGCAAAATCCGAATATGCCTTGCATAACATCTTAAATGTATCTCCACAGCTATTCTCAGGTGCTATGGGATACATTGGCACGAATAAACCACATCCGAATTTTACAGCTAATCGGGATATGAAATCCCATTGCTCACTATCTATATTCTGACACATACCACCGCCATAAATATACACGATATATGTCTCATTAAAATCATTTTTCGGAATCATTCTATAGCTGACAAAATCTGACTCTCTGAATTCATCGACAGTAAACTGCTTCGCGATTTTTTCAGGGATTTTATTGGTATACTTTTTTCTTTCATTTAAAATAACTTTTTCTATACCCTCTTTATTAAGTTTTGCCATTTTAACTGAGATTTTTTTCATTCTCTGACTCCACTTATTAACACATTCTTAATCTATTGAAATGATTGCGGAACAACCGTAATTGGCTGTTCTCCTACTCCGGTCTCCCCGCTTATTACGGCACTAATATTCTGCACATTCACAGTCGGTACATAACCTGTCTCATTGAATAAATATCCATGCAATGCAGATACATTTGCAGACAGATTGGCAGGAACTAAAATCGCTCCCTTCGTCTCATGTGTCATAGGTGTATAGGCAAAAGGGAAGCCGACCGTATCCACAATCTTATAGTCAAATATTGATTTTGCCAGTTCCTTGATTTCATCCTCAGTAAGACTTGTTGCTATCTCAGGGAACACATCATCAATTATATTGTCAATAGTAGAAATATCCGAGCTTTTAGCCTTCTGAAACATCTTGGATAGTACATCTCTTTGTCTCTCAGTCCTCGTTATATCTCCCTGGTCTGTGCTTCTGATACGCGCATATGCAGTTGCCTGAGTACCATTTAACAGCAGATCTCCTGTCGTGAACACTCCATCCGAATATATCCCGGTCACTGAAATCTGCTCGGCAATCGCCATATTAAGTACGGGAAGCTCATTATCTTCAACATGCACGGTTATTCCTCCCAAATCATCTATAGCTTTTGTTAGTCCCAGGAAATTAACCGTCACAAAATCCGTTATCTGCAAATCGAGGTTAGCATTCAAGGTTTTAATTGCAAGCTGAGGTCCGCCATATGCGTATGCCGCATTAACCTTAGTCGTAATCGGCGATTCACTTTCAACCTCCAAAAATGTATCTCTATACACTGATACAATCTTAACCTCTTTGGTATCATTATTAATATTTACAATCATTATAGAGTCACTTCTGTTACCTTCTCCAAGATTAGTAACATCTCTTGAGTCTATGCCAAATATGGCTATGGTCTTATACTGCTGCTGAACTTCTTCATTGATCCCCTCATTAATAGCCAAATCCTCTTCATCTATCTCTACCTTATTTATCTTCTCTATCTTGGAATCTGTATAATAAATCCAATATCCCACAAGCATAACTGCGAAAATAATTATTTCTATAAAAAATGCAAGCACCCATTTTAAAACGGACTCAGACCTTTTACTATTGCCTTTTCCCGTATTTTTTTTATTATTTTTACTCATAGGTTTTACCTCATTGTACTTAAAATAAAATTTCTCTATCTGATATATGATAACTTATTATAAGAAAAAATACAACAATTAATTCGTGTCTTAAGACTCTGTAAAAGCTTTAAAAGTAATTTGACATTTTATATGTATTAGGCTAAAATATTTTATATGCAAAATTATTTTTGTAAATAGATTTTAACGAGGGAAAACTATGGGACTTTTCGATAATATTTTAAAAACTGCAGCTAAATCAATTGATAATGCCATAGGCAACGGCAGCCATGATTTTACGGATTTAGCTAACAAGGCTTTTCAAGCCAAGGATGAGGCTATATATGGCACACCTTCCCAAAATTCAGGACAGACTGTTCAAACTCCCGTTCAGACAGCACCTGCTAAGCCAAAGATACCTTTCAAAGATAAGCTTACCGAAATAGTATCAGGTTTGGGATATAGTATTGAGACTAATATTTCACCGGCAGTGATTGAGTCTTTCGCCGGCAGAGAGATATATACCAGAGGTGGCAATTATGCTGCTCCTGATAATATTTCTTATGGTATTGTGTCAAATGGGGCTACAGTATTATACATACGCCTTTGGCGCGATTACAGCGTATATGACCACGCTGCCAACCGACAGATAAAGGTCTATTGCGACCGTAACGGAATCAAGATGTTAGATTTCTTTGATTACCTTCCTAATGAAACAGACTATATGACCGACAGAATAAAAAAGACATTAGCAATTTAATTTGATGAAAAGAAAGAGAAATGCACATTCGCTGCGTCCATGATGGGTGAAGCATATTCTTATTACTAAGCTTTATGGACAGCTAAGGATATGTTCAATCCTGTAGAAATCAAGCACGCTTTGATTTCTTTCAAAGTTTTTTCTCTTTCTTTTTTATTTTGGAGAAAATATACGAATATGAGCATCTTAAACGAACTTTATAATAAAAATCTGTGGAACGATTTTCTGCAATATAAGCTATTGCATCATAATCTGTCAAAATCTGAAGCAGATGATATTGCTGAATATATAAATAGCGAGAGATATCTGTCTGTGCTTGATCCAATTTCCAATAACAGCTTTGTTCCTCCGCTTCCATATAAGAAGGAGATAAACAAGGATGGTACAAGCAAAAAAAGAATTGTATATTCGTATCCGCAGGATTTTAATATCTTTTTGAAAATCATAGCATACATGTTATATAAATACGATTATCACTTCTGTGAAAACTGCTACGCCTTTCGCAAGAATTACGGTGTCAAGGACGCGGTATCTCGTATCAAAAGTATAGACAGACTATCAGAAAAATATTGCCTTAAAGTAGATATTCACAATTATTTTAACTCAATTGATACAGAGCTATTATTGAAAAAACTTGAATTTATGCAAACTGATGATGAACCGCTATATCATTTTTTAAAGACCTTACTTACAGAGGACAAGGCAATCACAGGAAAATTAAACGACAGGAACACACTCGCAGCCACTGCTGGGAAAAATAAGGATATTTCAGTTATAACAGAAAAAAGAGGAGCTATGGCCGGCACCCCTATCTCACCTTTTTTAGCTAATATATATATGTCCGATGTTGATAAGTATTTTTACGATAGAGGTATAATTTATTTCAGGTACTCTGATGATATATTGATTATGACAGACAGCATGAATGAATTAAATGCCTATAAGGACATACTTTATAATGAAGTTGAGGAACATAAGCTGTCACTAAATCCTGCTAAGGTACACATATATATGCCGGGAGAGACTTGTGATTTCTTAGGTTTTTCATATAATGGCAATGGCATCATAGATATAGCCGAGCATACCAAGAAGAAGATAAAGGATAAAATCCGCCGTAAGGCACACGCCCTTAGAAGATGGAGTGAGCAAAAGGAACTCTCTTATGACAAGGCTGCAAAGGGGTTTATAAATGCAATGAATCACAAATTCTTCGACAATGGCGGTTCTAATGATTTTTCATGGTGCAGATTTTATTGTCCAATACTTACAACTGATGCAGGGCTTAAGGAGATTGATCAATATATGCAGCAGTACATACGCTACTGTGTGACAGGCAGACATTATAAGGGCAATTATAAGATAAGTTATGCTCAGATGAAGGAATGGGGCTACAGAAGCCTTGTGAACGAATATTACAAGGGCAAACAGAAATAAAAACAAATAAGCATAAAGGCGGTCATTATCGCATTAGCTTGCCAAATAAGCACTTCGTGCTTGCTTGGCTCACTTTATTATGGTATACTACGACTTAGTTTAAATATGGTGGAATAATAAATGGAATCGAATTTAAAAGACAATAAGGATATAGTAATAAGTGATGAACTTAATAATGCAGATAAGTATTATCTATGTGTCATTATGCCGGCATATAATGAGGGTATGCACATAAGAGAAAATCTTCTTAAGGCATCACATATAATATCAGGATTTGTACACAACTATAAAATCATTGTAGTAGACGACGGCAGTTCAGACAATACCCGTGAGGAGATAATCTACGCTTCTGCAAGGGATTCTAAAATCTCATATATAAGCTATAGTCCAAATCAGGGCAAGGGTAAAGCTATTGAAAAGGGCGTTGAATATGCCAACGCCAATTATATTGCATTTCTTGACTCCGATTTAGAGCTTAATCCTATCATGCTCAAAAACTTCCTAAGAGCTATGATAGATGAGAAGGCAGATATCGTCATAGGCTCAAAACTTCATAAGGATTCAAGGCTTGAATATCCACTCATGAGAAGGATTATGAGCATAGGATATTTTTTAACCCTTAAGCTTATGTTCCGACTTGATATCAAGGATACCCAGACAGGAATCAAGCTTTTCAAGGCACCTGTCATTAAATCCTTATGCAATAATATGATAACATACGGATATGCTTTTGATATAGAAATTCTTGCCAAAGCAAATAAAGCAGGTTGCAAAATCATTGAAATGCCAATTGAACTAAAATTCAAACGCGAGAGAAAAGAAAAATCCCGCATATCCTTAAAAACCAGTATAAAGGTATTTAAGGATACGCTAAGGATAAAAAAAGAAATGAATTGATTTTCAAAACAGGAGATTTAGTATGAAAAATTATAGTAATATAGACGATTTAATTACCGAATTAAACAATGGAACATTTAACACTCCTAATACTATAAATCGAAAAAAAATGATTTTTGTTCCTGTAATCAAAGAAATACCTAAAAGGATAAAAATGCAAAATACAGATTATAAGCATAATAAAATATCCGGAATTCCTGTTATCAGAAATATTATTGTCGGTTTGGAAATTTTGCGTCAGCTTCGCTGGCTTAATATGGTATATCCGCAAAAAAGATGTGATAATTATGTATGTGATACAAAAGAAGAATTATTGAATCATGCAGATGAATATAAGGAGGCATTTGCTCTTTTTGATGATAAATCTAAAAGAATATATTTGGATCTCTTATGCCTCAGACTTACAGGAGACTTTAATTATGTAATTCCACATTATAAATTAAGCCCTCAATATTTATCTGATAGAATAAAATGGAAGAATAGCCCTAATATTGTAGATGCAGGCGGTTATATCGGCGATACGCTTATGTCTTTTTTGAGTGCAGGTATCATACCTGGCAAATACCAGATATATGAATTAGAAGCTAAAAATTACAAACATTTAGTTAAAAATATTAATAAAGCCAGAAAGCTAGGTGTAAAAGTACGAGCCACAAAGAAAGGGCTTTATTCAGAGAATAAGACCTTATATTTCGTTCCAAAACGTGACAGCAGTCAGATAGTTGATTATGAAACACCTGATAAAATCGATGTTGTTAAATTAGATTCTGATTTAAAAATTATCCCTGATTTTATCAAAATGGATATCGAGGGTTCTGAAGTCGAAGCATTAAAAGGAAGTGCCGAAGTAATAAAAAAATATTCTCCGACACTCGCTATTTGTATATATCATTTGAAAGATGATTTTAGAAAAATACCTTTACTTATAAAAGAAATCAATCCAAACTATAAATATTTTTGGATAGAGCATTATCAATTAGGATATAACGAAACTGTATTATATGCATCCATATAATGATTAATCAACACCATACAATATCTGTACAAGCTCAGATTCTTTGTCAAGTATAAGAGTATTATTATTACCTTTAAGTGACTCCTTTAAGGCATCAAGTCCTCTTATATAATTATAGAACTCTGCCTTGTCTTCGTCATTATAGGCTTCTGACAGAATTCTCATATATTCTGCTTCGCCCTCCGCTATAATCTGCTCCGCATCCTTCTCGGCTTCTGCTATGGTTATAGCAACTTCCTTGTCAGTTTCATTTTTTATAATCTGTGCTTCAGAATTGCCTTGTGCAGTATAGCTTGCCGCAATATTTTCTCTCTCTGATATCATACGCTCATATACTGCAGCTTTATTATCTTCAGGCAAGTCCAAAGCCTTAATCTCCGCTGTTACAATCGTAATTCCGTATCCTGACATATCAGAATTAGAAGCTGCCGTTATAATTTCAGTAAGAGCGGTACCCCTTGCAGCTATAACCTCATCCTGAGTCATTGAAGATATTGTATTCTTAGTTGCATTATAGACGGCTGCATCAATACGCTCCTCAGCTCTTGCATCTACAGCTCCCAAGGTCTTATAATACTTGCTTGGATCAGTCACTTTCCATACTACATAATCATCGGCAATCATAGATTTCTTATCCTTGGTAATGACATCGCTTGTAGGTATATCATATACTCTGTTACCACTATACACCTCCTGTATATCATCGACAAAAGGAATTTTAAAATGCAAACCCGCATCTGCTTCAATCTTCAAAATCTTACCGAATCTTTTCACTATAGCCTGAGAATTATATTGTACTGTATAAAATGAATTAAATATTATCACAAGCAAAAAAAGGATAAAAATACCAATAATAATCGGTTTAGTCATTGTCTTCTTCGTCATTTGTTTCGACATCCGAACCCGCCTCCTTTTCACTTGTATAATTATTTGTCGTCGTGGAATTAATATCAGCAAAACTCTCTATTGGTAAAATCTCCTGTGTCTGTCCGTCTGTTATTATGATTTTTAATGACGGCAGAACCTCCTCCATAGTCTCATAGAACATTCTCTTCTTTGTTATAAGAGGATAGAGTTTATACTGCTCATATATCTGATTCAGTCTTGCAACCTGACCTTCCGCCTCTGCGATGCGCGTTGCCTTCTCAGCCTCTGCATCTTTGCGTATTCTGTCTGCCTCTGCTGTTGCACTTGGCAATTGCTGATTTTGATATTGAAGAGCATTATTCTTAGCAGTATCTGCCCCCTGCTTCGCCGTCTCAACAGACTTAAATGCTGCAATAATATCCTCAGTAGGCGGTTCAGAATCCTGTACAGTTATATTAATTATCTGAAGTCCGATATTGTGTTCATCAAGCTCACGAATCATATCTTCCTTTACATCAGACTGTATCTGACTCTTTGCTGTAGTCATGGCTTCGTCAACAGTATAATTGCTTACTACAGACCTTATACTTGATAGTGCAATATCCTTTAATATTTCCTCTGGATTATTGGAATTATAAAGATATGCAACAGGATCTGATACTTTATACTCCAGATAGAAGTCAATGTTAAGCAGATTAAAATCCGATGTAATCATTATACCGTCCATTGTATCGGTTATATTCTGCCCATTGTTAGCAATTGTATATCCTATACCTGTACCATGCGTTGTTACATCCACCTTCTCAACCTTCTCTATAAAAGGTATCTTAAAATAAAGACCTGCCGTATTGGTTGTTATTACTTTGCCAAACATGGTTACGACAGCATTCTCCTGTTCATTTACATAATAGAAGCTGTCAAGTGCGGCAAAAAGCAATATTATAACAATAATCACAAGCTTCGCAGTATTAAATGATTTTTTTATCTTATTGTCAGGAGTTTTAATATCATCATCAACATACTCAACATCTACATTGTCTTCATCTTTTTTTGATTTTTTCATCCTATCCTTCCTTTCAGATTTACAGACCGTTAGCAACATCGACAAGATACTGTCCGTATGCCGTCTTCATAAGCGGCTCGGCAAGCTTAAGAAGCTGCTCCTTGTCTATGAAACCACGCCTATAAGCAATTTCCTCTATACAGGATATATACATCCCCTGTCTCTTCTGAAATGCAGCCACGAAATCCGCAGCATCAAGCAACATGTCATGATTGCCTGTATCAAGCCATGCAAAGCCTCTTCCAAGTGTTTCAACCATAAGGTCTCCTCTTTCAAGATATACATTATTAACACTTGTTATCTCAATCTCTCCCCTTGCTGATGGCTTGACATTTTTTGCAATCTCAACCACATCATTATCATAGAAATAAAGTCCCGGTACAGCATAGTTTGACTTTGGATGCTCAGGCTTTTCCTCAATAGACAACGCCTTGCCGCTCTCATCAAATTCCACAACTCCATATTCTCTTGGATCCTTGACATAGTATCCGAATATGGTTGCCCCCTTCTCTCTTGTAGCAGCATTTTTCAAAACCTTAGAAAAGCTCTGTCCATAGAATATATTATCTCCAAGTACGAGAGCCACGCTATCTGAACCGATAAATTCCTCACCGATAATAAATGCATCAGCAAGTCCTCTCGGAGTCTCCTGTACCTTATAAGAAAACTCCATACCAAGCTGTGAGCCGTCGCCAAAAAGCTCTTCAAATGTAGGTAAATCTCTTGGTGTTGATATAATAAGTACCTCTCTTATACCTGCCAGCATAAGAGTTGAAAGCGGGTAGTATATCATAGGCTTGTCATATACAGGCATAATCTGTTTTGATACAGCCTTGGTAAGTGGGTATAGTCTTGTGCCTGAACCGCCTGCTAAAATTATTCCTTTCATATTCTCTGATTCCTCCTATCAAAACAACGCATAATCTAATTATACATATCCCGGATTACTTTCCTGCATACATATCTTCATAATACTTCTGATAATCACCGCTCGTTACGTTCTTCATCCACTCCTCATGCTCAAAGAACCATGCAATAGTCTTCTTAATACCCTCAGCAAACATAGTCTCAGGCTCCCAGCCTATCTCTGCCTTAATCTTATCAGGAGCTATGGCATACCTTCTGTCATGTCCCTTCCTGTCTTCAACATAGGTAATCAAATCCTTAGATACAAGCTGCTTTCTTGCGTCACCTTCAGGAAGCATCTCCTGCAGCGTATCTATGATTATATTAATTATCTCAATATTCTGCTTCTCATTATGTCCGCCGATATTATATGTCTCAAAAAGTCTTCCCTGCTCCTGAACCATATCTATAGCCTTGGCATGGTCTTCAACGAATAACCAGTCTCGTACATTCTTTCCATCGCCATATACAGGAAGCTTCTTGCCTTGTAATGCATTATTGATAATAAGCGGTATAAGCTTCTCAGGGAACTGATAAGGTCCGTAGTTATTGCTGCAGTTAGTTATATTTGCAGGGAACTTATAGGTATCCATATAAGCCTTTACCAGCATATCAGATGATGCCTTACTTGCAGAGTACGGGCTATGTGGATCGTATGGAGATGTCTCGTAGAAGAAAGCATTATCGTCATCAGGAAGTGATCCATACACCTCATCTGTCGATACATGAAGGAACTTCTTACCCTCTTTGAAGCCTCCTTCAGGAAGCTCCCACGCAGCCTTAGCAGAGTTTAACATAACCGCCGTGCCGAGCACATTAGTCTGTACAAAAACCTCAGGATTTTTAATACTTCTGTCAACATGTGACTCTGCTGCAAAATGCACAACTCTATCTATGTCATTTTCCTCAAATATCTTAGATATAGCTTCTTTATCACATATGTCTGCCTTAATAAAGGTATAGTTATCCCTGTTCTCAATATCCTTAAGATTTTCCAGATTACCTGCATAGGTAAGTGCATCAACATTGATTATTCTTATTTCATTGTCATACTTTTTAAACATATAATGAATATAATTTGAGCCTATAAAGCCTGCTCCGCCTGTTACAAGATAAGTTCTCATCCTATTTTCCTCCTATTTTGAAAGTATTTCCTTTAAGATTCTATTTACCTCTCCCGGGTCTGCCTTGCCCTTCATTGCCTTCATAGTCTGTCCGACTAAGAATCCGATAGCCTTTTCCTTACCGCTCTTGTAGTCATCAACAGACTTCGGATTGGCAGCAACTATCTCTTCGATAGTCTTTGTAAGTGCTCCCTCGTCATTTACAGTCTTAAGACCGTTTTCCTCGACATACTTCTCCGGCTCTATATCATCTGTAAATATTTTCTCAAATACTTCCTTTGCCACCGAGCCATTGATAGTCTTTTTATCAACCATATCAATGAGTGTTGCCAGATTCTTAGCTGAAAAGCTTAAATTATCCGCCTCCACATCATGTTCCTTCATAAGTCTCATCGTCTCAACCATAAGCCAGTTGGAAACCTTCTTAGGCTCTGCTCCAAGTGATATAGTTTCTTCGAATATATCCGCCATCCTCTTAGAATTGGTTATTATGTCTATATCGTAATCAGGAATCTTGTATTCTTCCTTATATCTTAATCTCTTCTCATCACGAAGCTCAGGCTGGCGTGACTTGATTGTCTCAAGGAATTCATCATCAACTATAATCGGAACTAAATCAGGGTCAGGGAAGTATCTGTAATCCTGTGCATCCTCCTTAGAACGCATAGCATAGGAATATCCCTTCTCGTCGTCCCATCTTCTCGTCTCCTGGATAACCTCTTCTCCTGACTCTAATAAGTCAATCTGACGCTCTCTCTCATTCTCTATAGCTCTTGTAATCGCCTTAAATGAATTGAGGTTCTTCATCTCAGTTCTCGTACCGAACTTTTCTTCTCCGACCTTCCTTATCGAAAGATTGACATCAGCACGCATTGAACCCTCATTAAGCTTACAATCTGAAGCGCCAAGATACTGGATTATAAGTCTTAGCTTATCAAGATATGCATTAACCTCCTCTGCCGAACGCATATCAGGCTCGGAAACTATCTCGATAAGAGGCACCCCTGAACGGTTATAATCAACAAGTGAGGTATCGGTAAATGGGTCATGAACTAATTTACCTGCATCCTCTTCCATATGAATCTCATGTATTCTGATAAATTTCTTCTCTCCATTAACCTCTATCTCTACCTTACCGTCACGGCATATCGGATAGTAGAGCTGTGATATCTGGTAGTTCTGCGGGTTATCAGGATAGAAATAATTTTTTCTGTCAAATTTACCTTTTCTGGTTATGGTACAGTTCGTAGCAAGTCCTACCGCAACTGCTTTTTCAAGAACTGCTTTATTTAATACGGGAAGTGATCCCGGCATACCCGTACATACAGGACAGGTATGTGTATTAGGCTCTCCGCCAAATTCAGTTGAACAGCCACAGAATATCTTGGTTTTAGTTGCAAGCTCTACATGGACTTCAAGTCCGATGACAGTTTCATATATCTCACTCATTCTTAAAGCCCCCTCTCTGCTATAGCCGGTCTTTTATATTCTCTGCTTTGCTCATAAGCATAAGCTGCTCTTATAATCGACTTCTCATCAAAGGTCTGACCGAGAAGCTGCAATCCTATCGGAAGGCCATTCTTATCATATCCGCAAGGAAGTGATATACCCGGAAGTCCGGCAAGATTTACCGATACCGTATATATATCACCAAGATACATCTTAAGCGGGTCACTCAAAGACTCCCCACATTTAAGTGCAGTCGTAGGGGCAACCGGTCCGAGAATAACATCATATTTTTCAAAGGCATCATCAAAGGCCTTCTTGATAAGAGCCTTAGTCTTAAGCGCCTTAACATAATAAGCATCATAATATCCTGAGCTTAGTACAAATGAACCAAGCATAATCCTACGCTTGACCTCTGCACCGAAGCCCTCTGAACGAGTCTTCTTATACATATTATGAAGGTCTGTATATTCAGATGTTCTGTATCCGTATTTAACTCCATCGAATCTCTCAAGATTTGATGAAGCTTCCGCTGAAGCAATTATATAATATGCAGGAATCGCATATTCAACCATACCAAGTGAGAATTCCTCAACGATAGCGTCCTTACCTTCGAGCACCTTCGCTGCTGCCAGTACACTTTCCTTAACCTCGGGGTCTATACCTTCTGCAAGATAATCACTTGGTATACCTATCTTCATACCCTTTACATCATCTACAAGCGCAGATGTAAAATCAGAAGCCGCATCAATATAAGATGTGGAATCCTTATCATCATGCTGACATATAATCTCTAAAATAGTTGCACAATCTCTTACATCCTTGGCTATAGGTCCAATCTGGTCGAGCGATGAACCATAGGCTATAAGTCCGTAACGAGATACTCTTCCATAGGTTGGCTTAATACCCGTTACACCACAAAATGCAGCAGGCTGTCTGATTGAACCGCCTGTATCTGAGCCAAGCGCATACGGTACCTCCTCAGAGGAAACTGCTGCAGCAGAGCCACCTGATGAGCCTCCCGGAACTCTGTCCAAATCCCAAGGGTTCTTAGTAGCACCATAATACGAAGTCTCTGATGTACTACCCATAGCAAACTCATCCATATTGGTCTTACCGATTATTACAGCTCCTGCTTCTTTTAATTTCTCAACTGCCGTAGCTGTATAAGTAGGCACAAAATTACTAAGTATCTTAGATGAACAGGTAGTAAGTAAACCCTCAGTACACATATTATCCTTAATAGCTACCGGCACTCCTGCGAGCGGGCCTGTCAATTCTCCTGCATCAATCTTATTTTGCACTTCCTCTGCCTGCCTTAAGGCACCCTCTCTATCAATAGTAACAAAGGAATTTACATCTTTTTCAAGTACTTCAATCCTACGGAGGCTTTCTTCTACTGCTTCTTTAACTGTTACTTCTTTATTCTTAATCTTCTCTCCAAGCTCTACTGCCGTCAAACTCATTAAATCCACACAAGCCACCTCCTTAGTCAAATGTCTTCGGTACATCATAACAGCCATTTCGCTCCTCCGGTGCATTGGCAAGCATATTTTCCCTGTCATCACCATTGGTAACTACATCTTCCCTCATAACATTACTTACAGGGAAAGCGTGGCTCATAGCTTCTACATTTTCCGTATCCAGCTCGTCTAACTTGCCGACATAATCAAGCATATTAGACATATCCTTCTTCGCCTGCTCCTTCTCTTCATCGGATAGAAAAAGCTTAGCAAGGATTCCAACATAATCAATCGTTTCGTCTGTAATAACCATATTGCCTCCTACTGTCTTACCTTAATGTGAACCTCACGAAGCTGCTGTTCAGTAACCTCGTTCGGAGCTCCACACATAAGATCCTGTGCAGTTCCACTCATAGGGAATGGAATAACCTCTCTGATATTTTCTTCTTCCTTAAGCAGCATTATCATACGGTCAACACCCGGTGCCATACCTGCATGTGGCGGTGCACCGAACTGGAACGCACTGTATAATGCTCCGAATTTTGCTTCTAATACCTCTTTGTCATATCCTGCTATCTCAAATGCCTTCTCCATAATCTGCATATCGTGATTTCTTACTGCACCTGATGAAAGCTCGACACCATTACATACGATATCATACTGATAAGCAAGTATGTCTAACGGATCCTTTTCATTGAGCGCTTCAAGTCCACCCTGCGGCATAGAGAACGGATTGTGTGTAAACCCTATCTTCTTAGTTTCTGTATCATACTCATACATAGGAAAGTCATTTATATAGCAGAAACGGTATGCATTCTTCTCAAGAAGGTCAAGTCTTGTTCCAAGCTCTGTCCTTATCTGTCCGGCAAAAAGTGCTGCCTGCTTCTCATTATCTGCGATGAAGAAAATGGTATCTCCAACGGTAAGTCCCGCAAGCTCCTTAAGTTCTCCCTTCATATCCTCAGGGATGAACTTATCTATAGGTCCCTTATAAGAGCCATCCTCCAATACCTCAAGATAACCAAGTCCGCCCATACCGATTGATGTTGCAAACTTAAGCATCTTCTCGTGCTGTCCCTTAGATAACTTAGCGTGAACATTTATCGCTCTTACAGTCTTGTTCTGGAACGGCTTAAATGTACATCTGTTAAAAAATTCCGATAAATCTATTATAAGAAGCGGATTACGCAAATCCGGCTTGTCAGTACCATACTTAAGCATTGCTTCCTTATAACTGATGACAGGATAAGGCGCTTCGGTAACTGCATATCCCTTCGGCGCAAATTCCTTGAATGTCGCTGAAAGCACTTCCTCACCAACCTTGAATACATCCTCCTGTGTAGCGAAGCTCATCTCGAAGTCAAGCTGATAGAACTCTCCCGGTGAACGGTCAGCTCTTGCATCCTCATCTCTAAAGCATGGTGCAATCTGAAAATACTTATCAAAGCCTGACACCATAAGAAGCTGCTTATACTGCTGTGGCGCCTGTGGGAGCGCATAGAACTTGCCCTTGTATCGTCTTGAAGGAACGATATAATCTCTCGCACCCTCCGGTGATGATGCACAGAGTATCGGTGTCTGTATCTCAAGAAAGCCAAGCTCGGTCATCTTCTGTCTTAAGAAGCTTATAACCTTGGAACGGAATATCATGGTATCCTTAACCTTGCGGTTTCTTAAGTCAAGATAACGATACTTAAGTCTTACATCCTCTCTAACTTCCTTAGAGGTTGTAACCTCAAATGGAAGCTGCTTATATATCTTACCGAGTATATCTACCTCGTGTGCTTCGAGTTCTATCGTACCTGTAGGAATCTTCGGATTATATGTATCCTCATCCCTGTGCTGGATATTACCCTTGACCGATATACATTCCTCTCTGGTTATACCATCTAAGAGGCTTGTATCTCTCATTACGACCTGCATAACTCCATACATATCCCTTAGGTCCACAAAGGATACTCCGCCATGGTCTCTGATATTCTCCACCCAGCCTGCAAGTCTTATATCCTTGCCAACGAGCTCCTCAGTTATGTTCTCCATCGTCATGTCTCTGTAAATGTTTGGTTGCATAATTTTCTCTCCTTAAATAAATGTATCCCGAAGCCATAGTAATATGACTTCGGGACGAATAAACCTTTTATCCGCGGTACCACCCGCATTGAAGCTTGCGCTTCCTCTCTCGACCTGTAACGGTGGTCAGCCGGATATACCTAGACCTCTTACTTTGTATTATCCGCACACCAAGATGTAGGCTTCAGCATACCTGCTCAGGTAGTGTTCCGCTTATGTAGGGTGTCATGCTATGGCTCTCAGTCTGTGACCATATTCCCTGTCATGTCCTTTTACAAGCAGTCTCCGTCAACGCATTTTTTATATAATTGTCTGTATTATATGCTAAGTTTGGGCAAAAGTAAAGTGTTTTAAACATATATTTTATTAATTTCCACCATATCAGACTGAACATTCATACTTCCGGTTATAAGTTTTTATGTTTCTTCACACCTCTTATAATATATGAAGGCATCATAGATATAGCTTTTACAATTCCATAGCCCGCGTATTTATAGGTTTTAAATGTCATAGCCGCTGCCTTTAATTTATTATGTGACTTGCCGTCTCTGACATCACGGTATCTTAAGAGTGGCTCGTTTGTGTTGCATATTTTAACTCCATCCTTAAGCATCATTAACCATGTATAATAATCCTCATGAGCCTTCCTGTCATGCTTCATAGGATATTTCAGCATAATTTCTCTTTTAGCAAGCACTGATGAGCAGTTGATATAATTAGTCTTCTCCATATCCTCCAAGGTTATATATAATTTGTCACAGCCTATCACTATATCCCGGCTTATACCGTCCTCATCTACAATCTCCCTTGAAGTATTGCATATGTCAGCATCAGCCCTTTCAATTATTTCAAGCTGCCTTGCGAGCTTACCGCTTGTCCACATATCATCCGCATCAAGATATGCCACATACTCCCCTCGTGCTATGGCAACACCGAGATTTCTCGTCTTTGCCACTCCGAGATTCTTAGAATTCTTCCTTACAAGAATTCTCGTCTTATCATCAAGAATATTATGTTTTTTCTTGATAAAATCCAGCACCGTACGAAGCGAATTATCTGTAGAACAATCGTCTATCACTATTATCTCCTTTTCAACCTTCTGCACAAGTGCAGAACGAAGTGCGTCCAATATATACTTTTCAGAATTATACATCGGTATAATAATTGAAACCATATTCTATCACCACTTTGTTTATATTTTATCCTCTATCGCTTCTGTCTAATCCGCAGATTTCTCATACTTTTCCAGACTATCTTTAAACACCAGATTCATTATCTTCTCAGTTGCATGTCCGTCACAGGCGCTCATAAATTTATTCCTAAAGTCTATAACCCTCTGCCTATCAAAGTTTCTGTCTATATCCCCGATATAATCTATCATTTCCTCATTCGTCATACATATCGGTCCCGGTACGAATTCCTTGTAATCATAGTAAAATCCACGCCAATCATAATATTCATCAAGGTCATAGGCGAAGAATATCATAGGTCGCTCAAATAACGAATATTCAAATACAAGTGACGAATAATCCGATATGCAGATATCCGATATGCAGAGCAAATCATCTATACTCATACTCTCCGTACAGTCTATAGCAAAATCTTTATACTTTTCTTCAATCAAAACCTTTTTCCTTACAAGAGGATGATGTTTGAACACAAGTATATATTCATCCTTAAATGCCTCATTAAACTTCGCTACATCAAGCTCATCCGGCATCTTAGCCTTAGCAACTCTGCCTCTGAATGTCGGTGCATATAGTATAATTTTTCTTCCATCCCTCTCAGGGAAAAGCTTATCCATCTTCTCTCTCGCAAGCTTAATATTATCTTCATTATAAAAATAATCCGTCCTTGAGCAGCCTATACCAACTGCCACACCCTTTTTTAAGTTCATCGCCTCCGTATAAGCCCATTCCACCTCAGGCGAGCTTACGGTAACATAGGTATAATTCTTATGATGAGGATATTTTTTCTGTGTTATTCTGTCATCTCCAAAGATAAGGTCTGCTGTGCTAAGTCCGAATTTCTTGAATGCACCGCAGCCATGCCAAAGTTGGGTTACAACCGTTTCCTTCCTAATCGGAAGACAGGCAATTACATTTGACGCATCATTCATAAACACATACTTAGCTGTCGCCACATCCTTTATCATAGCCTCACACAGCCTCGCGTATTCCTTTCTTCCCACTAATCCCATCTGAGGAAAATGCGTATGTATGTCAAAGCTATAGTTGTTCTTAAGCTCATTATATATATACTCCGAGCTGTTGGTTATAAATTTCATACGGCCTTCGATAAAGATAACCTTCTTCTCATCTACCGGATTTTTTGCATACCTCTTATAAAGCTTTGGATATCTGATTTTAAACATATAAAACTTATAAAGCTTCGCAAAAGGCTTTTTAATCTTTTTCTTTATTCTTCTCGTCTTATAATATACAAATCTTACCGCCTTATAAGGCATAGTCTCCTTTATCCTAGGAAAATATTTTGTCTGTTTAAGCTTATCAAGCATCTATATCTCCTTTATATACAGCAGCTAACATCTGCTTATGTCATTTCATTATAATCCATTTTTCGCCCTTAACCCCCGTCCCCGGGGGCAGATTAAATTTGTCCCTCAATATAATCCATTATTCGTTTAGTTGCCTTGCCGTCACAGCCATTCATATACCTTGTTTTGAAGTTTTCTCTTTGCTCAGACATATCATCATTATTAAGTGATTCCTTTATATTATATTTCAGATTTTTCTTATCCCTTACAATCCTTCCCGGAAGCTTATTAAAGTTGAGATAAAAGCCTCTTTTATCTGTGTATTTTTCAAGGTCGGGGACATAGAACATAATCGGTTTGTCAAACAGAAGATATTCAAAAAATACAGATGAATAATCCGTAATCAGCATATCTGCACAGACCATAAGTTCTTCTGTAGTCATAATGCTATCCTTACCATCGTTCATATGCGGATGAAGGCTCTCTATAATAAATGTATCGGGCAGTTCTCTCCCTGCTGCGTTAATATCAAGTCTCATATTCTCGAAAAGCTTCGTATTCTTCTTTTCTCCTGTCCTGCCTGCATTACCACGAAATGTAGGTGCCCAGAGCACAACCTTTTTTCCCCGCGCATTCGGATATGCAAATCTGAATTTGTCCCTGCATGACTCTATAAAATCTTCATCATAGAACTTGTCCGTATAGACAGCACCAATAGGTCTTACTATATTATTCTCAAAATCCGGTATCTGCATAGCTGAACGAAAATATGTAAGACAGGCATCACCTGATACGGTAACAAGATCATAGTTTTTTATCGGTGAACCGATGTAGAACCTCGGTATATCATCAGACGCGTCATGTCCGAACCTTTTAAATGCACCACAGCCGTGCCAAAGTTGTATGACCTTAGTTTCTTTTTTCTTTCTGCATGAGGAAACCGGCAGATAATAGTCGCAGATTATGACATAAGAAGCCGTCGGATATATATGCATAAAATCAAGCATACTGTCTATAACCTCTTTCCTTGTATGCCTTGATGAATCTATATAGAATTCTTTTATATTATAATGCTCACTCTTGAGTCTTTCCCGTATGCTTATCATATAAGGAGGGCAAGAGTCATGCTTTGAATCGGCAAGTATGACAAGCCTGTCCTCTACCTTCCCCCATCTGTTTTTAAAGTAGATAAACGGAAAAACTATATACTGCATGAGCATTTTATAAATCTGTTTAAATACAAATTTCATTTAATCATATCCTCATATCTTGCAACAACATCTTCCATATCTCCATATGTAACAAGCCTTCCCTGCTCTAAGATAAGTGCTTTATTGCATATCCTTCTTATCTGATCGATATTATGTGATACAAATAACACCGTAGTTTCACTGTCCATCATATCAAGAAGCTTCTTCTCACTTTTTTTCCTGAACTTTGCATCACCTACCGAAAGAACCTCGTCAAGTATAAGTATATCAGGTTTAACAACTGTTGCTATAGCAAATCCAAGTCTTGCTTTCATTCCTGATGAGTAATTCTTAAGCGGTACATCTATAAAGTTCTTAAGCTCGGTAAATTCGATAATCTCATCCACCTTTTCCTCCATGAATTTTCTTGGATATCCAAGCACTGCACCATACAAATATATATTTTCAAGACCTGTATACTGCATATCAAAGCCCGCACCAAGCTCAATCATAGGGGCTATCACACCCTGCTTAAATACGCTTCCCTCTGTAGCTCGGAACACTCCGGCTATAACTTTCATAAGTGTAGATTTTCCTGCACCATTTAATCCAAGCACACCAACTCTATCGCCTTTTTTCACATCAAAGCTGACACCCTTTAGCGCCCAGAACTCATCAAATTTAAGCTCATGCTGCATAAGCTTTATGAAATACTCCTTTAAACTGTCAACCCTCTCTCTGCTTAGATTAAAACGCATACCTATATCTGACAGGCTCAAAGCAACATTTTCATCAATATTAAGTTTATAATCAAAAATGTTATTCTTAACCGACATTATTTCTCCAATCATTTTCAGATAGTATGTTATAGATACTAAGTATAATCAATGAATCACAAAAATTATATATAAAGTATAAACTTATCCTGATTTTTCTCAAATATTAAAACACCAAGCAATATACTCACCATAGCAAATGCAAAAGAATATCCAAGCATCCACATATCCAGCTTATTTCCGAATACACAGCTTCGAAAATTAGATATTATACAGAACAAAGGGTTGTATTTTAGTATCCAGAACGCGTGACTTTCAAGTATTTTATCAGGATAGTAAAAGATTGCACAAGTGTACATCACCAACATCAAAAGCACATTCCACAGATACTCCATATCTCTGAAAAACACCCCTACCGTCGAAAGTATAAGCCCTGCACCGACAGAAAGAAGAAACAATATCAAAAGTGGAACTATCGCAAGAAGCACATGCCATGTCGGATATATACCAAGGACAAGTGATACTCCCAGAAGTACAACAAGCGAAATTAAGAACAATATATAATTAAAGGTAACTGCCGAAAGCGGATAAAGCGTTTTCGGAACATAAACCTTCTTTATCATACCCTGATTGGCTCTTATAGATTTTAGCGCTGCGGTCGATGACTGAGAAAAAAGAGTATAGACCAACCTGCCTGCAAGAATATACACAGGGAATTCCTTACCCTTATGTCCAAGCAATGTGCCAAATACAAGCGTAAGCACAATCATGGTAAGAAGCGGCTCTATCATAGACCAGATAATTCCAAGATAGGAACGCCTGTATTTTAATCTTATTCCCTTTCTTACAAGCTCAACAAATAAATTACTGTATTTACGATATTCTTCAATCTTAGTATTCATAGCCGCTCCTGAGAACATCTATAGTTCGATGTAATCCTGATTCTATATCATAATAAGACTTCCAACCCGTCTCCTTAAGCTTATCGGATGCAAGTGTTGCTTTGGTAGCCGTAGAATATCCGGCACGCTCTGTTGCATCCGGAAGTTCAAATATAACCTTCCTGCCTGTATAGTCCGCTATAATCTTCGCGAGGTCTTTAAGCATAATATCTGATTTATCAGAGACAATATTATATGCCTCACCGCACTCTCCATCAAATAAAAGTTTGAGTATACCCGATACGGCATCTGCCATATAGGCATAAGAATATTCCTGAGTTCCTTCACTTTTAAGAACTATATCCTCATTATGAACGCCCTTTAATATGAACTGTGACAACGCCTTAGTATCAGAACTGAGCATAGTTGGTCCATAGCATCTTGAAAGTCTTGGTATTACCACATCAAGCCCATTCTGCTTAATATATGCCTGACACAGAGTCTCACCTGTTCTCTTACTCTCCGGATATCCGGCGCGAAGAGTATTACAATCTATATAGCCCAGATAATTCTCCGCGAACTTATCAGTATCACCTTTATTCTCACCATATATTTCAACAGAGGATATAAATACAAATCTTTCACATGATACCTTACCTGCCCAGTCAAGCAAATTATTAGTACCAATTACATTAGCGGATATGGTTCCTATCGGGTCACTGGCATAAGCAACAGGATGAGTATTACTTGCTGCATGAATTATATAATCAACTCTGTCACCATATATTTTTTCATCAATAGGTATATTGATATCATGCTTTATAAAACAAAATCCCTCTCTGTCAAAATAGTTTTCAAAACGATTCTTTGCCTTTTCCTCATTTCTTCCGAATGCATAAACAGTTACATTCTGATTATGCTTTTCATTTCTGTACATAAGTACATCTATAAGAAAGCTTCCTATCATGCCGGTTGCACCCGATATAGCAAGACTTTTATTCTTTAACTTGTCCCATGTATAATCTAATTCTGCAATCTTCCTTATATCATCAATATAGATACTGCTGTTATATAAATTCATCTCTTACTCCGTTCTGTTCTACTTCAACCACTTATCCTTCTCTGCAGTAAGGTATCCCTTAAATATCTCCAAGTCATCCTTAGTAGTAAGCTTTATATTCTTATCCGAGCCCTTAGCAAAATAAAGTGTCTCACCAAGCTCAACCATCATAGTATTGGTATAGGATGAGCCATATATACCTATTTCTTCCCTAAATGCCTTCTCGTACGCCCACACAAGCTTATCAAATTTATATGCCTGAGGCGTAGACACTCTCCTTAATGTCTCTCTTGGAATGTACTTTGTAGTAGTATATTCATCATCTATTACAAATATCTGCTCATTATATGGAAGAGATGTTACACCATTGCCATGCTCGTTGCATTTTTCTATTACATCAGTTAAAACCTCATCATCAACAAGAGGTCTGATACCGTCATGAATTATAATATTATCATTACCACCACATATATCCTTAAGATTATCCACACCATTTCTTATGGATTCCTGTGCGGAATTTCCACCGGATATTACCCATTTGACCTTGTCAATATTGAACTGCTTGGCATAAGCCCACAGTACATTGTGCCAGCCCTCTATACATACAACCTCTATCGCATCAATCATCGGATGTCTTTGAAAACTCTCCAATGTATATATCAGAATCGGTTTGTCATATACATTTATAAACTGCTTTGGGATATCCTGTCCCATCCTCTGTCCTGAACCACCTGCTATAATTACCGCTACATTCATTTTATATTTCCTTTCTGTGTTTTAATGTCGTACATCTTAGAATAACTTTTTGATTTATAATCCGAAGGAAGCGCCGTCAGCTTATTATCATCCACACCTTCAGAGGTTTCCTTGCGGAATATTATCTTAAATGTCAGTATCATAAGCTTTATGTCCAGCCAATATGAATACTGCTGTATATACGCTAAATCCATCTTAAGCTTATCAATCGGAGAGGTGTTATATCTGCCATACACCTGTGCATATCCTGTAAGTCCCGCCTTAACCTTAAGTCTGTAATCAAACTGTGGTATGCTCTTCTCGTACTTCTGAAATATCTCTGGTCGCTCAGGTCTTGGACCAACCAACGACATATCTCCCTTGAGTACATTAAAAAGCTGTGGCAGTTCATCAAAATGCAGATTTCTTAACACCTTACCCACCGGCGTGATACGCGAATCTGTCTTACTTGCAAGGCGCGCGCCCTTACCATTATCACTTTCATCCTTTCTCATACTTCTGAACTTATATATCATAAAGGTTTTTCCATCTCTGGTCAATCTTATCTGTTTATATAATACAGGACCACCATCATAGAGCTTGACAATCATCGCAATAATCAACATGAGCGGTGACAATACTACAACCGCTGCAATTGACACGACTATATCCGTAATTCTTTTCAAAATCCTTTCCTCTATGTTAAGCCCATAATTCCTTGACAGGTATATGGGTGTATCGACAAGATATAATTCATCGGAATATTTCATTATAATATCAGTAATCTTAGGAACTATATATGTCCTTATCGAATGCTCATAGCAGTATTTTAATATCTCATTGCGTTCTTCAGTCGGAAGTTCATATAAGAATACGCCTTCAAAATCAAGCACATCATTACATATTCTCTCATATCCCCTCTGATAATTAAGTATCTCACAGACCTCATATCTGTCATGCCTTGCATCAAGCTTTTTTAAAAAAGCTTCAAGCGGATAATTGCCATATATAATTATAATTATTCTTGGTGGATATATATGCACATATATAAGTCTTACTATTATAACCCAGAACACAATGAATAACGATTGAAGTAACGCCATAATAGCTATATATTTTACAGTCACATAATCATTGCTTACCATGGATATGAATATATGTCCTACAATAGCTGATAAAATAATGGCTATAATATGTGAGAAGCATAAATCGAGACTTCTCATATAGCTGTTTTTGTAACCGTTTAAGTTCTTCGTTATCAAAAAAACAAAGATGACATACATACCGATTATAATAAAATCCCTGCTTTGATAAGATGGCTCTCTGTAATACTTAAACCACACATATACGAAAGAGCAGCCTTCGCAAAACCATATTATAAAATTCGCAAATATGCTTAATGCCCTTTTTCGTTGTTCAAAAAAATACATATTAAACCTCTATAACTCCATCAAATACAACCTTAGCCGGGCCTGTCATATAAACCACATTCTCGTCCCTATCCCACTTGATTAAAAGCTCTCCTCCTAAGAGCTTTACCGTAACCTCATCATCCGTAAGACCGTTAAGTACCGCAGCTACAACACTTGCACAGGTACCTGTTCCGCAGGCAAGAGTCTCTCCTGATCCTCTCTCCCACACACGCATCTTAGCGTAATTCCTATCTACTATCTGCAAGAATTCCGCATTCACCTTTCTTGGAAAGAATTCATGATTTTCAAACTTTGGTCCTATCTCTTCAAGAGGAAATGTATCCGTATCATCTATAAAAACCACACTATGAGGATTACCCATAGATACGCAGGTTGTGTTGTAGACCTTGCCATCAACATTTATCGGATAATCCTTAACCATATCTAACCCAGCCGGTAACATACTTATATTTACAGGTACTTTCTTAGGCTCAAGTATAGGTGCTCCCATATTCACGGTTACCTTACTCACCTTACCGTCCTCAACAAAAAGTTTTAAATACTTTATACCGGCTAAGGTTTCAACCGTTATATCCTCCTTATCGGTGAGTCCGTAATCATATACATATTTGCCGACACATCTTATACCATTGCCACACATCTCAGACTGTGAACCGTCAGCATTGTACATTTCCATAGTAAAATCTGCAATATCAGAAGGCTTAATGAGTATAAGTCCATCTGAGCCAATCCCAAAATGTCTGTCACTTATCTTAATTGAAAGCTCTGATGGGTTTTCAACCCTTTCCTCAAAGCAGTTTACATATACATAATCATTCCCAAGACCTTCCATCTTCGTAAATTTCATTATCTCACCTCATTTATTCTCTTAAAACTTTACAGATATATTTAATCAGGTAATTATATCTCAACCTCAAATACTATAATATTACCATCCTTATATCTTGCACTTATATGTCCCTTGTGAGCCTCTGCAACAGCCTGTGCCACAGAGAGTCCTATACCGAAGCCGCCACCCTTTTGAGTTCTTGCACTGTCTCCTCTGTAAAATCTGTCGAACATCTTCTCAGGCGGAATATCCGGCAGATTAGAGCAGGTATTGGATACCGAAAGCTTCATTTTTTTATCTGTCTTTTTCAATTTTATCTTTATTATGCTGCCCTCGTCCGCATATTTTACAGCGTTATCAATCAATATATTTACAAGCTGTGTAATACTTTCCTTATCTGACTTACATATGACATTATCTGCAATTTCTTTTTCTATACTGATATTCTTATTTTTTGCCGGCTCCTTGAATGAGCTTGCAAGCTCATTCACTATCCTGCTTATATCAAGCTCCTCGAATTTAAGCTTCGCCGTACCCTCATCCATCTTCGCAAGCGACAGCATCCTCTGCATCAGTTCGCTTAATCTGCCGGTCTGCTTCCTTATGTTCTTACTCCATTTATTCTCGCCGTTGTGAAGCTCCATGGCATCAGTATTCGCAAGTATTATGGCAAGAGGCGTTTTAATCTCATGACCTGCATCTGTGATAAACTGTTTTTGCCTCTCAATATTTTCCGCAATAGGTTTTATGGCTTTCTTTGATAAAGCTATAATGAGCAGCAACATAAGCACCCAGCCAAGCACTCCTATTCCCAAAGATGCAATTACTACAGCAAGTATGGATTGCGTCTGTGAATGAACATCAAGGAAAACTATAGTCTGTCCATTTCCTTCGAGAGCTTCTGAAATTGTATATTTATAGTTATCAATTTTTCCTTTTGAATTATTTTTAGCCAACACTTTATATGCATACTCTGCCGCTGTATCCTCATCGACAGATGATATTCTGCTTATATCGGTGAATACAATATTTTTATTTTCATCAAGTCTTACAATAAAATATACGGCTGACATCCTGTCATTTTCATTTATTACAGGATTAAACAGTCTGAATCTGTCCTCTCTATTATCCTGATTATTCCATAATTCTTTTTTTTCTAAATCATCCCAATCATCAAAGTCTAATCTATCTTCCCAATCGTCGTCACCGTCATCATCGAAAAAATCATACTCAGGTCGCTGCATTTCTTCCGGTTTATTGTCAGGCAGTTCCATATCAGGAACTCTATCAGTCCCTGACAGCATATCCATCATATTATCATTCCTATTATTAAGTCTGACTATATTTACCACATTGACTGTTCCAAGTAAGACAACAATGAGAATAGTTATTGCAATCATTGCAGTAACTATAAACTTCCTCTGCAAGGTTTTAATCATCTACTTTTTCTCCAATCTATAGCCGATATTCCTCTTTGCCTGTATCTCAATATTGGCACCAAGCTTCTCAAGCTTTTTTCTAAGATACGAAATATTAACCCATACTGTACCTACCTCAGCATCGCTCTCATAGCCCCATACCTTCTCAAGCAAAGTATCTGCGGATACATACATCTTTTGATTAAGCATAAAGACCTCCATAACCTGAAACTCTAATTTAGGAAGTACCATAGACTCATTACCAACCTTTAATTCAAAGGTCTGCTGATTAAGTGTTACATTTCCACAAGTAAGTTCATTTGTCATCACCTTTTCACGCCTTCTTAACATAGCTCTTACTCTCGCAAGCAGCTCATCCATAGCAAAAGGTTTAGCAAGGTAATCATCAGCACCGAGGTCAAGTCCTACGACCCTGTCCTCTACCTCTGACTTAGCCGTAAGCAACAGTATAGGTATCTGACAGCCTTCACTTCTAAGCTCCTTTAATACCTGTAATCCATCCTTCTTTGGCATCATTATATCCATTATGATACCGTCATAATTTCCGAGTCTTGCATAATCAAGCGCTTCTTCTCCATCATAAACCGCATCAACTATATACTTGTGGAAGGTAAGAATATCCACAAGTGCATCTGACATATCAATTTCATCCTCGGCTAAAAGTAACTTCATTTATTTTCCCACCCTGATTTTTCTTTTATTTTAAGATTATACCTTAATGAATATATCGTTGCAAGCAAAAAAGCCCTATGTGTACACATAAGGCTTTTTCTTGGGGTTTGTTTTCATCATTTACCACACTTGGGGTTCACGCGCAGTTACTCAGAATTATTTCCTGAATCTCACAAACTTCACGACCTGTCGCCAAAGCAAGCTCCGAATAGAGGGCGTCCTCTGCTATTTTAAGATATCTTTCATCAGTAGCAGTTATTTTCTTTCCCAATTCCTCACGCTCCTTCTTTCTGATAAGAAGAGTTTTAAGAACCTGAATCCACTGTCTTAAATCACTGCTCTTGATAGCCAGCTTGTAACTGGCATCCCTCATTCTGTCGTTGCTTATCTCCAAAGGCTCAATGTCCTTTGTCTGACTGAGTATCTCTTTTGCTTCATCAGCCGAGATAACACGTCTAATCGAAATGTTGTCATCATCTGCCGGGCAGAATAGTCTACTTCCTTTAGTCTTCTCAGGCATAAGTACGTAATACAATCTGTCAGTATCAATTCCTGAAATATCCGGATGAGTAATATCTAATACGCGGCAAATCCCATTATGTCCGTAAACAATATAGTCGCCAATATTAAACATCGCTTCCTCCTTATTTCGTATGGATACTCACAAAATTTTGCGGAAAGTATCTCTACGATAATTATAATAACAAATTAAGCGAAATATTGTAAGCCTTTTTTGTTACTTACTTAAATTTCGTCAGTTTGCCTAATTTAATTCTACCCACTTTTAGCACTTTTCTAACAAATTAATCAGATAAATCCTTTAAAGTTTTTTTCAACATCCTTTCTTGGCAGCATAACCATACGACCGCATTTTGTGCACCTTAACCGAAAATCCATTCCGACTCTTAATATCTCCCACTTATTTTCACCGCAGGGATGACCTTTTTTCAACCTAATAAGCTGCCCTATATCAAAATCCACCGTTTAAACCTCACTTGCTCAAATATTCTATAATATTCTTCCTGGTTATAATTCCGACAAAACATTTTCTGTCATCAACTATTGAAAGAAAATTCCTATCAAGAATTTTATCCATTATTTCTTCTTTAGATACTGAGGTTATTATAAATCCCTCCTTGTCGCCGCTTATTATCTCACTAACCCTGTGCTCAACAAGCTTATCCCTACCGATTTCCATAACAATTTTTAAGAAGTCTCCCTCACTTACAACTCCGAGATACACTCCTTCATTATCTATTACCGGAACAGCCGTAAATCCACTTTGTAAAAGCTCATCAACAGCCTTATCCAAAGTATCATCTGCATGCAAATATGTAATCATTTGTTTAGGTATAAGTATACCGAATATATTCATTTATAAACCTCCATTCACTATTAGATTGTATGTTCTGATTTTCTTTTTTAACTCCTCAGTCTTTTGCTCAAGCTTTTTTATCTCACTAAGAAAAAATTTATGTTTTTCATTATTTATTTCATATTCTGAAAGCTTAAATATAAGCTTTTCTCTTTCTCTCTCATATTCATTTATCTTATTCTGGTTACCTGAGTGTTCCTCTACTTTTTTATGGCTTTGCGTTCCGGTATATAACTTGTATACCAAAAAACCAAGTATAGCATCCAGCAGAAGCACAATAAGTACTCTGATAAGCCAAGGTTTAAATTCCTGATTAAGATATGCCGGGGCAACCGTAATCATAACATATATAACAAGCCCCACCAAAACAGGCACCACGAATAAAAGAACCATCCTTAATCTCTTCAATTCAAAAATACGGTTAATCTGAGAGTCCCTAAATGATATGTCATCAATCTTAAGATTGATTGCATTGATTTTCTCGTTTGTGGAATTAATCTCTCCGGTCATATCCTCATATTTCTCTGATTTTTGTCTATAATCCTCTTTCTTCTCAATATTTTTTTCTATCTGACCCTGCATATATTCTATCTCAGCTTTAGTATTATTAATGACTGAACGATGAGCGTATTTTGCTGCGCCCTCATCAGCAGCCATCATCGTAAGTTCAAGATTATCCACGCCCCAAAGTGCTACTACCATATTTGAGGAATATACTTCTACTGCATCTTTTTTATAAGGAGCGCTGCTGCCATTCAACTTTTTTAAATGCTGTCCTAGTATATTGTCATTATTATGAAGCATTAAAATACTCGAATTAACCGAAAGCCCTTTTGCACCGTTTATCTCCATTATTCTGTATTTTTTCTCGACTTCACTTAAATCGAAATCCTCGTAGCATTTTTTACTTCTTCTTATATTGATTTTATATATATTGTCTGAATTATCTTCACAACTTAAGATGATTTGACTTACTAATTTCGAATTAACGGTATTCTCATCCACATCAAAGTCAAGCTCTGTATATTCCCTATGTGAGAACGGCACAAGTTTGGCAGACATTATCTGCTTATCCACATAGCCCTTTATATATCCATGCTTACCTTGCTCATCTATGGAAAGCGGTTCCAGACTACCCGGATAATAGGTCTTATATTCAGGTTTCTCCAGATAGCTATGTATATGACCCATACCAACATAATCAAAATCCTTAAGCCTATATACCTCCTCCCACGCAAACGGCTCGACATTTTCACCGCCGGCATGTACAAGAAGTATATTTATATTGCTCTGATTGTGAATTGTAATCGTATCGAAATCGTTTCTCTGATTTTCTGAACTGTACTGACATATGCCGTATATATCCAGCTTGAATTTCTCGAAGTGAACACAGTCTATGATTTTATCTGCATATACAGGTCTTTCTCCCTCTAAAGCAACAGACTTATTGGCACGATTGAACTCGTCACCGTTAAGCAGATAGACATTCGACATAAAGGCATACGACCAAAGCGGAGCACCCTTCTTAAGATAATCCGCCTCGCCGGTTATGTATATGATATTGGTATTTTTCAATTTGAATAAGATTTTATCGACAGCATATATTTCATCCTCAGAAGGAACATGATCGAATAAATCACCCGTAATGAAGAGGAAATCTACCGGTTCCATCTCAAGTCTGTCTATAAATGCAGTAAATGTATCGTATATTTCTTTATCTCTGAATTTACCCCAAGGTTTATCAGAATCAGGCTTAGCGCCTAAGTGTACATCAGCAATATGTGCAAATTTCATAGTAACCCCATTTAAAAATATATTTATGGAGCAATCACTTTATTATCATTCGTGATATTTAAGCATACGCATGGAATTAAGTATGGCAATTACCGATACTCCTACATCGGCAAATACCGCAAACCACATTCCTGCTATGCCGAGTACGCCAAGCACCATCGCAAGAAGCTTTACTCCAAGTGCAAATACTATATTCTCATAGACAATTCTGAGAGTTTTCTTACCTATAAAATTAACTGTAGCAAGCTTAACAGGATTGTCATCCATAAGTACAATATCCGCAGCTTCAATAGCCGCATCCTGTCCCAATGCTCCCATAGCTACACCTACATCTGCCCTGATAAGTGACGGAGCATCATTTATGCCGTCTCCGACGAAGCATACCATAGCATCATCATTTTCAGACTTCTTATCCGTAATTATAGTCTCAAGATTATCTAACTTATCCGCAGGAAGAAGCTCACTATACACTCTGCCTATGCCAAGCTTACCCGCTACCGCTTCGGCAGCCTCCCGCCTGTCGCCTGTAAGCATAACCGTATCATCTATTCCCTGAGTGTTAAGTCTTTCTATGGCCGATGCCGATGTCGGTTTTATCTCGTCTGATATTGTAATATATCCAAGGCAGTTCAACTTGTCAGCCACATAGATTATTGTGCCGTAATTCTGCTCAAGCTTGAGATTATTCTGCACTCCTATATCGTCCAATAACTTTGTATTGCCCACATATACTATATTACCATTATTTAGCTCAAGTTCAATACCTTTTCCTGCAATTTCGTTAGAATTTTTTATATTTTCTTTATTTATAGCATTACCTGTCTTCGAATATGCCTCTTTTATGGATACCGCAATCGGATGATTGGAATAATATTCAGCATAAGCAGCCAGCTCAAGAAGCTTATCCTCAGTCATATTCTCTCCGGGAACTATCTCACTTACAGCAAATACTCCCTTGGTAAGTGTACCCGTCTTATCAAACACGACCGTCTTAACCTTCGCCATAGCCTCAAGATAATTGCTTCCCTTGATTAATATTCCCATATTAGAAGCTGCGCCGATACCTCCAAAGAAGCTTAATGGTACGGATATTACGAGCGCACATGGACAGCTTATTACAAGGAATATAAGCGCTCTGCCTATCCATGTCGCAAAGCTCTGCTTAAGTATAAGCGGTGGTACAAATGCCACTATAACCGCCGCAAGCACAACAAGCGGAGTATAGACCTTGGCAAAACGCGTTATAAAGCTCTCCTGACGAGATTTATTCGTGCTCGCATTTTCAACCATATTAAGGATTTTTGAGACCGTTGATTCACCGAATTCCTTCGTAACCTTTATCTTAAGTACGCTCTGCTCATTGATGCAGCCGCTTAAGATTTCATCACCTGCGACAACTCTGCGCGGTACAGATTCACCTGTAAGCGCTGCCGTATCTATAAAACTCTCTCCCTCTGTCACGATTCCGTCCAAAGGAATCTTCTCTCCTGCCAGTACAACTATCTCGTCACCGATTTTAACATCCTCAGGGTCAACCTTCTCAAGCTCACCCTCCTTCTCAATATTGGCATAATCAGGTCGAAGCTTAACCAGCGAGGTAATCGCAGTCCTTGACTTATTGACAGCTATATTCTCAAATAACTCGCCTATCTGATAGAATATCATAACAGCAGCCGCTTCCCTGTACTCACCAAGCGCAAACGCACCTATTGTCGCAATAGACATAAGAAAATTCTCGTCAAATACATTTCCATGCGCTATATTCTTCGCAGATTTTATAAGCACCTTAAGACCTACAATAAGATAAGGTATAAGATAAAGGCCTATATGAATAAGCTTATCTGCATATGTAGGAAGCTTACCTATCTTTTCATCCGTCAAATGAAAAACTATAGATATAATGATTAACAATATTAAACTGATAATTATTCGTAGTAAACTTTTTTTCTGTTTCTTATTCATATTCGAGTCCCCTATCTATCCTGAATTAAAAAAGAATTAGTCCGGCTGCGGTGTGCTTCTGCATATACCACCATAAAAACATCTAAAGCCAAAATACAAAACAAATAATTTATAATACAACCTCGCAGTCAGGTTCTACCTTCCTGATAGCCTTAACTACCTTCTTCATAATCTTGTCAAAGTCCTCCTCTGCTGCCTCAATAGTAAGCTTCTGAGCCATGAAACTCACCGTAGCATCCTCTACTCCTTCTATCTTCTTGATAGCTTCCTCCATCTTAGCAGCACAGTTAGCGCAATCCAAATCAATTAAATCATATCTTTTTTTCATTTTAATTATCTCCCTTCTTCTATCTTGCAAAATGTCAGCTCGTGCAAGCACGGCTGCCGCTTTGCTCATTCTGCAATCTCGCCTGTCGGCTCGATAGTTCTACTCGCAAAATGTCAGTTCGTGCAAGCACGACTGCCGCTTTGCTCATTCTGCTATATGTTCAATTCCCATTTTTATAATGCTCTCCACATGAGCGTCATCAAGCGCATATATTATCTGTTTGCCCTCGCGCCTGTTCTTAACCAGCTTGGCGTTCTTAAGTATCTTGAGCTGATGGGATATGGCAGACTGTGTCATACCAAGAATCTCTGCTATATCGCATACACACATTTCTGATTTGAACAGTGTATATAATATCTTAATCCTTGTTGTATCACCAAACACCTTGAATAGCTCTGCCAAGTCATACAATGACTCTTCATCAGGCATCTCCATAGATATTTCACTGACAAGCTCGCTGTGTACCTCTATCTCGTCGCAACACTCTTCGTGTCTGTCATCCTTTATCATACGAAAGTCTCCTTTCATAATTATAAACATATGAACAAATATTCATATATTCAATATACTCTTCTAATATAAAAATGTCAATATAATTTTGTAAATTTTCATGTAAGTTCACAACAAAAATTTTCCTTTTCAAAATTGACACATCCTTAGTGGAGTGTTTTGGGCTTTATAGAAGAACTTTTCTATAAAATAAAAAATATATCAGTAAGCCTTAATATTCGGTCTACTGATATATCATTAAAATTTGAAATTATTCTTATGCTGATTTATCTAATGAGAGAAAT
The DNA here is from genome assembly GCA_017480195.1 of Lachnospiraceae bacterium. Taxonomy (GTDB): domain Bacteria; phylum Bacillota; class Clostridia; order Lachnospirales; family Lachnospiraceae; genus Coprococcus_C. The sequence goes on from JAFVBE010000016.1 coordinate 80,361, forward strand.
CGGATTAACCGGTACTCCATCCTTAGTTATCTCAAAATAAAGGTGCGGACCTTCCTTTGCATAATAGCTTGATACAGGACCTACCTCTGCGATATTCTGTCCGACTGAAACTGCGTCGCCGACAGCTACGCATACATTCATAAGCTGACCGTATGTTGCTTCGTATCCATTGCCCATATCAATCTTAACAACTGTTCCGAATTCCTTAGTCTCCTCAATAGAAGACACAACGCCCTCATAGGCAGCCGCTACATTGTCGCCCTCAGCACCCTGAATGAGCATACCTCTGTTACATCTGTATGCATCAAGAGTCTGGAAATAAACTGTCGTATCCATACTGAAAGGTAATATAACATTTCCGTTTAACGGCCATACCAAGCTCTGCTCGCCATCATAGGCAAGTGACACCTGAAGCTCTACACCATCTGCTACTATAGTTCCATCACTTGTTACTGCAGCAACCTCTTCATCTGAGACATCCTTATCGTTATTTGCAGTCTCATTATATGATACGGATGTATCTGAGGTGTCCTTCTTATCTGAGTTAGTCTTATCTGAGCTGTCAGTCTTCTTATCATCCTTTGATGCATCGGTACTTCCTGCAACATTATTGTCATTTTTCTTCGGCTCAACATTTGTAACCACTGATTCTTCGTCATTATCACTTATTATAGGCTGATCCAAATCAATGGCCTGCTTGTCCGTAAGTGCCTCCCTGTTGCTTCTGTAGCTGTATACAGTGATAAGTGCGATTAAAGCGACCACACCTACACCCAAAGCAATGTAGAAGCCCTTTGACCTGAAAAAACTCTCCATTTTGTTCATAATATATGCCTCCTGATTTTTACATTTGATTAATAAATGGTTAATTTTAATCAATTTGCTAAAAATAGTATGAGCATATATTATTTGTTTTATTCAATTATTTTACCGACTGTAGACATTACAGCATATTCGTATCTTGCATAATTTTCGTTATAGCTTGTTTTGCCCCATTTTTCTATGTATTTTTCTTTCGAGTAATACTCATAGGTTAAATTATCCTCGCGAAGGACGGTATCACTTCCCATTGCAAAGTAAATCTCTGTCCTTACAGCCACTGCCTGAGCCGCAAGTATCTCATTATTATTATCAGGGCTTGCAACTCCCGGCAACACGCCCACTATATATTCCTCAACATCCATAAGCTTATTCTCCCCATTAATATTTATGAGAATGTCTTTGCCCGTGTTGATATTCTTTATATTACTGTTATCCTCATTCTGCCTGCCATTTATAGCTATGGTAATCAGATACGGCATCATAATCATTACTGCTGCCATCGCAATTATAATCGTAATTTTCTCTCCCATACAAAACCAAACATGTACATAATTTATTATTATATTTTATGTAGGATATATAAAAATAATACTTGCGGAAGTCAGACACATAACAATAAATTTTATCCTGATATTATTTTTACCAGTTCATTTATTGCCTTATTAATGCGTTTATCCTTATGTATAAATATCTGCGAATATATCGGAAAGTCATTTCCCTTCCAGTCAAGCTTTTTAAGGCGATTGGCTTTTACCTCCTCCTGCGCCGTCATATCCGGCATAAATGCTACTCCAAGTTCATTTATAGCAAACTGTTTTAATATCTCCTTGCTGCTTGTCTCAAGTACAATCTGCGGAGTAATTGATGACTTAACCATATCATCTACAAGCATCTGCCTGAAGCTGCAATTATGAGAGGTAAGAAGAAGCGGTATATCTTTTAAATCCTTTTCTTTTATTTTTTTCTTGTCGGCAAGCGGATAATTCGGACTTGCATAGAAGCCTAAGGTCTCGCGATTCTTGTATAACAGTGCAAGCTCCGGAAGCTCAATATAAGGATTTAATGTATAAACCATATCCAGAATACCCTTTTTTAACATCATAGGAAATGTGTCATGTGTAATAAATTGAAGCTCTATCTCCATTTTCGGAAATTTCTTTTTATATTCCAATAAAAAATGAGGAAGCCGGTTATAGCATAAGGACTCTGATACTCCTAACCTGAATATTCCTGAGGGTTCCTCCACTGTCGGAACCTCAAGCATTATCTCACGCTCTAATTGAAGCATCTTCTCGGCATAAACCAATAGTCTCTCTCCCTCAGGAGTGAGAATAACAGACTTCCCGAGTCTTTCAAAAAGCAGACAATTAAGCTCATCCTCTAACTGCTTAATCTGTGTAGTAACCGTTGACTGCGCATATCCAAGCAGGTTTGCCGCCCCAGTGAAATTCTTTGTCTCCGTAATCTTAATAAATGTATCTAATTGAGTTATAGTCATTAACTTAATCTCCAATCAATATTTTTGATTATTTTATTTATTTATTTCAATTTTACTAATGTCGCATCTGATGGTATTATACTAAAAAAGTTATGGAGGTGCAAGCACCAATGAGTATAGAGGTTAAAAACCTGACTAAAACCTACAAAATTAAGAACCATGCTGATGATAAAAGTATATTCAGACAATTAAGCAGCAGATATTCCGTACTCACTGCAGTAAATAATATTTCATTTACAATCCCTACAGGAAACATTGTAGGATTTATCGGTGCAAACGGTGCAGGCAAATCCACGACAATAAAAATGCTGACCGGAATTCTGACTCCCGATTGCGGCACGATATCCATAAATGGACTTAATTACAGAAAAAATCGCAGACAGATAATGATGAAGATAGGGGTGGTATTCGGGCAGAGAAGCGTATTATGCTGGGACATTCCTATAATTGATTCGCTAAAACTTTTCAAAGATATGTACTATATTCCAGAGAATATATATAAGGACAATATTGAGCTTTTTACGGACATTCTTGATTTATCCGAATTCATCTGCAAACCACCCAGACTCTTAAGTCTCGGACAGAGAATGAAAGCAGATTTAGCTGCCACATTATTATATAATCCGGAAATTCTTTTCCTCGACGAACCAACCATCGGTATAGATGTATTATCTAAGGACAAAATACGAAGCTTTATAAGTCGGATTAATAAGGAACGCCATACAACAGTTATCTTAACCACGCATGATATATCCGATATTGAAGCCCTGTGCAGCAAAATGATTATTATAGACAAAGGAACAATATTATATAACGGGACTCTTGATAATTTAAAATCCGTATATAATGCTTCATTGACGGATAATAATGCAGCCGACGACCTTGAAACAATAATAAAGAAAATATATGCAGGTGATTTTTTATGAGAAAATATATAGATTATATAATAATAGGCATAAAAGAGCATATGGTTTATTCAAGTTCAATATGGGCTAACTTTCTATCCAAGATAATATATTTATATATGCAGTTTTCCATATGGAACGCTTTGTTTGCTTCGCAAGGTCAGAAGAATTATGCGTTAAATCATGCAGACACCTTGAGATATCTTACTGTAGCCACCATAATTTCATCATTTATAGAATGCGAAGTGATTGCATGGATTAACAATCATATCCAAACAGGGAACATCGCAGTACAGCTAATCAGACCTATAGATTTTAAAGCAATGGTTTTCTCACGGCATATAGGCGATACCATAGTAAAAATCGTATTTTACTGTCTCCCGTTATGTATTATCTCGGGCTTTGTCATAGATGAGCCGCTTTTATACAAATCCCAGCTTCTATATGGTTTTTGCTCAATCATACTTGCATATATGATTCAATTTTTATACTCACTCATCATCGGACTTTTGGCATTCTGGCTAATTGTAACCTGGCCTCTGAATATGCTCTTAGGTGCAATTTATAAGCTGTTGTCAGGAGCATGGATTCCCGTGGCAATGTTCCCTGACTTATTGTACAAAATAAACCTTTTCCTTCCCTTTAGAGCAATATATGCCATTCCGGTAAACATCATTACAAGTCCTATGAAGCTTCAAATCATATATTCTGATATATTTGTCCAGATTATATGGCTGATTATCTTATATGCTCTTACAAAAATCATCTGGAAAGTCGGAACTAAAAAATTGATTGTACAGGGATGTTGATAAAATGAATTATTTTAAAATATATAAACGATTCGTGATAATATATATGAAAGGCAAATTAGAATACCATCTGTCTCTTTTATTTGAGCTTTTTGCAAATACTATATTAATCGGTGTGTACTTCGCAGGCTTTCTTGTTATATTTCATAATTTTGACAATATTGCCGGTTGGAATAAGTATGAGGTCCTTTTTATGTTTACAACAAGCTGGTTATCCTATTCATTCAGTTGTTTCTTCTTCTGGAGTCCTATGAAAGATATGGGAGAGCAGATTCGCAGCGGTAATTTTGACTTATATTTGACACGACCTATCAGTCCTTTCACTTATCTGGTACTGCAGCAGTTTCAGTATACTTTCCTGCCCCGCCTGTTCTTCTCAATATTTTTTTGGCTGTACAGTATGTCAAAATTAAAGATAAATTGGAACGCTGCATCTGTATTTTATTATTGTATATGTCTGCTATCAGCCTTTGTAATATTTTCCTCCATAACCGTCATAACCGGAGCAATCAGCTTTTGGACTGTCAAAAGCGAAGAAATAGTTTCTCTGCTTACTAACAATAACTACGGTTTAAAAAATTATTGCGACTATCCGATTACAATATATTCAAAGAGTATGCAGATATTACTTACATTTATTATACCATACGCATTTACCGGATATTACCCTGTAGCCAATCTTCTTGATAAAAGCTCCCCTGCATCATGGGCTGCATACATATCTCCTGCTATCGCCTTAATCATCGCAATATTCGCATATATCTTATGGCGAATGGGACTAAAGCATTATGGAAGCACAGGGGCGTGAAAGACAAGAATCAAATTTATTAATATATGGAAATATAAACTATAAAAATATATTGACCTTAATATTAGCATATAATAAGATGTTAATATGCCAATGATAAGATAAATTAAAACTTGCAGATTCTTATAATGCTAACGATTAGGAGATTGGATATTTATGAACAAAGCAGGGACACAGACTATTGAGACACCAAGGCTGATACTTAGAAGGTTCGTGATTGAAGATGCTGAGGATATGTATAGTAATTGGTGTTGTGATTATGAAGTAACAAAATTTTTGACTTGGTGTCCTCACCAAAATGTCGAGGTCACAAAATCCATTCTTAATGAATGGATTCCTATGTATAAAAATGGCGATTATTTTAACTGGGTAATGGAGCTTAAAGAAACCGGCAGGATTATAGGAAATATTTCTGTTGTAAGGATTCGTGAAGATATTGAATCAGCAGATATAGGATACTGTATGAGTAGAGCTTATTGGGGTAACGGATTGATGCCGGAAGCTTTGAAAGCTGTTATGGATTATCTTTTTGATGTAGTTGGTATAAATCGTATAGCAGCTTCGCATGATGTAAATAATCCAAAATCCGGTCGTGTAATGGACAAGGTCGGAATGAAACAGGAGGGAATACTGCGTCAGGCAGGATTAAATATTCAAGGTGTATGTGATGAAGTATGGCATGCGATACTTCGAAGTGACAGAGAAAACACGCGAGGTTAAAAAGGCTATGACAAAAGAAGAATTAATGAATTTAATCAACAGGTCACTATTTGCAACTATAGGATATAACGATGAACAGGGAAAACCAAATGTAAGAAGAGTATTCTGTACATGGCACAAGGGACTTGGCAGCCACTTAATATCCACAAACACAAGCTCTGCACATGTACAGGCATTTATAAAAAATAATAAAGCCTGTCTTTATTTCTCAGACGATTCCAAATTTGAAGGACTATGTCTGTACGGAAAAGTTATCGTACACTTTGAATATGAATACAAGGCTTTGCTCTGGCACGATGGAGACGAGAAGTATTATTCAAAAGGAATTGAGGACGAAGATTATTGTGTAGTTGAATTTATCGCTGATTCAGCCCGATACTACAGATATGATGGCAAGGGAAATCTCACACATGAAGAGATTACTGCTTTTGATAAAGGACGCAATTATGAGGACGGCTATGCCAAAACATTAAACTGCAATTAAAAGTTCTTTTACAAATAACTTTCAATTCGCCAGCTCATATACGATATATTCAGCTTATACACGCGCAGCGTGTCGGTTAGAGGGGTATACTTTGATTGCCCCGATATATAAACTTTAAATGAATATGAAAAGGCAGTTATGCCAATAATTCGCACAATTTGCGTGAAATCAGCAACGAATGGTTCGTATGGATTAGCTCAGAAATCGAGCTGTCTGAGCGCAGCGAGTTCTCGATTTCGTGCTAAGACATAGAATCTGAGTTGACTGATTTAGCAAATTGCTTGCGTGTTGGCAAACTGCCTTTTCATATTAATTATCTATGAATTATATTGGGGCAATCAAAGTATACCATACCTCTAACCGACCCTACTCATATAAACCTCTATTTAATAACTTTAATCCATCCCTCCGGCGCTTCAATACGTCCCATCTGAATACCGGTAAGTGTATCATAAAGCTTCTTGGTTACAGGTCCCATCTCGTCCATACCGCTTGGGAAGCAGATTTCATTGCCATGGTCAACAATCTTGCCGACAGGAGAGATAACTGCTGCCGTACCACAGAGACCACACTCAGCAAAATCCTTAACCTCGTCGAAGAATACCTCTCTGTGCTCTACAGTAAGACCAAGATACTTCTCAGCAACAACCATAAGAGAACGACGGGTAATCGAAGGAAGAATACTGTCAGACTTAGGAGTTACAAGCTTGCCGTCCTTAGTAATGAAGATAAAGTTTGCACCACCTGTCTCTTCAACCTTAGTACGGGTTGCAGCATCTAAGTACATATTCTCTGCATAACCCTGATTGTGTGCATCAACTATAGCGTGTAGGCTCATTGCGTAGTTAAGACCGGCCTTAATATGACCTGTACCGTGAGGTGCAGCTCTGTCAAAATCAGAAACTCTTATAGTGATAGGCTTTGCACCACCCTTGAAATAAGGGCCAACAGGTGTAACAAAGATACGGAACTGATACTCATCAGCCGGCTTAACACCGATAACCGAATTGCTTCCGAACATATAAGGTCTGATATAGAGAGTTGCTCCTGAGCCATAAGGCGGAACATAATCAATATTAGCCTCAACAGTCTTTACAACTGCATCTACGAACTTATCCTCAGGAAAGGTCGGCATCTCAAGACGCTTGCAGGTGTCAATCATTCTCTGTGCATTCAAATCAGGACGGAAGCAGACTATATGTCCATCCTCAGTAGTGTACGCCTTTAAGCCCTCGAAGCAGGTCTGGGCATACTGAAGAACGCAGGCACACTCATTGATATGAACCATAGCATCATCAGTTATCGCACCCTCGTCCCATGCACCGTCCTTGAAATTAGATACAAAACGCTTCTCAGTCTGGATATATCCAAAACCAAGATTTGACCAATCAATATCTTTACTCATAGCTATCGTCTCCCTTTTTCATATTGTAAATTCACATATCCTTATTGTACCACCAAGTTATAAATATTCAAGTAAAAATTTATAAGTCAATTATCCAAGCACAGCTTTTAATCCGTACATCTTCAAAGCCGGATTATAACTATTTCAAAAGTGCAACTGCCTCTATCTCCACAAGCACATCCTTAGGAAGTCTTGCGACCTCTACACATGAGCGTGCAGGGAAATTCTCTGTAAAGAACTCCGCATAGACCTCATTTACCTTCGCAAAGTCATTCATATCCTTGATGAACACTGTTGTCTTAATTACATTTTCTGCACTTGAACCTGCCTCAGCAAGAAGTGTAACAAGATTCTTAATCGCCTGTCTTGCCTGCGCTTCGATATCTCCTGTCTCAAGCTCACCTGTCTCAGGAATAATAGGTATCATACCTGATGTAAATATCATATTATCTACCACTATAGCCTGTGAGTAAGGACCTATTGCAGCCGGTGCCTTCGGTGTTGAAATAATCTTCTTCATAATACATACCTCCATTAATTTAATATATAAGTTTAATTTATTTTTTTTAAGCATTAAAATTCAAACTAAATCTGTAGCCTCAGTCTATCCTACGATATTAATCGTGCTGTCTGTAATCTCCACTCTTCTCTCTTTTAAAAGATGTCCCACAGCCCTTTTAAAAGCATTTTTGCTAAGTCCAAATTCCTTTTTAATAAGCTCCTTGTCTGCCTTATCCGTAAATGGTAAAACTCCCTGATAGCTTTTAATTATGTCATAAACCATCTCGCTGTCCTCATTTATCTGAATATATGCCGGTTCTCTAAGAGATAAATCCGCTTTGCCGTCTTCTCTAATCTTAATAATTCTTCCGCTTACCACATCACCGACATACACCTTATTATACAGCTCACTCTCATGTATCAGTGCCGAATATAAATCATCTATAGCGACGAACGCTCCCATACCTTTCTTATATTCGTAAACTGTGCCTTTAAAACTATCGCCTTCATTATATCCCTCTATAGGCTTAAGGTGATTATACAGCTTCATCGAGACACATAGTCTGTCGGATTTGTCAGCATACATTACAACAAGATATTCCCTGCCCTCACTAAGCTTAGCAGTCTGCTCCTTAAAAGGAAGCAATATATCCTTCTCGAGTCCCCAGTCCATAAATGCACCTATAGAAGTCACGCTTTTAACCTTAAGCTTCTTTATCTCACCCATCGTAATAAGCGGCTTATTCGTAGTCGCTATAAGCCTGTCCTGCGAATCCCTGTAGATAAATACATCAAGTGACGCACCTGCCTTTATCCCATCAGGAACCTGTTTTCTCGGAAGCAGCACCGTATCTGCAGTACGGCTGTCCTCCTCTCCTAAATATATACCGAAGTCTTTTGACCTTATAACCTTTAGATTATTCCATTTTCCTATCTCTATCATATCCGTCCTCCCGTGAACAACCCTTCCTCTGCTATCCGCTCGTCTTTATGCCGACAAAGGAACGCCATAATCATTATGCAGATTATGCATAAAGAAAAATCGAGCAGTCAAACTACTCGATAGGGGGTTGGCTATATGCTATTTCTTGGATTTTTTCAGCTTCAACACCTTATTCCTGATAAAATCCGCTTCCTTCTCATCCGCCTTGGAATAGCCGTATTCTGTCAGCTTCTCGGTTGAATTATTAAGAGAAAAAACTGACATACCCTTCTCATTTAACTTCTCATTATAACCATTATATACATCAACTATGACAAATATATCCTTACTTCTTTTGTCAGGACTTGCCATAACATTTCTTACACACCAGTCATCTATCACATCACCTTTTTCAGGGGTAGGCACACCATCACTGTTCACCTTTTTTGTATATATATTATCAGTGTCACATATTGCCCATGGAACGACATAAACAATGCTACTCATAGATAATTTCCTCCCAAACACCTGCCACATTATAACATGTGCCATTCTATACCATTAATTAATTTTTGTCAAACAATAATTTTTTTAATAAAAAGCTTGCAATTTAACATAATATGAAGTATAATCTTTGATTGTGATGGGCTATCGCCAAATGGTAAGGCACTGGACTCTGACTCCAGCATTTCAAGGTTCGAATCCTTGTAGCCCAGCTAAAGCAAGTCTTTTATTCAAGACTTGCTTTTTATTTTGTGCAAGTACATATTTGACAGCCAAATTGATATTAGTCAGAAAAAATTTTTACCTTATTCCTCGTACCATCAGATACATATCATACAAAAAGGTTTTTCTGTCCATCACTTTATAAAGCTTATATTTTATATAATATCTGATATATGCGGATATCGACCTTCTCTCAAGCATCTCGCATCTTATATAATAGCTTTTAACCATAAGCTTTATATAATCATACTCAGCAGAGAAAATCTTCTTATCTATCGTTCTGAGAAGCTTAAGCATATCCTTCTTCTGATTAATTATATCCTTATAATCGTCTATTCGCTTAGATATTGTGGCAGCCCTATTTAAACCTATTGTATTGTCACCATGAAGTCTGTATTCTATCAATGCATCATCAATTTCATATAATCCGGCTGACATAGCCGCTACTATATTCACCATCCAGTCATGTGGTATATTATATGTCTTAATATCATTAATATGCTCAATCAGCGTATCCTTAAGTGTTTTTCTTACGGCGAGTGTACACCCCATGGATACATTATATCCAAGCACTTGCTCTAATGTTACTTTCTCAAGTCCTTTATTATTCTTTCTTCGTTTTTTATTTTTTATATTCTCCTTAATATGTGCATCATTCGCATCAATCAGGACATATCCTGTATTAAGTGCCTGTATGTCAAGATTTTGTTCCATATAATGACACATAGTTTTTACCTTGTCCGGCTTCCATATATCGTCCTGATCCGCAAAAAATATAATATCTCCATTTGCATAGGACAGAGCTTCCAAAAATGTGTTCTTATAGCCTATGTTGTCCTTATGTCTTATAAGCTTATATTCTATATTTTTATCACTCAAAAAGCCCTCTATAATATCACAAGTATTGTCTGTCGACAGGTCATCAACTATAATTATCTCATCAACAGGAATACTTTGCTCTACTATAGATTCAAGCTGTTTTACAACATATTTTTCACCATTATAAGATGCCATTACAACCGAGTTTTTCATATCATCACTCCTGTCAACATATTTATATATCAAGCCTTCTAATCTGCCTATCGAATACTTCCTCAGAAAAATATTCATCAAATGTACGCCTTGCATTTTTCTTCATAGTGCGTATTTTTTCAATGTCATCAATATCCGTATCCCAAGCCTCATCATATATATTTACACCGCAGTTATTCTCAGCAATCAGGTCTCCTATGTCCGCATTAAGATTATTAATAATCGGCAGTCCACCCTTAAGATAATCAATGCTCTTCATGCTAAGCCCAACACATACGGTGTCCTTCATGATATTTATTCCGTAATGGCACGAATCCATAATTTCCTGCTTCTTCTTCTCGTCATATACGCTTCCGTTATCTCGTACCATAGCACCTGCTTTCTCAAGCGCTTCTATAAATTCTGCCTTTCGCTCTCCTCCGCCTACTATATCAAGACATACCTTGTTCTTCTCGGATAGCAGCTTGACAACACCCACTATCTTTGGAATATCTATGATGTTATTCATTGCGCCAAGATATAACAGATGCAGCCCGTCAGAATTTATATTATCATAATCAGGCAGAACATTATCTTTAGTATCCTTATGCGCCCAGTAAATATTAGTCACATTTTTATCTGCCAGATATTTGTCCAGCTCTTTCTTATATAATTTGCATTCGGTAATTATATAATCAGCATATTTTAAGCTTTTATTTCTAATATATCCCCATATGGTGAACGGGAACTTATCCGTCCTTGTGCGGGGAAAGCTCTCAGGCCACAGATCAATAATATCCATTATTATTTTAACATTATCCCTTTTCCTATAGCGTCTTGCAAGGGCAGCCTGCGAGTTAGGAGGCACAACGATATACAGCACTTCAAATTCCATCTTATCCAATAGCTTTTTACATTTATTGGAGAAATTTATATGAGAATAAATTCTAGACAGAGAAATATTTTTCTTATATGGGATAGTCTTTATCGTTATATAATCTTCTTTGTCTATACTTCTTTTCTTCTTCTTATCATGTAAAAAATCAGATGCAAACACGGTAATGCTGTGTCCCTGCTTTTTAAGACATTTATATAGCATATCCACTCTGTATTCAAAATTAGATGAAGAATTCACTATAACAATTTTTTTACCCTGAGTATCTTCCATAGCAACCTCATTAATAAGAATTATTTTTCCATAAAGCAAAAAATTCTGCTCATCGCAGAATTTACAGTCAGCACCTCAAGTGTTCGCATATGAGGATTCAAACGCGGCAGAGAGGATTCGAACCCCCGACACCATTGTCCGTAGCCATGTGCTCTATCCAGCTGAGCTACTGCCGCATAATTATTCACAACAGTAGTGATTTTAACGCATATATAAAGCTTTGTCAAGCATATTTATCATAGATAAGCTTAATTTCTCCTATGCTGTCTACACATACCGTTACTATATATCCATCCATAATTTTTATATCAGTTTTCAGATTATTATATGGCACATCTGCATTATATGCCTTATCAGAGGAAGCCGCACCTGATATCTTAAGCTCATCAGGATATACATTGAAGCTGTCAAGCCTTGTACTAAGACCTTTCCCCGTCATCTTGATATAAGCTTCCTTCATAGTCCAGATTTTATAAAATCTCGTATCTTCATCCGAGCATTCAAGTCCGTCACTTATATAATCAATCTCATCCTTAGTAAAAAATCTGTGAGCGACCATCATATCACTTTCTTCACTCCGTATCCTCTCTATATCTATGCCGAGAGCATTTACATCCTTGTCCTTAGTGTATGCGATAACAACATAATCCCCTGAATGGGATAAATTGAATTTGAACTCCTCATTTCCCACTATATATGGCTTACCATATTCGCCCTTTTCTATAGATATATTCTGTCCGGATACTCCATATATTTTCCTATAGGCTTCCATAAGCAGAAGTCCTGCACTGAGCGATGTATATGCCGCATTGTTATTATTAAACCTTAATACAGCCTCTTTCCTTTGCAGATAAAGACTTTCTAAAAGTATGTCAAAGTTTTTCTCAATATATTCCCTGTCAATTTTATTTACTAAAATATATATGTTATCCATACTTAAATTCCATCTCGATAAAATACAAATCAGTCCGTACCAATATATCTTAATATCAATCAGGCTGCAACATGGGTATATGAAGCAGCCTGAATAATATAACATATCACTTTTTATCTGCCGAAGCAGACTTAATATTTCATTACGCCTTATTTCTCTTCTAACTCTGCAAGTATCTCGAAGAGTACATTTACTTCCTTCTCCTTGGCAGCATTGAAATAAGTCTTAAATCTTGCTGCCGCCTCAGTCTCATTTGTGATAGAAATTCTGACAAGAAGGTTTCTTGCGGCAAGCATATTGGTAACTACAACAGCATAAGCATCCAGAGTTTCCTGATTGAACTTCAGATATCCATGATCCATAAGATATTTGATTCTCTCATACATAAGCACCTTATGGTCATACATAATGTGTAATGCTCTAATATCAAAGTCCGGCTCCTCTGCATGAAGCTGCTTCTCAACCTGTGCCAAAGCCTTGTCATATACCTTTATGCCAAAGGTTGTATCATCGAATCTATTTCTGAGCATACGGAAGTGGTCCTTAGTATCCTCGGAATTGAGATACTCCTTAAGGTTCTGCTTGATAAGTTCAAGGTCAACCTCATATAAAGGCGACTCAGTATTCTTCATAATTACATAGAGTCCGCGTCTGCCGTGATCTGCGTCCTTGAACATGTGGTCTTCCTTAGCACTGATAACCTCCCAGCCTCTCTCTAAGTCTGAGAAGGAAACCGTATTGTATCCATAATGATCCTGGAATGTAAAATCACCTACATAGAACACTTCCTCATCCCTGTTGTATCCATATATGAATAATTCATGCGGAAACTTATAATCAACCTCTGCATCACAGAGAATCTTTGCCTCATCAAATACACCATATACATATCCATCTAAATCAATAGTCTTAATTACGAAATCAATGATATTTCCGCAATAGCTCTCTATCTGCTCCTTAGTAAGCAATGAATAAACCAGATATGGGCATTGCTTAAGTGAGCTTGAACCCGGCATCATATCAGCAAAAAGCATATCATCTCCGGTAAATATCTCCTGGATATGATAGCATCTTAACTGTATGTAGTTGCTGAATATCCATTTTTTAGCATTTTCATCATCTGAAAGAATTGAAAATAAGGTTGCATGCCACTGCCATGATGTAATAGTAGGATAAGTTACGGGTAATTTTTTAATATCTGCCATCTTTTATTCCTCCAATATCTATAAATTTAAGCTAATTTCTCAGCAACTGTTGCTGCCAAGTCTCCGAATGTATCATAAGAAGATAATGCCAACTCATAATCTGTAAAGGAAACATCAAATTTGTTCTCAACTGCAAGAATAATTCTGATAAGTGATACGGAATTAACACCGTAGGTGTTCGTAATTGACGCTGATAAATCCACTTTATCAAGCTCAGGCATAACATCAAGTATAACTTCTTCAAGTTTTTCATTAATCTGTGGTCTGTCCATTATATATACCCCCTATTTTTATAATAAATCATCTCTCGGCTTCGCCTTGATATGTTTATTCGCAAAATGGCGTTGCATAAAAGCATACTCCGTCACTTTGCTCACTATATTATATTGTACTCTTATTTAACTTCAAAATCAAGATAAAGTATTAAAGAAACAAACATACAAAAAGAGATATTATTCCAAAGTTTATGAGCAAGTCATATCTTGGGAACAATATCTCTTTTTATTTATCCGCTATCTACAAGACATTAATCTTAGTACTTAGCAGTATTAAGCTTAACACCCGGGCCCATTGTTGAAGCGATAACCACGCTTCTTAAATACTGACCCTTGGCAGCCGATGGCTTAGCCTTAAGAATAGCATCTATTAAAGTCTGGAAGTTGTCTGTTAACTGCTCCTCTGTGAAAGAAGCTTTTCCAATTGGCACATGGATAATGTTTGACTTATCAAGTCTGTACTCAATCTTACCTGCTTTAATATCATTTACTGCCTTAGTAACATCCATTGTTACTGTACCGGCCTTTGGGTTAGGCATTAATCCCTTAGGTCCGAGCACACGTCCTAAACGACCTACAACACCCATCATATCAGGCGTAGCAACAACTACATCAAAGTCTAACCAGCCATCATTCTGAATCTTTGGAACTAACTCGTCTCCGCCTGCGTAATCTGCACCGGCAGCTAAAGCCTCATCAACCTTATCTCCCTTTGCAAATACTAAAACCTTAACAGACTTACCGGTACCGTGTGGAAGAACTACAGCACCACGAACCTGCTGATCTGCGTGACGACCATCAACACCAAGTCTGAAATGAGCCTCGATAGTCTCATCAAACTTAGCGCTGGCTGACTTCTTTACTAATGATACAGCCTCTTCTAAGTCATATAAATTTGTCTTTTCAATAAGCTTTGCAGCTTCTGTATATCTTTTACCTTTTTTCATTTAAAATAAACCTCCTGTGGTATTATCGGGAGCGACCCTCCCACTTATAAATATTTAATCCTCAACTTCGATTCCCATTGAACGGGCTGTACCTGCTATCATGCTCATAGCAGCCTCTAATGAAGCAGCATTTAAGTCAGGCATCTTAAGCTCTGCAATCTCCTGAATCTTAGCCTTAGATATCTTAGCAACCTTAGTCTTATTAGGCACTGCAGATGCTGTCTTAAGGCCGCACGCCTTCTTAAGAAGCACTGCTGCAGGTGGAGTCTTAGTAATAAAGCTAAAGCTCTTATCTGCATAAACTGTGATAACTACAGGTATAATCATATCACCCTGGTCTGCAGTTCTTGCATTGAATTCCTTAGTGAACGCAACAATATTTACACCATGCTGTCCAAGTGCAGGACCAACAGGTGGTGCAGGAGTTGCCTTACCTGCAGGTATTTGTAATTTAATGTATCCTTCTACTTTCTTCGCCATTATAGCGTACCTCCTAAACATGTGGTCAAACGGGATTTCCCTTCCACTTTTTAAAACTATTACATCTTCTGAATATCTGAGAAGCTTATTTCTACCGATGTAGCACGACCAAATATATCAACCTCAATGGTAACTGTCTGCTTACTCTCATTGATAGATTTAATCTCGCCACTATTTCCTTCCCAAGCACCTGTAACAACCTTTATCATATCGCCAACAGCAACATCAATCTTAACCTCGTTGACATTAATGCCAAGGTTTCTCATCTCTGTCTCAGTCAGAGGTACAGGCTTTGATTCAGGACCTACAAATCCTGTAACGCCTCTTGTATTACGAACGATATACCATGTAACATCATTCATATACATATTAATAAGCACATAGCCCGGAAACAATTTTCTTGAAACAGTCTTCTTAACACCATTTTTACTTTCAATTACATCCTGTACAGGAACTGCAACCTCAAGTATCTGGTCTTGGAGTTTTCTGTTCTCTATGGTCTTCTCGATATCACTTTTAACCTTATTCTCATATCCCGAATAGGTATGAGCCACATACCACTTAGCTCCATCAGTGTTGGATTCTGTATCATCTAACGGAGTCTCTAATGTGGTTTCTTCGTTTTCTACCATATCTGACATATACTCACCACCTTAACCAACTATAAAAGTCAAGCCATATTGCAATAAGAAGTCAACTCCGGCAATAATAAAACCTAAAATAACTGCTGCTATGATTACAACAACTGACTGTCTTGCCACATCTTTTCTGGTAGGCCATGTAATCTTCGCAAATTCAGCCTTAAGTTCCTGAAACCAACTTCTCTTTAAGGTAGGTGATGTCTCATTGTTTTTTGACATATACTACTCCTTTTGACTACTTAGTTTCCTTGTGCAACGTATGCGCCTTACAGAACTTACAGTACTTCTTAGTTTCCATTCTGTCAGGATGCGTTTTCTTATCCTTTGTCATATTGTAATTACGCTGTTTACAATCTTGACATGCCAATGTTATCTTAACACGCACAACTATCCACCTCCATATTTATTTTTTGATTTTAAGGCATAAAAAAAAGACCTCTTCCATCGCGTCATATAGAATATCAAAATAATGCCTTAAAGTCAAGCAAAATCTTTAATTTTTTGGTTTTTCGGGGTTATGAGGGGCATATAGTATTTTGATAACTTGCCAACAATTTGTTAAATCAGCGCACTCAGGTTCTTTGTCTTCGCACGAAATCGATAAACTCGCTTCGCTCAGACACATCGATTTCTGAGCGAATCTACGCGTCCCTCTGAGCCAAGCATTCTTGCTTGCAAGAATATTTGGCGAAGAGCGCGATATCAAGTGATGAAATCACGAGATATACGAACACTTCGCTGCTGATTTTACACAAATCGGGCAAAATGTTATCAAAATACTATATGCCCCTCATAACCCCGCTAAAATGCACAAAACAAAGGGATAAATATAGTATATTATTACTATAGACTATATTGTATAAATGAGATATTATATTATTATCTATCATTATCTTTTAATGTGGGATGATAGCCTGAATTTTAGATATTTTGCAAAGGAAGGAGGATGTCTTATGCAGGTAAATAATGAAGTATACAATTACATGAGCCGAAGCTTGACAACTAAAAAACGTACGACTGCACATAAGTCGTCTGAACTTCGTGCAGTGTATAATAATATGGCTAAGTATAATAAGAGTCTTCCTTTGTATAAGTTTTCACTTTCTCCTGACAAGCAGGAGCATGTAATAAGCATTAAGGAAGCAGCTCTTACCCTGAAGGATATTGCAGGCAGCTTCAATGATAAGGGCAGTGATGTTTATTCTAAGAAGATGCTTATATCTGATGATGAATCATCAGTAAGCGGCGAGCTTAAAACCGCAGATTATACTTCTCTTCCTGATGAGCTTGATATAGAGGTTAAGGCACTTGCTACTAAGCAGGTGAATAAAGGTGAATTCCTTCCATCAAATTCAAGATATTTTTCAACAGGAAGCTATAATTTCACCTTGAATACGGTAAACGGAAGTTCTAACTTCAATGTAGCTGTAGAATCAGGTGATACAAATTATGATATACAGAATAAGATTGCAGGATATATCAACAACCGCGATGCAGGAGTAACTGCAGAGGTTGTTCGTGATGGCGACAGTTCGGCATTACAGATTTCATCAGATGGTACAGGTCGTCCAAACAGTGATGACGGACTTTTCTTCTCCTTCTCAGTATCAGGCGGAGATTACGATTTCGTCGATGATCTTGGACTTAATAATGTAGAATCAGAGCCGAATAACTCATCCTTTGTTATAAACGGCGAAACCCATGCCGCAGCAACGAATAACATATCCGTTAATCAGATTATCACTCTGGATTTCCATAGTGTGTCGGATAAACCGGTTAAGATCAAATTTGCTCCTGATATAGACAATGTAATGAGTCAGGTTGATGCATTCGTTGATTCCTATAACAGTCTTGTTGATCTGTCGGATTCGGCACAGGAAAGTAAAATAGGAAGAAGGAATCTATTCAATGATATATCTGCCATAGTTGATAAGCATAGGAATGAGCTTGAAGCTGCCGGACTTAATATATCCGAAGACAATCATATTATAAAGGAAGAGTCACTCCTTGTTCAGAGTGTAAAGAGCGGGGAATTTCAGGATTTATTTAATGACATATCTTCATTTAAAGACGATATATCAATAGCAACCGACAGACTTACACTTGACCCTATGGCTTATATCAACAGACTTATAGTTACCTATCCTAATACCAAAGCTAATCAGGGTACATCATACAATCAATCCGTATACAGCGGTTTGATATATAATAATTACGCATAGGATAAATGTCAAAATACATAAGCAAATTCTAATATACATAAGATAAGGCGGTATCAGCTTACTGATACCGCTTCTTTTTAAGTTAAAATGTCGCATTTGATTTTTGTCTAATGAGTATACCATCCGCCGGATATATCTATACCGGTTTCCTCCTCATATTCCTTGATAATTTTATCGGGATTATCCCGCATATCAAGTAATGTATCAAATGTACTGAACAAAAGCCTGTCCTTATCGTATCTGTTCGCACTGTCACTCCTGTCCATATGCGCCCTGAAATGGTCCATCTGCCAAACCAGTATATCCGCTATGGTATATCTGCCTATCTTAAGTTCACACAGGAAATCACGATAATCGTAATAATAGGCAAACTCCCTAAGTACAGCATTATCATTTTTTAATCTCTCCCAGAAAGCTTCTGCTTCTTCCGTAGACTTACCTGCACATCTACTTAGGTCATATGCCCACTTGCTAAGTCTCTCAAGTGCTTCCTTCAATTCCTTACTTTCTTCCATTCATATCTCCCACAAAAATATCTCTTAAAATCTTATATTTTATGAATCAGATTACTATAATTTCCCAATCATAACTGTATTAATCAAGAGAGTTTTTCAACAAATTTATCTCTTCCTCTGTAAGTCTCCTGTACTCACCCGGTTTTAAGCCTTCATCAAGCTTTATATTTCCCATACTGAGTCTTTTCAGATAAGTAACCTTCATTCCTACAGCCTCAAACATTCTCTTAATCTGATGGTATCTGCCTTCGGTTATGATTATCTCAATCTCACTTATCCCATGTAGTATTTTTATCTTATCAATATTGTCTTCCGTTTTAGAAGCTTCTTCCGTACCTGCTTTCCTAATAATAAGTCTTGCAGGTAAAGTAGGCTTATCATCACCTATATCTATACCTTCATTAAATGCATTAACTGTATCCTCAGACACAATTCCGTCAATTATCGCAAAGTATCTTTTATCCACATGCTTATTCGGTGAAAGTAAGACATTAGCTAATTTGCCATCATTTGACAGTATCAGAAGTCCCTCCGTATCCTTGTCGAGTCTGCCTATAGGGAATAAATCTCGTCTTTTATTCTCAGTTATAAGCTCTACTACAGTTTTATCCTTAGCATCAGTTGTGGCAGATACCACGCCCTTAGGTTTATTAAGCATAAAATACTCATATTCATTATATGTAAGTTCTTTACCGTCAAGACATATAATATCCCTGTCTGTATCAACCTTAATGTCACTCTTTTTAACAAACTTATCATTAATTGTAACTCTGCCCTGTCTGACCAAAGCTTTTACCGCACTTCTTGTTCCTGCTCCTGCATCTGCAAGGAACTTATCAAGTCTTATAACTGCCATATTATTTCCTAATTTTCCTTTTAAGCAATATATCGATTAGCTTTCAATTTCTTAACAGCCAATCGATATATCAATTTACTTTTTATTTATATAATTATTAGTCATTAAGTGTACTCTTGTGGTCTTCCTGTATCTCAGGATGATAAGATAAAATCGGTTCTTCATCTATACCCTTTATATTACGATTAACATAATTCTTCGTAAGTTTAATAATCATCGGCAAGAGCGTTATAACACCTATAAGGTTAGGAATCATCATAAGACCGTTAAATGTATCTGATATATCCCATGCTATAGATGAAGTCATAACCGAGCCTGATACGATAAGCAATACGAAGAATATCCTGTAATATTTTGATGATTTTTCGCCGAAGAGGTATTCCCAAGCTCTTGTTCCGTACTGCGACCAGCCAAGCACCGTCGTAAATGCAAATAAAAGTATTGCAAGTGATACAAATATTTCACCCGGCTTGCCAAACACATTCGAGAAGGATGTAGCTACAAGTGTCGCATCATCAGTACCCTCTGCAGCAAGACCTGTATCTAAGTTAATTGCACCTGATGAAAGAACTACAAGTGCAGTCATCGTACATACAACGATGGTATCAAAGAACACCTCAAATATACCCCACATACCCTGTATAACAGGCTCCTTAACATTAGAAGAAGAATGTACCATAACAGAAGAACCAAGACCTGCCTCATTTGAGAATACGCCTCTCTTACAGCCCTGTACAACAGCCTGCTTAATAAGAAGACCGCCTGCAGCACCTCCTACAGCCTTAAAATCAAAAGCACATTTGAATATAACACCGAACATCTTTCCTACATCTGAAATATGATATATAACTATGGCAATTGAGCCTAATATGTATGCAACAGCCATAAAAGGTATAACTCTCTCAGCAAATGCAGCAATTCTCTGAAGTCCGCCTATAATGATAAGTCCTGCAAGTATCATAAGAGCAATTCCGATTATAAGTGCAGGTATTGATATACCTGTATCTCCAATTGTCGCAGTCGAATTCTTGAAAAATGTTGATTTTAAATTCAGAGTAATCTTATTAATCTGTCCCATATTGCCTATACCAAATGAAGCAAGTATAGCAAATATTGAGAACAAAACAGCCAATACAGAACCAAGAGTCTTACAATGTTTCTTAGAACCAAGACCATCCTTAAGATAGTACATGGCACCTCCACACCATTCACCCTTACTGTTCTTTCTTCTATAATATATACCTAAGATATTCTCGGAAAAATTAGTCATCATACCGAAGAATGCAGCAACCCACATCCAGAATACTGCACCGGCACCACCCATTACAATAGCTCCCGATACTCCGGCAATATTACCTGTACCAATAGTTGCTGCAAGAGCTGTACAAAGAGCCTGAAACTGAGATATGGACTGCTTATCAGTCTTCCTTGTAGCCTTACTTTCCTTCTTAAATACTCCGCCTATAGTATTCTTCCACCAGTGCCCAATATGACTAATCTGAAAAAACTTTGTCGCACAGGTTGTAAGAATTCCTGCACCAATCAACAGTATAATACCGATTTTAACCCATACAAAATCATTGATTGCACTGTTAATATCATTTAGTGTGTTCAAAAAATCCTTCATAAAATTCTCCCTTCACATAACCTTCAACATATGTATTAATATTATATTAAATAAAAAATATTGAAATTACTTAATACAACACAAGGAAAATTATAACAATATATACGGATTAATTCAAGAAAAAGATGTTAAATGTCCGTTTGGCATTTTGGGGTGAACTGTCTTTAATATAGAAATTTGGCATATAAAAAATGCCCAGAGCCGGAATCGAACCAGCGACACGAGGATTTTCAGTCC
>JAFVBE010000017.1 GCA_017480195.1 Lachnospiraceae bacterium
AATATCGTTGTGAATGTGCTATAATATTCATGGCGATTGGATTCCTTTCAAAGTTAGGTGTTTTTTGTGGTGATTAATATTCTAACGGAACCAATCGCTTTTGTATAGTGGGTAGGTGTCACATCAATTGTAACCCTACAACAAAAATCAAAAAATAGCCTGTGAATTATTGCTATTTATCGGCTGATTTGATATTATTTAACTTGAGTTTGATGAGATTTTGGGATAGTGAATTAATTTCTTCGGCTTTTGCCGAAAGCTTATTAAAGCTGTCCATATCATTTTTACTATAATATATACTGCCGAGCATTTCAAAATCCGAACTGATGTCGGAGCCTATTGATATGTTGTATTCCAGAAAGCTTTTAGCAAGCTCTGGCTCATCCGCTTCAATGAGTTTAGTGCTTAGCTTATTGATAAGTCGGATTACCTGATTGAAGTTATTATCATATTCAGATAACTCTTCGAGGTTGGCAGGTCCGTACATAAGCTTAAGGTCAGTGTTGCTGTAGTCGGACAGATTGAGAAGCTTTTTATCGGTATAATACAGAATATTTTTTGTAATATCTG
Source organism: Lachnospiraceae bacterium (assembly GCA_017480195.1). GTDB lineage: Bacteria > Bacillota > Clostridia > Lachnospirales > Lachnospiraceae > Coprococcus_C. The sequence continues at coordinate 571 of JAFVBE010000017.1, forward strand.
AAAAGCCCTTTTGCTCTGCTTCTTTTATAGGAAGAGTGTCAGTATTAAGCGTAATATAATCGAGGTTGGAGATGTCGGCACGGCGTGTGAAGCTTGCTCGCAGCTCGCGGTCCCAGAAATCTTCCTTCTCTTTGGATTCCCGCTTGTTCTGGACAGCGTTTGCGCGGTACATCAGAAATCCGAGCAGCAGGGTCAATATAATTAAAACATAAGAAGCGTAACTCATAACATCAAATCCTTTGGAGGTAATAATAATGATTAATTTTAATAACAAGAAAAAGCAAAAGCTTATATCAGCTATAATCTGCATAGTTTTGGTTCTTGCCATGGTTATAACTCTCTTGGTATCTGCTTTATAGGATACCATTTGTTATATGTTTTTTCAAGAATGGAGATATTATGATGGATAATAATTTTTTTAAGACAATGTCTTTGCATATGAGGAAGGGCATGCTCGGTGTTCTTGTTGCATTTGCAGTTATAGGAGGGGGCTCCTATAATGCTTTGGCAGAGGAAGCAGGTGATGTAGCAGATACAGAAGGACAGGAATATACTCAGGAGTCCGCAGGACAGGATACTATACTGCCTAATGTCTATATCGGTGACATAAATGTGGGCGGTATGACGATAGACGAAGCAAGGGCGGCCTGCACATCATATATAAATGAGGTTAATGCATCATCAGTAAAATTCATATGTGGTGATGAGTCGGTAGATGTAAGTCTGTCTGATATAGGTGTATCTGTAGATGCTGATACAGTGGTAAATGCAGCATATGGCTATGGACGTAAGGGTAATGTATTAAAAAGATACAAGGATACCAAAGACCTTGAGAGTGGAAATGCACAGGAGCTTGATCTTAACTTTTCTCTTGGAACGGATTCCTATGCGAATCTTGAAAATCAGTTATTGACTCTGGAGAAAGAGGCTTCACCTGCATCCATAGAATTGATAAATGGTGAATTTGAGATTATGCCGGAGACTGTCGGAATAGATGTTGATGAACATGCGACAGTTGATATGCTTGAAGAAAAGCTCAACAGCATTGATGATATATCCGATTTAACGGTTGAGGTCGTATATAATGAAACACAACCTGAGGTTACCGGTGATGCTCTGAGTGGAGTGACAGATAAGCTTGGTTCATTTACCACGACCTACAGTGGTGATGCCGGTCGTATGGCAAATGTTGAGAACGCCTGTAGCTTCATAAATGGAACGCTTGTTATGCCTGGTGAGGAATTTGATACAGATGCAACCATAAGACCTTATACTGAGGAGAATGGTTATCACTATGCTGCCGAGTACAGCAATGGTCAGGTGGTTCAAGGACTTGGCGGAGGTGTGTGTCAGGTGTCTACAACATTGTACAATGCCGTACTTTATGCCGAGCTTGAGGTTACACAGCGTGCCAATCATAGTCTTACAGTCGGATATGTTAAGCTTGCCAAGGATGCGGCAATCTCCGGAGATGTTAAAAACTTTAAGTTTAGGAATAATACAGATACACCTATCTATATAGCAGGTGCTTGTGAAGGTGGAGAGATAACATTTGCGATATTCGGCAAGGAGACAAGACCGGAGAACAGAACTCTTGATTTTGAGTCTGTTCTTATTTCTACAATCTCACCGGGAGAGGCAATAGTAACGGTGGATGAAAGTCTTCCTGCGGGAACAAGAAATGTAACTCAGAGTGCTCACACAGGATATGTAGCTGAGCTGTGGAAGCATGTGTATGTGGATGGCGAGCTTACAGATTCCATTAAGGTCAATACAAGTCAATATATGGCGTCTCCTGAGCGTGTTACGGTAGGACCGGATGCACCGGAGGAAGAAGCTTTTGCAGAGGAGGCTTCACCTGAGGGACAGGAGTCAGTACCTGCTGATGCGCCTGTAGAACCTGCCCCGACAGAGGATGTATCGGAAACACCTGTAGATGTACCGGAACCTGCTCCGGCAGAGGATGTACCGGAAGTACCGGCAGAATAAAATAATTACTTCAATGTATGATTTTGTAAAATGAATATATAGCATAAGAGGTTTGTATGGAGCTTGGAACATTAAGTGAGCTTGTAAATACCCGCTCTGTAATTAAGCATATAAGAAAACATAATAAGAATGTGAAGCAGGGCGCAGGAATTGGGAATGATTTTTCCTTGGTTGATAATGTAGTATCGTGCGAGGGTGTTTCTTCTGTTACGTATATAGCATGGGTTAAGGCAATGAATAACCTTGCTGTCTCATGTGCCGAGCCTGTAGGGGTAAGGATACTTATACTGCTTCCTGAGTCGTGTGATGAAGCTATGGTTAAGCTTTATATGATGCAATTTAACGAATTTGCAGATGATGAGCATGTACAGATACTTGGAGGACATACCGAGGTAAGCAGAGCGTACAAATATGCAAGCTTTGTGGTGACAGCTTACGGAATAATACCGGATGAAACCGGTTATTTGAATAGGCAGGATAAGATTGATGCAGGCTCCAAGATTGTTATGCTTGGTTATTCGGGGCTTATGGGGTCTGATATTATAGTTAGAAAAAAGGTAGAAAAGCTTAGTGAAAGATTTGCATATAGCTATATAAAAGGAGCATATTTTGATGGGAAAGAGTATGCCATAAGAGATAAGGTTGGTATGCTGATGGACACATTTGGCGAAGATATACTTTATATGCATGATGTTTCACATGGCGGTGTATATGGTGCATTGTGGCAGCTTGGGGTAAAGATAAGACATGGAATCCGCATAAATAATTCGGATATACCGATAAAGCAGGAAACTGTTGAGGTTTGTGAATTCTTTAATATAAATCCGTATATGCTGGATGGAACAGGAGCGGTGCTTGCGGTTGTACGGAATGCTTCGGACGAATTTGAAGGTTTGATGATAGATAGCTGCCCTGCATCTGTTATTGGAACTGTGACGGATGATAATAACAGGGTGATATTGCTTGGTAATATGGATGAGCCGGAACAAAGATTTCTTTCGCCGATAAATGGAGATGAGATTTATAAGGTCATTGATAGAATTTAATTAATCACGATATATCGTGATGGAAAAGAGGTATATTATATGAATACTGAGATTTTGAAGCTTTTGGAGACTGACAGCAAGTTATCTGTTAAAGACATTGCGGATATGCTTGGAATTGATGAGGCGGCGGTCGCGGCGGATATTAAGGCTATGGAGGACAAGAAGGTCATCTGTGGTTATCATACTATGATTGACTGGGATAAGGTTGCAGATGAGAAGGTTACTGCTCTTATCGAGATTAAGGTTACTCCACAGCGCGGACAGGGCTTTGACAAAATCGCAGAGAGAATATATAACTTTGAGGAGGTAAGTGCTGTATATCTTATGGCGGGCGCATTTGATCTTACTGTTATCCTTCAGGGTAAGACTCTTAAGGAGGTATCAATGTTCGTATCAAATAAGCTTGCGGTTATGGAAACTGTTGTAAGCACCTCTACGAATTTTGTACTTAAGAAATACAAAGACCATGGCATAATTTTTGATATTGAGAAGAAAGATGAAAGGTTGGCAATAGTACCATGAGAAATCCGTTATCTAAGACAATACAGGACATTAAGCCTTCGGGCATAAGAAAATTTTTTGATATAGTAAGCGAGATGCCGGAGGCTATTTCGCTCGGCGTAGGTGAGCCGGACTTTGATACCCCATGGCATATACGTGAGGAGGGTATTTACTCACTTGAGAAGGGTAGAACCTTCTACACCTCTAACTCAGGTCTGCTTGAGTTAAGAGAGGAAATTTGCAAATGGTACAAGAGAAAATATAATGTGGACTATGACTACAGGAACGAAGCGCTTCTTACAGTAGGTGGCAGCGAGGGTATAGATGTTGCACTTCGTGCGATGCTTGACCCGGGGGATGAGGTTATTATCCCGCAGCCTTGTTATGTATCATATGTACCTTGTGTTGAGCTTGCGGGCGGTGTGCCTGTTACCATAGAACTTAAGAATGAGAATGAATTCAGACTTACACCTGAGGAGCTCCTTAGTGCAATAACTGATAAGACCAAGATACTTATACTTGCATTTCCGAGCAATCCGACAGGCGCAATTATGACTAAGGAAGACCTTGCACCGATTGCTGATATCTGCAAGGAGAAGGACATATTTGTCATATCTGATGAGATATATTCAGAGCTTACATATGGCGGGGAGACACATTGCACTATTGGCGCATTCCCTGATATGAAAGAGAGGACGATTATTATAAATGGTTTCTCTAAGGCGTATGCTATGACTGGATGGAGACTTGGCTATGCCTTAGCACCTAAGGTTATCGCTGAGCAGATGACTAAGGTGCATCAGTTCGCAATTATGTGCGCACCGACGACCAGTCAGTATGCGGCTATAAGCGCCATAAAAGAGGGCGACAAGGACATAGAAATGATGAAGGAGTCCTACGATAAGAGAAGACATTTTCTTTTAAAGCAGTTCGAGGAGATGGGACTTCCATGCTTTGAGCCGAAGGGGGCATTTTATATGTTCCCTTGTATTAAAGAATTCGGTATTACAAGTGATGAATTCGCTACGAGGCTTCTTCAGGAGGAAGAACTTGCAGTAGTTCCGGGAACTGCCTTCGGAGATTGCGGAGAGGGATTCCTTAGAATATCCTATGCTTATTCCATAGATGAGCTTCGAGAGGCTATGGGAAGAATTAAGAGATTTATTACAAAATTAAGGGAAGAAAAGAATGCTTAATATAGTTTTGCTTGAACCTGAGATGCCTGCCAATACGGGTAACATAGGACGCACTTGTGTGGCGACCGGCACGAGGCTTCATCTGATTGAGCCTCTTGGATTCAGGATAAATGACAAGATGCTAAAACGCGCCGGACTTGATTATTGGGAAAAGCTTGATGTGACCATATATGATGATTATCAGGATTTCTTAGATAAAAATTCCGGTGCGAAAATATATATGGCGACAACTAAATCAAGGCAGACATACACAGATGTGAATTACGAAGAAGACGCTTATATAATGTTTGGTAAGGAGAGTGCGGGCATACCGGAGGAAATACTGCTTGATAATAAGGAGACCTGTGTGAGAATACCGATGATGCCGGATGAGCGTTCACTTAATCTGTCCAACTCAGTAGCGGTCATACTCTATGAGGCATTGAGGCAGCAGGGGTTTCCTTGTTTGGAGGAACAGGGGCAGCTTCACAGATATATGTGGTAGAGCAGTTGAGGCAGGATGAGTTGAGGAATATTGTGAAAATAATCAGAGGTTAAGTTGAAATATATATGGATTTTAATGATTGGTTCGGAAAACCGTATAACTCGTTAAATGCGTATTTTAAAAATACATATGGACAGAAAATATACAAGATAGCCGTGAATGCCGGACTTTCCTGTCCTAACAGGGACGGAACACTCGGAAATCGCGGCTGTATCTTTTGCAGTCAGGGCGGAAGTGGAGATTTTGCGGTAGGTGTATCGTATATAAATAATAAGTCTGACATAGATAATGGAACGGTAAACAATGATTACGGCAGCAAACTTAGTGAGGGTTTTAATGTATCACAACAGATAAAATCCGGCTTAGAAAGATTTAATAAGCGGTCAGGAGAGAAATTTGTTATATACTTTCAGGCATTTACCAATACCTACGGAGATATTGATTATCTGCGAAGAATCTGGAGTGAGGCACTTTCGCACGAGGATGTGGCTGGAATATCCATAGCTACTAGACCGGATTGCCTTTCAGATGAGGTGCTTATACTTTTAAGAGAGTTAAGAGATAAATTCTGTAAAGATAATAAAAGCTTTATTGAAACTGGTGCATATCAATCAGGTAAAATACAAGCAGAGGAGGCAGGTAATGAGACGGATAAATTCATCTGGCTTGAACTCGGACTACAGACAATTCACGAAAGGACAGCAGAATATATAAGACGCGGATATCCTTTGTCGGTTTATGATGAAGCGGTAAAAAAGCTGGATGATATAGGAATTCCATATATAACGCATATAATACTTGGCTTGCCATATGAAACAAGAGAGATGATGCTTGATACGGTAAGATATGTGAATGAGAGAAAGCCTTTTGGGATAAAGCTTCAACTGTTGCATGTATTAGAGGGTACAGACCTTGCTGATGAATATCGGGAGGGTAAGTTCGAAGCTATGGATATGGAAAGCTATATAGCACTCGTGATAGAATGTCTGGAGAATATAAGTCCTGAGGTTGTGATACACAGGGTAACGGGGGATGGACCGAAGAAAATCCTTATCGCACCGACATGGTCGGCAGATAAGAAGAATGTTCTTAACACACTTCATAGGAGGATGAAGGAACTGGGAGCATATCAGGGTAGGAAAGTATAAAAAGGTATAAAATAATGAGTAAAATTCTAATTATCGAAGATGATAAGGAAATTAATAACTTAATAAAGCTATATCTGGAAGAGAATTCATATACTACTGAAAGTGTTTTTGATGGCATGAAGGCTTTAAAGCTTCTTAGAGAAAGAGCGGAAGAGTTTGACCTTGCTATACTTGATATTATGCTTCCGTTTAAAAGTGGTGATAATGTATTGAGCGAGCTTAGGACACATTCAAATCTTCCGGTTATTATGCTTTCGGCTAAGGATTCGGTTCATACTAAGGTTGATATGATAAGGCTTGGTGCGGATGACTATATGACTAAGCCCTTTGACCTGGACGAGCTTATCGTGCGGATTGAGGCGGTACTTAGAAGAAGCATAAGAGATATGGACAATGCTCCTAATAAGTCGGGGAAGGATGTTGATGACATAAGCGGAAATCAAAGTGAGAAGAAGCTTACCTATAGAAATATAATTATGGATATTAATTCAAAGAGGGTATATATCAGAGGAACAAATTCTTTACCGGATAATGCCGGTGAAGAAAATGACAATCAGACAGAAAACGAGCTTGAGCTTACCGCCAAGGAATTTGAAATCCTTGAACTTTTTTTAAAAAATCCTACTAAGCTATTCTCAAAAGCCAACATATATGAAAGTGTGTGGAATGAGGAATATCTTGTAGAGGATACGACGCTCAAGGTACATATGAGCAACTTAAGAAGTAAGCTTAAGAAATATGATGATTTCGATTATATAGAGACTGTTTGGGGTATGGGATACAGACTTAAGCATTAAAATCGACCAAAAGACGATATAAAGTATCTAATATATAGAAACTATTATTAATGGAGGTAGCAGCTATGCTATTTGAAACAGAGACAAGATACACCTTTGAGGAGTACAAGAGAGCTTGTAACACAAAGGTTTTAAATCAAAAAATAAGAATAACCATAACAGTAATATGCCTGGTTTGTATGGTGCTTTGGGGAATAAATGGCATTATAAATATACCTGGTGGCGTAGTTGTGGGTTTATCTTGCTTGTTTTTTGCGATAATATTTCCTATTATTATGATAGCAAGGTATAACTATTCTGTTAAAAAATCATATAATACATTTGCGGCAATCAGGGATGCAGCTTATCATTTTACCTTCTTTGAAAATAAAATGGAGATAGTGAAGCCGCATGGTAAAAGCGATATTGAATATGGTGAAATATATGATATTGTTGAAACAAAAACAAATTTTTACATATTGGCTTCTTCTACTACCTTGGCTGCAATTATAGTCAAGGCAAACTGCAGTGATGAGCTGATTGTCTTTATTCAAAATCTGAAAAATAAAAAATAATCTTAACCTTTTCTTAACCTTTTTCTTTACATTTGATTAACCTTTATATTTTATTATTAAAATATAATACAAATGAATCTGTAAAAGGGAGGAAGAATATGTCAAGTGTTATAAGCTTAAAAAATATCACCAAGACCTATACAGCCAAGAAGAAAAAAGTAAATGTTGTTGATAATGTATCTTTCGACATAGAGGAAGGACATATATACGGACTTATCGGACCAAATGGTGCAGGTAAGACTACCATTATGAAGATGATAGGTGGTCTTGTTATGCCGAGTGAGGGAAGTCTGAGTCTGTTCGGAAAGACTGACGAGAAGGAGCTCGACAGAGTCAGAGACCGTATCAGCTTTATGATAGAGGCTCCTATTATCGAGGGTGGAATGACTGCTAGACAGAATATGGAATTCATACGCTATATGCGGGGAGTGGCAAGCAAGGAAAGGATTGACGAGGTACTTGAGTTTGTGGGACTTGCCGATACGGGAGATAAACTTGCAAAAAGATTTTCGCTTGGTATGAAACAGAGACTTGGCATAGGTATGGCGCTGCTTCCTGACCCGGATGTGCTCGTGCTTGATGAGCCGGTAAACGGTCTTGATCCGGAGGGGATAGCTTATGTAAGACATATCTTAAAGAAACTTTGTGTAGAAGACAAGAAGACAATCCTTATATCGAGCCACCTACTGACTGAGCTTTTCGAGCTGTGTACGGATTTTATAATAATCAATGAGGGAAAGCTGATTGAGGAGCTTTCCAAAGAGGAGTTAATCGAACATTCAAGAACATACATATCTCTTAAGACCAATAAGATATCTGAGACAGTGGCTTATATCGAAAGTAAGCTTAATATAAATGATTTCAAGGTCAGAGATAATGATGAAATCAGATTATATGACGGAATTGAAGATGTAGAAAAACTATCCAAATCCATTACAGACGGCGGATTTATCATAACGAGGCTTTCTGAAGAGGGCGAGAGCTTAGAGGAATATTACCTTGAAAAAACAGGTAAGCAGGTAGAGGATTAGGAGGGATAGCTATGAATAGATTACTTAGAGCAGAATGGTACAGAATGACTAAGACTATGAGATTTTGGCTTATGGCACTTATCTTGGTTTTATTCGGTGCGGTCGTACCTTTTATTAATGCACCGGAAAATGCAGGAGAATATCTGATAGAGACAGGAGAGGATTCTTCGGTATTACTTATACTTTTTATAGCTATGTTTGCAGCGGTGCTTACAGCTATGGCATTTGCTAATAGGACAGTTTATTATGAGGTTATGAGCGGCAAAAGACCGATGCAGATTTTAACAAGCAAATGTATCGTGATTGGCGGCACAATTACCGGAGTAATGGGGCTTTCCTTTGTTGCGGCGACCGTTATATTCGGCAATGCCAAGGGCTATGGAGATGTGGATGATGTAGCAGTAAGGCTGCTTCTATATATTGTCGTATTGTTTCATGCATCTATAATGGGTATTTTGATAGTGACAACATTTAGGAGCGGACTTGGGGCAGTGATTTGCTATCTTAGATTTATGTTTGTTGATACGCTTATAAGCCTGGTTCTTGAATTTAAATATGAGGATAGTCCGAGCAAATACTTGAAATATACCAGATGGCTTTTAATGAGCCAGCCGATGAGTATATTCGGTGAAAAAATATCAGGTGAGCTGGTATATGCCATTCTTTTGAGCTTTTTACTTGAGACCTTGCTTTGGGGAGGATTATCATATATATTTATGAAGAAGAGATTGTATAAATAATCTAAGGTTAAGGCCGGATGCCTAATGGCAAGTCTGATATAGTGGCAGGATTGATTTAACCGGAAAGTCGGATTATGGAAAAGATTTTGATAATAATATGCTCCCTGCTTGTGTTGATATGTATCATCCTTACTATAAGGATTGGTATTCTTAAAAAAGAGATGCGGGACATAACGGTTCAAATTAAAGAGAAACAGAAAAACGAAAAGAATCAGCCGGTTACGGTTGGTTCTTTTGGTGCGTCAAGCGTTGACCTTGCAAATGCGATAAATGATTATGTAAGTGAGCTTGAAGGCAAGCTTAAGGAATACGCAGCAGACAGGGAGCATTTGCAGAGGATAATCGCAGGTATTTCGCATGATTTCAGAACGCCGCTTACATCTGTAGACGGCTATCTGCAATTAATTAATAAGTCTGATGAGCTTTCCGACAAGGAGAAGGAATATCTTAATGTGGTTATAAATAAGGTTAAATTCCTTAGAGAACTTTCCGATGATTTTCTTGATTTATCCATTGTTGAAAATAACGAGTCCGTAGAGAAAAACGAGATATCACTTATTCCTTTTATAAGCGAGATAATTCTTGAACAGAATGAGTGGATTGAGGCAAGAGGTATTAAAGCTGATTTTTCCATACCGGAAAAGGATATAAAGCTTGCTGCAAATGAGCACGATTTACGAAGAATATTGGAGAATATATTTTCAAATTCGAGAAAGTATGCGGAGAATTGGCTTAAGCTTTCAATTGTTGATGAGCATGATGAGAATGTGTTAAGGATAATATTTGAAAATGATGTTGCAGACGGCAATGAAATAGATATAGATGAGATATTTGAGCCATTCGTGCGCTCAAAGGATAGACATGGTGAAGGAAGCGGGCTCGGACTTTATGTTGTGAAAAGACTTTGTGATAAGCTTGGATATGATGTGGAGGCTTCTTTTAAAAATAAGATATTTAGATTGGAATTATTGATAAAATCCAATTGACAAAGTGCATATCATGATATATTTTTAGCAAAAAGATAATAGATAAATCAGAAAGGCATATTTATGAAAAATAAAAACAATTCATTGCTATACGGCATAGTAGTCGTGGTTATAGTTGTAGTATCTGTATTTGCAAGGCTTGTGGGCGGTAGTGATAATTCATCGGATAACGACACGACAAGTCAGACAACAGAGATAACTGTGACGGAGAAAGGAACTGAAGAAATCACAGAGGGAAAAAATGCATCCGAGGTGACGGAAGAAGCTTCCACCGAGATAGAAGATGACCGTCCACTTACATTCAGAAACTCGTACAGACTTGATGAGCATTATGAGAAGCATGGTATAGAGATGGGCTTTGCGTCGGCGGCTGAATATGAGGCGGCAGCAAAAAAGGTTGTGCTAAATCCTGACTCACTTCATAAGATAGAAGCTGAGGATGGGGATGATGTGTATTACCTTGAGGAGACTAACGAATTCGTGATTGTCTCTACGGATGGGTACATAAGGACATATTTTAATCCCTCAGGCGGCATAGATTATTATAACAGGCAGTAATAAATGCCTTTTATTAACACTTTTAATAAAAAATGCATACTCTTATCAGATATTTCTTGAAAAGAAAGCAAAAATATTATATTATAGGAATAGGTTGACGAAAAATAACTAATTGTTAAAGACGATTAAGGGGGATATACAATGAGATTAATTACGCGTTCTGACTTTGACGGTTTGGCTTGTGGAGCACTTCTTAAGGAAGCCGGCATTATAGATAGCTGGAAGTTTGCACATCCAAAGGATTTACAGGATGGACTGATACCTGTTGATGAGAATGACTGCCTTGCAAATGTTCCGTTTGTAGAGGGCTGTGGTCTGTGGTTTGACCACCATTCAAGTGAGTTTGAGAGAAATCAGCTTGAGGGCAAATATAAGGGAGAGAGCAGAGTTACTCCTTCGTGTGCAAGAATTATATATGAGTATTATGGTGGTGCCGAAAAGTTTTCACATCTTGATGAGATGATGGAAGCAGTTGATAAGGTAGATTCGGGTAACCTTACGATAGACGAGGTACTTAATCCTACCGGATGGATATTGATAGGATTTTTGATGGATCCAAGAACCGGTCTTGGAAGATGGCGTCAGTTTACAATTCCTAATTACAAGCTTATGGAAGAGCTTATAGATGCCTGCAGAACCATGACTACAGAGGAGATACTTGATCTTCCTGATGTTAAGGAAAGAATTGAAGTATATAACGAGCAGACAGCTAAGTTCAAGGAGATGGTTACTGCTCATACAAGAGTTGAAAAGGATGTAATAATCTCAGATTTAAGAGGTGTTGATCCTATATATACAGGTAACAGATTTATGATTTACAGTATGTATCCTGAACAGAATATATCTGTATGGATTGTAAATGGCAAGGGTGGCTTGGGCTGTTCGGCAGCAGTAGGCTATAGTATACTTAATAAGACATCACATGTAGATGTAGGAAGTCTTATGCTCAAGTATGGCGGCGGCGGACATAAGAAGGTTGGTACCTGCCAGTTCAACGATGAGGAAATGGACGAGAAGCTTGAGAAGCTTATTGATGAGATAGTAAATTATGATAAGTATTATCCACAACAGGCTGACTAACAGATAGATATTGTTAAATAAAAAGATGCTTTTGCAGACAGATAAATGTTTTGCAAAAGCATTTTTTTATAAAAAAAAAATCGATGTGCGCGTAAGCCTCTGTTTTAGAGCGTTAAAGAGGGGCTTTGTAAACTTAAGTTAACATTGGTTCGTTTTTTGGTCTTTACTTTGATTTTTTATGATGTTATATTCTACTTGTAGCTAAGATAAAGCTACATCATAATTTCCTTATATTAAGGATAGATATATCTAATTTTTTCAGCTGAAGAATTTAATATTGAAAAAGGAGGCAGATATTATTGTAGATATTACTGTTTGTATTTTGTGTACCCTTTTGGCTTTTTTTGCAATGATATATGATTTACGAACCTATAAGATACCGAATGTTTTATGTGTTATTGGGATATTATCAGGAATTGTTTTCAATATAATTTTTCATGGCTTTTCAAGTGTTAAGAACAGTCTGACCGGAATCGTCTGTCCGATAGGTATTCTCTTTATATTTTTCTGCTTAAGAATAATAGGTGCGGGAGATATAAAGCTTTTGTCAGCTATTGGTGCTTTTATTTCTTTTGGTGTAATTAAGATAATTATCATTACATTTGTCATAGCTGGAACTTATGCGTTTGTGTATGTAATTGTCAAATTACTAAGGAGGTTGGCAGACAAGGATAAGAAATCAAAATATACATTTTCGCGTATGCATCTATCAGTTTCTATATTCACAGCATTGGTCGTCTATACAATATCTGAGTTATGTATATGAGATTTGGAGGCTTTTTATGAATGAATATAAGGTAGGTATCTGTGATAGCGATACATATTATGTAATGGGGTTTATGGAATATGTGAACCTAAATAAGAGTATTCCAATTAAGGTTTTTGCTTTTTCAAATCCTGATTCTATAGAGGATTATATCAGGAAGGATAAGCTTGATATGCTTCTGCTGGACGAGAAGCTTGAATATAAGAATACATCGGTTTTGATTTCTGAGCTTACGGAGGTCAGGGAAAATGGTGCAAAGAACGGAAAAATATACAAGTACCAAAGCGTTGATAATATATCTGATATTGTCCTTAAAATACTTGATACCCAAAGGCTTCATATTAAGAATGGTAATTATGTATATGGAATTTATTCCCCTCTTGGCAGATGTGGGAAGACAAGCCTTGCAAAAGGAATATGTAATTACTATAAGGAAAGTTTCTATATCGGCTTTGAAACTTACGCGAGTGGAATGCCTGAGGATATAAAGACATATAGAACACTTTATGAGCATTTTATGTATTATCTGATAGGTAAGAATATCCGCATAAACGAAGTGATAGATAAGCTGGCATTTATTAATGGATATAGGTCGTTTATCGCGCTTGATTACATGGATCTTAAGAATGTAAGTATGGAAAATATAAGATGGCTTACTGATACATTGCGATACTCATATGGATATCGCAGAATCGTATATGATATCAACGCAGGGATTATGAATATGAATGTGCTGCTTGAAATGGATAAAATCTATGTGCCTGTTTTAAGGGACAGAACATCTGTAGAAAAGCTTAATCGATTTAAAAAGATGGTAGCAGACGAGTTTGTCGAATTAGTTCCAAAGGTCAATTATATCGAGGTTCCCGAAGCAGACCGGGATAGCAGTAAAATTAGAGAATTAATTGTGAAAGGGGATATATAGTGCTGCAGGGTGAGGATATAAAGGAGAGGCTTAAGACAAGGATAATATCTGAAATTGATTTGAGTGTAGAACCCGATGATAGTGATATAGGACAGATAATTGATAAATGCATATTATCTGAGGCTGAGAATGTGTATATGTCACTTGGCGAGAAGCTGCAATTAAAAACCGAGCTTTTCAATTCCTTCAGAAGACTGGATATATTGACGGAGTACCTTGATGAAGAGGATATTACGGAGATTATGGTAAATGGATATGACACGATTTTTCTGGAGAAAAGCGGACATATCATAAGGGCTCCTAAGGCATTTGACTCTGAGGAAAAATTAAAGTCCGTCATACAGCAGATTGTAGCGGATTGTAACAGACGCATAAATGAAGCTAATCCGATAGTTGATGCGAGGCTTTCTGATGGCTCAAGAGTAAATATTGTCATGTATCCGGTATCATTAAGCGGCCCTGTTGTTACTATAAGAAAATTTCCAAAAGAAGTGATGTCACTGGATAAGCTTGTGGCAGTTGGCACATTGGATAAAGGCGTTGCAGAACTTTTAAAGCTGCTAATTAGGGCAAGATATAATATCTTTATATCGGGTGGAACGGGTTCAGGTAAGACAACCTTTCTTAATGCACTTTCGGCATTTATTCCTGAGGATGAGAGAATTATAACAATCGAGGATGCGGCAGAGCTGCAGATAAGAGAAATTCCCAACCTGATAAGTCTTGAAGCAAGGAATGCCAATGTAGAGGGAGAAAATGAGATAAGTATCAGGAATTTAATTAAGACAAGCCTTAGGATGAGACCGGACAGAATTATTGTGGGAGAGGTAAGGGATATGGCTGCAATTGATATGTTGCAGGCTATGAACACCGGTCATGATGGATCACTATCGACCGGGCACGCAAACTCCGCTAAGGATATGTTGTCCCGACTTGAGACTATGGTACTGATGGGAATGGATATTCCGCTTCCGGCAGTCAAAAAACAGATAGCCTCCGCGGTGGATATAATCATACATCTTGGAAGACTTAGGGACAAGAGCAGGAGGGTATTAGAGATATGTGAGGTTACGGAGGTAGATATGAATTATGGTGATATAAAGATTAATACATTATTTGAATTTACTGAGACATGTGAGGAAGAAGGAAGAGTTAAGGGCTTTTTACGAAAGATGAACGATCTGATTAATATACAGAAGCTTATGAATGCAGGGCTTTATGATATTTATAAGGAGATAAACAGTGGATTATAAGAAGTATAAACCGACGAAGAAATGGGTAATAAGCGAGGTGGTTAAGATATGTGCTTTATCATTAGGAACAGGCTATATATTCTTTGAAAGCCTGATATGGTCGCTGGTTGTTCTGCCATTCGGGATAATCGTATGGAAGAAGGATATAGAGTCATATATTGCTAAGCGTAAGAAGATGCTGACTAAGGAATTCAGAGAGATGATAGTTGTCCTGTCGGGAAATCTTAATGCCGGCTATTCTCTTGAGAGAGCATTTGCGGTTACCTATGGTGATATGAGAAAAAGTGGTGAGGAATATCAATACATATTGTCAGAGCTTAAGGTGATTATTAACGGAATCGAATGTAACAGGAGAGCTGAGGATATGCTCTTAGACCTTGGCACAAGAAGTGATGTGAGGGATATCCTTGATTTTGCAAGGCTTATCGTATCAACCAAGATTTATGGCGGGAATATCGTGTCAATTATCAGACAGACTGCAGGTAATATTGCCGAGAAGCATATGGTAGAGGAGGAGATAAACACAATTATTGCCTCTAAGAAGCTTGAGGGACGAATTATGCTTATGATGCCATTTTTAATAATCATATATATGAAGCTGACTAATTCCGGTTATATGGACATTATGTACCGAACTGCGCTTGGCAACATCGTAATGTGTATAAGTCTTATATTCATTATATTATCAGGATTTTTGATTAATAAAATTGTGAAAATTGAGGTGTAAAAATGTTAGTTGTAAATATAATCATTTTAATAATGTTTTTTATGCTCTATATGCTGAGCAGAAAACATTATTCGAAATACAAGAATGTATTATTGCGCATGGGTGGATTAATATACAGAAAATCAAAAATAAAGCTGAATATAGCTAAGAAAAAATCTGACTTTCGAAAAATCAATGTTGTGTCTGATGCGAATTTGGACGAGCTCACAGAGCTTTATTATGTAAAAATTATCTCAATATGTATGGTGATTATTTTTGTAATAAATATGGTCTGTATGATACTTACCATATATCAGAAATTTTCTGGTGAGAATTCATCAAATATTATTGAAAGGGGAGATTATAGTGATGATGTTTCTTCCTGGGATGTGTATGTAGGAGCAGAATCGTCTCAGGAGGTATATGAGCTTATGGTATATCCGAGGCAGTATACAGAGGATGAGTTCTATCAGAGAGCAGAGGAAGTATTTACGGAGCTTGAAGTTGACATATTAGCAGATAATGAAGATTTACAACATATTAGCAAGGACTTAAAACTTCCGTCGTCGGATAGCAGTGGTGTTTTTGAGATAAGCTGGTGGAGTGATTATCCTGAATATATTTCTCCCTCCGGCAAGGTATATCTGGGTGAACTGCAAGAAGCAACCGAAGTTAATTTAACGGCAAAAATAGCGTATCTGGAATTCAACACACAGGATAATTACCGTATTACACTTGTGCCTGTTGAACCGTCGGATGAATTAAGCGAGGTGGTTGGTGAGGTATTAAAGGAAATCGAAGCAGGTAACCGCAGTGAGTCCAGTATAGAGATTCCAAAGGAGATTTCAGGGCACAGAATATCACTGGAGCAGCAGGATAAAGGCAGTTATAAGAAACTTTTCGGATTAGGAATTATTGTGTGTACAATTACAATTATATTCTCGAATTCCAATCTGAAGGATAAGATGCAGAAAAGGGATAATATGCTTATGAATGAGTATGCACCTTTTGTAAATAAACTTTGGCTGTTGCTCGGAACAGGAATGACGATTAAGAAATGCTTTATCAGGATAATTGATGAGGCAGAGCATAAAAATATTTTAATTAAAGAGCTTGAATATACTGTAAATCAGATTAATTCAGGCTTTGATGAGGCGGCAGCATATGATGAACTGGGAATGAGATTAACGCTTCCTCAATATATGAGACTTATGAACAGGATAAGTCACAATCTGAGGATGGGTACGAAGGATTTGCGCGTACTTATGCGCGACGAGGTAAGAGAGTCAATGGAAAGCAGAAAGGAATATGCCAGAAAAAA
Source organism: Lachnospiraceae bacterium (assembly GCA_017480195.1). Classification (GTDB taxonomy): domain Bacteria; phylum Bacillota; class Clostridia; order Lachnospirales; family Lachnospiraceae; genus Coprococcus_C. Next base: position 17,652 of record JAFVBE010000017.1, read on the forward strand.
AGGAGAGGAGGCATCTACCAAGCTTTTAGTACCGATGATTGTACTTATGGCGGTAGTTATAGTAATAATTATGGTTCCTGCTTTTGTTGGCTTGTAGTATATGAAGATAAGGTTTACAGGGGGGATATGAGATATGAATACATTAAAAAGGTTTTTACAAGAGGAAGAAGGCATGGGAGTAGTTGAGGTTATACTGATAATCGTTGTTCTTATAGCGATGGTGGCAATATTTAAGGATCAAATCGAGGAGTTAGTCAACAATATCTGGAAATCTATCAACAAGGATGCCAAGAATATTTACAAATAATTATGGAGGGAGAATATGAATAATAAAGGACAAATAACTGTATTCATGTGTCTGATATTGTCCGCTGTTTTATTGCTTGGTATGGCGGCGCTTGGGATATGCAGGCACTTTGCCAATAAGGAAGAGGCAGCTATAGCCGTCAATTCGGCAGTGTCGGATATTAAATCAGAGTATAACAGCTACATATTTGAACATTATCATATTCTCCTGTTTGATAAGACAGATTATGGTAAGGGAGAAGCCGCAGTTGAGGAGAAATTTTATGAGAATGTAAAATTAAATTTAAACAATGACTGTACAGTGAACAATGTGGCAATTACAGATTATGATTTGATATTGGATAATAATTGTGAAGCGCTCAAAGCACAGATTGATGACTATATTGTATATGCCGGGATAGAATATGGGGCATCAGAGATACTTGGTAAAACAGGCGGAAGGGAGGCAAATGTAAGTGATGAAACCATAGATGATATGGATAGGGATTGTGAATCGGATGAATCTTCGGAGAGTGCTTCATCCGAGGAGGAGAATACTTTAAAAAAAGAGGATGACCCAAGAGATTTTACTAAAAAAATGGGTAAGGTCGGAATAATTAATTATGTAATTCCTGAGGAACTTTATGTAAGCGATGAGATTATTAATCTGTCAGAATGTCCGTCGAAGCTTGGTATTAGCTTTATGGATGGGTTTGACATAGAGAATAAATTCAACAGCTACAGCAGATTAAAAAAGGATTTAAAGAAAAACTCCGAATGGAATAGCGCTTTGATTGATGCAGGTTGCGGGCTTTCATATGCTAAGTGTGTGTTTAACTGTGCAACTAATATGAATAACAATGATAATACTGTATTTGACTTTGAGTTGGAATATCTGATATGTGGAGATTGTTCTGATTATAAAAATCTTAATAAAACCATAAAAAGAATCATAGCCATTCGTTTTCCAATTGATTTCACATATTTGCTTACGGATAGCTCAAAGATGTCAAGGGTGAAAAGTATAGCACTTGCTTTAAATGCCTCAACCGGCATTCCTTATCCTATAATGAAGTATCTTATAGCTGGCTGCTGGTCTTATGTCGAGGCTGCTGCAGATGTAAAGGTATTACTTAGAGGAGATAAGCTTCCCTTTGAAAAAAACAGCGAAAGCTGGATAACGGATATAGATAATTTGGGAGGAAGCTTGAATGCTGCGGATATAGATGATGACTCTGGTATGTCGTATGAGGATTATCTTATGATACTCATTGCTTTGAATATGGACAAGGCATATATGAGAATGTTGGATGTTATGCAGCTCAATGCCAGACAAATATATCCGGAATTTTTTATAGAAAATGCGGCTGTTGGTCTGTCCGCTGATGTGAGCATATCCTATGGGGACAGCGTGTTTGAATTTAATATTAGTGGAGGATATTAGCGGTTGTTTGTTTTAATGTCCTCTGTCTTATGCCCAATTAATAAAATCCTCTTCAGGTGCAGATCAAGTGAGGCAGAGGATGTTAAAACAAATAATCGCAATATGTGTATGTTATATGTTGGTATATGATTGTCGGTTTGTATTATATTGTTAGGTTTTGAAGTATGTGATTATGGAGCGTGATGTATATGAAAAATAATTTATCAAATAACAGAGGCAGTGTCGTAGTTGAAGCGACACTTATAATACCATTATTTTTATTTGCGATGCTAACAATATATGCTATGTGTCAGTGCAAGTTGGCAGAAGAGATAATATATGAGGCCGCAGCTGAGACAGTAGAATATATGGCGGAATATTCATACATATCAAATAATACCCTTTTATTACCACAGTTTAAAATGCAGGAATATATAGATGATGAGGAATTGGTTGAAAAATATGTAAGTGGCGGCATAGGCGGCATAAGCTATCTTGGTACGGTTTCGAGGGATGAGGAAGACTATGTGGTTCTAAGAGTTAATTATTCTCTGAAAATAGATATACCACTTATGCCAAACCTAAGTAAAAAAAGATATATAGTTATGCGGCAGAGGGCATATATCGGCGAGTCGGATGATGCAAAGTCTGAAAGGACGGATAATGACAGATATGTGTATGTGACTGATAACCGGGATGTATACCATGACAGCCGTTCATGCACACATCTTAGTCTGTCGGTACATACTTCATCAGATACATATGCGAGGGCAAACGGATATACGCCATGCGAATTCTGCGGAGCACAGAGTGGGGAGCAGGTTTATATAACTGATGATGGAAGAAGGTATCATTTCAATAGGAATTGCAGTGGCTTAAAAAGAACCATATACCGTGTCAGACTTAGTGAGACAGGGGGATTAGGAGGATGTCAGAGATGTACAAATTAGACGACAGAGGAAGTACGATAATTGAGATGACATTAATTATGCCTTTTATAATTTTTATAGTGGTTTTCGTGTTGTTTTGGTTTCTGGATGTAATCAATGATGGGATTACACAGGGGGAGACATATTCGGAGTTATATACTTTATCAATAGGAGATAATACAGAGATTATTGAAGCTGACATTACAGAAAGTATAGGCAGGCAGATAGTTGGAGTAAATAATATTCCACAGGTTGAAATAATGACAGACAGGGGCGTCATATATGCTTATATAGACAGCTCTGATTTACAGGGTGGAGAACTCTATCTGTATCAGGGGAAGAAAAACAGCTTTTCAAGAGAATATGATGTGTGTACTGACAGGTTGAGGAGATGGCAGTTGTATGGAGATTTATTACGGGAGTAAGGGAGTAAATAATTATATTGAGGCAAAATTAAGTAGAGAAGACGGAGACTTCGACCGCAATGCCTATGTATTAAAAATGCTTGAGGGAAATGATATAGGCGGTATGCTAAAGCCGATTATCAGTAAATTAGACGATTGCACATTCGTAAGATATAACATTACAGCATTTTCCATGCTCGAAAAAAATTTCCTGAGACAGAGACCGGATATTGAGTTTTTTATAAACATATTAGGCTGTATATGTGATGCCATTAAAGAAGCGGAAAAGTATCTGTTAAATCCGAATGATTTAGTCGTATCGGCGAACTATATGCTGTGGGATATGGGTAGGAATGAGCTTAAGCTGATATATGTTCCATTCTATGACAAGGATATAAAAAATCAGCTTAAATGTTTTATAGAATACATTATGAAGATATTCGATTACTCAAGTACAACCGGAACTATGAAGATGCACCGTATATATGATGCGGTTGTGTCGGACTGTTTTGATATGGAGATGCTTAAGCTTGAATTAGGCGATGGTCCTAAGAAGAGTACGAAAGAGGGTTTTTACCTTGATACTCAAAATGATGAATTTATGACGGTGCCATATAATGATGATGACAACTATGGCAGAGATTATAAAAAAGACGATACCAATATGAATTATTTATATGATGATAAAAGCGTCGAAGACGATTACGAAGAACCGATATATATAAATTTTGAAGAAGATAAAAATGAAAAAATTGACAAGCTGCATGAGGTATTGATAGTAGTAAATACATTGATAGTTGTTGCTTTGTCTGCTTTGTATTTTATGGCAGACCGGAGAATGCATTATCTTATTGGAGCATTATCTTCATTTATCATACTTGCGATGAATGTGTTGGTTTATGTATTAAAGAAGGAGAAGGAAGAGAATATAGATGCAGATAAATCAATGGAGGATTTCAAAATATATACCGATCAGGTAACAAAAAGATATGAGGAAAGTAATTATACCAAAGAGTATAATGATATAGATTATGATGATACGAGCTACGATGATAACAATACTTATTTTAGTGTAAATTATAAAAAAGCGGATGAAAAACCAACAATCAAAAAGAATTCATCGATACAGAATAAAAAGGAATATAAATTAGTATCGCTAAATGATGGTATGCTTGAACCTATAATCTTGAATGGTGACACGCAGAAAATTACAATAGGCAGGGGGCATAAAGAGGTTGACTACCGACTTAATAAGGAGCAGATAAGCAGAGTTCATGCGAGCATTACATTAAGTGAAGATGGAATATATATCGAGGACCAAAACTCCACCAATGGCACATATATAAACTCAGAAAAGCTTGAAGCATTTGTACAGAAAAGCTTGAATGTGGGAGATATAATAAAGCTGGCAAATGAGGAGTTCTTTGTATCGTAAACAATAAGCACTTCGTGCTTGCTTGGCTCACTTTATTGTGGTATATTTATTATATATGTCAAATTGTCATTTTATGTAATGAGGTGAACAGCTTTGAAGATTAATATATATTATGGAGGCAGAGGATTACTTGAAGATCCGACATTGTTCGTGCTTGACAGAATTATGCAAGTACTTGAGGAATTAAGGGTAGAGGTAAAAAGATACAATATGTATGAGGATAAGTCGGGGATTGCGACCTTACCTAATACCCTTAAGGAATGTGACGGTATAATACTTGCTTCTTCTGTGGAGTGGTTCGGTATTGGCGGATATATGCAGCAGTTTCTGGATATGTGTTGGCTGTATGGCGATAAGGAGAAAATTTCCGGACTTTATATGATGCCTATAGTAGTCGCTACTGCCTATGGGGAGATGGACGCAGAGCTTTCGTTGAGAAAGGCGTGGGATATACTCGGAGGAACTTCCATAAATGGTATTGCAAGCTATGTGGAGAGTGCCGAGGTATTTGAACGCAACTCTGCTTTTTTGTCGTTGATTGAGAAGAAGGCTGAAGATTTATATAGAAGTGTAAATCAGCATATGGTGAAGTTACCCACAAGTAATACAGAGGTTAAGAACAATATTATTAAGAAACATAATATCAAGCTAACTCCGCAGGAGAGCGAACAACTATCCAAGTTTGTAGCTGATGACGGTTATGTAAAGAAGCAGAAGGAAGACATAGAGGAGCTTGCAGCGATGTTCAAGCATATGCTTGGTGATGATGAGCCTAAGGAAGAACAAATATATGAGGATGATATAGTTGCAGGTTTCTTCAAGAATTATTTTCCTGAGAAGGGTTTCTCTGCAAGCTATGTAATAATTATCCCTGATATAAGCAAAAATCTTATAATAGATGTTAAAGACGGACAGGAGCTAATATGTGAATATGGTGAGGACAGGGAGGCTGATGTTAAGCTCAAGGCGAAAAGTGATATGATGCGCGATATCATAGCCGGCAAAATGACCTTTCAGAAGGGTTTTATGTCAGGTGAGATAACAGCAAAAGGCAATTTTAAGACGCTTCGTATGCTGGATCAGATATTCAGATTCAGATATAATAAGTAAAATTTTATCAGGAAATAATAGATATATTATAACAGACCTAAGCGTAAGGAGAGGACATAAATCATGTCGTATCAGGCATTATACAGGAAATGGCGCCCTAATGAGTTTGGCGAAGTAAAGGGGCAGGAGCATATAGTTACTACCCTTAAAAATCAAGTTAAATACGACAGAGTCGGACACGCATATCTCTTCTGTGGAACAAGAGGAACAGGTAAGACTACTGTAGCGAGGCTTCTGGCAAAAGCAGTGAATTGCGAGCACCCATTAGAAGATGGAAGTCCATGTAATGAATGTGCAAGCTGTAAGTCCATAACGAGCGGCTCATCAATAAATGTGATAGAAATAGACGGAGCATCGAATAACGGTGTGGATAATATCAGACAGATAAATAGCTCTGTACAGTATTCACCCTCTACGGGCAAGTATCTGGTATATATAATTGATGAGGTTCATATGCTCAGAAAAGAAGCCTTTAATGCACTTCTTAAGACTTTAGAGGAGCCGCCGTCATATGTAATCTTTATACTTGCGACAACAGATGTACATTCAGTTCCGATAACCATATTATCAAGATGTCAGAGATATGATTTCAGGAGAATATCTATTGAAACCATAGTTGACAGACTGGCTGAACTGCTTGACAGAGAGGGGATTGCGGCGCAGAGAGATGCTCTTGCATATGTTGCTAAGGTTGCCGATGGCTCTATGAGAGATGCGCTTAGCATACTTGACCAGTGTATATCCTTTAATCTTGGCGAGGAGCTTACTTATGATAAGGTACTTAATACCGTAGGTGCGGTTGATATAGATATATATATAAGTCTTTTTGAGGCAATAATTACTGATGATGTGAATAAGGCCGTAAGTATAGTAGACGATGCTGTATGGCACGGCAAGGATTTATCACAGTTTGTCATAGAATTAATAGGCTTTGTAAGAAATGTACTGATGCTTAAGCTGGATAATGACTTCGATGTGGATATAGCGTCGGAGAAAAAGGCGGCGCTTATAGAATTCGGTAAAGGATTAAAAGAGGATTATCTGATTAATTATATAAATATACTTCAGGAGGCTTCAAATAAGCTTGCTTATGTCAGGACTAAGCGAGTGGTCGTGGATGTGGCTATAATCAAGATGTGTAAGCCACAGATGCAGAAGGATTACTCGGCTATTGAAAAAAGACTTGAAGGCTTAGAGAAAAAGACAGAACAGCTTGGGGATAAGCAGGTTGTATATGTGGCTGCTGAAAATGCACAGTCTATAAATACAGTAACCACAACAGTTACTAACGAAGTAGGTGGGACGACATCCGACAAGGATGAAAGCGGCAAAATAATAGATAATCTTAAAAAAGAATATCCTGAGGCAGAATACAAAGAGATAGTCAGCATAATAAGCATTTGGAAGCCTTTGATGAACAAGATAATGCGCATACAGAGAAGATTCATAGAGAAGGCGAAGGTTGTTCCGGGAGACAGGCGTTCTACCATAGACCTTGTGTTTGTGAGGAATTCTGATAATGCACTTGCGATAGAATACTTTGATAAAAAGGAGAACCGCACATTGCTTGAGGAAGAACTTTCAGAACTGGCAGGCAGGGATATTCACATAGGTGTAAGAGCTGTAAATGCTAATGATAAATCTATTGAGAGAGCAAGCGGTCTTGACCTTTCAAAGATTAATTATGATGAAATAGAGTTTAAAAGTTAGGAGGATATATAAAAAATGGCAAAAAGAGGCGGATTTCCAGGTGGCATGGGTATGCCCGGCAACATGAACAATCTTATGAAGCAGGCTCAGAAGATGCAGAAGCAGATGGAGGAGACTACTAAGGAGCTTGAAGAAAAGGAATACGAGGCAACAGCCGGAGGCGGAGTTGTTAAGGTTAAAATCAACGGTAAAAAGGAAATAACTGAAATCAAAATTGATAAAGACGCATTTGATAGAGATGACGAAGAACTTTTCGAGGATATTGAGGAAAATGTTATGGCAGCAGTTAATGAAGCTATAAGACTTCAATCCGAGGATGAAAAAGCACAGATGGGTAAGATAACCGGCGGTTTAGGTGGAGGTTTCCCATTCTAATGGATATATACGGCGATAAGGTCAATAGATTAATTGAAGAACTGTCAAGATTGCCCGGTATAGGCGGTAAGACAGCACAAAGGCTGGCATTCTATATAATTAATATGCCAGAGGACAGGGTTAAAAATTTGTCGGAGGCAGTACTTGATGCCAAGACGCATATCAAATACTGTAAGAACTGTTATACAATCACGGATAGAGAAGAATGCCCGATATGTGCATCGCCGAACAGGAACCACAAGCTGATTATGGTTGTGGAGACACCGAGAGACCTTGCGGCTTATGAGAGAACAGGTCAGTATCAGGGCGTATATCATGTGCTTCATGGCGTGATTAATCCGGCTATGGGTATAGGCGCAAATGATATCCGACTCAAGGAGCTTATCCTGCGGCTTGAGCAGGAGGAGGTTGAAGAGGTTATAGTAGCAACTAATTCCAGTGTGGAGGGAGAAGCAACTGCTATGTATATTTCCAAATTGATAAAGCCATCAGGCATTAAGACCACGCGTATAGCAAGCGGTGTACCTGTCGGAGGGGATTTGGAGTGTATAGATGAGATGACTTTGCTTAGAGCATTGGAAGGAAGAATAACTATATAGAAAGCGAGGTAGATAAAATGAAAAGAATAGGAATGCTTACGAGCGGTGGAGATTGTCAGGCATTGAATGCAACTATGAGAGGCGTCGTAAAGGGACTTCACGGTTGTTTCAAAGAGGTTGAGATATATGGCTTCCTTGAAGGTTACAAAGGGCTTATATATGGAAACTATCAGAAGCTTTCACCTGATGATTTCTCAGGCATACTTACTAAGGGTGGAACGATACTTGGAAGCTCCAGAACACCATTCAAGGAGCTGGATATCCCTACACCGGACGGACTTGATAAGGTTAAGTCCATGAAGGAGAATTATAAGAAGCTTAAGCTGGATTGCCTTGTTGTATTGGGAGGAAACGGTTCACAGAAGACTGCTAACCGCCTGTCAGAGGAAGGACTTAATGTAATAGGTCTTCCTAAGACGATAGATAACGACCTCTGGGGAACTGATATGACCTTTGGTTTCCAGAGCGCAGTTGATATAGCAACAAATGCTATAGATTGCATCCATACTACTGCAAGCTCACATGGCAGAGTATTTATTGTTGAGGTTATGGGACATAAGGTTGGCTGGATTACACTTCATGCAGGTATTGCTTCGGGGGCAGATGTCATTCTTATACCTGAGATACCTTATGATATAAAGAAGGTATGCGCTGCCCTTGAGAAGAGGACTAAGGAAGGCAAAGGCTTCTCTATCCTTGCTGTAGCAGAGGGCGCAATATCTAAGGAGGTTGCGAAGCTTCCTAAGAAGGAACGCAAGCAGGCAGTAGCTGATGCTGCGGCTAAATATCCGTCAGTTGCCTATGAGGTAGCTGATAAGATTAAGCAGTATTCAGGTATGGATATAAGAGTTACCGTGCCGGGACATACCCAGAGAGGCGGAAGCCCATGCCCATATGACAGAGTTATATCAAGCAGATTTGGTGCTAAGGCAGCAGAGCTTATCAAGAAAGAGGATTTTGGTAAGCTGGTTGTTATGAAGAATAATGATGTCACTGCTATACCACTCAGTGAAAGTGCAGGCAAGTTAAAATATGTATCACCTGATGACAGCATAGTAAAGAATGCAAAGATGCTCGGCATTTCATTTGGAGATTAATTAACTCACATTAAATTACCGAACGAATATAATAATCTAAAGAAACAGCGAAACTACACTTTAAGATAAATATAGTTTCGCTGTTTCATATAATGATTATAGTGAGGTATATATGAGTGATTTTGTGGTTAATTCTAAGCTTTATACGCCGGAAATATGTCTCATAGATGAGGAAGAGTTAGAGCGCGACAGGGAATATCTTATGCAGATGTATCCTGCAAGAGCCAGGATGATAATGGTTTTAGTCGAGGACGAATGTGACAGATTAGAGTACGAGGGAAGTCCTATGTTTGCTATGTTTCCTGACAAGGAGACATTAAGACGGATTGCGGATAAAATATATAACAAGGTAAAATATAAAGATGACGATAACGAATTAAGACATTTGATTGAAGTGATGCTTTGCAATGAGTTTTTTGTAAGGCGAAGCAGATATAAAAGAAGGAGAAGATTCTTTTAGGCTGATGATAAGGAAGATAATTTTAAGAGCGATAGTATTTATCGTAGTAGCGGTAGGTACGGCTTTTTTGGTAAATAAATTAAATAATATTGGGCTGGACGCGGTGTCACGCGAAGTCGAGGAGCCGGAATTACCTGTAGTATACGGATGTCTTGGAGAACGGACAGTTAATATGATGAATGGCTATACACAGGTAATGTCCACAAGCCTTATGAGAGACGGAATTGTACCTGTGGATGCTGAGCATGGTGTAAGAGTCAGAGTAATTGATGAAGCTGGCTACGGTGTTTCCTACGGCTATGAATTAAGAAGTATATCAGGAGATAATCTGATTGAGAACGGAGAGGCCGAGGCAGGTCTTACGAAGGATGGATATACGGAATACAGCGTTAATTTCAGAATGGACATGAGTGAGAATAAGGAGTATATCTTTGCATTTATAATAACCAACGAAGAGGGGGAAAGTGCAAGGTACTATACTCGTGTTGTAGACTTAAAAAATCAGTATGCTCAAGAGATAATAAGCTATGCTATGGAATTTCATAATACTACCTTCATCAAGGAAGTAAACGAGAGTGAGGGTAATATGGTATTCGACCGGCTTAAGGTTACGCCGGAGGGACAGGATTATGATTTGTCATATGTAAACCTTAATTCCTCATACGATATGATTAGCTGGGGTGGTATGAGCCCTATATCTGTAACCGGAGTTATACCGGAGATAACAGAGCTTGATGGAGAGTATGCAGTCATTCATCTTGGATATGTAGCTCAGACGGTTAATCAGAGTGTGTCGCATTTTTATTATGTCGATGAATACTATACGGCAAGATATGATACAAGCAGGGAGGAGGTCGAACTTCTTGCGTTTGACAGATATATAGACAGCATATTTGACAAAGATTATATATCTCCGTCTGACAACAGCATAAGTCTTGGCATAGCAAATCCATCGGAGGCTGAGTATGCCGCTTCAGAGGACTGCAAAAAAATAGCTTTCGTGAAAGCCGGGGAACTGTGGTATTACGATTATTCCAAGCTCACATTAACCAGCGTATTCAGCTTTATCCAGGGGAATTACTCAGATGTCAGGGTAGTCAATAATAATACAGGAATAAATATCGCCGATATGGATGAGGATGGTAATTTTTACTTCGTCGTATATGGCTATATGAGCAGGGGGAAGAATGAGGGTAAAAATGGACTTGCCCTATACTATTTTGATTCTGATACAGACAGGCTTGAGGAAAAATATTATGTAAGTTGTGACGAACCGTATGACATAATGAAGCAGGAGGTTGGAAGATTTTCCTATTATGATAAAGAAGGGTATTTTTATTATCTTCTTGACGGCTCGATATACAAGGTTGACTTGAATAGTATGACACAGGATACATTAGTCTATGACCTGTCCTCAGATAAATATCTTGTATCGGACAATAAAAGAATAGTTGCCTATCCTAATTCTGATATAGATGAGGAGGTTACCGGAATAATTGTCAGGAATTTCGAGACGGATAATGAGTATGTTGAAAGCGGATCGGATAATGATAGATATCTCGGACTTGGTTTTGTAGGGAATGACCTTATATTCGGTATAGCGGATAAGAAGGATATAACCATAACCTCGGCAAATGAAGCGATACTTCCGCTATATAAGATAAATATTATGCAGCCTGATGGAAGCATTATAAAGGAATACAGTAAAACCGGTATTTATATTATGAATGCAATCGTCGGAGCAGATACTATATATCTTACGAGAGCGGTAAAAAGTAATAACTTTTTTGAGGAGACGGAAGCGGATTTTATATCGTATAACAAGGAGGTTAATCCGATGGTATTAGAACTTGGAACCTCATATACGAATTATGATTATACTGAGCATAATATTAAATTTCCTTCGAATATTTATATATCGGCAAATATTGAACCGATAATGACAAAATACAATGACAGCAAATTCGATAAGGACTTTAAGATAGAGACAAGTACCGGAGAAAATGTATTTTATGTGTTTGATAATTCGGGTTATTCAGGAGAATATAAGAGTGCCGGAAGTGCTATATCTGCCGTTAATCAAAGAGGACAGGGGCTTGTTGTAAGAAGTGAAGGAGATACCATCTATCGAAGCATAGAGGCGGAAAGCTATAATACGGTAGCGGATTATATAGACGAAACTATGACGCCATATAAGGACAGAACACTTATGACCTGTGCTTATATGTGCATTGATTATATGGGTGAAAAGGTGGAATACGAGGATATTATTGCCTGCAGCTCGTGGGAGGAAGCCTTCGATGAATATACGCATGGTGTAGGTATTAATATATCGGGTATAAGTCTTGATACGGCACTTTATTTCTTAGATAGAGATGTGCCTTTTGCAGCATGTATAGATGACGGAAGATATGTGCTTGTAATCAGCTACAACTCCAGCCACATAAGGTACTATGACCCTTTTGCGGCTGAAGAAGTTAAGGTTACAAGAGAAGAATTCGAGAATCTGTTAAGTATGCAGAGTAATACAATGTATACCTACACATCCCAGTAGCCATCCAGAGTGGCAAAATAATCCTCCGGAGTTTCTGCTCGGCGAATCTGTTTTACCGAGCCGTTCTCACATAGCAGAAGCTCTGCTGACTTCAATCTGCCGTTATAATTATAGCCCATAGAGAATCCGTGAGCCCCTGCATCATGTATTACCAGGTAATCACCATTGTCAATCTTAGGAAGCTTGCGGTCTATAGCGAATTTATCATTGTTTTCACAGAGTGAGCCGGTGACATCATATGTATGGTCACAAGGCTCATTTTCTTTGCCGAGTACAGTTATATGATGATATGCACCATACATGGCAGGTCGCATAAGATTGACTGCACAGGCATCGACACCAATGTATTCCTTATGAATATGTTTCTCGTGTATTGCTTTGGTAACCAGATGTCCGTACGGTGCGAGCATAAATCTTCCAAGCTCGGTAAAAATACTTATATCTCCAAGTCCTGCCGGAACCAATACTTCATCAAACGCTTTGTGCACACCCTCTCCGATAGCAAGTATATCGTTTGGTTCTTTGTCAGGAGTATAAGGTATTCCGACACCTCCCGAAAGATTGATGAAGGACAGTGAGATGCCGGTCTTTTCTTTTATTTCAACTGCAAGCTCAAATAATATCTTCGCAAGCTTTGGATAATACTCATTTGTAACAGTATTGCTTGCTAAAAATGCATGAATTCCGAATCTTTTTGCGCCCATTTCCTTGAGCCTTGGATAAGCCTTAAAAAGCTGCTCCTTAGTCATGCCGTATTTGGCGTCACCCGGATTGTCCATAATAGTGTTGGATATTGAGAAGGTTCCTCCCGGATTATATCTACAGCATATCGTCTCAGGTATGCCGCATATTTCATCCACAAAATCAATATGAGTATAATCATCCAGATTAATTATCGCACCAAGCTTAGCGGCAAGCTCTATATCCTCGGCAGGTGTATCATTTGCAGAGAACATTATATCCTGTCCGGTAACTCCGATTTTCTCAGACATAAGTAATTCGGTGTATGATGAACAGTCAGTGCCGCAGCCCTCTTCCTTAAGAATTCTTAGTATGGCAGGGGTAGGAGTTGCCTTGACTGCAAAATATTCCTTATAGCCCTTGTTCCAAGAAAAAGCCTGCTTAAGCTTTCGTGCATTCTCTCTTATTCCTTTTTCATCATATATATGAAAAGGGGTAGGATAAGTCTTAACAATTTCTTCAATCTGTTCTTTAGTGACAAATGGCTTTTTCATCATGAAACCTCCTATAGCTTTAAAAGTAATATAAAAACATAGCTATTGTAACACAATCTATTTAATCATAAAAGTTTTTTCTGATTGAAAATGAAATTAAATAATGATAGTATGAGTGAGGCGGCTTATAAATGTCTGATGAATTGAGGCAATGGAGAAAATTTACAGAAACTATAGAATAGATGGTTATATAAGTCTCTACAGGAGATAACAGGAATAACGAATTATGGCTGATACTTTCAATACAGAAAAAATTAATACGATAATTACAGATGCAACAGATGAAGCTATAAAAAAAGCTTCAGATATACTAAGAGATGGCGGGCTGGTAGCATTCCCTACCGAGACTGTCTACGGACTTGGTGCGGACGCATTAAATCCCGAAGCGTCGAAGAAGATATATGAAGCCAAGGGAAGACCAAGTGATAATCCCCTTATAGTCCATATAGCTTACAAAGAAGATGTATATAAAATAGCTGAAAATGTCTCCAATAAGACGGTTATGCTTATGGAGGCTTTCTGGCCGGGACCTCTTACTATTATTCTTAATAAGAAGAAAAATGTGCCCGACAGTACAACCGGAGGGCTTGGTACGGTAGCAATTCGTATGCCGTCACACCCTGTTGCTATGAGGCTTATCAAAGAAAGCGGAGTATATATTGCGGCACCAAGCGCTAATACCTCGGGACGTCCATCTCCTACTCTCGCAGAGCATGTCATAGAGGATATGGATGGTCGGATAGATATGATAATCGACGGCGGAGCTGTGGGTATAGGGATAGAGTCAACCATAGTCGATATGACAGGAGATATACCTGTTATACTAAGACCGGGATATATCACCAAGAAGATGCTTGAAGAAATAGTGGGCGAAGTAAGTATTGATAAGGGGCTTATTGAGTCGGATTCTAATATAAGACCTAAGGCTCCGGGTATGAAATATACGCATTATGCACCCAAGGGAGAGCTTACCATAGTTGAAGCTGATATTCATACAGAAATATCTGGTAATGGGAAGATAAAACGAGACCTAAAGGATAAAAAGATGTTAAATGAAAGTGTAGTGGAAAAAATAAACGCACTTGTAGCAAAGAAAAATTCCGAAGGTTATGTTACGGCTGTTATAGCTACTAAGGATAATGCGGCATCATATATATGTGACAATGTTCTTGTAGTAGGTGAGGCGGATAAAGGATTTACCATATCGGCTAATCTTTATGCAGTTCTAAGAAAATGTGATGAGCTTAAAGCCGATTATATATTCAGCGAAGCCTTTGACGATAATGAACTTAGTGGAGCGATAATGAACAGACTGCTAAAGGCAGCAGGACACAGAGTTATTAAAGTTGAATCATAGATGACTGAATTTTATATATTGATTGGATAAAATTTAATATTAAATATAGAAATTGGAGGAAAAAAGATGATAGCAATAGGCAGTGACCATGGAGGATATGAGCTTAAACTTGAGGTAATTAAGCACCTTAAGGATAGAGGCATAAAGGTAAAGGACTATGGTTGTGACAGTACAGCCTCCTGTGATTATCCGGTATACGCAGGCAAGGTTACGGACGCAGTCGTATCAAAGGAATGTGAGCTTGGTATACTTATATGTGGAACAGGTATAGGTATGTCGATGGCAGCAAATAAGGTAAAGGGCATAAGAGCGGCACTTTGCAGCGATTGCTTTTCGGCTAAGGCTACAAAGGAGCATAACAATGCAAATATACTCTGTATGGGCGCAAGAACCATAGGACCCGGACTTGCGCTTATGATAGTTGATACATTTTTAGATACCCCATTTTCAGAGGATGAAAGGCATATTAGACGAATATCTATGTTTGATTAGAGCGAAAAATGTCGTTATCGCATTAGCTCGTCAAATAAGCACTTCGTGCTTGCTTGACTCGCTTTATTGTGGTATAATATTTCCTGTATATTTTGCGCAAAAATAGGTTTTATTTGGTGGTTTTTGATGAATAAGAACACTAATGAGATTTTAAAGATGCTTTTTCTGATTTCTCAGATTGGCGTGACTATGCTCGTAACCATATTTTTAAGTATGGGAATAGGTTACCTGCTTGATAAATATTTAGGCACTAAGCTCATGGTATGGTTTATTGTGCTGGGAGTTGGTGCGGGTTTTCGGTCAACATTTATACTTATAAAAAGATTTATAGGACAGGACAATGGAAAGTCGTAGGGTTTTGATAGAACTTTATGCCGGTATAATCCTTTATACTTTAGCGGGACTTGTACTTGGTATAATACTTGGAATTATATATGGAGGATGGGCTTGGTTGTTCATACCCGGACTTTTGGTTGGCTCATTTACAGCCTGCTATCAGGCATATCATATATACAGGAGTCTCGACATAGCGCTTGATGATGCAGATGGAAAGAAAGCTAACACTTATATGACAGGACAGAGTTTGCTCCGGCTTCTTATCAGTGCGGGCGTATTGATAGTTGCTATTATAATCCGTTGGCAGGCATTTGTCGGAGTTGCTTTCGGTCTTCTGGCACTTAAGATATCGGGGTATATAAATCCGTTTGTCAGAAAGTTGATGGGACACAATGAAGAAAGAAAAGACTTGAATTCACTTCTTATGGAGAATTCCGAGGAGAGTATAGCGGGACAGGCTGATGAAGACGAGGCTGATGAGGATGAATTTGACTATACCTTTAAGCCTATTGGTATGAAAAAATACAAGGGCTGATTAATACGATTGATGGAGTCATAATGGCTCTTGAGATAAAAAATAAATGAAGGAGGGTGAACATATGCACAATGGTTTGGCCATTGGAGTTGCGCCGGTACGCAATGAAGCGGATTTCTTTATCCATGAATTAGTACCGATTAATTTCTTTGGCTCGACAGTATACATTACCACTACTCATGTGTGCTCTGCGATAATTCTTATAACGATTGTCATACTTGCGATTTGCGCGAGGAACAGTGTGCTTAAGCATAAGGACAATCCTACTAAGTTCTCGGCAGGTGTTGAGATTGTTATTGAGACACTGCTTAAGTTTGTCGGTGGCGCTATGGGTAAGGCAGGTAAGAATTACATCAATTACATTGGTGCCATATTTATATATATATTCCTTTCGAATATATCAGGTTTGTTCGGATTGAGACCACCGACAGCCGACTATGGTACTACATTGTGCCTTGCACTTATTACATTTGTAATGATTCAGTATGCGGCAATCAGATACAAAAAGTGGGGTGCATTTACGGATTTGTTCCAACCGGTGTTCTTTTTCTTCCCAATGAACGTAATTAGTGAGTTTGCAACACCGCTTTCACTTTCGCTTCGTTTGTTCGGAAATGTCTTAGCCGGAACAGTTATGATTTCGTTATATTATGGTCTTATACCTGTATTGTTCAGGATTGGAATACCTGCTTTCTTGCACGTATACTTAGACTTGTTCTCAGGTGCAATTCAGGCATATGTATTCACTATGCTTACGATGACATTTGTTTTCGATAAGAGAAATGTAGAATAAAAAATGGAGGATTAAAAAAGATGAATATTAATGTTGAAGGATTAGTTCATGCATTTTCTGCATTAGGCGCTGGTATAGCTGTTTGTTCAGGTATTGGTACCGGTATTGGACAGGGTAATGCAGCAGGTATGGGTGCTCAGGCAGTAGGACGTAACCCTGGATGTAAGGGTGATATAATGTCAACTATGCTTCTTGGACAGGCCGTTGCAGAGACAACAGGTCTTTATGGACTTGTAGTTGCATTATTGCTTATGTTCGTTAAGCCTTTCGATAATTAGGAGGATAAAAAGTGACATTTATGTTTAATGAAAATGTTGCTCTTCTCTCAGGTCGTATCTTCGGACTTGACATGCAGTTGATATTTGATGTGTTGCTGCAGGGGATTGCGGTTTTTCTTCTCTTTATCTTCTTATCATATATTTTGTTTAAGCCGGTCAGAAAGGTGCTTGAAGACCGTCAGAATAAGGTTAAGGATGATTTGGAAAGTGCAGCTAAGGACAGAGAGGAAGCAGCTAAGCTTAAAACAGAATATGATGAAAAGCTTGCCAATGCTGACGCAGAGGCAGACGAGATTTTAGCCACTGCAAGAAAGAAAGCTGTTAAGAATGAAGAGAATATCGTAGCCGAAGCAAAGGAAGAGGCTGCAAGAATTATCTCCAGAGCAAATCAGGAGGCAGAGCTTGAGAAAGACAAGGTTGCCGATGAGGTTAAGCAGGAGATTATAAGCGTTGCAACAGTTATGGCGGGTAAGTTCGTAGAGGGCGGCTTGGATGATGCCAAGCAGGCTGAGCTTATCGATGAAACACTTAAGGAAATGGGTGATGATACATGGCAAAACAAGTAGATACAACCTATGGCAATGCTTTATTTGAACTGGCACTTGAGGAGAATAAGATAGATGACTTATTCACAGAGGTTAAAGCGCTGACAGATATTTTAAAAGGAAATGATGAACTTATAAAATTACTCGCTCATCCACAGGTTAATAAGGACGAGAAAAAGAAGATTGTCGAGGATATCTTCTCGGGAAAGCTTTCTGATGATGTATTAGGACTTCTTGTAACTGTGGTTGATAAGGGGCATATTCTTAATATCGTTGATATCCTGGAGTATTTTATCAAGCTTGTTAAAAAACACAAGAATATCGGTGAGGCAAAAGTCACAAGTGCAGTTACTTTGACTGATGAGCAGAAGAACAATATTAAGAAAAGATTAATTGAAACAACTGCCTATGATGAGATAGAGACTGAGTATATTGTTGATAAATCACTGATAGGCGGATTGGTTATAAGAATTGAAGACAGAGTAGTAGACAGCAGTATCAGGACAAAGCTTGATAAGATGTCAAAGACTCTGGCTAATGCATAAATTTCGAGGAAGGAAGGTGTTTAAGTTCCATGAATTTGAAACCGGAAGAGATTAGCTCCGTAATTAAGGAACAAATCAAGAACTATAAGCAGAAGCTTGAAACATCAGATGTTGGAACAGTAATCCAGGTAGCTGATGGTATCGCTCGTATTCATGGTCTTGAAAACGCTATGCAAGGCGAACTCCTTGAATTCCCGGGTGAAGTATACGGAATGGTACTTAACCTTGAGGAGGATAATGTTGGTGCCGTACTTCTTGGTTCAGCCAACAATATCAATGAGGGTGACATAGTTAAGACAACAGGAAGAGTTGTAGAGGTTCCTGTCGGTGATGCTATGCTTGGCAGAGTAGTTAATGCCTTAGGTCAGCCAATAGATGGCAAGGGTCCTGTGAATACTACTAAGTCAAGACCTGTTGAGAGAGTTGCTTCAGGTGTTATTTCAAGAAAATCAGTTGATACGCCGCTTCAGACAGGTATCAAGGCTATAGATGCGATGGTTCCTATCGGAAGAGGACAGAGAGAGCTTATAATCGGCGACAGACAGACAGGTAAGACCGCTATCGCCATAGATACAATAATTAATCAGAAGGGACAGGGAGTTAATTGTATATATGTTGCCATCGGACAGAAGGCATCAACAGTTGCCAACATTGTAAAGACTCTTACTGAGTATGATGCAATGTCTTATACTACAGTTGTTGTATCAACTGCCAGTGAATTAGCTCCACTTCAGTATATTGCACCTTATGCAGGATGTGCTATAGGTGAAGAGTGGATGGAGGAAGGCAAAGATGTGCTTGTTATATATGATGATTTGACTAAGCATGCTGCTGCATACCGTACACTTTCATTATTACTCCGTAGACCACCTGGACGTGAGGCATTCCCGGGTGATGTATTCTACCTTCATTCAAGATTGCTTGAGCGTGCTGCCAAGCTGTCAGATGAATTAGGCGGAGGTTCACTTACAGCATTGCCTATCATTGAGACACAGGCAGGTGATGTATCTGCATATATACCTACAAATGTTATATCAATCACAGATGGTCAGATATATCTTGAGACAGAGATGTTTAACTCGGGTTTCAGACCGGCTATTAACGCAGGTCTTTCCGTATCCAGAGTTGGTGGTGCCGCTCAGATTGGTGCCATGAAGAAATTGGCTGCACCTATCCGTGTCGAGCTTGCACAGTTCAGAGAGCTTGCTGCATTCTCACAGTTTGGTTCAGAGCTTGATGATGATACCAAGGAAAAGCTTGCACAGGGTGAAAGAATCAGAGAGATGCTTAAGCAGCCACAGTACAGACCTATGCCGGTTGAGAAGCAGGTCGTAATAATATATGCAGCAACTAAGAAATATCTCATAGATATACCTGTTGATAAGGTTCTTGAATTCGAGGAGAGATTATTTGAATTCGTTTCAACCAAGTATCCGGAAATCTTCGAGAAAATAAGAACTGAGAAGAAGATTAGTGATGAGCTTGACGAGAGTCTTGCAAAAGCTATAGCAGAGTTTAAGGAAACATTTTAGTCACAAGGTTAGGTAGAAAGAGGTGAATTGAGTCTTGGCATCGATGCGAGATATAAAAAGACGTAAGGAAAGCGTCACAAGTACACAGCAGATTACCAAGGCTATGAAGCTTGTTGCAACAGTTAAGCTTCAGAAGGCAAGAGGTAAGGCTGAGAGTAATAAACCGTATTTTAATACACTTTATAACACTATCTGTTCTGTACTTGCCTTGACTAAAAATGTTGACCATAAGTATATTAAGGAAAACGATTGTAAGAAGAAGGCTCTTATAGTAATTACTTCCAACAGAGGACTTGCAGGCGGTTACAACAGTAACATAATCAAGCTCATAGCCAATGGAAGTGGGAACTTATTTCCGAAGGACGATACTTATGTATATGCCATAGGAAAGAAGGGTATCGAAGGTCTTACGCGTAGAGGATATAATATACACAAGGATTATTCAGAGGTTATCAATGCACCGCTTTATTCAGACGCATTGGAGATAAGCAAAGAGCTTCTTACTCAGTTTGAGAAGGGTGAGATAGGCGAGATATATCTTGCTTATACCAACTTCAAGAATACAGTCTCACAGGAAGCAAAGGTTATTAAGCTTCTTCCGATAGATCCGGGTGACTTCAAACGTGAGGAAGAACTTGATGAGAGAGTGCAGATGAACTTTGAGGGACAGGCTGCAGGCTCCGGAGATTTCCAGCCATTTGTAAACGGACTTGACGATTCGGAGAATGAAGAGGCTGTACTTGATGAGATAATACCAAATTATATGAGAAGTATAATATATGGTGCATTTCTTGAAGCGGTAGCCAGTGAGAACGGAGCCCGAATGCAGGCGATGGATTCGGCTACCAGCAATGCAGAGGAAATGATTGATGACTTAACACTTATGTATAACAGAGCAAGACAGGGCGCAATTACTCAGGAGCTTACTGAGATAATTGCCGGTGCAGAAGCAATATCATAAAGATAAGCAATATTAATTAAGGAGATAGAAAATGGCAGATACAAATGTAGGAAAAATTACTCAGATTATCAGTGCCGTTATTGATATCAAGTTCCCGGAAGGACAACTTCCTGAGATATATGATGCAGTAACTATAGCCACAAAAGACGGCGGCACACTCTATGCTGAAGTAGCTCAGCATCTGGGTGATGATACAGTAAGATGTATAGCAATGGGCCCTACAGACGGTTTAGTTCGAGGTATGGAAGCTGTTAATACAGGTGCACCTATCACGGTTCCTGTCGGAGAAGAGACACTTGGACGTATGTTCAATGTGTTAGGTCAGCCGATAGATGAAAAACCGGCACCTGAGGTTTCAACATATCTTCCTATCCATAGAAAAGCACCTGAGTTCAAGGAGCAGGCAACAGATACAGAGATACTTGAGACAGGTATCAAGGTCGTTGACCTTCTTTGTCCATATCAGAAGGGTGGTAAGATTGGACTTTTCGGTGGTGCAGGTGTAGGTAAGACAGTACTTATACAGGAGCTTATTACTAACATCGCTACAGAGCATGGTGGATATTCTGTATTCACAGGTGTTGGTGAGAGAACCCGTGAGGGTAATGACCTTTACTATGAAATGATTGAGTCAGGTGTTATCGACAAGACTACTATGGTCTTTGGTCAGATGAATGAGCCACCCGGAGCGAGAATGAGAGTCGGACTTACAGGACTTACTATGGCAGAGTATTTCAGAGATAAGGTTGGTAAGGATGTACTTTTATTCATTGATAATATATTCCGTTTTACACAGGCTGGTTCAGAGGTTTCCGCCTTACTTGGTCGTATGCCTTCAGCCGTTGGTTACCAGCCGACACTTCAGACGGAGATGGGTGCTCTGCAGGAGAGAATTACATCTACAAAGGATGGTTCCATAACATCAGTTCAGGCAGTATATGTGCCTGCCGATGACTTAACTGACCCGGCACCGGCTACAACCTTCGCTCACTTGGATGCAACTACAGTTCTTTCGCGTTCTATAGTTGAGCTTGGTATATATCCTGCGGTTGATCCTCTTGATTCAACATCAAGAATTCTCGACCCGCGTATAGTAGGCGAGGAGCATTATGCAGTAGCCAGAGGTGTTCAGGAGATTCTTCAGAAGTACAAGGAGCTTCAGGATATCATCGCCATACTTGGTATGGATGAACTCTCAGAGGAAGACAAGGTTATCGTTGCAAGAGCAAGAAAGATTCAGAGATTCTTATCTCAGCCTTTCCATGTTGCCGAGCAGTTTACAGGTCTTCCGGGCAAGTATGTTCCGCTTTCTGAGACTATTGCAAGCTTTAAGGAAATCCTTGATGGTAAGCATGACGATATACCGGAGAGTTATTTCTTAAATGCAGGCGGTATAGAAGATGTATTAGCTAAGCGTAATTAATCCTTCTTAGCTTGGATAAAAAGGAGGACAATATGGCAGATAATACAATGAAGGTTAGAATTTTATCACCTGAGAAGGTTTTCTATGAGGGAGAGGTTTCCTTCATAGAGTTTAATACTACAGCAGGTGTAAGAGGTATTTATCCAAAGCATGTGCCTACCACTATGGTTCTTCAGCCGGGTGTACTTAAGCTGGTTGAGGCTGATGGTGAGAAGCAGGCAGCTCTTCATACGGGCTTCGTTGAGGTTCTTCCTGATAAGATTACCATGCTTGCAGAGAGTGTGGAATGGCCGGAGGAGATCGATGAGAAGCGTGCCGAGGAGGCTAAGATTCGTGCGGAGCGTCGTATAAGTGACGATACGCAGGATCAGAACAGGGCTGAGCTTGCACTTAAGCGTGCGGTGGTAAGATTACAGCTTTGCAAGGTTAAATAGTAAATTCAATATTTATCGCATTAAGGGTGTGGTGAATTTGGCTCTTAGCGTCGAAGACATATAGGATACTGAGGACACGCTTTCGCTCGGTAAAAAACGCAAGGGCTACTAAGAAAAATTCAAAGACAGATGATATGTATAATCAGATTACTATGTAATCAATTATCCGCCTCATCTGTCTTTTTATTTTTCAAGTACCCGCGTTTTTTAACGGTCCTCCTGTACCCTATATGTCTTCTTGCTAATGAGCCAAATTCACCACACCAGCTCAAACATCACAAAATTGTGATGTTTGAGCTGTATTTTATTGAATAATTGATTTATTAATATTTTATGATATAATGTTTTATAAGTTACAATGAAGTTATTAGGGAGATATAATGGTTAGAGAGATATGACAAGATGAATTAAACAGTTTGTTAGAGCTTTATTTACATTTGCATGAAAGCTCAATACCGGATATGACAGAGCATTTAAAAGCTGCTTGGAATACGATTATTAATGATGAAAAACATCATATTATAGTTAAGGTTGTTGATGATATGATTGTTTCCTCCTGTGTATGTGTTATTATTCCGAATCTAACCAGAAATGTAAGACCATATGCTTTTATTGAGAATGTTGTTACACATATTGATTATCGTGGAAACGGGTATGCGACAGAGTGTCTTAATTATGCAAGAGAGATAGCAAGACAGAATAATTGCTATAAAATGATGCTGCTTACAGGCTCAAAGGAAGAAGCTACACTTAATTTTTATGAAAATGCAGGATATAACAGTTCTGATAAAACAGCTTTTATTCAGTGGCTTGATTAATTGTACGAAAAATCAAAATTATATTTACAAATATGATAAATTGTATATAATATAATTAAGAAATCTTTTTAGATTTTTACCTTTCACAATGTAGGAAAAACATTGTATTATGACACAAAAACCTTTCGCAATGTAGGACACAAAACATTGCAGGCCCTATATCTTGACATATAGGGCTTTTGTATTAGGAGAAATTATGATTGAGCATGGAATGTATTTTGGAAAAAATAGCTTTTATAAATTAATTAGAGATAATGGAGGTCAATGGAACGACATCAAAGAAAGACCTATAGTTTGTCTTGTTAAATCTGTTGAATGTAGTAATTTATATTGGGCGATACCTGTTGGAAATTACGAACATAGATCAATTGAGGCAAAACAACGAATTCAAACATATATGAGCTATAATTCAGAAGACATTAGGTCTTGTTTTTATCATATTGGTAATACTAATGAAAAATCAATTTTTTTTATTAGCGATGTAGTTCCAATTACAGATAAGTATATAGATAGGGAATATCTTAATAAAACCGGTAAAATACATATTATTAAAAATAAAATTCTTCTTTCTGATTTAGAATATAAATTAGGGAGAATATTAGCATTTGAAAATAGTAATACTAATTATTTCAGACAGCATATAACAGATATAAAGCAATTTTTATTGAATGAATTAAAAGAAAATGAGAAATCAAATAACTGTTCTATAAGAAAATGGAAGCTTGAAGATAAAGAAGAATTGGCAAAGAATCTTAATAATAAAAAGGTTCTTGATAACCTAAGGGATGGTTTGCCTTATCCATATACTGAGAAAGATGCAGAAGAATATATTAAGGCGATGCTTTCGGCGGATGAAGATGATACTTTTGCTTTTGCAATAACTGTTGATGATGTTGTTATAGGAAGTATAGGTGTATTCCGTCGTGATAATATCCATTTTCGGACGGCTGAAATGGGCTACTATATTGGAGAAGATTATTGGGGAAAAGGATATATGACCTATGCAGTAAAGCAAGTCTGTAAATATGTATTTGATAACACAGATATTATCAGAATATTTGCTGAACCATTTGCTTATAATATTGCGTCTTGTCGTGTATTAGAAAAATCGGGTTTTAAGTATGAAGGCACATTACGAAGCGGTGCTTTTAAGAGTGGTAAGGTAGTTGATATGAAAATGTATGCTCTATTAAAAGTAATTGAAAATTAATTGAATCTAAAAAAGAAACGAGCAGCCCGCTTTAGTAATTAAACTGTACGGTAAAACCCATTTCTTTTTAAGAATTTACTAAATATTAAAAATTAGTTAAGCGATATTTTTATTCTATGAATAATACTTCTCTACCATCTCATCGAATGTAAGTGGCTCGGAGTAGTATTTGCCCTGCATAGTGGTTACAGGGAACTGTCTTACGATGTCGCGGAGTTCCTTAGATTTGACACCTTTGATGTTGATATGCTCGACACAGGTTGATGCCATCTTGGTAAGGTGCTCTAAGATGTCTCTGTCACGGCCTTCGCTCTCGATGCCGTTCGTGAACTGCTTATCAAGGCAGACTGCATCGACATGTGTTTTCTTAAGGAAGGATATCGAATCCGTACCGCTTCCGAAACCATCAAGAATGACCAGTATGTTATTCTTGTGTAATCTCTCAATCGTAGCTTTCATATGCTCAGGCTCGATTAATCGGCAGTCACTGGAGAACTTCAGGCTTAAAAGATTTGCCGGGAAGCCGCTTTCTTCGATATAATACAGCAGGTTATCTATAAAGTAATCTGTCTCAAGCTGTGAGCTGTAGACATTTATACATAGTAAGTAATTAGTATTCTTTTCTAAGAATTTTACACCATCATTAAGGCTTTGCTTTAAAACATAATCACTTAATTCCTCAAAGACGAAGTCTCTCTCTAATATAGGCAGGAAATCTTCTTCCCTGACAATACCATATTTTTCGTTTTCCCATACGACCTTAGCTTCTGCACCGTTTACATTCTCTGTATCGGCAGCTATGACAGGCTCATATTCTATATGGAAGCCCTCACAGTCATTAAGTATTGAATCACGAATATCATTGATAAGCCGGATAGAGGCAGACTCATCATAATTAATGCTTCCGTTGAAGTCAACCAGCTCTCCATGAGCGTGCTGCTTTGATTCCTCATATGCATAGACGAGACAGGAATATATGGCTTCAGCACTCGAATCGGCATTGTTTGTAGATACCATACTTCCGTTAGCTATCAGGATATTGCGGATGCCGTTTATCTCGATGCCTCGCTGTAATCTATAGCGTATCATATCATATATTGCTGACAACTCTTCTCGTGTGAGGGTTTCTGACAGAATTGCGAAGTTCGCATCATTTAATCGGTATATGTTAGCACGCTCCCCAATAATTTCCTTAAGCAGCCAAGATATCTCCTGCAGGAGACGGTTGGAATATGTATAGCCGTGTATACGGGTTATCTCGGAGAATCTGCTTATACCGACATCCAAAGAGATGGTCTGTGTTCCCGCATTTATGAAATTATTCAAATCTCTAAGATAGGCGTTTTTGTTAGGAAGAATAGTGACCGGATCGATATTCTGAGTCAGTCCTTCATTGATAAGTGCACCACCTATAAGACTTGGGTTTCCATCTGAATCTCTCAATACGGCTCCCAAAGCACGGAAGGTTGCATAATCTCCTGTATTAAGACGCACGCGATATGTGATGTCATAGGTATGAGTCTTTCCTTCAATCAGAGGTGTCATAACGTCCATATAACGCTTTCTGTCCTCAGGATGAAGATAATCATTCCAGTCGTAAGCGCCATTTGGTATATATTCTCCCGGAAGACCTAAAAGCTCTACTGCATTGGCAGAGTAGCGTGTGAAGCCTCCGGCAACATGCATAAGCGATACTATACCACCATCTGTAAGCATTGTAAAAGCGTCAAATACATCGTCCAGCATTTGTTTGTGTTTCGGGTCCATATTGATTTCCATTATTTTATCCTCCTTGAGATTAGTAGATTATTCCTTTATAAGACTTGAAAGTGTCTGTATCAGTACATCAAGCTCTACCGGCTTGGCAAGGTGCGCATTCATTCCTGCTTGCAGTGAGTGCTGTACATCCTCGTCAAAGGCGTTTGCGGTAAGTGCAATGATTGGGATTTTCTTTGCATCAGGATGGTCGAGTGCCCTGATTGTCTTGGTAGCAGTAAGGCCATCCATAACAGGCATTCGCATATCCATAAGTATGGCATCATAGTAGCCCGCCGGATGTTCCTTGAATAAATCAACCGTTACCTGACCATTCTCCCCGTGGTCAACCTTCATATCCATCATTTCAAGAAGCTCTATCATTATCTCTGCATTTATTTCGACATCCTCTGCAAGTAATATACGTCTTCCTGTTAAATCTATCTCTTTTTCATTCTCTTTCTCTAAGGTCTTGTTCGCCATAGCCTGCTGGAAGGTTGATAATACATTTGCAGCAAACAGCGGCTTAGGCATAAAGCTGTCTACACCTGCTTTTAAAGCCTCTTCCTCTATGTCATCCCAGTTATAAGCGGTAAGTACAATGACTGCCGAATCATGACCTATAATTTCTCGAATGTCCTTTGTAACCTCTATTCCGTCTTTTTCCGGCATCTTCCAGTCTACAAATATGAGATTGTAAATCTCATGTCTTGCAGCCTTAAGATGTATGGTGTCTATTGCCTCCTGACCGCCCAGACAGGTATCAGCATATATTCCTATCTCCTCAAGAACTATCTTCGCATGTTCTAAGGCTATAGGGTCGTCGTCGATTACCATAACCTTAAGATCGCTTGGATTGATGTCGTTCATCTCAAGGTGCCCATGCTTGCTGTTGTGCAGGGTTACATTTACGGTAAAGGTTGAGCCGACACCCTTCTCGCTTTCTACGCTTATGTTACCATTCATTAACTCGACGATGTTTTTCGTTATCGCCATACCAAGACCTGTACTGCCGTACTTGTTGGTGTTGGAATCATCCTCCTGACTAAATGGCTCGAATATCTTGCTCAGGTATGATTTCTCCATACCTATACCGGTATCCTTCATAATAAATTTAAGTGTAGTTTGCTCGTCGAATTCTGCAACACGCTCTACTATGAAGCTTACTGTGCCCGGTGAAGGAGTGAACTTAACGGCATTGCCTAAAATATTTATGAGAACCTGCTTTAGCTTCATATCATCGCCGATATAGTATTCGTCCACTTTGCCGATTATCTTACATTCATAGGTTAAGCCCTTGTCCTGACACTGTGAATTAATCATTGTATTAATCTGCTCGAGCATATTGCTGAATGAGAAATCCTCATTTTTAAGATTGAGTCGTCCGCTTTCTATACGGCTCATATCAAGTATATCATTGATAAGACCAAGCAGATGTCTTGCGCTGTTGCCTATTTTTTCAAGGTGCTCCCTTATACGAGGAGATAAATCAGGTTCCTTTAATGCTATATTATTAAGACCGATTATAGCATTCATAGGAGTACGGATTTCGTGACTCATAGATGACAGGAATGCTGTCTTTGCCACATTTGCCTGATTGGCAGCTTCTAAGGCAGCGTTTAGCTGCTCGTTATATGCAATCTGCTCTCTCTGTATATCCGTCGTATCGCTCTTAAGAAGGATATAGAATTTGGCTTCTGCATCAATTCGGTAGAAGTCAAACTGCTTGTAATATGTCTCGTTATCCATTGTGATACCGATATTTACAACATAGGATTCCTTTTCTGCAAGCTCTTTTTCTATAGTCTCAAGAGAAAGCGCCTTAATCATAGCTTCCTTCTGTTCGTCTGTACCTTCAAGAACAGGATATACCTGATTGGACAGGTATTGTTGATAGAAACCGTTGCGTGAGGTAGGGAATATGCTTCCGTATTTTATATTTGCAGCATCACCGATTGTCACACCATATTGTCCGTTCACGAGGTATGCAACCATATCAAACTGCTGTGCAAGTATTTTGTTTGCCAAGGTCTGCTGAACCTTCTCGCTATTGAAATCCTGCTCGGTTATAAATGCAATCATATCTCCCGTAAGCGGCTGACGCGTAATGGCTGCGGAAATATTAACGAAGCATACATGTCCGTCTTCTCTTATGGAATACAATATCTGTGAGACATTTGTTTTACCTGAAGAATAACCGTTTATAAGTGTATCCCTGTCAAATAGCTGCTTGAACTGTGCCTGCTCGGATTGTATTGGGAAATGCCCTGCTCTTTGCAGCATAGTATCCGTATATGAATAAGACATGGTGTCTGTCTTGAAAAGGTCCTTACCCTTTACCTCCTCCACATTATCTCGTGTAAGATTGACACGGAAGAGTGCAAGAGTTCTGTCATTCTCCTGATAGAAGTTATCACCCATGCTTGAATATACACTTTTTAGTCTGTCTTCGTACTGCTTCATCGCAGTTACATCAGTGTATGTACAATATACATAATGCTCGTTGAAATCATCTATAAATGCATAATGTACATTGCACCATATACGATTGCCCTTTGCGGTTATTTTCTGTATGTTGAGTGAGGATTTTCCGTCATAGGTTGTTCTGTGTTTTAACATGCTTCGTACAAGCGGTCTGTCCTCAGGACTGGTGGTTTTATAAAAGCCCATTCCGTCCATAATTTTCATGGCTTCAGCTATTGAACACTCCATCATGGCTGCAAAGTCATCAGATACGAAGACGGTTTCGAACTGGTTGTTATCACTCTTCTTGAATAATACGGCATTATTCTTCATCTGTTGTACATTCGACAGGAAATGTGCCTTGGTATCATGTGAGGCATATCCTGTTATATTTGTCAGATAAAAACCTGCATAAGGCGCAGGGAGATTCGGTATCGGTTCAAAGAAAAGATGCAGGTTGACCATTGGCATATATGTAACGAAGGAATATGGTTCTTCTGTCACAAATTTCTCCATCATATCAAGGGAGTAATCGTCCATCAGTGTACTTTCCTTTAAAAGCGCACCGATATAGTCATCATTGCCGTATATTGTATGCCAATCATTTGCAAATATTTCACTGGCATATACGACACGAAAATCCCTGATGCTTCCATCGTCATTAAAAACCGGCTCATATATAAAAGAACTTATATCATGCTTTTCGTATTGTGAAGTGTCAAAATCAAGCGATGGTTTCGACATAAGATGCTCCTCCTTTTTGTGTAAAATCAGATATTTTAATTATAAGATAGTTGATACGGTTTTTCAAGAAAATTCTTGTATTTATAGCATTTATAGATATATGAAAAATATATATGTAGTCTTTTTTTAAAAGATGTGATAAACTTAGTAATCATATTATCAAAGGGGGAAAATAAAGTATATGAATTCCAAGAAGGTAATTACAATTATCTGCTCTATGTTGGCTGTAGCAGTAATCATAGCAGCCATTGTTCTTGTGATAAGCTCTAACAAAAAGGATGAAAAGCTTACAGCGGGAACTGATGCTGATACAACGACTGAGGTTGTGAAGGATACTGAAGAGATAACAGCCGATCCGGGGGCGGTCGCACAGATAGATGCATCGTATGTTAGTTTTATAAGAAGACCGACGCTTCTTGCAGGTGCAAAAGGAGATTATTCCATAACTGCAAGTGTTCCTGCTTATACGATTGAACCGGATTTTTCTAATGTATATAACAGTGACAAGATTGCATATTATTCTGATGAAGAAAAGCTGCAGCTTGCAAGTAACGGATTTCTGGTTACAGAGGGTTATGATATGGAGTTTTTCGAAGTGTATGAGACGAATCGTTATGATTATACGGCGAATTTCATAACCGTCGATTCCATGATGCATACCTATCATCTGTATTTTGCGTATCTATTAAGAAATACTGAGAGGAATTATCTTTCACAGGATTTAGCTAACCTTTCTAATGAAATGATGAGTGAGGCAAAGTCACAATATGATACACTTAAGGGGACAGAATGGGAGGATGCGGCATATCTTAATCTTGCGTTTTTTGCTGTAGGCAATAAGCTGCTTAATCCTGATGCGGAAGTACCAAGCGAGGTAAGTGATATAGTGGCTCAGGAGGTTGACCTTGTAAATGCTGCAGGGGGTATTTCATCTTCGCCGCTATTCCAGCCATATAGTGAAGAGCCTGTTGAAGAAGATTATTCACAATATAAGCCGAGAGGATATTATGAGGGTGAAGAGGCTTTGGAAAGATATTTCAGAGCTATGATGTGGTATGGCAGACGCAACTTCGCACAGGCAAATGAAACCTATAACAGGGCTTCAATTCTTATGACGATAGCACTTGATAATGGTGCTTTAAGTGACTGGGAGAAGATATATACTGTAACCTCATTCTTTGCAGGTGCATCTGATGACAGCGGTTATTATGAATATCGTCCGATTATTGATGCTGCATATGGTGAAGGTGTTACGGTTGATATGCTCGTAGGAAATACAGAGGGTTATAACAACTTTAATGCACTTGTCACTGAGCTTGACCCGCCACAGATAAATTCCGTACCGGTATATGCGAGTGATACTGATGAAGAGGTTGCCGAGAAGATTATAGGCTATAGATTTATGGGACAGAGGTTCTCGATAGATGAGGCAATATTTACGCAGTTAGTATACAGAAAGGTTGAGGAGAATTCACAGGGAGGCTACAGAATGCTTCCTGATGCACTTGATGTTCCGGCTGCACTTGGCTCTGATACGGCACTTAATATTCTTTCAGCTCAGGGTGCAACCGACTATAAGAATTACAGTGAGAATATGGACAAGTTAAGACTTGATATAGCAAATGCACCGGAGGATACATGGGATGCAAGTCTTTATTCAGGCTGGATAAATACCTTAAGACCTGTGCTTGAGCCAAAGGGCGAGGGCTATCCTATGTTTATGCAGAATGAGGAATGGAATAAGAAAAATCTTGTTACATTCTTAGGAAGTTATACAGAGCTTAAGCATGATACGGTTCTTTATTCCAAGCAGATGATAGCAGAGATGGGCGGAGCAGATATTCCTGTATTGGATGACAGAGGTTATGTCGAGCCTGAGGTTGAGGTTTACAGAAGACTCAGCGCACTTGTAAAATCTACATCTGACGGCTTGGAAGGATATGGATATCTCGACGCAGATAGCAAGGCAGACCTTGCACTTTTGGCTGAGCTTTCAGACCAGCTTCAGACTATATCCGAAAAAGAGCTAAGAAACGAGCTTCCTACCGATGATGAATTCGAGCTGATAAGAACTTTCGGAGGACAGATAGAGCATTTCTGGCAGGAGACTAACAAGGATAAGGCAGATAATGAATACTTTACTTCACAGGAATTCCCTGCGGCTGTTGTAGTTGATGTTGCTACGGATCCAAATGGCTCATGTCTTGAGGTAGGAACAGGTCAATGTAACAGAATTTATGTTATTGTTCCTGTGGACGGACAGCTTAAGGTGGCAGTGGGCGCAACATACTCCTTCTATGAGTTTGAGCAGCCGATAAGCAACAGGCTTACTGATACACAGTGGAGAATTATGCTTGGCATAGAGCTTGACGAAAGCGGTTCATATTCAAAGGATGAGAGCATAAAACCGCCTGCATGGACCGAGAGCTTTACAAAATACTATAATTATTAGAATATGGAAAGTGAAAAGAACAATATTAAAAAGATAAAGAAGACTCGTGTAGTTGGACTGATTTTAGTTTTTGCGGCGGCAGTCTTAGGTCTGCTTATATATTACCTTTGGACTAAGGGCGCATTTATCCCGTCATATGCGACATGGCATAATCAGGAGGACACCTATGCCATAGGTGATGAGACAGTTGAATTCTCACTTGAGAAAAAGACACTTAAAATTCTTGATAATAAAACGAAGGAGCTTATATATGAGACACCTGATGAGTGGAAGGTGTCGGATTACTTCTACTTCGATATAGACCATGATGACGAGAATGAGGTGGTTATGGTAGTCTGGAAGCAGGGAAGCTTCGGAGAGCATAAGCCCTTCTGGCATGAAGGAAAGGATAATAAGTGGACGCAGCATATATTTATATATGATTGGGATATTACAAGGGATAATCGCTTAAAAGCAATCTGGATGTCATCAGGCTTAGGCATAAAGGCATCAGAAATATTTACTGACGAGAAAGACAGGCTCCACCTTATAGACGACAAGGGAGAAGAGACTGTATGGCAGTGGATTAGCTGGGGACTGACCTTAATGGAAGTTATACCTGCGGAATAATGGATGATACAATTTTAAATTAAAATTATAGGAGGTTTACATTATGAGTAACAAAAAACTTGACAGTAGAAAATGTGCGATGATAGGCTGCGGCTTCGTAGGCTCGGCATCGGTTTTTGCACTTATGCAGTCGGGACTTTTCTCGGATATAGTTCTGATTGATGCGAACAAGGACAAGGCAGAGGGCGAGGCTCTCGATATAAGTCACGGAATACCTTTTGCGAAGCCGGTTGAGCTTAGAGCCGGAGACTATGAGGATATAGCAGATGCTTCTATAGTAATTGTTACGGCAGGCGCCGCACAGAAGCCGAGCGAGACAAGACTTGACCTTGTGAAGAAGAATGTTGGAATATTTAAGAGTATAATTCCTGAGATTGTTAAGGTTAATAAGGATTGTATACTTCTTATAGTGGCCAATCCTGTAGATGTGCTTACCTATGCTGCATGGAAGTTGTCGGGCTTCCCTAAGGAGAGAGTTATCGGCTCTGGTACAGTGCTTGATACTGCGCGTTTTAAATACCTTTTGGGTGAGCATCTGCAGTTAGACAGCCGTAGTATCCATGCGTTTATAATCGGTGAGCACGGTGATTCCGAGATTGCTGCATGGTCCTCTGCAAATGTATCAGGTGTGCCTATCCATAAGGTGTGTGAGATGAGAGGCTTTACAGACCATGATTATGAGACTCACCGGTTGGCTGAGGAGGTTAAGAATGCCGCTTATGAGATAATTAATAAGAAGGGCGCAACCTATTATGGCATAGGTATGGCGATTAAGAGGATATGCGAGGCTATAGTAAGAGACGAGCGTTCGATACTTCCTGTATCTACGCTTATGACAGGACAGTTTGGCTTGGAGGATGTATGCCTTTCAATGCCGGCATTAGTAGGAGAGGACGGTGTTGATACACTTCTCCCTATCGAGCTTGATGACGAGGAGCTTGCTGCACTCAAGAAATCAGCAGAGACACTTAAGGCAGTTATTGCTGATTCGGGACTGTAAGATATACTGACCTTGGAATAGTATTATAGAGTCGAAGCAGCGGAGTAATTCTTTGCTGCTTCAATGATTTTCAGATTTTACGGAGTTTTATTGTATGGGAAATATTCAGGAAGCACAGAATGCATTAAATGACGACAGCCTGCATAATGTGGCGAAGTCAAGAGATATAATAATTATAAGGACAAGTGTAATAGGGATAATAGCAAATGTTTTTCTGGCGGGCTTTAAGGCGGTAATAGGTCTTATAACCGGCTCTATCGCAATCCTTATGGATGCGGTCAACAATATATCGGATGCTGCGTCATCGCTTATTACGATAATCGGCACGAAGCTGGCAGGCAAGCAGCCTGACAAGGAGCACCCGTTCGGACATGGCAGAGCGGAATACCTAAGTGCTATGGTTATAGCTGTATTGGTTCTATATGCGGGCATAACCTCGTTTACGGAATCGGTCAAGAAGATTATCAATCCGAAGACTCCGGAATATACGATTATCGCACTTGTCATAGTGGCTGTTGCAGTAGTAGTCAAGATCGTGCTTGGTAGATATGTAAAGGGCATCGGAGAGAAGGTAAACTCCGAGTCACTTGTTAATTCCGGTCAGGATGCGACAATGGATTCGGTAATATCTGCGTCAACTCTTGTTGCAGCGATTATATTTGAACTCTCCGGCCTTTCCCTTGAGGCGTGGCTCGGTGCGATAATATCTGTTATTATCATCAAGTCAGGTATAGATATGCTTCGTGAAACCATATCGAAGCTGCTGGGCGAGAGAATTGACAGAGAGCTTGCACTTGCTATCAAGGAGACCGTAACCTCGTTTCCTGATGTAAAGGGTGCATATGACCTTGTACTTAATAATTACGGACCGGATTCATTTAATGGCTCTGTACACATTGAAGTCCCTGATACTTATACTGCTTATGACCTTGATGAGTTGCTAAGGCAGATTACGATAGAGGTATTTAACAAGCACAATGTAATACTCACAGCGATAGGTGTCTACTCAATCAACACGCAGAACGACTTCGCAGCGAAGGCTCGTGATGAGATAAAGAAGATGGCACTTGCCAACGAATATGTATTACAGCTTCACGGCTTCTATCTGAATGAAGAGAAGAAAACCATAAGATTTGATATAGTTGTAAGCTTCGATGCACCGGACAGAAAAGAAGTGTATATGGATGTGCTGTGTAAGGCTAAGGAAATGTATCCTGAATACGATTTCCAGGTAGCGCTGGATACGGATTTTAGTGATTAAAGAAAGCTTATGATATTAAAAGAACGATGTGCGGATAATTAAGATTTAGTTAGCACATCGTTCTTTTTGTGTTTTTCAAAAGTATTATTCAATCATAGATAAAAAGTATTGATGAAGTCTTGCGTCGTCTGCAATCTCAGGATGGAAGGTAAGTCCAAGCTGGTTCTTGTACCTCACGGCTGTTATGTGGTCATCAACGCTTGCCAATACCTCGACATCATCAGAGACAGCTTCTATGTAAGGTGCTCTGATAAAGACCATTTCAAAATTGCCTATACCTTCTATATTGGAAGTTCTTTTAAAGCTTCCGAGCTGTCTGCCGTAGGCATTCCTTCTGGTTGTTACAGGTAAGGTCTGAAAATATCTTCTGTCATCATTGGACAGGGTTTCAGAAAGAAGGATAAGACCTGCACATGTAGCCATAACCGGAAGACCTGATTTGATTTTATCTTTTAAAATATTGAACATATCAAGCTCGTTAAGCAGCTTCCCCTGCACTGTACTTTCACCACCGGGCAGAACAAGTCCGTCCAAATCATCGGATATATCCGCCTTCTTCCTAAGCTCCACACACTCCGCACCAAGCGAGGAAAGCATATTCTCATGCTCTATAAAAGCACCTTGTACAGCTAATATTCCAATCTTCATATCATATATCCTTTCTGTAAAATAATAACTAAATATTGGAACGATTGGATGAAGTGGCAGGAGGTTGTAGAAACGATTCGCACAATTTGCGTGAAACCAGCAACGAGTGGTTCGTATTGGCTTGCTCAGAAATCGAGCTGTTTGAGCGTAAGCGAGTTCTCGATTTCGCGCAAGGGCAATAGAATCCGAGTTGACTGATTTAGCAAATTGATTGCGTGTTTCAACAGCCTCCTCTGCCGCTTCATCCAATCGTTTAGCTTATAAAAGAATTAGTTTACTGTCCACGTTCTTCCATGATAAGCTTGATTTCCTGCTCATTGATGCCAACCATAGCCTCCCCTAAATCCTCGGAAAGCTCTGCTATAAGCTTAGCGTCGGTATAGTTGGTTACAGCCTTGACGATGGCATTTGCACGCTTGGCAGGGTCTCCGGATTTGAATATTCCCGAGCCTA
Organism: Lachnospiraceae bacterium; assembly: GCA_017480195.1. GTDB lineage: Bacteria > Bacillota > Clostridia > Lachnospirales > Lachnospiraceae > Coprococcus_C. The sequence goes on from JAFVBE010000017.1 coordinate 53,912, forward strand.
CAAATACACCTTCGGCTCCAAGCTGCATCATAAGCGCTGCGTCTGCCGGAGTAGCTACACCGCCTGCAGCGAAGTTTACAACCGGAAGTCTGCTGTTCTCATGGACATAAACCACAAGGTCATAAGGTACCTGAAGCTGCTTGGCTGCTTCGTACAGCTCATCCTCCCGAAGCGATACAAGCTGAGCTATCTCGCTGTTCATTTTCCTCATATGTCGTACAGCCTGAACTATATCGCCTGTTCCCGGCTCACCCTTGGTTCTTATCATTGACGCTCCTTCATTTATGCGCCTTAAAGCTTCTCCCAAATCCCTCGCACCACATACGAAGGGTACCTTGAACTTCTTCTTGTCTATATGATAGACATCATCTGCCGGAGATAAAACCTCGGATTCGTCTATGTAGTCTATCTCGATTGCCTCTAAAACCTGTGCTTCTGCGAAATGCCCTATACGGCATTTTGCCATAACCGGTATGCTTACTGCTGCTTGAATTCCTTTAATCATCTTAGGATCGCTCATGCGCGATACACCGCCTGCTGCTCTTATATCAGCAGGTATCCTCTCAAGTGCCATAACTGCACAGGCGCCTGCTTCCTCTGCGATTTTTGCCTGTTCGGGTGTGGTTACATCCATTATGACACCACCCTTAAGCATCTGAGCTAAACCCTTGTTCAAATCATATTGTGTGTTATTACCCATTATTGTTCCTCCTAAAATATATTGCGTTCTTCAAGTTTTATTGTAAAAACTTTTGGAACGCATATTAAAATATTGAAAATAATTTGACTATATGATAGACTCAATCTGAATATAAAAAAATATTCAAAAATATTTATTTTAATAATATCAGATATGAGGAGAAAGAATGCTGACATATAATCTTGAAGAGAATGATATTCCGCTTTACGAGCAACTATATAATCACATAAAAGAGGATATAAGCAATGGTGTTATAAAGGCAGATGAACATCTTCCATCTAAGAGAAGTTTTGCAAGACATCTTGGCGTTAGTACCATTACGGTTGAAAATGCGTATGACCAGTTGATAAGTGAGGGGTATATGTATGCCATAGAAAAAAAGGGATATTATGCTGCGGATATATCGGATATTCACAAGATAAAAAGCTCAGAGATAAAAAGAGAGAATATTATCCTTCCGGAAACTCCGACGGATTATCAATATGACCTGTCAGGCAATCAGGTGGATACGGATACATTTCCGTTCTCCATATGGGCAAAGCTGCTTCGTGAAACAATATCAGATGACAGCGACAGATTAATGAGAAAATCCTTCTGTGCAGGTGTTGAACCGTTAAGAGAAGCTATTGCTGAGCACCTTGCGTCGTTTCGAGGTATGTCGGTGGATCCGAATCAGATCATAATAGGCGCAGGAACGGAATATCTGTATAGTATGCTGCTTTTAATACTTGGCAAGGACAAAAGGTACTGTGTGGAAAATCCCGGGTACAAGAAGATTCTTCATATATATAGGATGAACGGAGCGGACTGCACCTATGTCGATATGGACGAGCAGGGAATTACGGTAAAGGGACTTAATGATAAGAGGGCGGATGTTGCGCATATCAGTCCGACGCACCATTTTCCGACAGGTATTACTATGCCGGTCAGCAGGAGATATGAGCTTCTTGCGTGGGCAAATGAGGTGTCTGGAAGATACATTATAGAGGACGACTACGACAGCGAATTCAGATTAAATGGCAAGCCTATACCGACGCTGTACAGTATAGACGCCTGTGGTAAGGTGATATATGTGAATACCTTCTCCAAGTCGCTTGCACCTACAATCAGGGTAAGCTATATGGTGCTTCCTGTGGAACTTGCAAATATATATTATGAGAGATTTTCCTTTTATTCCTGTACGGTGTCAAACTTCGAGCAGTACACGCTTGCAAAGTTTATAAAGCTTGGATATTTCGAGAAGCATATAAACCGCATGAGGCTTTATTATGCAAGACAGCGCGCTAAGGTTATGGAGGCGCTTAAGAAGAGCAGTCTGTATAACTCATGTAATATAATTGAGAATAATTCGGGGCTTCATTTTGTCCTTGAGCTTGATACGGAATATGAAGACGAGGTACTTAAGGCTAAGCTTGCGGAGAAGGGAGTTTATATGTCCGCTATATCGGAATATCTGCATGGTGGTAAGAAAAAAACAGATAATTCACACCGCTTCATACTTAATTATTCGAATTTGGATACAGATAAATTGGTTGAAATATTTGAGATTATTAATTACCTTATATAAAATTTATTAAATTTATTAAATTTATATCAGGTCATTTACTAAAAAAATAATTTGTGGTAAAATTGATTTATTGTGGGGTTTTTTATTCTAAGGAGGTATACAATGGATGTAGGCAAGGTCCTTATTCAATATGATAATATGTTTGATACCGAGTCATTGGAGGACATAGAGGCATTTCTTGTTCAGAAGATTGACGAGGCTTACAGGGAGGAGGATTATTATTCTGCAATCACCCTTCTCAATGAGATTATAGGATTTTGCCGTGATACCAGTCAGGGTGAAAAGTCCGACAAATATTCTACTCAGGTGCTTGAACTTATGACCGCGCAAGGCATAAACGGCACGGTAGAATATGCTACTACACTTCTTAATATCGCCAATGCTTACCGTGCTTTCGGCAAGCTGGATAAATCCCTTAAATTATACGAGAATGTTGAACAGATATATAATGAGAAGCTTGATAAGGATGCCTTCAACTATGCGAGCCTTTATAATAACTGGAGTCTGCTGTATCAGGAGTTAGGAGACTTCGTAAATGCTGCCAAGATGCTCCAGCAGGCGCTTTATATAGTTGACAGCTATCCGAAGGCTGTTATGGAACAGGCGACTACGAGAACGAATATGGCGGTTACTCTGCTTAGATTAAGCAAGTCTGAGAAGGGTGAGACAGCGTCTGAGAAGGTTTATAATACTGCGATGAAATATCTTGAGCAGGCGCTTGCCATATATGAAGCAGATGGAGGCAAGGACTTCCATTACAGTGCGGCTCTGTCAGCTATGGGTGATGCTCTTTATTACAGGAATAAATTTACGGAGGCAGCGGATTACTATGGCAGGGCTATGGAGGAGACCGAAAGACATGTCGGTAAATCAGATGCCTACTACAGAATACAGGATAATTATGAGAAGGCTATACATGAGGCAGAGCTTGAGAATTATAATCAGATAATGAACGACTATAATAACCAAACTGATGATAATGCCCATGGAGATGCGGATACGCGCAGAATGTCGTTAAACAGAAAAAATTTCAAGAATAATATGGAACGCTGTCAGGTGTTTTATGAAGAGTACGGCGCACCTATGATACATGACAGGTTTTCTGATTATGAGTCGAGAATTGCAGTTGGTTTGGTAGGTGAAGGCTCTGATTGTATGGAGTATGATGATGACATTTCCAAGGATCATGATTATAATGTGGGCTTCTGCATATGGCTTACGGAAGAGATATACGATGAAATCGGAGATGAGCTGCAGGCGGAATACAATAATCTGATTATAAATTACAGCGGAGAATTCTATAAGAAGGATAATAACGATATGAACCTCTGTGACAGAAGGGGAGTATTCTCCATAGGAGATTTCTATGATACGCTCCTTGACAGCAGCGGGTTCTATGATAAGCTGGTAGGCCTTGCCGGATATGGGCAGTACAGCTTAAGTGAGCCTATGTGGCTTAAGTTGTCTGAGGAAAGAATTGCAATGGCGGTAGACGGACGAATATTCAGGGATGACTTGGGAGAGTTCACAAGAGTAAGAAATGCGCTTAAGGAATATTATCCTAATAAGGTGACTATGCTTAAACTGGCACAGTACATCCATGATTTTTCGCAGGCAGGGCAGTATAACTATGTGAGGATGATGGCAAGGCACGACTATACCACTGCTAATATATGTAAGGCTAAGGCTGTGGATATGGCTATGCATATTATTTATCTGCTTAATGCAAGGTTTGCACCTTATTACAAGTGGTTAAGACGAGGGCTTGATGATGTACAGATTTTGAATAAGGCAGTTAAATTATTAGATGAGATATCCGAGCTCCCGATACAGAAGGAGGCATGGACCGGTACGAATTACAGTCCTTATATGATAAATGTTGCCGACAGCGTCGCTACGAAATTCGAAGAGATAGCCGGTATGATACTTGATGAATTGAGCACAAGGGATATAGTTGTTAAGAAGGATACATTTTTAGATGCATATGCAGGAAAAATTGCTGCGCTTGCTTATGATGAGCAGGATATGGAAGATGAAAAAATAGAAAGAAAGGTTCGTGTTAAAGTGTCTGATATTAAGGAAAACAGAATATCAAAGGTTGCAGGTGAATTAATTGAAGAGATAATCCTTAGAGAATGGAATCAGTTTGACAAGGTGGATAATGAGGGTGGCAGAGCCGACTGTCAGGACGACTGGAATACTTTCTCAATTATGAGAAGAAGCCAGTATATGACATGGACAGAGGAACTTTTGTCAAGCTACAGAAATGACCTTGCAGAAGCTGACAGCAAGGGATGGAATATGATTACGGAGAAGTACGCCCGTATGATGGAGAGTACGGCGCCGGATAAATATATGGAGCTTAAAGCTAATCTTCCGGTTAGAAGTCCTGAGAGAATAGCTATTCAGGAGGAGATAATCAAGATACAGATTGGCTGGATGGAGGAATTCGCTGTCAAGTATCCGAATATGGCGGCTAATTCAAGAAGTATACATACCTATGAGGATACTGCTTATAATACCTCTTATGAGACATATTTAAGAGGTGAGCTTGGAACTTATTCAGATGATACGCTTGTATTATATGGAAGATTTATAGCTAAGGTTAATCAGGAGGGCAAAAATCTTGCATATATGATTATGAATAACACTGCTTTACTTTATGGTTATTCATCGGTAGAGGAAGCAGAGACAAAGATAAACGAGTAATATGATACTGCATAGGAGACGATTGGATTATGAAGATTATATTTTGCAGATGGGACAGTATATGTGAAGAGGGTATTACAAATGCTATGAAGCGTCTTTCCTATGACCTTGTTTTATTTGACAGATATTTTGACAGTGTTGATTATGATGTGAATTATCTGAATGCTCTTGCAGAAGAAATACAGAAAAATCCTGATGCGGATTGTGTATTCTCAGTTAATTTCCAGCCGATTATAGCGCGTGTCTGTAAGGTTTTCAAATTGCCTTATATATCGTGGACGGTTGATTGTCCGCAATTTCAGCTATATTCTGAAACTATTGATTACAGTACCAATCGTATTTTCTTATTTGATTATGCTCAGTACGAGAGATTTTCGCCGTATAATCCCAACTGTATATTCTATATGCCATTAGGCTGTGATATTGATACATGGGACAGCATCAAGCCAACCGCAGATGAGCACAAAAGATATGATTGTGATATATCCTTTGTTGGTTCACTTTATTCGGAGAAAACCAGATACAACAGTATAGAGAAGGAACTGCCGGATGAGATGCGTGGCTATGTAGACGGACTTATCAATGCGCAGCTTAATGTATATGGCTATAATTTTATTGAAGATTCCATAAGTGATGAATGGGCAGACGAATTTAAAAAATATGCAGGCTGGGTTCCGCTTGCGGAGGATTACAGGGAAGATATAAGGGCCATTGTAGCAGATACTTATATCGGATATAAATGTACGGAGCAGGAGCGAATTAGAATTTTAACTGCGATAAGTGATAAGTTTAAGATGGATTTGTGGACGCTTAGTGATGCATCTATGATACCGCATATCAATAACAGAGGCGGTGCAGATTCTAATAATATGATGCCACAGATTATAAAGTGCAGCAAGATTAATCTTAATCTTACCAATAAGCCGATTAAGACAGGACTGCCGCTTAGGATATTCGACCTGATGGGCGCAGGCGGATTCGTCATATCTAATTATCAGTCTGAGATACCTGAATACTTCAATCCGGGTGAAGATATAGTGCTTTTTGAGAGTGTGCCGGATTTGTTAGATAAGATAGGTTATTATCTGGAACATGAGGATGAGAGAATCCGTATTGCAAAGAACGGATATGAGAAGGTCAAGAAAGAACATTCATATGATGTAAGGCTTCCAAAGATGCTTGAGATAGCGGGACTTGCATAATATTTTAATATGATGTATAATATTTTGAGGTTTTTTATGAAACTTACCATTTGATTTGTTTGTGGGGGACAATGGGCTGACATATGGCGGAGTTATTTTCAAAAATTGAAATTTTTTTCAAAAATAATTTTATGATTGATGACAGAAAAAAATATGCATTAATCTGTGATTCTGTTGCATTGGTGCATCTGCTCTTTTTGGTTGTCTTTTTCGTGTCAGGAGTTACACCTTTATTTGTATATAATATTTTTGCGGTTTCCATGTATCTTTATTGTGGATTTTATCTTTCAAAGCATGAGAAATTTGCTACTGTATTTATATTAACTATAATTGAGGTTATCTTTCATTCTGCATTTGCTACGGTTTTATTGGGGTGGAATTATGGTTTTATGATTTATACCATTGCGTTGATACCGGTTGCATTTTATATGGCTTTTACCATAGAAACCATTACAAAGAGTCTCCAATTCTCCGTTCTTTCAAGTGCTTTCATTTTCATTACCTATTTCGTGATTATATATTATGCCAGACATAATAATGAGGTATACCATGCGGGAGCAAGACTTGAAGGTATGTTTTTTTATTTGAATAATATGATAGCATTTGCTATGTCCATATTTTTCTCGGGTTTATTCATTGTGGAAATTATTAATATTCAGAGGAATTTAAGAAGTGAGAATATCTCTCTTGAGGAGCAGGCTAATTATGACAAGCTCACGCATCTTCTGAATCGTAATGCTATGGCTAAGTATTTTGATGATGCGATTATTCTTGCAGAGCGTGATAACAAGGATTTCTGTATTCTTATGCTTGATATAGATGATTTTAAGAAGGTTAATGATACCTACGGACATGATTGCGGTGACGAGGTTCTTAAAACTGTCGCCAGAGTCATATCTGATGATTTGAGACAGGGCGATGCCGTATTCAGATGGGGCGGCGAGGAGATTGTCGTTCTTATACGAAGTGATATTAAGGTTGCAACGAGTGTTGCACACAGAATATGCAATCACATAGCGGGCACTGTTACCTCGCATCAGAATAAGAATATCAGGGTTACGATTACCATTGGTGTGGCTGCGTTCGTCAAGGGCATGACTATGGATGAGCTTATCAAGCAGGCGGATGTCAAGCTTTACTATGGTAAGAAGCATGGCAAGGATCAGGTGGTAAGCTAAGACAAATATATGTTTGGCGCTTTAAGGGTGTGGTGGATATGACTATTGACTTCGGGAACATATGGGGCACCGAAAACCCGTTCTCACTCGATAAAAAACGCAGGGGATACTAAGAAAAACTTAAAGACAGATGATACGTATAATTTGATTACTTTGTAATCCATTATCCGTCTCACCTGTCTTTTCCTTTTTCAAGTACCCGCGTTTTTTAACGGTTTTCTTGTGCCCCATATATCCCCTTGCCAATCAGCCATATTCCCCACACCAGCTTGAACATCACGATATCGTGATATTCAAGCTATATTATTAATTTAATATATTTATATACGCGCAGCATGTCAGTTAGATGGGGTTATGCTTTGATTGACCTGACAGATTAGTAATATAACAGATATGAAAAGTAGTTTATCAACACGCTACGCATGTATAGAATTTATGAATGCGAATGTCATTTATGTAAACTAATTACAGACTAAGTAATGCAAAACATTGATTTAGTCCGTAGTTTTTTTGAAGAAGTGCGGACTAAAATTAGTAATATGTTGATTTAGTCTGTATTTGGGGAAAAATAATACAGACTAAACCGGACAAAATTCTTAATTAGTCTGATAGTTTCGAAAAAATATACGGACTAAATTTGGCAAACCACTGATTAAGTCTGTATACTTGCGAAAAATGAGCAAAGTAATCTTATTATATATTCCGATTATTTTTTTTCTTAGTGTATCCTGTATTATGTCTGTATCTCATATAATTTGACAAAACAAAATGTAAAAGTTAGTATATTAACAGTTAAATAAATTGGGATTTGCATGTATGCTACAAGCCGTGACCGAGAACACACGAAGTGTGGTCGAGGTGTGCACGGCAATTATTTAAGCAAATTTGAATTTTACGGTATGTAAAAGAACTTTGACACACGGAAAACATAGATGTCAATACACTTTGATAGCGAAAATACGACCTTTCGATTAGTATGAGTATGCAAGGAGGTGACGAGATGGAACTTGGAAAACAAATAAAAATGCATCGTCAGGAAGCACATCTATCCCAAGAGGAGTTAGCCAATCGTGTTTATGTTTCAAGACAAACAATCTCAAATTGGGAAAATGATAAAAGCTATCCAGATGTGAATAGTTTGGTATTACTGAGTGAAATCTTTCAAATCTCTCTTGACAATCTAATCAAAGGAGATATTGAAGTTATGAAAGATGTAATTCAAAAAGAAGAAATTAAGAAAATGAACCGCTATGGGAAAAACTACACTATAATGCTAATTGCTACTGCTGTTTCTGCGGTTCCGCTATTTATGTGGCTCGGTGTGTGGGCGTTCATTCCTTGGGGAATTATTTGGGCAATCTCTATGTATTTTGCCTTTAAGGTTGAAAAGATAAAAAAAGATAATGATGTTCAAACCTATAAAGAAATTGTTGCATTTTCTGAGGGGAAACTATTGGACGATATACACAAGCAGCGAGAAATAGGTAAACGTCCATACCAGAAGATTCTCTTAGTTATAGGTAGTGCACTGATAACATTTATTGTTTGCGAATTAATTGGGTTTCTGATGCATATTTTTTTGAACTAATGTATATGATTAAATTCAAATTTGCTTAAATAATTGCCGTGCACACCTCGACCACACTTCGTGTGTTCTCGGTCACGGCTGTCGCCGTATACATATGAGACTATATTCGCTTTTGTGAGCAAGCTCCCAAAGTGAATATAGTCTCATATTGTGCACGGCTTGTAGCATACGTGCAAATTCCAGTTTATACATACACGCGCAGCGTGTCGGTTAGAGGGGGTATACTTTAATAGCAATTATTTGTTTAGGCATGATAAAAAGCAGGCAGTTATTGCAACAATTTGCACAATTTGTGTGAAATCAGAATCGAAACATCGAATATATTAACACGAAATCGATATGTCTGAGCGAAGCGAGTTCATCGATTTCGTGTTAATATAGAGATGTTGAGATTACTGATTTAACAAATTGATTGCATGTTGCATAACTGCCTGCTTTTATCATGCCGATATTAATCAGATAATCTATTAAAGTATACCATCCCTCTGACCGACCTTGCTAATATAAACATTTATTTATATGATTGTTCCGCCGCCGACTACTATATCACCATCATATAGTACGACAGCCTGTCCTTTGGTTATGGCTCGTTGCGGCTCATCGAATATTACCTTTATCTTTCCGTCTTCGAATGGATAAACAGTAGCAGATGCCTCTTTGTGCCTATAGCGGACTTTGGCATTTACCTTCATTGGCTCAGTGAGTTTCTCTATTGATATCCAGTTCATATCATCAGCTATAAGCTCTTTTGTGAACAGCTCGTCATTTGTTCCAAGCATTACGGTATTGTCATAAGGATTTATATTCATTACATACATCGGCGCGGTAAAGGATAGTCCCAAGCCCTTTCTCTGGCCTATGGTGTATCTTATTATGCCCTTATGCTCGCCTAATATATTGCCGTTCTTATCTATGAAATTACCTTTTGGATAGAGCTTTTCGGTGTATTTTTCTATAAAGCTTATGTAATCGCCATCCGGGACGAAGCATATATCCTGACTGTCGTGTTTATTTGCGTTTATGAAGCCGTTTTCCTCGGCGAGGTGCCTGACATCTTCTTTGTTCATTGCACCAAGCGGAAACTGTGTATGTGCAAGCTGCTCCTGAGTAAGTGAATATAGTACATAGCTTTGGTCCTTGGCTGTGTTCGGAGATTTCTTAAGTAAGAATCTATGGGTGTCCTCATTATACTCAATAATTGCATAATGACCTGTCACGACATAATCTATACCAAGCTCTTTGGCGCGGTTATAGAGGTATTCGAATTTCAGGTATCGGTTGCAATCTATGCAAGGGTTTGGAGTTATGCCATTCTCATAGCAGTTGACAAACTTATCCATAACCTTTTCCTTGAATTGGTCGGAGAAGTTCATGACATAATAGGGGATATCAAGAAGGCTTGCAATATATCGTGCGTCCTCGACATCGTCTAAGCTGCAGCAGGTATGTCCCTTCGGAATAGCTATATCGTCGTTGCTGTATAATTTCATTGTGGCACCGGTACATTCATATCCGTTTTGTACCATAATATATGCTGCTACGCTTGAGTCCACACCGCCACTCATGGCGATAAGTGCTTTTTGGGACATAGCTTTTACCTCCTTTTAGCATAAAAATCTTGCGGCAAAATCGTTAGTTCACGGCTCATTGCTTTCGTGCACATTATAGCACTATAATAAGCTTTGCGTAAATCCTTTTAACAAAATTTAAGCCTTATAGTTTTTTTAGAATTGCATAAAAGATTAGCTTGTGCTAACATAATATAGATTTAGATTGTGCAAAATCGAGTAAAATATATATAGATTACAGACTGGAGGATATTATGCAGAAATATAATGTTACAGGCATGAGCTGTGCAGCATGCAGTGCAAGAGTTGAGAAGGCTGTATCGAAAGTTGACGGTGTGGCTTCGGTTGCGGTCAATCTTCTCACGAATTCAATGACGGTTGAAGGGGATGCAGGTTCTGATGCAGTTATAAAGGCGGTTATAGATGCAGGCTATGGTGCAAGTGTGGCAAACGACAAAGCATCCGAAAAGCAGAACAAGACCGATAAAGATGATGACAATTCAGAATTCAAGGCTATAAGGAAGAGATTTTTCATAGCACTCGGCTTCCTCCTTGTGCTTATGTATTTTTCAATGGGACATATGATGTTTGGCTTTCCGCTTCCGCGATTCTTCGACGACAATCATATTGCTATGGGACTTGTTCAGCTTTTGCTTACAGTTATTATAATGGTTATTAACCAGAAATTCTTTATAAGCGGCTTTAAGGGATTTGTACATCTTGCGCCGAATATGGACAGCTTAGTTGCGCTTGGCTCGGGAGCTTCCCTTATATACAGTATATATGCGCTTTTTGCTATGACGGATGCTCAGGTAAAAGGTGATATGGAAGCTGTAATGGGTTATATGGACGAGTTTTATTTTGAGTCTGCTGCGATGATTCTTGTTCTTATTACACTTGGTAAGATGCTTGAGGCATACTCTAAGGGCAGGACTACAGATGCATTAAAGGGACTTATGAAGCTTGCTCCTGATACAGCTACTGTTGTTCGTGACGGCAAGGAAGAAAAGGTATCTGTAAATGAGGTAAGAGTCGGTGATACATTTGTCGTAAGACCGGGAGAGAAGATACCTGTTGACGCAAGGATTACATCAGGCAGCACCAGTATTGACGAATCGGCACTTACAGGTGAGAGTATACCTGTCGATAAGAGTGTGGGAAATGATGTCAAGACAGCAACCATTAATCTCTCCGGCTTTATAACCTGTGAGGCAACGAAGGTCGGCGAGGATACGACGCTCTCGCAGATAATTCGTATGGTAAGCGATGCCTCTGCATCGAAGGCACCGATTGCCAAGATAGCAGATAAGGTGTCGGGAGTATTTGTTCCGATAGTTATTGCAATAGCAATTATTACTTATATAGTATGGACTTTGCTCGGATATGGAGTGGGATTCTCTATCGCAAGAGCCGTATCGGTTCTGGTTATAAGCTGTCCTTGTGCGCTTGGTCTTGCTACACCGGTAGCGATTATGGTAGGAAGCGGACTCGGAGCTAAGAATGGAATATTATTCAAAAATGCAACTGCGCTTGAGAACGCAGGTAAGGCAGAGGTTGTTCTGCTTGATAAGACAGGCACGATAACCAAGGGTAAGCCTGTTGTAACAGATGTGATACCTGCAAGTGAAGGCGAGAATGCAAAATCTGAGCTTTTAAATATAGCTTATGCTCTTGAGACAAAGAGCGAGCACCCGCTTGCTAAGGCAGTTGTGGAATACTGTGATGAGAATAAAGATAAAGACCGCAGTATGACGGATGTTACGGAATTTAAAAATCTTGCCGGCAATGGCCTTATAGGAAGGATAGATAATGAAGCCGTATATGCCGGTAACAGCAGATTTATAGCTGAAAAGCTTTCCTTAACCGATGATATCAAAAATGAAGTTGAAGCACTTGCAAATGAGGGCAAGACGCCAATGTTATTTGCTAAAGGCTCTAAGCTTTTCGGTATCATAGCTGTAGCGGATGTGCTTAAAAGTGATAGTGTGGCAGCCATAGAAGAGCTTCATGATATGGGCAAGCATGTGGTTATGATTACAGGTGACAATAAAATCACCGCAGAGGCAATAGGTAAGAAGGCAGGCGTCGATGAGATTATCGCAGAAGTGCTTCCTGACGGTAAGGCTAATGTTGTCAAAGATTTCATGGACAAAGGCAGGAAGGTGCTTATGGTCGGTGATGGTGTCAATGATGCGCCGGCTTTAACTCAGGCAGACATAGGTGCGGCAGTTGGCTCCGGTACGGATATAGCTATAGATTCCGCAGATGTTGTTCTTATGAAGAATGAACTAAAAGATGTGGCGGCAGCCATAAGACTTAGTAAGGCTACAATTAAGAATATTCATGAGAATTTGTTCTGGGCATTTATATATAATGTAATAGGTATTCCACTTGCTGCAGGAGTGTGGTATCATTTATTTGGATGGTTGCTTAATCCGATGTTCGCAGCAGCAGCTATGAGCCTGTCGAGCGTATGTGTTGTAACCAATGCGTTAAGGCTTAATCTAAAAAAGATTAAGAGCACTTCGGATAAAACAGAGGATATTGTAGAAAATAATGAAGAAAAACTATCGGATGATAAATCTGTAAAAGCAGATAATACGGAAAATTATAAATCAAAGGATGATATGAAGGGAGAAGATAAGATGCAGAAGGTAATGTCAATTAACGGTATGATGTGTGCACATTGTGAGGCGAGGGTAAAGAAGAGCCTTGAGGCAATCGACGGAGTAACTGAGGCGGTTGCAAGTCATGAGAAAAAAGAGGCGGTTGTTACACTCTCTAAGGAAGTTGATAATGAGATTCTCAAGAAGGCAGTCGAGGATGAAGATTACGAGGTGGTAGACATAAAATAAATAAAAAAATGTGTACAAATTTGCGTCTGCTATGATATTATATCAAAGATAAAGATTTATTGACAGGGGGGATAGCCGTGATTAGTAAGTATATAACCGACGACGGTATCTTACGTGAAATTGAAGATTATGAAGATGGAATGTGGATTAATCTTACAGCCCCCACTCAAGAGGAAAGTATGGAGATAGCGAATCATTACGACATAGATATTCCCGATATCAGGGCGGCTCTTGATGAAGAGGAATCCTCACGTGTCGAAATTAATGATGATTATGTGCTGATTATATTCGATATTCCGACCGTAGAGATTAGACACAGTCAGGAGGCATATACAACCATACCTCTTGGAATTATATGGACAGAGGATTCGATAATAACCATATGCTCTGCTGAGACGCCGGTTTTAAAGCATTTTATAATTAATAAATTAAAGGATTTTACCACGAAGAAGAAGGTAAGATTTACCTATCAGATATTATACAGAACAAGCATGCTGTACCAGTCGTACCTTAGGATAATCGACAGGAAGCGTCTGGAGATGGAAGAGAAGATGGGTGTTGCGACAGAGGATTTCGATATTATCTTACTCCACGAGCTTGAGTCTAACCTTGTATATTTTGATACATCCCTAAGGGCTAACCGAATGATTGTTGACAGACTTACAAGATACAGCGGTATCAAGAAATTCCCTGAGGATCAGGAGCTTCTTGATGATGTCATAGTCGAGAATTTGCAGGCTATTGAGATGACACAGATTTACCGCGATATTATAAAAGGTACGAGAGAGCTTATGTCTACGGTTATTGATAACCGTTTGAATAACATTATGAAGTATCTTGCGGCAATCACAATTGTTATGGCGATACCTACTATTATATCAGGTCTGTATGGTATGAATGTGGCCGGTGAATGGATGCCGCTTTCGTCTACACCTTATGGTTTTTATATAATATGTGGTATAACACTTCTTATATGTATAATAGTTGCATTTGTATTAAAGAAAAAGAAGATGTTATAATCGTATATAATACATAGGATAAATGGAGTTTCAGTAATAGGATAAAAGGTGATTTATGAAGCAGTTAAAATTCAAATTTGTTGTAGCGTCGAGTTTGATATATGGATTCGGCAGTATACCGAAGGCGAATAAAATGATAAGACATCCTGAGCGTTATACCGAGGAGGAATGCTACAGGTATGCCATAAGGATTATGCGCCATATGAAGAGGAAGGCACTTACAAGAACTAAGTGCTATGGTGTGGAGAATCTGCCTAAGGAAGGCGGTTATATAATGTATTCCAATCACCAGGGCAAGTATGATGCGCTTGGTATACTTATAAAGCATAAGCCGACTTGTGCAGTGCTATGGGAGGAAAAGTCTGCTGACCGTCTGCTTGCCAGACAGATATGCGGTTTATTAAGGGCGCAGACTATAAGCTTTGAAGATCCGAGACAGCAGATAAAGGCATTGAACAAGATAGCCGAAGAGGTATCAGAAGGAAGAAGGTATCTTATATTCCCGGAGGGAGGATATACGGATAACAAGAATAATTTACAGGAATTTAAGTCCGGCTGCTTCGCCTGCTCATTAAAATCCAAAGCTCCGATTATTCCGGTGGCTATATATGACTCGTGGAAGTCAATGGATATTAATACCATAAGACCGGTTACAACTCAGGTGCACTTCATGGAGCCGATTTATTATGAGGAATACGGGCACATGAAGAAAAAAGAGATAAGTGATATGGTTAAGGGACTTATCCAGAAGAGAATTGATGATATAAGAAGCGGTGAGTTCAAGAAGCAGCTTAAAAATAAAAAATTAAATAATACAGCATTAGGGGCGTAATACAGGATAGACCACCATAAGTTATGGTGGTCTTATTATTACTTGCTGTATTTAAACCATAAAAAAATATATGCTGATATTGGAGATAGCTCAGGCATTATGATAAGGTGCAGGCTGTCGTATGAGGCTGTGCTCTCATATTGTGTACGGTTCTCAATACCGACTACATAGATTGGGATTTTTTTGCCATATGCAGCTTCACAGAATTCCTGAAGGGCTCTGCTGTCCGTGCCAAGCGTACCTGAATGGTATGTCTCAAGAAGTATGGCTTTTATATCTGTATCATTAAATGACGGATAACTCTGCCCGGGAACGGCTTTCAGATATAGTATGGGTGCTGTATCTGTAAGCAGGGTATTGTCAAAAGTTATACCCTCATACATTAGGAATTCCCTTGCAGAGCTTTCTTCTGATAGTTTGTCTGAGTGATTAAGAGCGTATATCTTATCGGAATACGGCATATGAGGCAGAAGAGTAAAAGCATCAAGCACAGAGCCGTCATATGATACATATACACCTGTCATATCATAGGATGAGATATATTCTACTGCCTGTGTAAAGTTTATAAGTCCATTGGAACGCTTGTCATCTAATATATAATTGGCAGATACAAATATAACAGGTGTTTCTACATCAGACAGTGCAAGGGCAAGTGCGGCAGCAGAATACTGGAGAGTGTCGGTACCGTGAGTTATAATTATGCCGTCATATTTTTTACTATTATTCAATATTTCTCTTACACATTTGATTAGCGTATTGATATATTTGCCGCTCAGATTTTCGCTTAAGATAGTGTATGGATTGAATGTATCAAAGCTTATCCCGAAAGCTGCATCAGGATTTTTTTCTCTGAATAACTCAATTATTTTATATTTATCACCATTAAGGGATATATAGTTATTTTTTTGGGTTGAAGCGATGGTTCCGCCTGTTATAATTACTGCTATATTACACATAATAATCTCCAAATATATTTTCAAAATTATAATGCCTGATACGACATTTAATAACCTGATATTAATTATAAGTCTATCACATAAAAAAATATTTGACTATGTAAAAATAATTCTTCCATTATCAGCCAAAAAATAATATAATTTCCTTAATAAGGAGGAAGGTACAATGCAGGTAAGGAGAGCTAAGATTAAGGATACGGACAGGATTATGGAACTTTTGGTACAGGTAAATAATGTACATAGCGAGAAAAGACCGGATTTGTTCATAAAAAATAAGACAAAATATAACACAGATGAACTGATAGAAATTATAAATGATGACGACAGACCAATATTTGTAGCTGTTGATGATGACGACAGAGTTATGGGATATATGTTTGGTAAATTAGAGTCACATATTGAGGATAATAATTTTCCTGATATTATAACCTTTTATATAGATGATTTGTGTGTTGATGAGGTAGCAAGAGGGCAGCATATAGGTAAGCTTTTATATGACTATACTGTAGCTGTTGCAAGAACTCTCGGATGCTACAATGTGACACTTAATGTATGGGAGGGCAATGATAATGCGCGAAGGTTTTATGAGAAATGTGGCTTAAAGCCTCAGAAGACAGGC
Organism: Lachnospiraceae bacterium; assembly: GCA_017480195.1. GTDB lineage: Bacteria > Bacillota > Clostridia > Lachnospirales > Lachnospiraceae > Coprococcus_C. Next base: position 70,705 of record JAFVBE010000017.1, read on the forward strand.
TTGGAGGTTGTTCTGTAATCAGAAAAGGGGTATGTTATGAAGAAAAAGTTTTTGTTATCGGCAATAATAATGAGTATGATGCTTATGCTTGTGTCCTGTGGTGAAGATAAGCATTACGGTAATCCGTCATCGACGAAGACTAGGCTTGATAATGCGCTGTCTGTCAAGGATGAGCTTATAGTATCGTATGAGGAGAATTATGACAGATATATCAGTCATCAGAATCTGTCGGGAGACGGTGTAGAGGTTTTGATGGTCTATATGGTCGGTTCGGATCTTGAATCAGAAGCAGGGCTTGCGAGTGAGGATATTGAAGAGATGCAGGACAGCAGCTTCTATGGTGATAATCTTAAGGTCCTTATATGTACCGGCGGTGCGAATTACTGGTGGAATGATGACATATCAGAGGATGAGGTGGCTGTATACGAGATTTTTTCCGGCGAAGAAAGCATGGATAAGCTTACCGTATTGGATAATGATAATATGTCGGAGCCGGACACACTTACCTCATTTATTGATTATGTATATGATAATTATCAGGGAGACTGCTACAGTCTTATTCTATGGAATCATGGCGGAGGAGCCGTGCTTGGCTATGGCTGCGATGAAAGATATAATTATGAGGCGTTGTCGTTGAGTGAACTGGATACAGCTTTATCAAGTAGCCGGCTTATAATGGATGGCAACAGATTTGAGTGGGTAGGTTTTGACGCATGTCTTATGGGCATGCTTGAGGTTGCTGAGCTTTTCGAGCCGTATTCTAATTATCTCATAGCCTCCGAGGAGCTTATACCGGGAGAAGGCTGGGATTATTCGTTTTTAGAGGAGTTAAGTGATGGAACTGCACTTACCGGAGATTATGCAGGTGAGGTTATAATTGATACATATGCTTCATTTTATGATTCATACAAGTGGTATAAACCGGAGTATACTTTGTCCTGTATGGATTTGTCTAAAACCAATGAGGTGATGAATGAATTCGACAGCTTCATAAGTGTTGCGGAAAGCAGTCTTATAGGTGGCGAGTATTCTGATATAGCAAGACAAAGAGGCAATACCAAGGCTTTTGGAATAATTGATGAATTCACTTGCTATGATACGATAGATTTGTATAACCTTACTGAGAATATGTACGACAGCCATCCTGCAGAAGCGGCATCACTCCAGTCGGCTATTGAAACAATGGTTATATATGAGAAGTCAAATGTTGAAAATGCAAATGGTATAGCTATATATTTCCCTTATAATAATAAGGATTATGCAGAGGAATGGGTTGATGAATACAGTCAGTATGATTTCAGTGAACCATATATGCAGTTCGTAAGGAATTTTATGGAGACATTATCAGGAAATCCACTTACCGTATGGGATATAAGCAGTGATGATGCAACAGTTATGGTTGATGCAGATATTGAAGCTACACCATCAGATGCAGTAGGTGATATAGGAAGCATAGGTAATTTCTCTATACAGCTTACACCTGAGCAGGCTGCGAATTTTGCAACTGCAAAGCTTGAAATATGGGAAATATTTGAAAATCAGGATAATGGAAGCTATGGGCTCTGGATTAATTCTTCTGATGTTAATTTATCCTCCGATGGTGTGCTGTCATCAATGATTGCAGACAAGAGATTTATCCTTCGTGATTCGGCAGGTAATGAGGCTGACTGCTGTGCTATTGAGCTTGAAAGAGGAGATGATTATGCGGTATATTACACCGTTGTATTTAATACACCTTATGATGATGATGGCTATCCGGGGCTAATGGAAGATTATAAAATATATATAAGAGTTGATGCAGATAATCCAAATGGTGTAATTACAGGCATATATCCGTCTGATAGTGATACAGATAATATGATGCCAAGTAAGCAAAGTGTAGTCTTTGAGCAGGGGAGCACTATAAATCCGTTTGCGTTTGGTCGTGTTGTAAAATTCAATGATGACGGAAGTCTTGCGCCATTTGATGAATGGGAGAGCAATTCCGGCTTGTTCTATGGATTTGATTTAGATGGTGACCTTAGTGTTGATATGGTAGATATAGATCCTTATATTGAAAAATTATATGTTTACTGTATTGTTGATACTCAGGGCAACAGCTATATCTTAAATGTCGTTCAATAAAATATTAGAACTAAATATGTATAAAAATCCTTTATTTACAGATAATAGAAACAGAGAATTGTAGATAAAGGAGATTATAGACATGAAAGCAACAGGTATAATTCGTAGAATAGATGAATTAGGAAGAATAGTTGTTCCAAAAGAGATAAGGAGAGTCTTAAGAATACGTGAGGGTGATCCTATAGAAATATTCACCGATAAGGATGGAGAAATCATATTAAAGAAATATTCTCCGATTGGTGAGCTTGGAAGCTTCGCGCAGGAGTATGTTGAAGCAGCCGCGCAGATTCTCGGCTGCGGTGTATGCGTATGTGACAGGGATCAGATAATTGCAGTAGCGGGTATTCCTAAGAAGGAGCTTCTTGGTAAGCCGCTTCACAAGGAACTGGAAGAGGCAATTAACGACAGGGAGGCTATACTTGCCAAGAAGGGTGAGAAGAAATATGTTAAAATCCTTGGTAATGGCGATAACGAGTATTCAGGTCAGGTGGTGCAGACCATTATCAGTGAGGGTGACGCCATAGGTGCTGTTATTCTGCTTAGCAAGGACGAGAATATGCCGATAGGTGTTACCGAGCAAAAAGCGGCTGTGATAGCTGCAAAATTCTTGGGAAAGCAGATGGAAGGATAGTAAATATAAAAAATCCTCTAATTTATCTGCCTTTTACTTGAATTTTACTTGACAAATTGGCATTTAAAGGGTATAAATAGGTTTAGGGCATTTGATAATCAAATGTCACAAACTATATGGGATTGTGAAGAGCAATCAAACGTTTGTAATTATAGGAGGAATTTTTAAATGAACAAGAATGAATTAGTTGCAAGTATTTCAGAGAAGACTGGCTTAAAGAAGACTGAGGCTGAGAAGGCTGTTAAGGCTTTCACTGAGTCAGTTACAGAAGCTTTAAAGAAGGGTGATAAGGTTCAGTTAGTTGGATTTGGTACATTTGAAGTTGTTGACAGACCTGCAAGAGAGGGTAGAAACCCACAGACTGGTAAGACAATGAAGATTAAGGCTTCTAAGGCTCCTAAGTTTAAGGCTGGTAAGGCTTTAAAGGATTCTGTAAACTAATCAGAATATATTAACGGTAGCAATTAAAGGTCATCATACTTTAGGTGTGATGACCTTTTTTATGTAAATGATATGGAGGAGTAATTATGAGATTAGATAAGTATTTGAAGGTTTCGAGATTGATAAAGAGAAGAACAGTTGCCAATGAAGCCTGCGACGCAGGCCGTGTTAAGGTCAATGATAAGGTGGTTAAAGCGTCTTATGATGTGAAGGTAGGAGATATAATTGAAATATCCTTTGGTAACAAGACTGTTAAGGCAGAGGTTACAAGGATTGCCGATACCACAAAAAAGGAAGATGCCAAGGAAATGTATAACATACTTTAGATGAAGACTGCATAATATATTCTATATAGGTTCTTATTTTCCGGAGGTTTATATGGAAGATATTCAATATGCTAAAAGTCACAAATTAACTCTTGATAATAGAAAAAAAGCTACTATATATGGCATAAGAGAGGTTGCATCCTTTGATGCTGACTGCGTAATATTGGAAACCGATATAGGCAATCTTACGATTAAGGGCAAGGATTTGCATGTTATCAGATTAGATGTCGACAAGGGTGAGCTTGAAATGGCAGGAACGATTGACAGTATGGTTTATACGGAAAATCATGATATGAAGAAGACCGCTTCGGGCATTCTCAAAAGAATGTTCAAATAGCTATGCTTGATATTGTTTATTCGCAGACTAATATGTTTCTTGCCTGTATAATCATGGGAATAGCTATGGGCTTTACCTATGATATATTCAGAGGGTTAAGAAAAGCCGTACCTCATTCCGATATAATCGTTGGCTTGGAAGACATCATATATTGGTTTTTCTGGACTATAATTTTCATAGATAATATATTCAGATTTAATGATGGAGAGTTCAGAATATACATATTTGTCATATCGGCTACAGGATTAGTAATTTATAGACACACTATAAGTAGTGGGGTTTTTAAATTGATTTACTATATCTTGTACCTCGTAAAAAAATGTGTCAAAAAAATAAATAAATCATTGAAAAATGCAGTAAATTGGGGTAAAATCAAGATATCTGCTTTAAGAAAAAATAAGAAGGATTTGGACGATGGGCACTCAGCAAAGAGCAAGAAGAAGAAAAAAATCAACAAGAAGACAGTCTAAGATAACGAGCTTTTTTATCGTTATGGCTGTTTTGTTCGTATGTGTATTTTCCGTAGTGAGAATTACGGAGCTTCGTGCTCAGGGTGAGGAGCTTGCATACACAGAGGCTGTATTAGAACAGAAGATTGAGGCTGCTAAGCAGGAGAATGAGGTTATGCTTGCCGAGCAGCAATATATGCAGACCAACAAATACATCGAGGATGTGGCTAAGGACAAGCTTGGACTTGTATATCCAGACGAGATTGTCATAAAGCCAAAAGAATAAAGCTCACACTTATAGTTAAGAATTTATAAAGGGGACCGTCGCGGTTTTTATAAGCCGGGGCGGTCCTTTTTTGTCAATAAATTAATCCTATAATTACCATAGTTAGACACTTTTATATCCTGAGGAGATTTATAATCTTTAAATTGATAATTCATAATATGGAGGGATATAATGAAGGCATCTAAAATATTTGGAGGTATAGGACTTTTTCTTACTGCACTTTCTGTTGGACTAAGCTTTGTTTGGGATATAAATGCATTTGCCGTAGGATTTTTGACCGCGGCATGTCTTTCAGGTGAGAGCATGCTTATTACGGCAGTTGGGCTGTTGGCAGGTATAGCACTTGCGGCCTCTGTTTTTAATATAATAAAATACAGTATTATTTTTATGCTTTTGATGGTGATTCTTGGTCTTAAGAACTCTATTAATTTAAGAGGCAGGAATTACCTTATAGCTGCGCTGGCAGGACTTATAACTGCCGCCATAGATACCGCAATATATTTTATTTATCCGACCGGTATAGATGCTTTTATGATACTGTCTGAATGTGTGCTGGTATGCTCAACATCAGTTATATATCATAGGTGCATAATCGGCTTTAAAGAGGATTATATGAAGCTTGTGGTTGATTCGGAGACGCTTCTTTCGGCATTGGCACTCGGAGCTACAATACTTTGGGGAATGCCTGCAAATATCGGTGAGTTGGTTATTGCAGAAGGCTTCGCCATATTCAGTATACTCTATGCGGATTATAAATTCGGTTTGGGAGTGGGACTTTCGTGGACGGTGATAGCCGGTGCGGTGATTTCAGAGAAGCTGGGAGATACCTCATATCTTCTTGCATGGCTTATTATTTCAATCGCAGTTTATTCTATTAACTCAATTATAAATGGGAATCGCATAATCTTCGCATTGATTTATGTTTTGGTATATTATGCAGCAGGGTTGTCACATTTTGATGTGCTCATTCTGGATGATGGTAACAAGGCAGTACTCTCCGCTTTATTAGTGTTCGTGTTTGCACCAAATATTATGATGGTGCGTGTTGACAGCAGAGCTATCTCTGATGAGCTTAGTAACAATTCTCCCGAGTGGGGAAGGCTTGTCATTAACAGGATAAACAACCTTGCTTCTGCATTTAAGCGTATAGAATATACCTTTGCAGGTGAGGCAGGAGCCGGCATAGGCTTTAATGATGTAGGTGAGATAATAGAGAATTTTACAAATCAGCTTGATAATACCGTGCAGCTTAAGAAGACGATTGAGGCTAAGATTATAGAGGAACTTTCCTCGCGGGACATACAGGTTAAAAATTTAATACTTGTAAAAAATCAAGATGAGAGATATGAGGTGTATCTTAATGCAAGAGTTAGAAGAGGAAGACTTATTGCTGCCGATGCTGTAAGAAAAATAATTGAGAACGAAATGAAAATCCCATTTGAGCTTAAAGAAGAGAGCCGTATGATAGTAAGTAAAAATTATGAAATGCTATGTATGAACGAAAAGCCTGACTATAAATGTTTTACTGCAGTAAGGCGGCTTAGTATGTATGAGGATGAAGTGTCAGGGGATAATTTCTACATAGGTGATATAAAGAGCGGACAGAAGCTTATACTTATAGCTGACGGTATGGGCAACGGTGAGCAGGCGGCAAGAGACAGCAACCAACTGATTGATTCTCTTGAGGAGCTTTTGTCAGCAGGTTTTGATAAGGATATGTCCATACGCGTTGTGAACTCGTATTTGGCAAATAAGAACAGGGGTGAGAGCTTTTCTACTCTCGATATGCTTATACTGGATTTATACACAGGCTGTGGCAGGATATATAAACAAGGGGCGGCAGCAACTTTTATAAAAAGAGGCGACTGGATTGAATTAATTAAATCTACATCGCTTCCGGTAGGGGTAGTAGAAGGTGCCGTTTGTGAAAAATGTATTAAAAAGTTCTATTCGGGTGAGTTTATAATTATGGTAAGCGACGGGCTTTTGGAAAGTATAATATTCGAGAATAAGGAAGATTATATGAAGGAACTGATTTTAAGCTCTAAGGAGGACGAGCCATCTGAATTGGCAGATGCTATAGTGGATAATATAAAATCTTTAAGCGGTAATCGCATGAAGGACGACGCGACCATTATCGTGTGTAAAATTGTTAAAAAATTGTGATAAAGCTATACTTTAAAAAATTAATGTGATATCATACGAGGAAAGGTGTCGCTGCGCTGGCGCAGGCGACACTTTGACGAGAAACCCCATCGAGACGAAAGTCGAGATGAATCATACGAGGAAAGGTGTCGCTGCGCTGGCGCAGGCGACACTTTGACGAGAAGCCCCATCGAGACGAAAGTCGAGATGAATCATACGAGGAAAGGTGTCGCTGCGCTGGCGCAGGCGACACTTTGACGAGAAACCTCATCGAGACGAAAGTCGAGATGATTTTGGAGAATCTATGGATAAATTTTTGATAAAAATAAAAGCATATATGGATAAATATAATATGGCAGATAAGGACAGTCGAATAGTCATAGGATTATCCGGTGGAGCTGATTCTGTCTGCCTTTTGCGTGCAATGAAGGCACTTGGATATTCTGTAACGGCTGTGCATATTAATCATCAAATAAGAGGAGAGGAAGCAGATAGGGATGAGAACTTCTGCAAAAACCTGTGTGACAGGCTTGGCGTGGAGTTCATAAGTTATCATAAGGACATAAGGACATATGCTTCAGAGGAAGGGCTGACTGTCGAGGAAGCCGGCAGGAAATTCAGATACAGATGTTTTGATGAGACGGCAAAAAAATACGAAAATTCGCGTATAGCTGTTGCACACAATAAGAACGATCTGGCAGAGACTATATTATTTAACATGATACGCGGAAGCGGGATGAATGGGTTGACCGGTATAAAGCCTGTAAGGGAGAATATTATCCGTCCTATGCTTGATACGGGCAGGGATGATATAGAGGATTATCTGCAAAGCATCGCTCAGGATTTTGTGACTGATGCAACTAATCTTTCCTGTGATTATGACAGGAATAGGATAAGACATAAGATAATTCCGGCACTAATTGAGATTAATGACAAGGCTTTAACGCATATATGTGATATAGGTTTTGAGGCGGGCGAAGGCTATAAATACATTACGGAAATAGCTGATAAAGCTTATACATCGCTTGCGCAGGAGGAAGGCTTGTCGGATGATATCGTAAGTAGAGTTACTTTCGATATAGAGGGATTAAGGAGTGCCGAGGATATAATAAGGAGTCAGCTTATCTATAAGGCGATGTCGACAGTGGCAGTCAGAAGGAAGGATATAAGCAGAATACATGTATCGGATACATTAAGTCTGATTGATAAGGAGACCGGAAGCAGTATAAATCTTATATATAATCTGAGGGCGAGGAGAAGCTACGGACAGCTTATAATTGAGACTAATATTGATAACCGGACAGATTACAGGATAGATATTTCAGAGGCAGGAAGCTATGAGATAGAAGGATATGGAGTTTTAGAGATAAGCTTTATGGATAATTCCGATGATATAAGCATTTTAAAAAATATCTATACTAAAATGGCAGATTATGGTAAAATAAAGGATAACCTTTGTATAAGAACCCCGCAGGATGGGGATTATATTATAATTGATAAGGAAGGTAATAAGAAGAAGCTGTCGAGGGTTTTCATAGACAGTAAGATAGATAGAAAAGAACGGCTTAGCTGGCCTGTAATTGCCGTAGAGAATGAGGTTATATGGGCTATAGGACTTAGGTTTAGTGAAGCATACAAGATAACTGATAATACAACGAAGATAATTTGCATGAACTACATAAGAAAAGGAGTGTGATACTATGGAGAAAATAGGCGTTCTTATAAGCGAGGACAAAGTGAATGCGCGTATAACTGAGATGGCTGAGAAAATCAGTAAGGAATACGAGGGCAAGACGGTACATCTTATAGGTGTATTAAAGGGAAGTGTTTTTTTTATGTGTGAGCTTGCCAAGAAGATAACCGTACCCGTAACCCTTGATTTCATGGCGGTCAGCAGCTATGGTAACGGTACATCTTCATCGGGAGTTGTAAAACTTATCAAGGATTTGGATGATACTATAGAAGGCAGGGATGTCGTATTGGTAGAGGATATTATGGATTCGGGAAGAACTTTATCATATCTCGTAAAGATATTAAAAGAGAGAAAGCCTGCCAGCTTCAAGGTTATCACATTACTTGACAAGCCTTCAAGGCGTGTAGTTGACATAGAGCCGGATATGACCTGCTTCGAGATACCGGACAGGTTCGTAGTAGGTTATGGACTCGACTGTGCGCAAAAATACAGGAATTTGCCATATATTGGTGTTATAGAAGAATAGTAAAAAAGGAAGGAGTAAATGATGGATAAGAATATTAGACGAGGACTTGGGTTTTATCTTTTACTGTTCTTTATTGGCTTTTGTATAGTTTTGTGGCTTCAGAACAGAACACAGACTGCTGATACATCCTATACAATAGATGATTTTCAAAGAGATGTACAGGAGGACTTCGTGTCTGAGGTAAAGATATATCAGAATAGTGAGATTCCTACCGGTGTTGTATATATAACATATACAACAGGAGACGAAAAGGAATTCTATGTATCGGATGTCAATACAGTATTTGATATAGTTATGGACAAGGATAAGACAGGAAGGATAGATATAATTTTGTATGATGTTCCGAGACAGAGTGCTTTCTGGACATGGATGCCTGTTATTGTAGGAGTGGTTCTGCTTGTTGTCCTTGTAGTTATTCTAATGAGTGGTGGAGTAGGAGGCAGTGCCGGAAGCGGTGGCAGCGGCGGACGGGTTATGAACTTCGGCAGAAGCCGTGCGAGAATGCTGAACGAGAAGGATCAGAAGTATACATTTGATGATGTAGCAGGACTTGAGGAAGAGAAGGAAGAGGTATATGAATTGGTTGATTTCCTCAAGACTCCTCAGAAATATATAGATCTCGGTGCAAGAATACCTAAAGGTGTTTTATTTGAGGGCCCTCCGGGAACAGGTAAGACTTTGCTTGCAAAGGCTGTTGCAGGTGAGGCGGGAGTGCCGTTCTTCACCATATCGGGTTCGGACTTCGTGGAAATGTTCGTCGGTGTTGGTGCTTCGCGTGTAAGAGACTTATTTGCAGAGGCAAAGCACAATTCGCCTTGTATAATATTCATAGACGAGATAGATGCCGTGGCAAGGAAGAGAGGCTCAGGTTTGGGCGGCGGTCATGATGAGCGTGAGCAGACCTTGAACCAGCTTCTTGTAGAGATGGACGGCTTCGGAACCAATGAAGGAATAATAGTTATAGCAGCCACGAACAGAGTTGATATACTTGACCCTGCGATTCTTCGTCCGGGTCGTTTTGACAGGAAGATTATGGTAGGCAGACCTGATGTGAAGGGCAGGGAGGAAATCCTTAAGGTTCATGTCAGAAATAAAAAGCTGGCAGAGGATATTGATTTACATGAGATTGCCAGAACTACAGCCGGGTTTGCCGGTGCAGACCTTGAAAACCTGATGAACGAATCGGCCATAAGTGCTGCTAAGAATAATCGTCCTTACATTACCAGAGAGGATGTAGACAAGAGCTTTATCAAGCTTGGTGTGGGCGGTGAGAAGAGAAGTCGTTTGGTTCCTGAGAAGGAAAGAAGAATTACCGCATATCATGAGTCGGGGCACGCTATATTGTTCCACCTTTTGAGTGAGGTCGGTCCTGTAAGACTTGTGTCAATTATACCAAACGGACGCGGTGCAGGCGGATACACTATGCCACTTCCTGAGAATGACAATGTATTTAATACCAAGAAGAAGATGCTCCAGGATATTATGGTAAGCTATGGCGGCAGAATAGCCGAGGAACTTATATTCGAAGATATAACTACCGGTGCTTCATCAGATATCAAGCAGGCTACCGAGACAGCTCGTGCCATGGTTATAAAATACGGTATGTCTGAGAAGGTCGGTCTTATAAATTATGAGGTTGACAGCAATGAAGAGGTATTCTTAGGCAGAGATTTGGGACATTCAAGAACCTATAGTGAGAAGATGGCTACCGCTATTGATAAGGAAGTAAGAAGAATTGTTGACGAGTGTTATGCAGAGGCAAAAAGAATTATCACTGAAAATATTGATATTCTTCATAAATGTGCTAATCTTCTTCTTGAGAAGGAGCGTATCGAAAGAACCGAGTTTGAGAGCCTTTTTTCAGACAATTTGACAGATGAAACAAAAACCGATGATGAAATTTAGTTAATATTTTATGGGCATATGAAAAGCTGTGTGCAAATTGCACAAAAAAATAATTATAAAAATTTTGATTTTGGACACACTTTTTAGAATAAATATGTATAATAATAATTGTAACCCCCAATACATTATATAGTTTTTTGCTACACCCCATAAGTAACAAAATACCTTCTCCGAAGAGGACAGTCGATCGTTGGCTGTCCTTTTCTCCTGTTTAAAATAAAAAAGAATAATTTGTTATTGAGAAATTGTTAATAATGTATTAAAATATCTTTATGTTTTACGATTAGCGATAATGGAGGAAGACTTTTATGTCGGATTTTAGAAGAAAAGCTATCAGAGCATTTGATTATGTGTTCAGAACGAAGATGGCGCTTAATTTTGGTGCGTTGTTTGCTGATGGTACGGAGTATTATCGCTCTCCGTCAGAAATATCTGAGGGAGATTCGGTTACATTAAGATTCAGAACTGCTGTCGATAATGTAGATGAGGTCTGGCTTGTATGTAATAATGAGCGTCTTAGAATGTCTATTGAAAAAAGTGATGAATTCTTTGATTATTATTCATACACTATTCCTGAGGTTAATGAAGATATAGATTATTATTATGAAGTTATAGCGGGAAGTGTTGTATGCTATTACAATAAGCTTGGCACTCAAAACAACAATAATAGTGATTATAATTTCTATGTTCCGCTTGACTTTCACACTCCGAAATGGGCGAGAGGCGCGGTGTTCTATCAGATATTTGTTGACCGCTTCTGTAATGGCGACACTTCGAATGATGTCCTTGATAATGAATACTGTTATATCGGTGAGGGAACAAGGCGCGTGACGGACTGGTTCAAATACCCTGACAATATGGATGTAAGGTCGTTCTATGGCGGAGATTTACAGGGCGTTATGAATAAGCTTGACTATCTGCAGGATTTGGGCGTCGATGTCATCTATCTTAATCCGATATTCGTATCGCCGTCTAATCATAAATATGATATACAGGACTACGATTATGTAGACCCACATTTTGGTGTGATTGTAAATGATGAGGGCACATGTCTGCCTGAGGGTTCAAAATCCAACAAAGAGTCAACCAGATATATTAATCGTGTTACGAATAAAGAGAACTTAGAAGCCAGCAATCAGCTTTTTATAAAGCTGGTTGAAGAGGTTCACAGACGCGGTATGAAGATAATACTTGACGGAGTATTTAATCACTGCGGTTCCTTCAATAAATGGCTGGACAAGGAATGTATATATGAAGGTCAGGAAGGTTATGAGAAGGGCGCATATGTAGATCACGAAAGTCCTTACAGGAGCTTCTTCAAATTTCAGGATCCTTGGCAGTGGCCTTATAATCCGACTTACAATGGCTGGTGGGGACACGATACACTGCCGAAGCTTAATTATGAGGAGTCTGAGAAGCTTTATGAATATATAATGAGAATAGGCGAGAAATGGGTTTCACCGCCTTTCAATGTAGACGGCTGGAGACTTGATGTAGCGGCGGATTTGGGCTATACAGAGGAATTCAATCATAAGTTCTGGCGCGATTTCAGGAAGAGGGTTAAGGCGGCTAACCCTAATGCGATAATTCTTGCTGAGCATTATGGCGATGCAAAATCCTGGCTTATGGGAGACCAGTGGGATACAGTTATGAACTATGATGCGTTTATGGAGCCGATAACATGGTTTTTAACGGGTGTGGAGAAGCATAGTGATGAATTCCGAGGAGACTTGCTCGGTAATCCGGATGCATTTACCGGGGCACTTAGACATCATATGTCAAGGTTTAATCAGAATTCACTCGAGATTGCGATGAATGAGCTTTCTAACCACGATCATTCGAGATTTCTTACGAGAACTAATAAGAGAGTTGGACGAATTCATACTATTGGACCTGAGGCTGCTAATGAAGGTGTTAATAAGGGAGTGTTCAGAGAAGCGGTCGTATTTCAAATGACCTGGCCGGGTGCACCTACCATCTATTACGGAGATGAGGCAGGTCTTTGCGGATGGACTGATCCGGATAACAGAAGAACCTATCCTTGGGGGCATGAGGACTGGGAATTGATTAATTTTCATAAGGATATGATTAAGATACACAAGCGCAATGAAGCCTTTATGAAGGGATCGGTCATATTCTTATATGGCGGATATAAAAATGTTATATATGGCAGATTTACAGATAAGCAGGCTGCAGTTGTTATATTGAACGACGATTATAACGAGCAGACACATAGGATACCTGTACAGCGTGTAGGCGTATATGATAAGGCAGTTATGGTACAGCTTATTCAGACTACGGAGGCGGGCTACAGCCTTGCGCGCAGAGATTACATTGTGGAGGATAATGTGCTGACAATCACTGTGCCGAAGATATCTGCGACAGTTCTTATCGGTGATTTACGGAGATAGTACATCTTAGATGATATGCATTTGTAAATGTCGAGATGGTGCGAATAACACATAGCCGAATTATAATATAAAAAAGTACAGAAAATCGAACGATTGTTCTGTACTTTTTGTTCTTTCTATGTTATAATTGGCGGTGACCTGCACTAAATTGACTTTTGTATTATATGTCAATTAATGCAGCGTTATGGATATTACATTTTGGAGATTTATTATGGACCATTTTGAACTTGTATCAGAATATGCGCCGACAGGCGACCAGCCTGAAGCTATAGAAGGGCTTGTGCAGGGCTTTAAAGAGGGAAAGCATAAGCAGACTCTCTTAGGTGTTACCGGTTCAGGCAAGACCTTTACTATGGCGAATGTCATAGCTGCCATTAATAAGCCGACACTCATTATATCGCATAACAAGACACTTGCTGCACAGCTCTATAGTGAGTTCAAGGCATTTTTTCCGAACAATGCGGTAGAGTATTTCGTATCCTACTATGATTATTATCAGCCGGAGGCATATGTACCTCAGACGGATACCTATATTGCGAAGGATTCTTCGATAAATGATGAGATAGATAAAATGCGACACAGTGCTACCTCTGCGTTGATTGAACGTAAGGATGTTATAGTTGTGTCCTCTGTATCATGTATATATAATATAGGTGATCCTGAGGAATATAAATCTATGATGTTATCCTTAAGACCCGGTATGAATAAGGACAGGGATGAGGTTATACGACAGCTTGTGGATATTCAGTACAACAGGAATGATATGGATTTTACCAGAGGAACCTTTCGTGTGAAGGGCGATGTGGTGGATGTACTTCCTGCAAATACCTTCGAGGACGGGCTCAGGATAGAATTCTTCGGTGATGAGATAGACAGACTGGTGGAATTCGACCCGCTTACCGGAGAGATAAAAAGAACCTTGTCCTTTGCTTGCATCTTTCCTGCTTCACATTATGTAGTTGCGAACGATAAGCTTGAGAAGGCTATAGATGAGATTAAGCTTGAACTTGAGGAGAGGGTTGCTTACTTCAAGGAAAATGATAAATTGCTCGAGGCGCAGCGTATTAGGGAGAGAACGGAATTCGATATGGAGATGCTCAAGGAGACGGGATTCTGCTCAGGTGTAGAGAATTATTCGCGTGTTCTTGCAGGACTTAAACCGGGTTCAACTCCTAATACCTTACTCAAATTCTTTGACGGAGATTATCTTATTATAATAGATGAGTCACATATTACACTTCCACAGATAAGAGGTATGTATGCGGGTGACAGGGCGAGAAAGCAGACACTTGTTGACTATGGATTCAGACTTCCTTCGGCGCTTGATAACAGACCGCTTAATTTTGGTGAGTTTGAGGAAAGAGTTGACAAGATAATGTATGTATCGGCGACTCCGGCAGATTATGAGAAGGAGCATGAGGAGAATCGTGTAGAGCAGATTATAAGACCGACAGGACTTTTGGACCCTGTCATAGATGTGAGACCTGTCGAAGGACAGGTGGATGACCTTGTGTCAGAGGTTAGAAAGGAGACTGAGAAGGGCAACAAGGTTCTCGTTACCACACTTACCAAGCGTATGGCTGAGGATTTGACAGATTATATGAGGCAACTTGACATTAAGGTTAAGTACCTTCATTCTGACATAGATACACTTGAACGCCTTGAGATAGTCAGGGATTTAAGGATGGGCGTCTTCGATGTGTTAGTCGGTATAAATCTTTTAAGAGAGGGACTCGACATACCTGAGATTACACTTGTTGCGATACTTGATGCGGATAAAGAAGGCTTCCTTCGTTCTGAAACCTCACTTGTCCAGACAGTCGGTCGTGCAGCAAGAAATGTCGATGGTCATGTTATAATGTATGCTGACAATATAACTGATTCCATGAAAAATGCAATAGAGGAGACAAAGAGAAGGAGAAGCATACAGGATAATTATAATAAAGAACACAATATAACGCCTCAAAGTATCAAAAAGGATATAAGGGATATAATATCTATGGAGGTTGATGAAGAAGAGGTTAAGAATAAGCGTAAATACGCTAAAGATCCTGAATCAATGACAAAGAAGGAGCTTAAAGCTGAGGTTGAGAGACTTACACTTCGTATGAATAAGGCTGCGGCGGAGCTTAATTTCGAGGTGGCTGCGGTTATTAGGGATGAGCTAAAAGAGCTTAAGATTATGCTTAGGGATTATGATGCTTAATGAAATATATGAAAAGGAGGCAAACAATGAGCAAATGCAAAAAATGCTGTAAATGTAATAAAAAAGGAGGACAGGATATGTATTATGATGAATTAGTTTCAGAGATATCACTCAGATGTGATTTACCGATTGATGAGGTGGCAGATGTCTTGGATGAGGAGGAGAATATTATTGAAGAGGAAAGGCGCTATAGAAAGAGAAAGAAACATTTATATTTCCTATGCTTTTTACTCATAGTTATGATGACTGCTGCGGTTACAATCTGCATACTGGACAGACAGGAGAAGATTGACATTGAGAACACCGTAAGAAAGTATCTGGATAAGATGGAGAAGCTTAAGGAAGAATATTTACCGGAGAGATAAGATGAGCGAGCTTAAATACATTACTATAAAAGGTGCGAGAGAACATAATTTAAAGAATATAGACATTAAGATACCGAGAGATAAATTCGTGGTTTTGACCGGTTTATCGGGGTCGGGAAAGTCCTCACTTGCATTTGATACAATATATGCAGAGGGACAGAGAAAGTATATGGAGTCACTTTCTTCATATGCAAGACAATTCTTAGGACTTTCGGATAAGCCGGATGTAGATTCGATAGAAGGTCTTTCACCTTCAATATCCATCGACCAGAAGTCTACGAACAGAAATCCGCGTTCTACAGTAGGTACTGTAACGGAGATTTACGATTATCTTAGACTTTTGTATGCTCGAATTGGTATACCGCATTGCCCGAAGTGCGGCAAGGAGATAGTCAGACAGTCTGTAGATCAGATGGTAGATGAGATAATGGAACTCCCTCAAGGAACGAAGTTTCAAGTGCTTGCACCTGTTATAAGAGGCAGAAAGGGTGAGCATGTAAAGCTTCTTGCACATGCGAGAAAGAGCGGCTTCGTAAGAGCTATTATAGATGGAAGCGTATATGATTTAAGCGAGGATATAGAGCTTGACAAGAATAAGAAGCACAATATAGATATAGTGGTAGACAGACTTGCGGTTAAGGAGGGCATAGAATTAAGGCTTGGTGAGTCTATCGAGACTGTACTTAAGATGGCAGAGGGACTTCTCAAGGTTGATGTGATAGGCGGAGAAATGCTTAATTTTTCCGATAGTTTTTCCTGTCCTGATTGCGGTATAAGTATAGATGAGATAGAGCCGAGAAGCTTCTCCTTTAATAATCCTTTTGGTGCGTGCCCATGCTGTACAGGACTTGGTTTTAAGCGAGAGTTCGATGTAGACCTTATGATACCTGATACAAGACTTTCAATAAATGAAGGCGCTATAAGTGTACTTGGCTGGCAGTCCTCAGGTAAGAAGGACAGCTATACACATGCGACGCTTGAAGCTCTTGCCGATAAGTATAAATTCTCTCTTGATACACCATTCGAGAAGCTTTCCGATAAGGCGAAGGATGTACTTATTAACGGTACGGGGGATGACACCATCAGGGTACGCTATCACAGTAAGAGAGTTGCAAACGCAGAGTATCTTGTTACATTTGAAGGGCTTATAGAGAATATTAAGAGAAGATACAGAGAATCCTCCGAGAGTATTAAGGCAGAGTATGAGGCTTTTATGACGATTACACCATGTGATGAATGTGGTGGTAAGAGGCTTAAGGCTTCATCCCTTGCAGTAACGGTGAGTGATAAGAATATAGCCGAGATAACAGATATGTCTATAGTTCGTTTGGCAGAGTTCCTTAATGATATGAACCTGACAGAGAGGCAGGTGTCTATAGGACATCAGGTTATCAAGGAGATTAAGGCTAGAGTTGGTTTCCTCGTAAATGTAGGCTTGGAATATCTTTCTTTATCAAGAGCTACAGGAACATTGTCAGGAGGTGAAGCACAGCGTATAAGACTTGCTACACAGATAGGCTCAGGCCTTATGGGTGTGGCGTATATCCTTGATGAACCGAGTATAGGGCTTCATCAAAGAGATAATGACAAACTGTTGTCGGCGCTTAAGAACCTGCGTGATTTGGGTAATACCCTGTTAGTCGTTGAGCATGATGAGGATACTATGTATGCGGCGGATTATATAGTCGATATAGGTCCGGGAGCGGGTTCAAACGGTGGTGAGGTTGTTGCGACAGGAAGTGTAGAAGACATTAAGAACTGCCCTGAGTCCGTAACGGGTGCATATCTTAGCAGGAAGCTATATATACCGGTGCCTGAGATGAGGAAGGAACCGACAGGTTTTATAGAGGTTGTAGGTGCTGCTGAGAATAATCTTAAAAATATAAATGTCAAGTTTCCGCTTGGAGTTATGACCTGTGTGACCGGAGTTTCCGGCTCGGGCAAGAGCTCACTGGTTAATGAAATATTATATAAGAGACTTGAGCGAGATTTGAACAGAGCCAAGATTAAGGCGGGCAAGCATAAGAATATAAAAGGGATTGAGCAGCTTGATAAGATAATCAATATAGACCAGTCGCCTATAGGCAGGTCGCCGCGTTCCAATCCGGCTACCTATACGGGAGTATTTGATTTGATCAGAGACTTATTTGCGAATACCAAGGATGCCAAGGCAATGGGCTATAATAAGGGAAGATTCTCCTTCAATGTATCCGGAGGAAGATGCGAAGCTTGCAAAGGTGATGGCATAATCAAGATAGAAATGCATTTCTTGGCAGATGTATATGTGCCTTGTGAGGTCTGCAAGGGAAAGAGATATAACAGGGAGACTCTTGAGGTAAAATACAAGGGCAAGAATATATATGATGTGCTTGATATGACAGTAGACGAGGCTTGCGAATTCTTCGCAAATGTTCCGCTCATATTAAGGAAGATTGAGACATTAAAGGATGTCGGACTTGGATATATCAAGCTTGGACAGCCTTCGACTACTCTCTCCGGAGGTGAAGCGCAGAGAATTAAGCTTGCCACGGAGTTAAGCAGAAGAAGCACGGGAAGAACCATCTATGTGCTTGATGAGCCGACGACAGGTTTGCATTTCGCAGATGTTCACAAGTTGGTTAATATATTGCAGAAGCTCTGTGAGGGCGGCAATACAGTAGTGGTTATAGAACATAATCTTGATGTCATCAAGACTGCGGACTATATCATAGATATGGGACCGGAGGGCGGAGAGAACGGTGGCACGGTTGTAACCTACGGCACTCCGGAGCAGGTAGCCAAATGCAAGAAGTCCTATACAGGACAGTATTTGAAGAAATATTTAAAAGCGAAATAGTATTTAATTATTTGCTTTATTTTTATTAAAACTTATAGTATAATGATAAAAGGTTGTTTGACTATACGAATATATAGTCGTGTGCAGCAAAAATTATAAAATGGAGGAAGTCAAAATGTTAGTTTCAGCAAAGGAAATGCTTGAAAAGGCTGTTGCAGGCGGATATGCCGTAGCACAGTTCAACATCAATAACCTCGAGTGGACTAAGTCGGTTCTGCTTGAGTGTGAGGAATTAAAGACACCTGTTATTCTTGGAGTATCTGAGGGAGCAGGTAAGTATATGACAGGTTTTAAGACTGTTTCTGCAATGGTTAAGGCAATGGATGAGTCACTTGGAATTACTGTTCCTGTTGCACTTCATCTTGACCATGGTTCATATGAAGGCGCAAAGGCATGTATAGAAGCAGGCTTTACATCTATTATGTTCGATGGTTCTTCACTCCCGCTTGAAGAGAATATTGCTAAGACAAAAGAACTTGTTGCAATCTGCAATGAGAAGGGTATCTCTCTTGAGGCAGAAGTAGGTGGAATCGGTGGAGAAGAGGATGGCGTAGTATCAACAGGTGAGTGTGCAGATCCTGAGGAGTGTAAGCAGATTAATGACCTTGGTGTTACAATGCTTGCATGCGGTATAGGTAATATTCATGGTAAGTATCCTGATAACTGGGCTGGTCTTCAGTTTAATGTGCTTGAGAGCATCAAGGCTGTAACAGGTAATACTCCGCTCGTTCTTCACGGTGGTTCAGGTATACCTGATGAGCAGATTAAGAAAGCAATCTCTATGGGCGTTGCTAAGGTTAATGTAAATACAGAATGTCAGCTTGTATTTGCGGCTGCTACTCGTAAGTACATAGAAGCAGGTAAGGATCTTGAAGGCAAGGGTTATGACCCACGTAAGCTTCTTGCCCCTGGTGCACAGGCAATTAGAGACGAAGTTAAGGACAGAGTTGCTGTATTTGGCTCAGCAGGTAAAGCATAGGGCATAATTATTTGGACGGCAAAGAAAATGCAGAGGCTTTACTACCTCTGCATTTTCTTTAAAATATCTAATAATCATGTGGAGAGGAGTATAATATGGCAATAAATTACAATCAGTTGAGAAACCAATCAAATAATCAGGGTAACAATAAACCTGCCGAGAAAAAGAGCAGTATAATATTAAGGATAATTTTCTGTGGATTATTTGCAGCGCTGTTGGTAGGTTTTGGAATATTTAATCTTATAAATCATGCTGACTATTATTTTGGCTCGGCTAAGAATATTGATGATATGCTTGTGGCAGGTAATGTCGAGAAGGACGAATATGTGTCAATAGGTGTGGATGCAGTATTTGACTGGTATGCAGAGACAACGCATAAAGTTAATGGCATACCTACAGGTAAGGAGCAGCACTGTATAGTATGGCTCAGCAATGGCGATATAATCTCCATGACCGTTAAAGGAAAGAAAAACTATGCAAAAATAGACGAAATTATAGATGCAACATGGGCTGCATGGGATGATGAGACTGGAATGACTGCGCTTCATACTCCTGTTGTGTTTGAAGGAAAAATCACAAATGTCGGCTATGAGGTCAAACAGTATTATGATGAATATGTGGGCGATATGGAGAATGCGGGTTTCTTTGATTATTATGGTACAAGATACTATGAACTTACCATAGATACTACCGATAATAAGATGTCAATGCTTATGTGGTATATCGGAGGCGCGCTCATAGTAGTGCTTATGGTATTTGGCGTGATATCAGGTGTAAAGGATATAAAGAAGCTTGATGCTGCCAAGAATGCCGGATATGATGCAAATGCATACAACACTCAGTTCAATCAGGATAACATATATAACCATACAAATTCGTTCGGTCAGGATAATCAACAGTACACTGGCGGAGGGAACTTCGGTGAGGTTATGAATAATAATGACGATTGGAATAAAGATTTATAATTAATAAGAAAATAAGAAAAAAATAAAAAAGTTCTTGCATTATGATTTCACATGTTATATAATGGCTATTGCTGTGACATTGATAGCGTTGAAGCGGAGGTTGCCGCTTAAGCATTTAAGCGGGTTTTTCGTGGAGCGAATGTCAATTAATGATAACTGGCGACAAGTCACTGTACTTAATAACCATCTGCCAGGGGCAGAGATGACGTGTGAAAATCATAATGTTTGAAATTATGACACACACGGGAAAGTTGTACAGTCACCGCTTGTCGTACTGATAATAAGTGCGAAAAGGAGGCGGCTTTTTTTTATGGCAAGTCAAGTAATGAGAATCACATTGAAGGCGTATGACCACAAGTTAATCGACCAGGCAGCTAAGCAGGTTATTGAAACTGCAAGGAGTACAGGTGCTAAGGTAAGCGGACCTGTTCCAATGCCTACAAAGGTTGAGAAGATTACAATTCTTAGAGCTGTTCATAAGTATAAGGATTCAAGAGAACAGTTTGAGCAAAGAACTCATAAGAGACTCATTGACATTATACCATCAACAGATACAGTTAGTGCTCTTCAGAAGCTTGATGTTTCTGCTGGTGTATATGTAGAGATTAAGAATGTGTAATAAAATTTAAGTGAAAAGTTATACAGTAAATACCTAATTACATCTTATTTAAAGATGAATTTAGTATGATTGCCACGGCAATCCGCTGTGAATTAAAATTAGGAGGAAAGTAAAAATGAAGAAAGCTATTTTAGCAACTAAAGTCGGAATGACTCAAATCTTCAATGAAGATGGTGTATTGACACCGGTAACAGTATTAGAGGCCGGACCATGTGTTGTAACTCAGGTAAAAACAGTTGATAATGACGGTTACGATGCAATTCAGGTAGGTTTTGGCGAGAAGAAGGAAAAAATTGTTTCAAAGGATGTATCAGGAAAGAAAGTTATCAGAAATCCGCATGGTGCCGGTAAGGCTGAGACAGGACATTTCAAGAAAGCAGGAACCACACCTAAGAGATTTGTAAGAGAATTTAAGCTTGAGAATGTTGCCGATTATAATGCAGGTGATGAAATCAAGGCTGATATCTTCGCAGAGGGTGATAAGGTAGATGTAACTGCTAAGTCCAAGGGTAAAGGATATGCAGGCGGTATCAAGAGATACGGTATGCGTTCAGGCCCTTCCGCTCATGGTTCAAAATACCATCGTCATGCCGGATCAAATGGTTCTGCAACTACTCCGGGTAGAGTGTTTAAAGGTAAGAAGATGCCTGGACATATGGGTAATGTAAGAGTTACCGTACAGAATCTTGAGATAGTTAAGATAGATGTTGAGAACAATGTAATTTTGGTAAAGGGTGCCGTTCCCGGACCAAAGAAATCATTAGTAATGATTAAGGAAACAGTAAAGGTTGGCAAATAAGCCGGTCTTTAAGGAAGGAGGAACATTTAGATGGCAACAGTAGCAGTTTATAACATCGAAGGTAAAGAAGTTGATAAGCTTGAGCTTAATGACAATGTGTTCGGTGTTGAGATAAATGAACATTTATTACATCAGGCAGTTGTTACACAGTTAGCAAACAGCCGTCAGGGAACACAGAGTGCTAAGACTCGTTCAGAGGTTTCCGGTGGTGGTAGGAAGCCATGGAGACAGAAAGGAACAGGTCATGCAAGACAGGGTTCAATCAGAGCTCCACAGTGGAAAGGCGGCGGAGTAGTATTTGCACCAAAGCCAAGAGATTATTCAATGAAGATGAATAAGAGAGAGAAGCAGATAGCAATTAAGTCAGCTCTGACTTCAAAGGTTAATGATGAGAAGCTTATCGTAGTTGATGAGTTAAAGTTAGATGAAATTAAAACTAATAACTTTGTTAAGATATTGGATGCCCTTAAGGCTCCAAAGGCATTGGTAGTAACTAAGGACAATGATAAGAATGTTGTTCTTTCAGCAAGAAATATTCCTACTGTTAAGACTACATTATCAAGTACATTAAGTGTATATGATATTCTTAAATACGAATCACTTGTTATTACTAAGGATGCAGTAGCAGCAATTGAGGAGGTGTATGCATAATGGCAGATATCAAATATTATGATGTAATTTTAAAGCCTGTACTCACTGAGAAGAGTATGAATGCAATGGCTGAGAAGAAGTACACTTTCCTTGTTCATCCTGAAGCAACTAAGAGTCAGGTTAAGGAAGCTGTTGAGAAGATGTTTGAAGGAACTAAGGTTGCCAAGGTCAACACTATGAACTATGATGGCAAGACCAAGAGACGCGGAATGACCTATGGCAAGACAGCCAAGACTAAGAAGGCAGTAGTTCAGCTTACAGCAGAGAGCGCAGACATCGAGCTCTTCGAAGGACTGTAAGAAAAAGAAAAAATCCTGAAAGGATTTTCTTGAACTCGCTCAAAGCCGCGAGGGGCTCCCCTTCGCAGATGCTCGGGGCAGACATACGCAGTAAAGCGTGATAATAAATCATTGTTAAATCGAAAGGAGAAAAAAAATGGGAATTAAGACATATAACCCATATACACCTTCCAGAAGGAATATGACTGGTCTTGATTTTGAGGAGATTACTAAGAGCACTCCTGAGAAATCACTCCTTGCTAAGAAGAAAAAGACAGCAGGACGTAACAACCAGGGTAAAATAACTGTAAGACATCACGGCGGTGGAAACAGACAGAAATATAGAATAGTTGATTTTAAGAGAAATAAGGATGATGTACCTGCAAAGGTTGCAGCTATCGAGTACGATCCTAATAGAACAGCCAATATCGCACTTCTTTACTATGCAGATGGAGAGAAATCATATATCCTGGCTCCTGTAGGATTAAAGGTAGGCGATGAGGTTATGAATGGACCAAAGGCAGAGGTTAAGGTTGGTAATGCATTACCACTTTCAGAGATTCCTGTTGGTACAGAAATTCATAATATCGAGCTTTATCCGGGAAAGGGCGGACAATTAGTTCGTTCCGCAGGTAACTCAGCACAGCTTATGGCTAAGGAAGGTAAATATGCTACTTTAAGACTTCCTTCAGGTGAGATGAGAATGGTTCCAATTATCTGCCGTGCAACTATCGGTCAGGTAGGAAATATTGAACATGGACTTGTTAATATAGGTAAGGCAGGACGCAAGCGTCATATGGGTATCAGACCTACTGTTCGTGGTTCTGTTATGAACCCTAACGATCACCCACATGGTGGTGGTGAAGGTAAGACCAGTATTGGTAGACCGGGTCCTTCTACTCCTTGGGGTAAGCCGGCACTTGGCTTAAAGACAAGAAAGAAGAACAAGCAGTCTAACAAGCTGATAATCAGAACAAGAGACGGAAAGAATGTTAAGTAAGGAGGGTAAACTATGGCTCGTTCATTAAAAAAAGGACCATTTGCAGATGATTATTTATTAAAGAAAATAGATGCATTAAATGCGGCAAATGACAAGCAGGTTATTAAGACATGGTCACGCCGTTCAACTATCTTCCCATCATTCGTTGGTCATACAATCGCCGTATATGATGGAAGAAAGCATGTACCTGTATATATAACAGAGGATATGGTTGGACACAAGCTCGGAGAGTTTGTTTCAACAAGAACATACAGAGGACATGGAAAAGACGAAAAGAAAGGCAAGAGAGGTTAAGTAGGAAGGAGGATACATCAAAATGGCAAAGGGACATAGATCTCAGGTTAAGAGATTAAGAAATGAAGAAAATAAAGATACAAGACCAAGAGCTACTGTATCATATGCCAGAGTTTCAGTAACAAAAGCATGCTTCGTATTAGATGCTATAAGAGGTAAGGATGTAGCTTCTGCACTTGGAATTCTTGCTTATAATAACAGATACGCGTCAAAGGTTATAGAGAAATTATTAAAGTCAGCTATTGCTAACGCTGAGAATAACAATGGACTTAAGGCTGAGGACCTTTACATTGCTGAGTGTTATGCAAACAAAGGACCTACAATGAAGAGAATTCAACCGAGAGCACAGGGCAGAGCTTATAGAATCGAGAAGAGAACAAGCCACATTACAATAGTGCTTGATGAAAGATAGGAGGTAAGCAATGGGACAGAAGGTTAATCCACATGGTTTAAGAGTCGGAGTCATCAAGGATTGGGATTCTAAATGGTATGCTGATACTAAAAATGATGAATTTGCTAATAACCTTGTTGAAGATTATAAAATCAGAGAGTTTTTAAAGAAAGAACTTTACTCAGCTAATGTTTCTAAGATTGAAATCGAGAGAACTGCTGATAAGGTTAGAGTTAATGTATATACTGCTAAGCCTGGTATCGTAATCGGTAAGGGTGGTGCAGGAATCGAGAAGGTTAAGAATAAGGTTCAGAAGCTTACTTCTAAGAAGCTTATTATTGAAATCAAGGAGATTAAGAAGCCTGATTTAGATGCTCAGCTTGTAGCAGAGAATATTGCCGCACAGCTTGAAAATCGTATCTCATTCAGAAAGGCTATGAAGTCTTGCATGGGCAGAACCATGAAGGCAGGAGCTTTAGGTATCAAGACTTCTGTATCCGGAAGACTTGGTGGCGCTGATATGGCAAGAACAGAGTTTTATAGTGAGGGAACAATACCTCTTCAGACACTTCGTGCTGATATCGACTATGGATTTGCTGAAGCAGATACAACTTATGGTAAGGTCGGAGTTAAGACTTGGATTTACCATGGAGAAATACTCCCAACTAAGGGAAATAAGGAAGGGAGCGATAAATAATGTTAATGCCTAAGAGAGTTAAGCACCGTAAGCAGTTCAGAGGTTCTATGAAGGGCAAGGCGCTTAGAGGAAACAAAATCACTAATGGTGAATATGGTATAGTTGCACTTGAGCCGGCATGGATCAAGTCAAATCAGATAGAGGCAGCCAGAATTGCTATGACACGTTATGTAAAGCGTAATGGTAAGGTTTGGATTAAGATATTCCCTGACAAGCCTGTTACAGCAAAGCCTGCTGAAACGCGTATGGGTTCAGGTAAAGGATCTCTTGAATACTGGGTAGCTGTTGTTAAGCCGGGCAGAGTAATGTTCGAGATTGCAGGTGTTCCTGAGGAAACTGCAAAGGAAGCTCTTCGCCTTGCTACACATAAATTACCTGTTAAGTGTAAGATAGTATCAAAGGCCGATTTGGAGGCTGAAGAAGGAGGTAATAGCAGTGAAGCTTAAGGAATATAAAGAAGAATTAAATTCAAAGTCTCTTGAAGAATTACAAAGCGATTTAGTAGCTGCTAAGAAGGAATTATTTAACTTGAGATTCCAGAATGCCACTAATCAGCTTGAAAATACAAGCAGAATTAAAGATGTTAGAAAGAATATTGCAAGAATACAGACAGTTATAGCTCAGAAGGCTAAAGCTTAATATCGTAAAGGAGGAAATATTGTGGACAGAAATCTGAGAAAAACACGTGTAGGTTTAGTTACAAGTGATAAGATGGATAAGACAATCGTTGTATCAATCGTTGATAATGTAAAGCA
>JAFVBE010000018.1 GCA_017480195.1 Lachnospiraceae bacterium
AAATATCGTTGTGAATGTGCTATAATATTCATGGCGATTGGATTCCTTTCAAAGTTAGGTGTTTTTTGTGGTGATTAATATTCTAACGGAACCAATCGCTTTTGTATAGTGGGTAGGTGTCACATCAATTGTAACCCTACATGCCGTTTGTGTTTATAGTAATTAATGTGTTGATTTTTACCTGTCTGTCATATTATAATATTATCTGTTGATTTATGTTGTATTATAATTAGTCCGGAAGGCAGGTTTAGTTTATGTTTAAATGGATTAAAAAATATCTGTTATATGCAGGTGTGGAAAGAGATGAGTATGAGCAGGTAAAGGAGAGCATTGTTAAGGGCAATAGGAATATTGCATTGGTCTTTTCATCTGTTGCAGTCGTGCTTATAGGCGTTATGCTCACCCTTTCATTTATACTTGAAGATTTCGGAAGGTCGAAGCCGGTTTATATATTCGGAACGATTTTGTCTGCATGTATATTCTTAGTGGCTGTAGGTGCGAAGAAGTATAAGGGCCTCTCGTATCTTGCCGTTTATATGGCAGAATCGGTATTCCTCATATACGGTATAGTTATCGGTACGGTTACAAGACCGGAGCAGCAGACGGTAACATTTATGGTAATGATGCTTTTGATACCGCTTATATTTGTTGACCGTCCTATACGCATGGGCGGATGCACGCTGTTCTATATAATAGTTTTCATTGTGGCAGCAATACATACGAAGACTCCCGATATACTTGCGGTTGATGTAACAGATGCAATTATATTCGGTATTCTGGCGATTGCAAGCGGAACTATAGTCATATGTGTTAAGGTCAAAAGCTATGTACTTGAGAAGAAGCTTCAGATTATGAGTGAGACGGATCAGCCCACAGGACTTAATAACTGGAACAGCTACGAATGGAGGCTTGATTCATATCCAAAGCTTTGCAGAAAGTCTATATGTTGTATCTATGTTGATGTAAACGGACTTCATCAGCTTAATAATACAGAGGGACACAAGGCGGGTGATGAGATGCTCCAATTCATAGCCAAAGAGGTGCAGACACAATTTGGAACAAAGGATACCTATAGGATAGGCGGAGATGAATTTGTGGCATTTGCGCTTGATGTGAGTGAGGACTATGTTAAGGATAAACTCGATCAGCTTACATCGGTTGTTACGGATGCACACTATCATGTGGCAATCGGATACGAGCTGCAAGACAATGACATTCAAATGAACCTTCTTATATCAAATGCTGAGGCTAAGATGTACGCTGATAAATCCGCATATTACAAGCAGCATGACAGAAGAAGATAATGGCTGATATTTTGGCATATGTATATATAATATTGCATTATGCCTCAAATATATAATGGAGATTGATGATGGATATACAACTGGTTGCGCTTGATATGGACGGCACATTATTAGACAGTAATAAAAATCTTCCGGTAGATTTTGAAGAATGGGTAAAATCACATTCGGACATTAAGACGGTGATTGCAAGCGGAAGACAATACCACACTCTTGAGAAGGACTTTGTGTCTCTTAAGGATAATCTTATATTTGTAGCAGAGAATGGCGGACTGGTTATAAATAAGGATAAGATAATATACATTAATGAGATGTCGAAGGAAGATGTCAGACACTGCCTTGATATAATTGCGGAATATCCCGATATGACGCCGGTTTTATGTGGGGCTCGCTCCGCCTATATGCCGAAGGCTGATGATGAGATAATAAGCTTGGTGGATATGTATTATGTGAGGCTTGAGGTGGTTGATGATATATATAGCTGTGTAGATGAGGACAGTATAATCAAGATTGCCGTAAATGTAAGAGATGATAAGGCTGAGCAGTCTATGAAGTATTTTGAAGATATGGGAGACAGAATAAAACCTGTGGTATCCGGCAGCAGATGGATAGATATAGCGAATACTTCTGTTAATAAGGGCGAGGCTGTCAAGGCAGTGCTTAAAAGCTTTGATATAGACAGAGGCAATGCGATGGCGTTCGGGGATTACTTGAATGATTATGAGCTGATACAGTCCTGTGGGGAAAGCTATTGTATGGAGAACGGACATCCAAAGCTTAAGGAAATTGCAAAATATATTACGGCTTCAAATGATGATGATGGTGTTATGAAGGTGCTTAGAGAATTATAAGTTGTGTTTGGGGGCAAAGAACTTATGAATATTTTTGGCTTTTTTGGCGTTGTATCGCGAAATGTAGTAAAATGGTGGCAGATTCATATTACTCCGATTTTAAGAATAGATAATAATAAAACGGGTGCTGACAGATATGAGGGTGGAGATGGAAGTCTTGGGAATCAGAATGCTGTACAGACTGATACTCAGACCTTATTTGAGCAGGGAGCCCAAGCAGATACTCAGACTGTCGCACAGAATACTCAGGCGGAAAATCATTCTGTATCCGCGCAGACCTTGGAGCCTGACAATAGCGTGTCAGGTGAAGCATCGGCAGACGCTATGGCTATATTAAACCGTATCAACAGAGAGAAGAATGATGAAAGAATTCATGATATCGAAGAAGCGCGAAGAAAGCGAGAGGAAGAAGAGCGTGTCGCTGCTATTATGAACTCAAGTAAGGTTGATGTCGGCGTATTTATTGAAGAAGGCAGACATAAGGCTGAGGAGAATGTTTCTCTTGACGATGAACAGGTAGAATCTGCTGATAATTCTGAAACTACGCAGGAAGATAATTCGGCTACAGACGAGCAGATGCGCAGGGCACAGGAAATTATAGACAGACTCAATCGTGAGGCGGCGGAAGACGAAGCTAAGAAACAGGCGGAGATAGACGCTGCCAAAGAACAGGCTAAGGAGGCAGGTTTATAAATGTTTTTATAATAAAAAGCTTAAATTATGAGGAGATAAATTATGACTTACGAACTTTTAGAGAGAATTTTAACCTATGTAACATGTGCTTTTTTGATATTAAATGGTGTTCTTAGTTTGATTGCACCGAATATGCTGCTAAAGAAGGAAGATCGGGATGATCCTGAGCGCATAGCTAAGCTCAAGAAGAATGCACCAATAAGTTTGATTATCGGTATAATTGGATTGGTGTTTTTCTTATTTGTTTTTTAGGTTTTGAATTAAAATATATTTAAAATAATTATTATATTTTTGTTTTATAAGAAAGGTAAAAATCATGTCTAAGAAAAATCTTGCTATAATTTTTGGTGGACGCTCATCCGAGCACGAGGTGTCCTGTATATCAGTTGTGACAGTTGCGAAGGCTGTCGATACGGAGAAATACGACATATATCTTATAGGAATTACTAAGGAGGGCAACTGGCTTAAGTGTGACAGCATTAGTGCCATAGAGGACGGAAGCTGGAGAGAAAGCAGGATACGGGCTATAATCTCACCGGATACGAAGGGGGAGCTTATAATAGACGAGGCAGGAGCTAATACATATGTAAAGTTAGATGCTATCTTCCCTGTACTTCATGGTATGTATGGAGAGGACGGAACCATACAGGGACTTTTTGAGATGGCAGATATTCCGTATGTGGGCTGTGGAGTATTTGCATCAGCGGCTTCTATGGATAAGTTCTATACGAAACTTGTGGTTGATACCTTAGATATAAGGCAGGCTGTATATGTGCCTGTACTCCGCGACCAGTTAGCTGATATGGGCAGCGTGGTTAAGCGTGTTGAGGAAAGATTGAGTTATCCTGTGTTTATTAAGCCTTCTAAAGCAGGCTCATCAAAGGGCGTAAGTAAGGCACAAAACCGTGAGGAGCTTATAACAGGATTAAACGAGGCTTCGCAGCATGACTATAAGATACTTGTTGAGGAAGCTATAGTCGGCAGAGAACTCGAATGTGCCGTGATGGGATACGGTGATAAGACTAAGGCCTCTGGTGTAGGAGAAATCCTTGCCGCTGAGGAAGCTGCCTTCTATGACTTTGACGCTAAGTACAATAATGCGGATTCCAAGACAGTCATAGGGCCTGATTTACCTGATGGCAAGGAGGAAGAGATAAGAAGTGACGCAATTAAGATATTCAATGCGCTTGATGGCTTCGGACTTTCAAGAGTTGATTTCTTCCTTGAGAAGGATACTAACTGCGTGGTATTTAATGAGATAAATACACTCCCGGGATTTACGGGCATAAGCATGTATCCTATGCTCTGGGATGCCAAGGGTTACGATATAAAGAGGCTGGTGGATACCCTTATAGATATGGCTGTCGAAAGACCGAGATAAATAAATGTTTATATTAGCAAGGTCGGTTAGAGGGCATGGTATACTTTAATTGATTATCTGATTGATATCGGCATGATAAGAAGCAGGCAGTTATGCAACATGCAATCAATTTGTTAAATCAGTAATCTCAACATCTCTATATTAACACGAAATCGATGAACTCGCTTCGCTCAGACATATCGATTTCTGAGTTAATATATTTGATGTCTCGATTCTGATTTCACACAAATTGTGCAAATTGTTGCAATAACCGCCTGATTCTTATCATGCCTGAACAAATAATAGCTATTAAAGTATACCATGCCCTCTAACCGACACGCTGCGCGTATATACACATCAATATATAAGATATATTTTTATCCTGAATATCACGAGAATTTACTTTTTATAAATCTGAAATTAGCCAAGAATTATATTACTTCATTTAATTCTGTTATAATAACTTTCAAGTCTTCATTTAACTTTTCTGTTTGTATCAACATATCATCAAAGAGCTTATTAAGATTAGCTTCAAAATTATTTGGAAGAATAGTACATTGCTGCTTGCATAATTCAACCAAGCGTTTTTCTCCCGGATGAGTTAAGCTGTTCAGAGCAAATATAATATCAAAGTAGGACTCTAAAAATGCCGTTGTTCTATGGATTATACTTACTCTGTCATTTCTTTTACAAGCCTTTTCTATCTGATTAAAATACGCCGGCATAGCATTGCAAAGTAAATTATAGTTTCTTTTGATAATATTATCTTTAAGCTGTGCAGGATATGATACGGAAAATCTCTTTTGAGCTTGCGTTAATCTTTCATTCTTATCATAAATTATTTTGGAATTTAAGAGATTATGCCACATACAAGTTGTATACCCGTTATATGCCTGATATTTCTCTACCACATCTGAAATTTCTGTGCAAAAATCATCAAGATTACGATAGATAATATCAATGTCTATTCCTTCGTTCAATACGCAATTATCCTCATATTCCCAATAGTGATTGCCTATTTCCATATAACTGCAGTATTTATTCAAAATCTCTTTTCTGATTTCTTCACTTATAGGAGAAGTAATATAGACATACACATCGTAATCTGATTTCTCATCGTAATTTTCTCCTGAACGAGAGCCACCCAAAGCAATAGCTTCGACTTGTTCCAATTCCGCCAATTCATTAAAAAGATTGTTTATCATAAGTATTACTCCTATAAATTTGAATTTGCTTATTTCTTTTTGAGCTTAGCTAACATCTTATTAATCCACAAATCTGCAATATCGACAAATATTTCAATTATACTATCAAGTATAGAGACTCCTCCCAAAATACTGATTTGTCTAATTGTTAATATACTAACAACTACATTTAGGTTTGTCAAATTATACAAATTTGAAATATAATATATTTCGTTTCAGCTTGAATATCACGATTTATCGTGATGTTCAAGCTGGTGTGGTGGATATGGCTAATTGGCAAGGGGATATATGGGGCACAAGAAAACCGTTAAAAAACGCGGGTACTTGAAAAAGGAAAAGACAGATGATGCGGATAATGGATTACGGAGTAATCCAATTATACGCATCATCTGTCTTTGAGTTTTTCTTAGTATCCCCTGCGTTTTTTATCGAGTGAGAACGGGTTTTCGGTGTCCCATATGTTCCCGAAGTCAATAGCAGTATCAACCATACCCTAACTGCGTCAAACATATATCTACGCCTTCTTCTCTCCAATAGAGAATAACGCCACGATAAGTGACACGCCCATACCGATGAGTGAGAGGTAGGATAGGAGTGTAGATGGCACACCTATTTTTACAAGAGTATCAGGAAGAAATGCACCTGCAAGACCAAATAAGCCTCCGAGTATAACTGCAGTGAACCATACACCCTGTCTTATGCGCCTTTTTCCGTATGCAAGTATGGCAATCAGTAATGGGAAGATAACACCTGGAGTATATATGGAATATGCATTGGTAAGAAGCCCGATGATATCACTCTTACCGCTTATGGCAAACGCAGTCGATATAACACCTATCACGCCGACGGTTATTCTTACCAAAGCTACACTGTCTTTGCCCAGTATGTCCTTTACGAATATACTTGAAGCATTGACTATGCAGGTGTCGGTTGAAGATAAAATCGCTGATAAAAGTCCGAAAATAAGGATTACACCTACGAATTTAGGTACAATTCCTATGACATACATAAGTGCTTTGTTACTTCCGAGCTGCTCAGGAGTTACATTATATCTTACCCACATACCTATCATGGTGATGACAAATGCAAATACAAAAAGTGATATACCCGCTATAAGAGCAGATAGCTTAGCGGTTTTTTCATCCTTCGATATGAAATTTCTGGACATTATATCAGGCCCTAAGAAATAAACGCCACCTATTACGAAGAATTGGGTGAAAAGATTTATCGGTCTGTAATTATCATTAAGTAGTTCTATATTATTGACTACAGCACTTGTATCACCGCCCTTAAAGGCATACAGATAGATGCAGCATATTAGCACGCCTGCGACAATAATGATAAACTGGATACGGTCGGTTCTTACGACTGAAAGCTGACCGCCAATCAGAGTATAGGCTATAACAAATAGTGATACAACAGCGAATAATAAATTGCTGTTCTTGCCTGTGGCAAATGTTATGATTCCGTTCATTGCTACAAGCTGACCTGCTATAACGCCTATCCATGATATAACTATGATAAAAGCAAGAATTTTCTCAGCAGATTTTCCGACTAATTTACCTGCCATATCAGGTAAGGTTACTGCGTCTATGCTTCTTACCTTTTTAGATATAAGCAGGGATTGGAGTATCAGACCGACACCTCCAAAGGCAAGCCACCATATACCGGGAAAGCCTATTGTATTTACCGTATCGGTTATTCCGATAGTGGTAGAGGCGCCTATAACCGTAGCAAGCAGTGTCATAATAACTGCAAACCTGCCCTGCTTTTTGCCTGCTGCGGCGTAATCGTTAAAATCATTTACCTTCTTCATATCGAGTATTCCTATAATCAGAAAAACAAGTATGTATATAATAAGTGCGGTAATAAATAAAGTGTTCATAATATACTCCTCTTTAGCTGTAATTTTATCAGTAGCCGCTTTTCCATGTACTAATAAAAGCGACTGTTCAAGTATATATAAAAAATAATGAATTGTCAACCTTAATTGCAAAATTGGTAGACAATATAAATTTGTTGTCAAGAATTAAGGTGATGGGGTATAATGAGCGTGTAAGAATAGTCGAGTGCAACGCACACCGAAGAACCGAAGGCTTGAGGTGCTTGTAGCTTATGCGCTCATATTATTGATTTAGAAAGCTGCAATAAATACATAATGGAGGGGGTATATTTATGTTGAAAGATTGGGTAAAAGAAGAAAAACCAAGTGATGAGGAGCTTTCGGAGCGTCTTGAAAAGGCGCGCGAAAAGCTTGCAACAAGGCAGATGATAATTAAGGAGAAGAACCTTCCTGTGCTTGTAGTAATGGACGGCTGGGGAGCTGCCGGCAAGGGAAGTGTATTGGGTAGGATAATCAAGAATCTCGACCCGCGTTTTTTCAAATGTGAGACACTGTCTGCACCTACTACAGAGGAGAACAGAAGACCGTTTTTATACCGCTATTTTGTGAGAATTCCAAAGCAGGGTAAAATATCGTTCTTTGACGGAAGTTGGATGGGTGAGGTTACCTCACAGCTTCTGCAGGGAGATATAAACAAGAGACAGTACAAGTCGAGGCTGACAAGCATTAAGAGGTTTGAGAGACAGTTAAATGACAATGGATATCTGGTTGTAAAATTCTTCTTTCATATAGATGAGAAGACGCAGAAGAAGAGACTTAAAGAGCTTGAAAATGACACCTACACAAAATGGCGCGTATCGGAGAAAGATATATGGCAGAATAAGCACTATGATAAATGTCTTGATGTGTATGACGAGTACATAGAAGCTACCAATCAGTTCGTGGCACCTTGGTATTTTATAGATTCGTCAAGTAAGAAATGGGCAGAGCTTCAGATGACGGAGATACTTATATCGAGTATAGATACGGCTATTGCCAATGCTGAGAACGAGCAGAAAGCACCGCTTTTGCAGAATACGTTCCCTATGAAGAATACTCCGAAGCTGTCGGAGATACCGCTTGATAAGACTATGACGGAGGAGGAATACAAGAAGGAACTTGAAATATTGCAGGCTCGTCTCGGAGAGCTTCATAATGAGCTCTACCACAAGAAGATACCTGTAATTATCGCTTATGAAGGCTGGGATGCGGCTGGCAAGGGCGGCAATATCAAGCGTCTTGCGGCTGCACTTGACCCAAGAGGCTATGAGGTTCACCCGATAGCAAGTCCTGAGCCGGCAGAGAAGGCGAGACATTATCTGTGGAGATTCTGGAACAGATTACCGAAGGACGGACATATAGCAATCTTCGACAGAACCTGGTATGGTCGTGTGATGGTTGAGAGGCTTGAGGGCTTTTGCTCTGAGAATGACTGGCAGAGAGCCTATAATGAGATAAATGAATTTGAGAAGGAACTTGCGGACTGGAATGCCGTCATAATCAAATTTTGGGTGCAGATTGACAAGGACACACAGCTTGAGAGATTTACCGACAGACAGAATACTCCGGAGAAGCAGTGGAAGATAACGGATGAGGATTGGCGTAACAGGGAAAAATGGGATTTATACGAGGTCGCTGTAGATGAGATGCTTCAGAAGACAAGTACGAAGTTCGCGCCTTGGCACATCTTAGAGTCAAATGACAAAAAATACGCTCGTATTAAGGCACTTAAGACTGTTATAAAAGCTATAGAGAAAAAACTTGCTGAGGTAGACAAATAAGGCATAAATATGATACATTAAAGGTTAGACAAAAATGTGACCGACAGATAATGCCGGCACATACAGGAGGATATAAAAATGAGTAAGATTATATTGACAGGCGACAGACCGACCGGAAGACTTCATGTAGGACATTATGTCGGCTCTTTAAGGCGGCGTGTGGAATTACAGAATTCAGGAGAATTCGATAAAATATTTATTATGATAGCGGATGCACAGGCACTTACGGATAATGCTGACAATCCTGAGAAAATCAGACAGAATGTGGTTGAGGTTGCGCTTGATTATCTATCTGTCGGACTTGATCCAAATAAGTCTAATCTTTTTGTACAGTCACAGATTTCTGAGCTTACAGAGCTTACCTTCTTCTACAGTAATCTTGTAACAGTTTCGAGATTACAGCGCAATCCTACCGTTAAGGCAGAGATACAGATGCGTAATTTTGAAGCAAGTATACCTGTAGGCTTTTTCACATATCCTATAAGTCAGGCTGCGGATATAACTGCATTTAAAGCAACGACAGTTCCTGTAGGTGAGGATCAGATGCCTATGATAGAACAGACCAGAGAGATAGTTCGTAAATTTAATTCAGTTTACGGGGAAACCTTGGTTGAGCCGGATATTCTTCTTCCTGATAATCAGGCTTGTATGAGACTTCCGGGTACTGACGGTAAGGCGAAGATGAGCAAGTCCTTAGGCAACTGCATTTATCTTTCGGATACGGAGGAGGATGTAAAAGCTAAGGTTATGAGTATGTATACCGATCCTGACCATATCAAGATAACCGATCCCGGCAAGCTGGAGGGCAATACTGTATTTACCTATCTTGATGCATTCTCAAGACCGGAGCATTTCCCTGAATTCCTTCCTGATTATAACAATCTTGATGAGCTTAAGGAGCATTACAAAAGGGGTGGCTTAGGTGATGTTAAGGTCAAGAAATTCCTTAACAATGTTCTTCAGTCAGAGCTTGCACCAATCAGGGCAAGAAGAGCGGAATTCGAGAAGGATATACCTGAGGTATATAACATTCTTAAGAAAGGCTCTGACGCCGCAAGAGAGGTTGCTGCCGAAACGCTTGCAGATGTTAAGCGTGCTATGAAGATTAATTATTTTGAGGATATGGCTCTTATTAAGGAGCAATCTGAAAAATATTCAAGATAAGGGAACTCAAGATGGCTGATAATTTTATCTTTAACAGAATAAGATGTAATGTGACAGAGCATAATTCCATAGTCTTACAGGGCTTTTGTAACGAGAAACTCTCAGATAATACAGATGCCCTGAGTATTGTGCTACGCAAAAAAGGCGAAGAAGGCGATGCTTTGGACAGCAGATTTATAATATCTAAAGCTCCACTGGACAAGAAAAATTTATTTGGAAGCGGAAAGATTGTTAAGACACTTTCAGCCATAATTAAAACTGATTTTGATATAAATAATGATGACAGGCTGTGCCTTATATACACAGAGAAGGATGGTGCTAAGAAGGAGTTGTATTCCTGCTCGGGGAAGGATGTAAGGCATTATATGGATAAGCTTAACTGCTGTATAGATTCCATAGAAGCAGATGGAAGATATATGATGGTTAAGGGCTGGGCAGTCGATGTCAATGACATTTCCTATAGCTTGGTCAAGATTGCAGGGCATAATGAGGAGGAAATGGATGCCGAGATAAGTCATTATACCCGTTCGGATGTTGCAGATTCCTTTGCTGAGCTTGACAATACGAAGGACATAGGCTTTGTCATAAAATTCTTAAATAATACTGATAAAATGCGGCTTTATATAACTGCCGGCGACAGGAAGGAGCAGATGGGCATAAACGGCTCCAAAGGTATAAGCAGGATACCGGCGGTTAATAAGGCGAAGAATATAATTACAAAGACTGTAAGGAATACGAAGAATTACGGTATAAGAAGCACCATGCTCAAGATTAAGATAGCACTTCGGACAAGGGCTGCCTTTGCTACGGCTAATTATAATTCGTGGATAAAGAAACATATGCCTGATGCGAAGGAGCTTGCTAAGCAGGAAAAGACTGTCTTTGAATATAATCCAAAGTTCAGTGTATTAGTACCGCTTTATGAGACCGATGAATATTTTTTAGAGGAGCTTATTAAATCAGTAAAGAAGCAGACCTATAAGAACTGGGAACTGTGTTTTTCTGACGGCAGTAAAGATAGTAAGAGACTAAGAAAATTCATTGAACCATATACAGAGGATAATAGAATTAAATATATCGCAATACAGCAGGGACCTCTTGGCATATCCGATAATACCAATCAGGCGTATGAGCTTGCGACGGGGGATTATATAATATTAGGCGACCATGATGACCTTTTTACCCCTGATGCTTTTTTTGAATGTGCGAGAGTATTAAATGAAAGAAAGGTCGATGTTATATATACGGACGAGGATAAGACGGATGAGAAGGGGAAGAAGCATTTTGGACCGAATTTCAAACCGGACTTTAATATAGATTTACTTCGTTCGTGTAATTATATATGCCATATGTTCGTTGCGTCGAAGACCCTTATTGATAAGGTCGGACTGTTCAACAGTGAATTTGACGGGGCACAGGATTATGATTTCATATTAAGGTGTACGGAGCAGGCGGACTATGTATATCATATTCCGAAGGTTTTATACAGGTGGAGGGCACATTCGGCTTCTACCTCCGAGAGACCGGACTCTAAGCTCTATGCCTTCGATGCGGGAAGACACGCTCTTGAGGCGCATTATAAGAGGACAGGTCTTGAAGCGTTAGTTGAAAATGGCGATCATCTCGGACAATATAAAACCATATATAAGATAATGGGAGCTCCGCTTATATCCATAGTTATACCTAACAAGGACCATATAGATGACCTGAAAAAATGTATGGATTCGATAGATGAAAAATCAGATTATAAAAATTATGAATATATAATAGTTGAGAATAACAGCGAGGAAAATGTAACCTTTGAATTCTACAAGAAGCTTGAGCAGAGGGACGATGTAAGGATATTATATTGGGATAAGGAGTTTAATTATTCGGCTATCAATAACTTCGGTGTGAAGGAAGCAAGGGGCGAATATATACTTTTGCTGAATAATGACACCGAGGTAATTAACGCGGACTGGCTTTCACAGATGCTTGGCTACTGCCAGCGCGAGGATGTGGGCATAGTCGGAGCAAGACTTTATTATGAGGATGATACCATACAGCATGCAGGTGTAGTAATAGGTTTCGGCGGTATAGCAGGACATGCTTTTGTAACCTTGGATGAGGATAGTGATTTGTACCAATCGAGGACGAAGGTAGCCTGTGATTACAGTGCTGTGACTGCGGCGTGTATGATGGTTAAGAAGAGTGTATATGATGAGGTTGGAGGATTGGAGGAAGCCTTCAAGGTGGCCTTCAATGATATAGATTTTTGTATGAAGGTGCGTGCCACAGGTAAGCTGGTTGTATATAACGCAAATGCAAAGCTGCATCATTATGAGTCCAAATCGCGTGGTGCAGAGGATACCTTTGAAAAGAAGGAGCGTTTTAACAGCGAGATAAAGCTTTTCAACAGCAGGTGGCATGATATATTGGAAAATGGCGACCCGTATTATAATGTTAATCTTACCTTGGACAAGGCGGATTTTTCGATAAGAGTATAGAATTTTAGGGGGATTCCTTGTATGAAATTTGACTTATCCTCGATTAATGTATCGAGTATAAAGAAGGGTTTTAATTATATAAGGTCAAATGGCATAAGCGGTGTATGGACGAGAGTGCGTGAGAAAACGGTCGGTCCCGGGAATGCTTATAACAATTGGTATAAGAAGGTTCACGAGATAAGTGAAGACGAGCTTATAAGACAGAGGGAGCATACCTTTAGATACAATCCGGTTATAAGTATAATAGTGCCTGTTTATAAAACTCCCGAAGCATACCTTAGGAAAATGATTGAATCAGTTATGGCACAAAGCTATGAGAATTGGGAACTGTGTATAGTTGACGGTTCGGAGAGGCAGAGCACGATAGTTAAAGAATACATGGAGGGTGAAAATCGTATAAATTATCTGTATGTTGACAGAAATCTCGGTATATCGGGTAACAGTAACAAGGCACTCCAGATGGCTACAGGTGATTATGTGACCTTTGTAGATCATGATGATATGCTGGCGCCGAACGCTCTGTACAGCATAGTCGAGGAATTGCAGGATAATAAATACGATGTCATATATTCTGATGAGGATACTATGTCGGCGGATGGCAGGCGATTTTCAGAACCGATTTTCAAGCCGGATTTCAGCATAGATATATTAAGAGCATATAACTATATCAAGCGCCTTTTCGTGGTTAAGCGGAAGCTGGCTGTGGGCTTGGGAGGGTTTGATTCTGAGTTCGATGGGGCACAGGATTATGATTTTACTCTAAGATG
Source organism: Lachnospiraceae bacterium (assembly GCA_017480195.1). Classification (GTDB taxonomy): domain Bacteria; phylum Bacillota; class Clostridia; order Lachnospirales; family Lachnospiraceae; genus Coprococcus_C. The sequence continues at coordinate 13,491 of JAFVBE010000018.1, forward strand.
TTGTGAGAGAACCGATAATATAAGACATATACCTAAGATTTTATATCATAAGAGGCTTAATAATTCCTCCGTGTCATTAGATGTGCATAATAGAGAATATGCTAAGGAGGCAGGCAAGCGAGCACTGGCTGCGCATATTAGAAGATTAGGATATTTTGCAACTGCGATTCACACTGATATGTGGGGTATATATAAGGTTGAATATGAGACACCGGGCAATCCCTTCCTTACGATTGTAATACCGGGAGGTAATTCTCCTGAGCTTCTTGAAAAATGTATATTCCCGCTTTTTGAGAAAGCGAGATATAATAATTTCGAAATACTTGTAATAGATACTGAGAGCGAGAATAAGGATATGACCGCCTTTTATCACAGGATAGAAAGTATAAGAAAGAATGTAAAGGTCATAACGAATACAAAATTAGACGGACTTCCTGCCATAAGGAACTTCGGCGCCTCACTTGCAAACGGAGATTATCTCTTCTTTATTGATAATAATGTCGAGCTTATAGATGCAACCGCTATGGGTGAGATGCTCGGCAACTGTATGAGAGATGAGGTCGGTGCGGTAAGCGGCGTACTCTATGATGATAATGATATGGTATATCATCAGGGATATCTGATAGGAGTAAACGGACTGGTGTCTAATCTCTATCAGGGGCTTAGACATGATGATATGGGTTACCTTATGCACAATCGCATAAATGCTGATTGCAGTGCTGTATCAGCCTCATGTATGATGGTTAAGAAGGAGCTTTTTTATAAGGTGGGTGGATTCTCCGATAAGTTCAAGACTTCATTGTCAGAGATAGATTTTTGCTTTAAGCTTATTGAATTAAATAAAAATATTGTTGCGGTTGCTGATGCAGGCTGGTATTTCCACGATACTAAGCCGATTGTCGGCAATACCATAAGAATTGAAGAAGAGATAGAAAGAGAAGAGGATTTATTCAGGATAATGTGGCCTAATATACTGAAAACCGGAGATCCGTTCTATAATATTAATTTTGCCAGAGAGGGAAAGCAGTTTACCTTACCGGAGATTACTCCGGAGGCAGCAGGTGATGATGCGAAGGAAACGGAGAACGATACCGAAGGTGAAGAGGACTCCAAGGAGTAGGAGACCGCTTGAGGCTATAAAATATAAGGTGGAGATTTCTATGAATTTCAGACCATGTATAGATATACATAATGGCGTAGTGAAGCAAATAGTGGGCAGCAGCTTAAGAGATACTGCTGATATGGCAGAGGATAATTTTGTATCTGAGGTGGACGCTTCATTTTATGCTAAGCTTTATCAAAAGTACGGACTTAAGGGCGGACATATTATTATTCTTAACCCTAAGCAAAGCGAATATTATGATGAGGATATAAGACAGGCACGGCTTGCACTTGACGCTTATCCGAAGGGCTTGCAGATAGGCGGAGGAATAGATGCGGACAATGCTATGGATTTTCTTGATATGGGTGCTGACAAGGTAATAGTTACCTCGTATGTATTTAAGAATGGTAAAATCAATTATGATAATCTTGAGAAATTGGTTTCAAAGATTGGTAAAGACAGTTTGGTTCTTGATTTAAGCTGTCGAAGAAAAAATAATGAATATTATATAGTGACTGACAGGTGGCAGAAGTTTACAGATGTTAAGGTGGATGAGACTACACTTGATATGTTGTCGGGATATTGCAGCGAATACCTGATACATGCGGTAGATGTAGAGGGCAAGGCTTCGGGTATAGAGGAAGGATTGGCTAAGGCTTTGGGAGAATGGGCTAAGATACCGATAACCTACGCCGGAGGAGTAGGTAACTTTAAAGACCTTGACAAATTAAAGAATTTGGGGCATAACAAGATAGATGTAACTATCGGAAGTGCTTTAGATATATTTGGAGGCAGTATGCCTTTTGAAGAAGTAATAAAGAACTGTAAAGGAGATAAGCTATGAAGAGATTTAAAAAATATGCGGCTATAGCAATAGCCGGGGCTATGATGCTTTCTATGTATGGCTGTGACAGTAAGAAGAAGGATGGCGATTCAGCAACCGGAACTGATGCAGTTGAGGAGGATTTAGGACCGGCACCTGCCATAGAAGATAATGAAGATTGGACCACAACTGCCGAGGAGGTTGTGGAGGACGACCGCTTCACCACAGTTGAAGGTGCAGATGTATTGGGCTTTAATTTTGATGATGGAGATACATATGGATTTACTACATATACAAACGGCGGTGCATATGAAATGTATGCAGAGGACGGCGAATTGGTTGCCGACATAGAGAGAACAGGCAATCAGGAACATTCAAACCAGCTTTATTATGATGGCTTTACTATGGCTAAGGGCTGTGTATATACCTTTTCTTTTGATGTACATTCCGATGCTCCATGTACAATCGAGTGGAGAGTCCAGGTCAACGGAGGAGATTATCACGCTTATGCTTCTGAAAGAGTCGGTCTGACCTCTGAGACTCAGTCGATTAACTGTGAGTTTACTATGGAGGAGGATTCCGACCCTGCTCCGAGACTTGCCATAAATATGGGTGCATTTGAGGAAAATAATGGTGACCCGGGTGCGCACAAGATATATTTTGATAACTTTTCCCTTATAGTTACTGACAGTTCAAATGCAGAGATTATAACCGGAGCACCTACACCTATACAGGTTAAGATTAATCAGATAGGCTATGCACCTGATGATTATAAGACTGTACTTACAACCTCGGGTGATGATGAAAAATTCAAGATAGTAAATACTGATACGGATGAGACGGTTTATATAGGTGAGTATGGGGATTTGGAATATGACAGTATGATAGACTCCAAGATAAAGAAGGGAGATTTTTCTGATTTTAAATATACAGGTAATTACAGAATTATATCAAGCCCTTCGGGTGCTTCCTATGATTTTAAGATAGGAAACGATATATATGATGATATATACAAGGATGTTGTGCTTATGTTATATAAGCAAAGATGCGGCAGTGAGTTAGATGCTGATATAGCAGGTGATTTTGCGCATGCAGCATGTCATACAGGCGGTGCTATAGCATACGGAAGTTCCTCAAGTTCATATGTCGATGTATCAGGCGGCTGGCATGATGCCGGAGATTATGGAAGATATGTAGTGCCGGGGGCTAAGACTATTCAGGATTTATTCCTTGCATACAGGGATTATGCTCAGACTGCGGATGATATAGGAATACCGGAGAGTGGCAATGGCATACCTGACCTTCTTGATGAAGCGAAGTATGAGCTTGATTGGATGCTTAAGATGCAGAATGACGAGGGGGGTGTATACCATAAGGTTACTGCACTTGTATTCCCTGAGACAGTTCTTGCGGTAGATGAGACAGACCAGCTTGTGCTTGCACCTGTATCATATGCTGCTACAGCGGATTTTGCAGCAGTTATGGCGGAGGCTTCTATATTATACGCAGATTTTGACAAGGATTTCGCTGACAGATGCATTGAGGCTTCCAAGAAGGCGTATGATTATCTTGAGGCAAATCAGGGAATGAGTGGATACAAGAATCCAACAGAAATAGTAACAGGTGAATATCCTGACAATAATTTAGGTGATGAGCGCTTATGGGCAGCAGCGGAATTATATATAGCAACTAAGGATGAAAGTTACGCTTCGGCAGTTAAAGAAATATTAGAGGGAAGTCCTACTACAGGCTTAGGCTGGGCAGATATAGGAGGATACGCTTTGTATGACCTCGCATCAGCCTCTGACATAGACGGAGACATAAACGCAGCAGCTAAGGAATTGGTAATAACTGCTGCAGACAGATTGCTTGAGAAATGTAAAAAGTCATCAATTTATATGGGTATGGTTTCCTCATATCCTTGGGGAAGTAATATGGTTGTAGCTAACAACGGTATGCTCCTGCTTATGGCAAATAAGCTTTCTCCTAATGCAGAGTATGTAGAATACGCCCAGAGACAGAGAGATTATATATTTGGTGTAAACGGAACCGGATATTGTTATGTGACCGGATATGGCTCACTCTCTCCTGAGCATACACACCACAGACCATCACAGGTATTGGGAGAGACTATGCCGGGAATGCTTGTCGGTGGTCCTGACGGAGACCTTGAGGACCCATATGCAAAGGCAGTGTTAAATGGTTATGCACCGGCGGTTGCCTATGTGGATAATGAGCAGAGCTATTCATGTAATGAGATAACAATATACTGGAATTCGCCGCTTATTTATCTTATGACAGGATTAGAGTAAAGAATTGGAGTAATTGATAAAAATGTTAGAATTAATTCGTAGGCTTCTTAAAAATGATAAAATCAGATATATTATTGCGGGAGGCTTAACAACACTTGTAAATTTTGCAGTATTTTTTATACTTCGATTTTTTACGGATATTAATAGAAACACATGCAATATTATAGCCATAATTATGGCTATAATATTTGCTTATTTTATTAATAAATTATTTGTATTCAGAAGTAAAACAAAGGGGTTGTCAGATGCTGTTCGGGAAGCGCTTTCATTTTTCGGTGCAAGAATAGTATCTATGTTTATCGAAATTTTAAGCCTTGCCATACTTTGTGACAGCTTCAGAGTTCCTGAATGGATTGCAAAAATATTCATAGTACAGATAATAGTTCTGGTTCTTAATTATATATTCAGTAAGATGTTCGTGTTCAATAAGCAAAGAAAGAGCATTAAGGATTGGCTTATAGATAATTTTTGTTATTATGTTACATTTTTGCTTGTTATTGTTCTGCTGTTGTTAGTTTTTATTGCACAGAAAATTACTCCGTTCGGACATAATACCATAACTCTTATAGATAGTCTTCATCAGTATGTTCCGTTTTATGCTGAATATATGGACAAGCTTAAAAATGAAGGTAGTCTGTTCTATACATGGAATCTGGCACTTGGATCTAATTTTATGTCGCTTTCATCGTACTACCTTTCAAGTCCGTTTAACTACCTTTTAATATTGTTCAAGAAAGAGCGTATCGTAATGGGAGCCTGTCTTATAATTGCGATTAAGGTTGCACTTAGCGGTACAACTATGGTTTATTATCTTGCAAACAGGGATAAAAGAAAAAAGCCTGACAAGAGCTTTTATATAATAGCCATAGCTATATGCTATGCACTTAGTAATTATGTGGTGGGATATAATTGGTGTACCATGTGGATGGATGTAATAATGATTTTCCCGCTTATTATGCTTGGTTTTGAAAGGCTTATGCAGGATAAGAATCCGAAGCTTTATACTATTACACTCTTTTACGCTTTATACTGTAATTATTATATAGGCTTTATAGTGTGTGTGTTCCTGGTGTTATGGTTTATTTTCTACAATCATAAGAGCATTAAGAAATTCTTCTTTGATGGAATAAGATTTGGAATATGTTCTCTTGTGGCAGGCGGCATGGCAGCATTCTTGCTTCTGCCGGCTTATTTCGGAATAATGTCTACGGCGGCAGGAGATATGAAGCTGCCTAAATGGGAATGGTACGGCAATATATTTAATCTGCTGAAGCAGCAGTTCTTCCTGACAATGCCACTAACTAATCAGGTGTTTGACGGTGGAGTTAATCTTTACTGTGGTATGCTTGCAGTATTTACGCTTTTTTTATATATATTTACAGGAAAAATCAATCTATATGATAAGCTAAAGAATTTTATTTTGCTTGCAATACTTGCAGTAAGCTTTAATGCAACCACACTTAATTATATATGGCATGGTTTTCACGATCAGTACGGTATACCCAACAGATTTTCATTTTTATTTATATTTATCCTGCTTAATATAGCTTATGATGTCTTAAAGAGAATGAGAAAGACGCATTTTGTATATATTATTGCAGCCGGACTTTTATCAGTCGCTTATTTAATGATATGCAGTATGGAGGCAGACGAGAGACTCACCAATAAGATAATTATTTCATCAATAATTATGATAGTTATATATTTGATTATATGTATGCTTTATTCGCTTAAAGTATATAAAAGATTATGGTTTAATATACTTTTGACCTTTGTCTGTATAGCAGAACTTTCAGTAAGCTCTGTGCTCGGATTTTTCTATAACGGGTATTCTAATTATTATGATAAATTTAAGACTACTCCTTATGTGACTGCTGCTAATCAGAGGATAGAAGAACTGGCAGAGGAGCAAAATGCGGGCTTTTACAGAAGTGAGTTAATGAATTCCATAGTGCTTGATGAGGTTACCTGGCATCAGATGCCAAGCGTTGGTACATTTTGCTCGACGGTACTCGGAGAGGTTGTTACAACTATGGGTAAGGTGGGTTTTTATACCGGTGCAAATGAGTTCTTATACAGGGGCTCCACGCCATTTACAAACTCTTTGTTTAATGTGAGGTATCTGTTAAAGAGAGACGGAGATTTGGATAATTTTGATTTTGATTATGTAGAGACTGTGGAAGGTGTTGAGATTTATGAAAATCCGTATCCGTTGTCCATAGGCTTCTCAGTATCAGAACAGATTAAGGAGTGGAACAGGAGTGCCGGTTATCCGTTTGTTAATCTTACGAATCTTGCATATTATATGACAGGTTATACCGGCTTTTTCAGAACCATATCACCAAACCTTATTGTGTCGAGTGACACATGCAGTACGAGTGTGGTTGATGATAAGGTTACATTTACTCCTAATCAGAGTGGCGATGTGAGCTTCATAGCTTCATTTTATGCTGAAGAGCCGGGAGATTATTATATTAACTGCAGGGGCAACAGTGTGTATAAGATAAGATTTTATATAAATGGAGAGGAGCTCGCCTACGATAGATATCAGGGACAGATATTCCATCTGGGAGTGCTTAGCAGTTCTGATTATGTATCTGTAGAGTATTGCTATAATAATTCGAGTACACAGACGAATACGGCGACGATAAGTGTGGCAATATTCGATAAGAATTCATATAAAAATGTATATAACAGACTTAATCTTAATAAGCTTAAGGTAAGTGAATATGACGATGGATATTTATATGGAACGGTGACAATTCCTGATGGAGATACGCTTTTTACATCAATTCCTTATGATGAGGGATGGAGTGTAAAAATTGATGGAAGAAAATCCGGGTATTATAAGGTGATGGATGCGTTTATAGGAATTGATATGGATGCAGGGCTGCATACCATAGAAATGGTTTATACACCTAAGGGATTATACCAGGGAATGCTTATTTCTGCGGCATCATGGATAATTTTTGCGATTCTTGTCATGTACAATAGTGGTAAAATTAAGGTTAAAAAATCAGTCAAAAATCACAATGATGAGATTGACCTTGAGACAAATATATAGTAATATAATTATGTATATTTTTTAATTACTATTCTTCTTTTGATATTATAAATTATATAGCGAGGGGTGTATCAATCAATGGAAAAATTAAAAGCATTGGGATGGAAAAAGCTGATTATAGCTTCTGCCGTAATTGATGTAGTATTCGGATTAATACTCGGGGTTGTCATGAAGGCGGTGCCGGTAGGACTTATAGTGGGGATTGTCGCGGCAATAGTGGCAGGCATATTTATTTTTGCACTGTGTGCTGATGAGATTACGGGACATTCCAAGAGCGATAAGTACAAAAAGCTCTTTATGAATCTGCCTATCGGATTTGCGCATGCTAAGATAATTACCGATTCAATGGGTAACAATGTGGGTTACTGTATAGAAGAAGCGAATGAGAAGTTCGGAAGCTATTTCAATCTTGACACTTCAGATTATGAGAATAAGATACTTGGCGAAAGTAAGATAGATGTGCTTCAGGATATCAATGCATGGTTCTCGGCTTACAATACTTCCGGTACCAAGGAGGGGGACTTCATGGATGTCGAGATAACCATGGAGAAGCTGGGCAAGGTATTCAACACGGTTATGTATAAGTCCGAGGCTGATTACATAAATATGGTTGTCATTGATGTAACCGAGCAGAAGGAGACTGAGAATCAGCTTTCCAAGGCTATCGAGGATGCAAATGCCGCATACAAGACTCAGGCGGAATTCCTTGCAAATATGAGCCACGAAATCAGAACGCCTATCAATGGTATATTGGGTATGCTTCAGCTTACTCTTATGGCTGATGACTTGCAGGCTGATTACAGAGATAATCTTACTACTGCGAAGAATTGTGCAGATACACTCTTAAGATTAATTAATGATATACTTGATATAAGTAAGCTTGAGGCAGGTAAGTATAACCTCAAGGAAGAGATATTCGATGTAAGGAGCGCGATTGAAGAGACAGTCGCAGCTCAGGTACCTATTGCGACTAATAAGGGACTTGATCTTGACTGTACCTTCGGTAATAACATTCCTAAGCTCGTTAAGGGCGACGGTCAGAGAATTCAACAGATTCTTAATTGCCTTTTATCTAATGCGCTTAAGTTCACATCAGAGGGCAGCGTAAGGGTTAAGGTTGCAGCTATAGATACTGATAAGGAATCCATTAATATGCGAATAGCAGTCGCTGATTCCGGTATAGGTATATCCGAGAAGGATATGGATAAGCTTTTTATAAGATTTTCACAGGTTGATGCATCTGATACGAGAAAATACGGCGGCTCCGGTCTTGGTCTTGTAATATCCAAGCAGATTGCAGAGCTTATGGGTGGTACCATCACCGTACAGAGTAAGGAAGGTATAGGCTCAACCTTTATCGCCGAGATACCTCTTAAGGTTGTTAAGGCGGCAGAAGCTGAGGCACAGAAGGAATCTGAGGAGAAGAAGGATGATGCAGCACTCTTCTCAATCAATGCCCACAGCAAGGCAAGAATTCTGGTTGCTGAGGATGAACCGGTTAATCAGCAGGTTATCGGTAAGCTGCTTGGTATGGCAGGCTTCTCATACGATATCGCAGAGAACGGTGAGAAGGCGATTGAATTGTTCAAGCAGAAGGAATATGATGCAGCGCTCTTTGATGTGCAGATGCCTGTTATGGATGGTATAGCTGCTACTCAGGAGATTCGTGAGATTGAGCAGAAGGAGCACAAGAAGAGACTTCCTATCATTGCGGTTACCGCAAGAGCAATGTTCGGTGATAAGGAGAGAATTCTTGAGAACAAGCTGGATGATTATATAGCTAAGCCATATAACCTTAACACTGTAGTAGAGACGCTTAATAAATATATCGACAAGAAAGAGGAATAAGAGTATAATAATGGTCGCTCAGAGAGCATGATATACTTTGATTACTGAATATGCAGGTTTATATGTAGTCCTCCGCTGACTCGTTTTCACTCGGTGTTTGACATCGGCCTACTAACCTCATAAATCATCAGAAATAGGGATTTGGAACTTTTACTATAAATGAAAAGCTCCAAATCCCTATTTTTTCCTCTTTATTCGCTAAGTAGACATGTCAAACAATGGTCAGCTTGAGGACTCATATATACCTCGCATATTTTCAGCAATCAAAGCATATCTCTCTCTGACCGACACGCTACGCGTGTGATAATATATGTTAGTATAAGCTTTATTATAGAACATTATAATTTGACAAATTGGAGCTTAGAATTATAATTACCTATAAGAATGAGACTATTGGTGGTTTTATAGGTAAAATATATTTATTAGACTTTATGGAGGCAGGAAATGTCAGATATAATGAAAGTTAATGGTATAAGGTATAATATAATAAAGCTGCTTGGGCATGGAAAGGGAGGATATTCATATCTGGCATTGTGTAATGAGCAATATGTGGTATTAAAGCAGATTCATCATGAGCCTTGTGATTACTATTCTTTTGGTAATAAGATAGAGGCTGAGAAAAGTGATTACGAGCGTTTGAATAATGCAGGGATAAGAATTCCCAAGATGATTGATATAGATACCGATAACGAACGGATTGTAAAGGAATATATTGAAGGAGATACTATTTTTGATATGGTCAGGGATAATGTTTCTGTTGAACGGTTTATCGGACAGGTCAGGGAAATGGCTGCTCTTGTAAAAGCACATGGGTTAAATATTGATTACTTTCCGACTAATTTTGTGGTACGGGATAATCTGATTTACTATGTCGATTATGAATGTAATGATTATTCGGATGAATGGAACTTTGAAAACTGGGGTATCAAATACTGGACTCGAACTAAAGAATTTGAAGCATATCTGAATGAACAGTAAAGTTAATTATAGGATTTGCAATTTTGGATTATAATGTATATAATGATGATGTAACAACCGCAAAGCGGATGTTATATCATTAGTTCGCCAAATAAGCGCTTGCGTGCTTGCTTGGCTCAATTTATTGTGATGTTATTTTTTTACACATTCGTTTTAATAAGGAGAGAGCTATGGTTAGATATAAGAAAATTCTTGCGGCGGTTTTGTCTGCTTCGCTTATCTTAGGTATGGCAGGCTGTGGCAAGAAAAAAGAAAACACAACAGAAATAACGGAAGAGTCAACCACAGAGGAAGTGGTTGATGTTATTGACACTGAGGGTACAGATAATGATACGACTACGGAGGATTCTTCTGATGTGGATTTGAATTCTTCTGAGGCATTGGCTGAGCAGGAGAAGTTCGATGATTGGCTGTGGGATTCATTTTCAGAGGGAGTAAATACGGATAGTATAACTCTTAATTATAGTTTGGCTAATCCTGAGGAATACGGTATAACTCCTACGGTTGCTACCTATGGTGATGCTGATATGTCAGAGGAGGCTATAGAGGAGAGCAAGCAGGATGCCATAGATACATTAGATGAGCTGGAGGAATTTGATTATAGTCTTCTCACAGAAGACCAGAAATTCACTTATGATATATTATATGATTTACAGGAGACAGATATAGAGTCATATGATTATATTTACCTGTATGAACCTTTTGCTTATACGAGTGGATTGCAGGCTAACCTTCCAATAACGCTTGCGGAGTTCACATTCTATGATAAGCAGGATGTGGAGAATTATATCGAGCTTCTTACACAAACACCGGATTATTTTGAGGAATATCTCAAGTTTGAGATGACCAAGGCAGATAAGGGATATTTTATGTCTTCACATAGTGCTAACGAGGTAATAAGACAGTGCACGGAATTTATTGATAAGCCGGAAGAAAATTTGCTTATAGATACTTTTGAGGAGAGAGTAAGAAGCGTTGAGGGACTGACGGAAGAAGAAATTAACTCCTATATACAGCAGAATCATGACAATGTAATTAATTATATTATTCCGACTTATGAGAATGTAATTAATGTGTTTAAGCAGCTTAGAAACAAGGGTGAAAATGATTTGGGATTGTGCTATCTTGAAGGCGGAAAGGATTACTATGCTTACCTCTTGAAAAGCAAGACCGGCACGGACAGGACGCCTGATGAGGTAATTGATTTACTTGACAGTGCGTTAGAAGATACGATGTCAGACCTTTATTCTATAGCTTTCAGTAATTATGATGCATACGAGGAATATTTTGACGCGTATGAAAATGAGACCTTGTATCAGGATTTTGACGAGAAAGAGACAATCCAGTATTTTCAGGAAGCTTTTTCTGACAGATTCCCTGAGATACCGCCTATAGATTTTACAATAACACCTGTACACAAGTCTCTTGAGAATAGTGTGAGTCCCGCATTTTTTATGACTCCGCCGCTTGACGCATATGAGAATAATTCCATATATATTAATCAGGGCTCAGAGAGCTCACAATCCCTATGGAGCACACTCGCACATGAGGGCATACCGGGACATATGTATCAGTTCGTGTATTATCTGTCAAATGACCCTGAGCCGTTAAGAACCTTGCTTAACTTCAGTGGTTATCAGGAAGGTTGGGCTACCTATGTGGAAATGATGTCCTTTGATTACTATGAGCATTATTCCAATCCGACATACGCGGATATTGAGAGGATTAATAACGAGCTTAATCTTCTCGTTAGTGCGAGAGTTGAAATCGGTGTTAATTATGAAGGCTGGGACTTAGAGGATACTAAGAATTATCTTGAAAGTAATGGTTTTGGCTCTGATGGTGCGCAGGATATAATTGATTATGTCGTAGCCGAGCCGGGCAATTATCAGATGTATTGCACAGGCTGGCTTGAATTCGAGGAATTAAAGGAATACGCACAGGATGAGCTTGGAGATAAATTCGACGAGCAGGAGTTCCACAAGGTGATTCTCGATGCAGGCCCTTGCCAGTTCTGGCTGCTTCGTGAGAAGGTCGAGGAATATGTAAGAAATAAATAGTTGTTGTAGTAAGGTCGGTTAGAGGGTATATTTTTTGAGGAAGGACACCAAAAAGGTCTTGAAGAAAATCAGGAGATTCTTGCTCAAAAGGATGCCGAAATAGAACGACTTAAAAAGCTGCTTAATGAAAAAGGATAAAACATAGGGGCATTAATGCCCCTTATGTTTTTCCTTTTTCTTTTTCCGTTTCATTTCAAACATACGCAGTTGGTCAGCCTCTTTTTGTTCGCGACTTTTTCGTTTACCTGCTTGTTTGTTCTGACATTGTTGCAATTTTAATGCTTGCTGTGATTTAGTACCAACACCGGTTTTTAGTAGCTGTTTTTTAGAATCACGTTGCTTTCGCTTAGGATTTATTTTTGTTTCTCTCACAACAGTTGCCACAGCCGGACTGAATTGTAAACTGTAATAGTATTTTAGAATATACTCTTGTATCTCATAATCCTTTGGTTCAGCTCCAAAAGTTACTTTAGCAACCTCCAGTTTTTCATCTTCAATCTTTTCAAAGATGCCTACCCAAAATGGTTTTTCAAAAAATACTGTCAGTTTACTGTTTACTTTGCTCATAACAATCCCTCCTTAATTGATTGATGAGCAAAGAACGGACAACCCGGAGGGGCAGGTTACTTACCATAGAAATTCTATGACGGCCGGGCTACCTACCGGCTCTGGTGCATCTAACAATGCACGTTGCGTTTTTATCTTTGCATATATAATCAAGCCATAAGGCATGACTAACAAAATTTCCAATTTGTTCAACTATTAATATACTATCTTATACATTTTTATTTGTCAAACTACATAAATTACAAATATAATATATTCACACCATTAAAGCTCTAAACATTTATTTGTAAAAATCTTTCCAGAAAATGTTGACTTATTTTCGCATAGAATTTATACTATTAAGCGATTGATTTGTTTAATGATATCGTTAAAATTTATAGAAAAGAGGTAAGACAAGATGGCAAATGTTGATTTAAGTAAGTATGGCATAACCGGTGCCAAGGAGATAGTTTACAATCCTTCATATGAGTATCTTTTTGAAGAGGAAACTAAGGCAGATCTTGAGGGATATGACAAGGGACAGCTTACAGAGCTTGATGCAGTTAATGTAATGACAGGTGTTTATACCGGACGTTCACCTAAAGATAAGTTCATCGTAGTTGATGAGAATTCCAAGGATACTGTATGGTGGACAACTGATGAATATAAGAATGATAACCACCCTGCTACACAGGAAGCATGGAAGGCAGTTAAGGATATCGCTATCAAGGAGCTTTCAGATAAGAAGCTTTATGTAGTAGATGCATTCTGCGGTGCTAACAAGGACACTCGTATGGCAGTACGTTTTATTATGGAAGTTGCATGGCAGGCACATTTCGTAGAGAATATGTTTATTAAGCCGACTGATGAAGAACTTGAGAACTTTGAGCCTGACTTCGTAGTTTACAATGCTTCAAAGGCAAAGGTTGAGAACTTCAAGGAGTTAGGACTTAATTCAGAGACAGCAGTTGTATTCAACATTACAAGCCGTGAGCAGGTAATCATCAATACATGGTATGGTGGAGAGATGAAGAAGGGTATGTTCTCAATGATGAACTACTATCTTCCACTTAAGGGTATCGCTTCTATGCACTGTTCAGCAAATACTGATATGAACGGTGAGAATACAGCAATCTTCTTCGGACTTTCAGGTACAGGTAAGACTACACTTTCAACCGATCCTAAGAGACTTCTTATCGGTGATGACGAGCACGGATGGGATGACAATGGCGTATTTAACTTTGAGGGCGGATGCTATGCTAAGGTTATCGACCTTGACAAGGATTCAGAGCCTGATATCTACAACGCAATCAAGAGAAATGCTCTTCTTGAAAATGTAACAGTTGATGCAGAGGGTAAGATTGATTTCACAGACAAGAGTGTAACAGAGAATACTCGTGTATCTTATCCTATTAATCATATTCAGAATATTGTTAGACCTATATCATCTGCACCGGAAGCTAAGAATGTTATCTTTCTTTCAGCAGATGCATTTGGAGTACTTCCTCCTGTATCAGTTCTTACTCCTGAGCAGACTAAATATTATTTCTTATCAGGATTTACAGCTAAGTTAGCAGGTACTGAGAGAGGAATCACTGAGCCTACTCCTACATTCTCAGCTTGCTTCGGTCAGGCATTCCTTGAACTTCATCCGACAAAGTATGCAGAAGAGCTTGTTAAGAAGATGGAGAAGAGCGGTGCTAAGGCATATCTTGTAAATACAGGCTGGAACGGAACAGGTAAGCGTATCTCAATTAAGGATACCCGTGGAATCATTGACGCAATCTTAAGCGGTGCAATCCTTGATGCTCCTACTAAGAAGATTCCTGTATTCGACTTCGAGGTTCCTACTGAGCTTCCTGGAGTTGATCCTAAGATTCTTGATCCAAGAGATACATATGCAGATGCAAGTGAATGGGATGAGAAGGCTAAGGACCTTGCAGGCAGATTCATCAAGAACTTTGCTAAGTATGAGGGAAATGAAGCAGGAAAGGCTTTAGTTTCAGCAGGTCCACAGTTATAAAATATAAGGGGCTGTCCTTGCAGGCGGTCTGATAAATAGTAAGAGGCTACAGTAACATTTAACCCGATTTGTTTAAAATCAGCAACGAAGTGTTCGCATAGATTCGCTCAGAAATCGATATGTCTGAGCGAAGCGAGTTCATCGATTTCGTGCGAAGATAAAGAACCTGAGTTGACTGATTTAACAAATTGATGGTTAGTTACTGTAGCCTCTTACTATTTATCAGACCGCCTGCGAGGGCGGCCCTCGTTTTTTGTCGTATGCCGTATTTATTTTGTGGACGCTTTATGCATAAAAAATCTTCTTTCTATGTTAAAGTTAATCTAATAGATGATTTTATGTATGAAGGGAGAGGTTTAGATGGAAACCTATATGATAAAGGACGCTGCAAAGGAACTTAATGTTGAGGCTCATGTGCTTAGATATTGGGAGGAGGAACTTGGACTTGCCATAAAGCGTAATTCTATGGGACACAGGTACTATGACGAGAAGGATATTAAGATATTTAAGAATGTTCAGGAATTAAAGAAGAGAGGACTGTCATTAAAGGATATCAGGGATGGAATTGAGAAGGCTAAGAAAGAGCAGAGTTTATCTGATGGAACAGGTAGTAATACGGGAAATGATACAGATAAAAATTCTAAAATTGTGACGATACACAGGGACAGTATTGATGCTGAGAACAACAGAAAGGATAATAAGCCGGAAGCAGAGATATTTGAGTTTAATAGGAATTCTAATGATGATGCAGATATTAAAACACATGAAAAGGGTGCAGAGGTCAAAATAGTTGATTTTAAGATGGCGCAGTTTCAGAATATAATGAACAAAGTCATTGCTAATGCACTAAGAGAGAACAAGGATATAATAACTGATTCAATTAAGTCAGAAATAACAGTTGATGTGATGAAGCAGTTTGATGCGGTTATGAGGGAGAAGGAAGAAAAAGAGGAAAGAAGATATAAAAAATTAGATGAATGCCTAAGAGAAATACAGAAGGCTAATATGGAGGCGGCTGCCACGAGAGACAGAGGCTTTTTCAGACGCAAGAAAGCCAAGAATAGGTAATGTTTATATAATATAGATATATTTTTTATAAAGTTGTAATTGTGTTTATCTTGATTTAAAAGTATAATGTCTGTATTGAACATTATATGTCACATTTTTTGAAATGAGAGACTATTGACTGATACAGGAGAATTAACTATGATTTACACAGTTACCTTTAACCCATCGCTTGATTACTTTGTCACGGTAGATGATTTTAATATAGGAATAGCGAACAAAACCACTTCGGAATTAATATTGCCCGGCGGAAAGGGAATAAATGTCTCGGTTGTACTTAAAAATCTCGGCGTTGATAATACTGCAATTTTTTTCAAAGCGGGCTTTATCGGCGATGAGATAGAAAAAAGAATTAAGGACAGGGGAATAAAAGCAGAAAGTATACCGGTCAAGGAGGGAAGCTCGCGCATTAACTTGAAGCTTAGAAGTATAGACGGAACAGAGATAAATGGTATGGGACCGTATATTACGGATGACAAGATAGATGAGCTTATGGTGAAGCTTGATAAAATAGGCGAGGATGACACGCTTGTGCTTGCAGGAAGTATTCCGGATTCAGTACCGGATACGATATATAGCGACATTATGGCAAGACTTGATGGCAGAGGTGTCCGTATAATAGTTGATGCAACAAGAAACCTGCTTGTAAATGTGCTTAAATACAAGCCGTTTTTGATAAAACCTAATAATTACGAATTGGGAGATGTATTTGGAGTTAAGCTTGATACGAGAGAAAGCGTTCTGCCTTATGCGAAGCGGCTTAGGGAAATGGGCGCAAGAAATGTGATTGTGTCCTTAGCAGGCGAAGGTGGAGTTTTGATTGACGAAGACGGCAATACATATATGAGTGAGGCTCCGAAGGGCAGGCTGGTAAACAGTGTCGGAGCAGGCGATTCTATGGTCGCAGGCTTTTTAGCAGGATACCTTGAAAGACAGGATATGGAGTACGCTTTTAAGATGGGACTTGCTGCGGGCTCGGCGAGTGCGTTTTCCGAGTTCCTTGCAACTAAGGAAGAGGTTGAGACGGTTTATAAAAGCATAGCGGGATAAAATTTTGAAATAATAAAAAGCTTGCATATGTTTGAAATTGATTTTGAAATATAATTCTTCAAAAAATAGGATAAAATTAAGTAATAAAAATATGGGTTGAGTTCAAGCACTCACACCCATATTTATTTTTAAATTAACTTATTTATTGTCATTAAGTGATAATATATGATTGTGTATCTCTGTCATACGCTTATCTAATTTGGAACTCTGATTAGCACAGTCGATTAACTCCTCTGAAATTTGTTTAAGCTCTGCATCAGGTATATTCTTCTTATAACGAAGCTTGTGCTCAAGGCTTGCCCAAAAGTCCATAGCAATCGTTCTTAACTGAACCTCAACCTTCATAGGACGCTTCTCATCCTGTAAAAATATTGGGACTTCGACTATAAGGTGAAGGCTTCTGTATCCGCCCGGCTTGGGATTTTCGATATAATCCTTTTTTCTTATAAGCTTTATATCGTCCTGTTGCAGCAGGCTGTCAGCAAGTGTATATATATCGTCTATGAATGAGCAGACCACACGCACACCTGCAATGTCATAAATATTATCCTCTATGGCTTCGAGAGTAAGAGGGATATTTTTATCTCTAACCTTGCGGATAAGGCTGTCCATAGATTTGATTCTGGTCTTTATGCTCTCGATAGGATTTCTGTCATATTGAAGCGAAAACTGCTCATTTAATACATTGAACTTAGTCTCAATCTCCATTATGGCGCAGCGGTAATATGAAAAGAACTGATCCATAGGGAGTTTATTCTCATTCATAAAATCAAGAAATTCGTCGGACATAAGTCCCTTTCTTATAAAATCCTCCTGAAGTTGCCCGATATATGTGCTTAAATAGTTAAAATCCATTATATTTCTCCTTATAATAACAGTGCTTTCATTGTCTATTGTCTGAATAAATTTGTTGATTATGTAAATTCATAATAACCATAATAAAATGATATATATTTTCTTTTTAAAAGTCAATAAAGGTATTATAAGATTTGGTAAATTATTTGAAAAATTTTCTTGATATTTTGAAACTCGTATGATATTATGTATCTCTGTGATATATTTTATTTATATATTCCTTGCTTCCGATAAAGATTGTGAATGGGCACAGTCTTAAGGCGGAGGCCATTAGACCATAAGGAGGTGCAACACATGAACAAGTATGAATTAGCGTTGGTAGTCAGCACAAAGATTGATGACGAAGCAAGAGCAGAAGTTGTCGAGAAGGCTAAGGCTATAGTTGAGAAAGCCGGCGGTACTATTACTGAAGTCGAAGAATGGGGTAAGAAGAGATTAGCTTACGAGATTCAGAAGATGAAGGAAGGCTTTTATTACTTTATTCAGTTTGACGGAAATGCTGATAGTCCGGCTCAGATTGAAGCTAATGTTCGTATTATGGAATCTGTTATCAGATATCTTTGTGTTAGAAAAGACGCAGAATAAGATAGATAAGAGGGGGTATTCCTATGAACAGAGTAATTTTAATCGGTCGTTTGACACGTGACCCGGATGTAAGATATTCACAAGGTGCAGAGCCTTTGGCAATAGCCAGATATACATTAGCAGTTGACAGACGTGGAAGAAGAGATGCTAACAGTGACCAGACTGCAGACTTTATCTCTTGTGTAGCGTTTGGAAGAAATGGTGAATTCGCAGAGAAGTACTTAAAGCAGGGTACTAAGATAGCGGTTACAGGTCGAATACAGACAGGAAGTTATACAAATAAGGATGGTAATAAGGTTTATACAACAGATGTTGTAGTTGAAGACCACGAGTTCGTAGAAAGCAAGGGAAGCAGTCAGGCTTCAGGTTTTGAGCCTATTGACAGACCTGCACCGTCAAGTGCGAGTGCAGAGGGCTTTATGAGCATTCCTGAGGGAGTAGAGAACGATTTACCATTTAAGTAGATTTAACGGAGGTAAATAAAATGGCTTATAATAAGGCAGAAAAAGGCGGCGAACGCGCAGATGCTCCTATGAAGAGAAGACCTATCAGAAGAAGAAAAAAGGTCTGCGTATTCTGTGCAGAGAAGAACGCTGTTATAGATTATAAGGATGTAAATAAACTCAGAAAGTATGTATCTGAGAGAGGAAAGATTCTTCCTAGAAGAATTACCGGTAACTGCGCTAAGCATCAGAGAGCTTTGACGGTTGCTGTAAAGAGAGCAAGACATGTAGCAATCATGCCATATGTAGTTGACTAATTAAAGAAATCCGCCGTCTTTGAATCGTAAAAGGCTCAAAGACGGCTTTTAAAACGATGCGTGGCTCAGCTTGGTAGAGCGCTGCGTTCGGGACGCATAGGGTGCTGCTTGCCTGTGGCAAGCGTTAAGCACGGACCGAGTCGAAGACGAGAAGCTGCTTGCCTGTGGCAAGCGTTAAGCACGGACCGAGTCGAAGACGAGACCGCAGGTTCGGAACCTGCGAATGAAAGAATTGAATAATTGACGATGCGTGGCTCAGCTTGGTAGAGCGCTGCGTTCGGGACGCAGAGGTCGCAGGTTCGAATCCTGTCGCATCGATTAAGAAAAGAGGCACCGAAGAGTGCCTCTTTTCTTAATCAAGGTAGCAATATCGTATACTGAGCGCTTGTATGGAGCGAAGGCACAGTTCGGGCGCTGAGTCGCTGCGTGCCAGTGGCACGGGTTAAGCGAGGACG
>JAFVBE010000042.1 GCA_017480195.1 Lachnospiraceae bacterium
CATACTGTGATTGTACCTGCCTCATCATCAGCTGAAACCTGATCAGCATACTGATACTTACCCTGTGATGAATCGTACTTTAATAAGTGTGCAAGCATTGAAGGCTTTGTTAAGTCGTTGATTGCTACAACTTCATATCCTTCAGCATCAAACATCTGTCTGAATGCAAGACGACCAATACGTCCAAAACCATTAATTGCTACTTTTACTGCCATTTTTTATTCCTCCTAAGTTTTGAAATAATAATGTTTATTAATACTGCTAGGCACGCAGTAAATAATCTTGTGAGAATTCACAAATTAATAATACCCTTTTTTCTTGTATAATTCAAGTGCTAAATTGGTAAATTATTCTTTTTTTTATGACAAATCTTTTATATTTTTGTCAGATATTGATTTTAATAAAAAATATGGACTTCAAACATACGCTTAAAGTCCATATTATATAATTATACAATCTTGTTAAATGAAGCCTCCTGCCTCTTGAATGTGCAGTAATACTTAAATCCCGTATCAAGCAACAGGTCTCTTGCCACATCAAAGCCGTAGCCTACATGCTTTGCATCATGGGAATCACTACCGACAGTAATAATCTCTCCGCCAAGCGCCTTATATATCTTAAGAATATCCTTATGGGGATGTGCAAAACCAAGCCCCTTATACAAGCCGGCTGTATTTACCTCGATACCCTTGCCTCGTTCAATAATAGTCTTAAGTATCTCATAAATCACATCATAGTAATCCTTAATGTCAAAATATTTCGCCTTATTCGGTCCACATCTTAAGATATAATCAAGGTGTCCGTACACATTATATCCATTATATTCCTTAACATTCTCAAGTATAGTCTCAAAATATCGAAGATATCCTTCCTTCTCCGTCTTATCTGCAAAATACTCCGGATAATAAGGGTCAAGCTTATCAACTACATGGATACTTGATATAAAGAAGTCATATTCAGGATGCTCATCAACAAAAGCCTGATTCTTATCGATGGCTTCATGCATAAGTCCAAGCTCCACTCCAATTCTTAAATCAAAATCAGGAGCAAGTCTATCTCTTAACTCACTAAGATACTTATAATACGCCTCATAATCAAGCTTAAAGTCCATCTCAGGTTCATCCTCCCTGACAGGAAAATCTATATCATAGTGGTCAGTCATACAGATTGAAGTCAGACCGTTTTCTTTGGCATTTTTAATGTTATCAAGCATATCTGCCGACGAATCCGTCGAAAATGACGAGTGCAGATGGTAATCAGGAAAAATCATATCGTTGTCTCCTTTTTTAATACACAATTATCCCTGAAAATTTTAACACAGAACTATCTATAATTCCATTATTTTTTTACTGCGTTCTCACGCCTATAATTATCGTTATCCTTTTTCAAAAGCTCCATCTCTATCTGATTAAGCTGTGATTCAAGCTCTGATTTCTTCCTTTCATCCTTTTCAGAATGAAGCCTTTGCTCAAGTTGAGCCTTCTTCTCCTTAAGCCTTTCAATCTCCTTATCCACTCTATCGGTATCCATTGTTGTCTTTTCTTCAGAATTGTCCGGCATACGCTTTTGTAATTGTTCATAATAATTGGCATATCCATTATTATATCCTGAATCAATTCTCATAAGTATCTCTCCTTTCCGCATTAATTTACCTTTTCACTACTCCAATATATGAAGCATGTTTCCGTCAGAATATATATTTAATTCTATCTGCTCCCGCGTAATCGGCTCTATAATACCTGCGTCGAACCAATCTCCCTCTTCCCATTCGGGATTGTCAGCCCTGACTGCATTTTCAAGCCACACAGAATATATCCGCTCATATTGCTCTAATGTCCATGAGCCCTTGAGACGTTCCTCCTTCGGTGCCTGCTCTTGATATATTCTGAATATGTCCGACCTTTCTGTCTCTATAGATATTCCCTTCCATTTGATGAATTCGGACTTAGTCAAATCAAACATAAGCTGTCTTACATCCTCCGGTATATCAATAATCGTTCTTCTGTTAGCATCATTTTCATCAGTGATAGTCATACCCGGAAGACTTCCGAATGCAACATAGTCGCCGTCCTCATCATAATATTTCATACGGTTTCTGATTTCCTGCTCTGCCTGACTTTCCGACATTCCTTCAGGCGGGAATTCTCCCCATATATCTGTAAGCTCCTTGACAGCCGCCTTATATTGATTGCTATCTGTATCTATCTCACTGTTGTATTCAATATCAAGCACATCAAAAACTCCTGCCCAGTACTTAAAGCTCTTATAGTCAGCATTTTCATCCTGATTCTGCAGCAGCCATGCTTCAATATGTTCAAATTCATCTGTTGTAAGAGCCAAAGACCATGTATTTTCTAAATCCCTGACTCCATAATATGCGATTGTTCCTCCTGTTTGCAGAATGAAAAAGCCGTCATCATATCTTTTGGATAAACCTTTAACCTCCATATCAGCATATGTATATCCTGTGTCTGTATCAGGGATAATCTCCGGATATCTGTCAGCATAATCCTTAGCAAGTGCATCATATATCTCCTTATCATTTTTGTTCCACAAGAGGACATGTCCATAAAAATCGAATGTTCCATTCTTTACGATATAATTCAAGTCAATGTTGCCGCCTGATATAACGCTGTATTCCGATAGCGACCGTACATACCAGAATTTTTCCCCAAATGCTTCCTTTAAATCTGCCTCCAACTCATCATCAAGGATTATAACATCATAAGCATTCATATCCTTATATAATGTAAAAAGATATTTCTCTTTTGTTTTCTCATTTTCTACAGGAAGAGCATCGCCATACTCTATAATTCCGCCTATTTGAGTGCCGGTTTTATCATAAATGTGATAGCAGTAATTCTCATCATCCGGCTCAAGCCTGTAGTTTTCAGAAACAACCATGCGATAATCAGCCCCATATTGAGGCTCGTTATAAGTATTTGTATGAATTGTAAAAAATGATATACATAAAATTACAGATATAGATAAAGCGATAGCCCTACTACTTATACCCGCTTTTTTATACTCTGCTATATGCTTCATTCTTTCCTTAACCGTCGATGCTCCAAATGAGAGTGAAAACACATTCATATTATGTTTACCTCCAGCCACATAAAGCAACGCAGAAAGATATTCTTTTATGTCCTTATCCTCATATTGTTCAATTACCATCTCATCACAGGCAAGCTCCATATCTCTTGAATACAAAATATATGCAAGCCATGCAAAAGGATTGTACCAATGTAATGCCAAAGCTATGAAAAAAAGTGGTTTTGTAATATTGTCATATCGTTTTATATGTATCATTTCATGTCTTATAATATGCGTTTTTTCCTCATTTCTGATATCATAAGGCAGGTAAATCTTCGGCTTAATTATTCCGAATAAAAATGGAACCTCCATCTCATCTGACACATATACCTTGATATTATTTGATTTTTTATACGGTGACATATTAACACTGCATATTTCAGGTACAGCATAACGCACCTTACATCTTACTATTATTGTGCTTATCACCATATAAATAAGCATAAGTCCAAGTCCGATTACCCAGATATGTGAAGCAATATCTTCTAGTGAGGGATATGTAGTATTGTCATCTGTCACTTCCAGATTTGCATTCTTAAGCCTTAGCTCAAAGGAAGTTAAATACACCTCGTAGTTAATACCAAATGAATTATCCTTTGGTATATCAATATCATTTATCTCAATCGGAGTATCATATATGAGAGAATCTGAATATTCATGCTCTAAGAAATTGCTCTTATCTTCAAAAAATCTCTGCACATCATAAATAGACGGCAGAATACCATATGGCGATTCAACAGAATAAGGAATAATAAATCTAAAAGCAACAAGTATCCACATCACACACAAATATTTTGCGGGTATTTTCTTTTTTAGAATAAGTCTGAATAATAAAACAACAATCGTAAATACACCGGCATATATGGAAATATTAAGCCACAAATAAAATAATGATTTAATCATATCTTCTTCCTACATTCATCAAGAATTTTCTGTATCTCATCAATTTCTTTTTCAGAAAGCTTTCTACTACCTACAAAGGTAGCTACAAAGCCAGGTAATGAGCCTGCAAAGCTTCGGTCAATGACCGATGTACTTTCAGCCTCCTGTGCCTCCTCCCTGCTGACAACGGATGTTACGGTCTTATTCTCAAAATTTATAACACCTCTTTCTGCAAGTCTTCTGATAATAGTGTATGTAGTAGATTTATTCCATTCAAGTTTTTCCCTGCAAAGCTTTATAAGCTCCGGACTGCTTATCGGCTCATTCTCCCACAATATTTCGCAGAACTTAAACTCACTATGATTAATTCTCGGTACTGACATTTTTAATCTTCCTCCTATATAAATCAATAAGGCTACAGTTGTAAACTTAATTTTAGTTTACAACTGAAGCCTTATTGTGTCAAGAACAATTAATACAATTATCGAATTCCTATAATATTATATCTGACTATTCTTTATATAATCCTCATAAGCCGGTGACATACTTCTCAGCTTATCAACAACCGACTTAAGATTGTCTATTACATAGTCAACCTCTTCTCTCGTGTTCTCGCCACCTAAGGTAAGACGAAGTGAGCCGCGAGCGACCTCTTTCGGAAGTCCGAGTGCCATCAAAACATGTGACGGGTCGAGAGAGCCTGAGGTACACGCTGAACCACTTGAGCCACATATTCCTGCCATATCAAGCATTATAAGCATTGACTCGCCCTCTACGAACTGAAAACAGAAATTCGCATTGTTCGGAAGTCGCTTATTCCTATGTCCATTGAGTCTCGAATACGGTATCTCTGCAAGCACCCTGTCTATAAGATAATCTCTTAATTCAGTTTCTTTTTGTATTCTTTCATCCATAGTCTTAGCTGCAAGCTCAGCCGCCTTGCCAAGTCCTACTATGCCCGGTACATTTTCCGTGCCTGCCCTCTTGGAACGCTCCTGCTGTCCGCCATGTAAGAGATTTTTTAATATAATTCCTTTTCTTATATATAAGAAGCCTATTCCCTTAGGTCCGTTCAGCTTATGTCCGCTTGCACTAAGCATATCTATATTCAAAGCTTCAACATCTATCGGAAGCTGTCCATATGCCTGAACCGCATCCGTGTGAAATAATATATTATGCTCTCTTGCGATTTCTCCAATCTCCCTTATCGGCTGTATCGTACCTATCTCATTATTTGCGAACATTATTGATATAAGTATGGTATCAGGTCGTATAGACCTTTTTAAATCATCAAGCCTGATTATACCATTTTCATCGACATCAAGGTAGGTTACATCATAGCCGTTTTCTTCGAGGAATTCAGCCGTATGAAGTATAGCATGATGCTCTATCTTAGATGTAATGATATGCCTGCCCTTGTCCGCTAACGAAAGTGCCGTACCTTTCAGCGCCCAGTTATCCGACTCTGAGCCTCCTGCAGTAAAATATATATTGGAAGCCTCAGTATTTAAGGTTGAAGCTATAATTCTTCTTGCGTTGCTTACTGCATCTCTGTTCCCCGAAGCAAAGGTATATACGCTTGACGGATTACCGAATTTATCTGTAAAATACGGAAGCATAGCTTCTACTACCTCAGGTCGTGCCGCCGTCGTAGCTGCATGATCCATATATATAATCTTCTTTTCCTCCATAGCAATTTCTCCTGTCATCAATCAAGGAATTTGAATTGATATAATAAAATTTAACTTATAATTATACTATGAAAAATATATAAATAAGTGCTAAATTAAAATCGTCATATGAGGCATATTCATATAGTATTTTCCTATAAAGAAAAAGACATTTCTGACTTCATTTTCGCCCCTCACCCCCGTCCCCGGGGGCAAGACACACTCTCTCCGTTAATCGCTTCTTTCAATGTACGCCAGCCAAGCACTGCACATTTAACTCTCGCCGGCATATGTGATATATCCTGCAAAGCGGAGGCCTCTTCAAGACTTTCAATCTCCTCATCAGTAGCCTCCCCCTTAATCATCTTCATAAAGGTATCAGCCAGCTTAACTGCCTCATCCTTTGTCTTACCTATAACCATACCGAGCATAATATCTGCCGAAGCCTGTGATATGGCACAGCCGTCACCAACAAATGCACCGTCAGCTATAACATCACCGTCATATTTTAATTTGAGCCACACATCATCACCGCAGCTTGGATTTACTCCCTCTAAGGTAATATCAGCATCCTCCAAATCAAACTTATATTCCGGATGTACATTATGCTCTGTCAATATTTCATTGTAAAAGCTTCTATTTTCCATAACCCATACGCTCCCTGACTGTTGCCATACTCTCTAAGAATTTATCTACCTCTTCCTCAGTATTATAAAACATAAGGCTTGCCCGAGTAGTTGAATTTACACCAAGATGATTAAGCAAAGGCTGTGCACAGTGATGTCCTGCCCTTACTGCAATGCCATCAGCAATAAGCACCTCACTTACATCATGCGGATGTACATCATCCACCTTAAAGGTAAGGATTCCCGTATGATTTTCAGCCTTATCCGAGCCATATACCGTAATATGAGGAATCTTGAGTAATCCTTCCAGACCTCTCTTGGTAAGCATAAGCTCACGCTCCTGCATATAATCATAGCCAATCCTGTTCATAAAGCTTATCGCAGCATCAAGTCCGGCTGCTCCGGCTGCATTTACCGTACCTGCCTCAAACTTATGTGGAAGTTCTGCATATACTGCGCCTGTACGTGTTACAGATTCAATCATCTCTCCTCCGCTTAAGAATGGCGGCATCTTGTCGAGCAATTCCTCCCTGCCGTACAAAACTCCTATTCCCATAGGTCCGAACATCTTATGACCTGAGAATGCGAAGAAATCAACATCAAGTGCCTTTACATCTATCTTCAAATGAGGCGTGGATTGTGCACCGTCTACAACAATAACCGCTCCCTTCTTATGAGCAAGCTCGGCAATCTCCTTAATCGGATTAACGACACCAAGCACATTGGACACCTGAGTAATTGCAACGATTTTAGTCTTGTCTGTTATAAGCTCCTCTATCTTGTTTAAGTCAATGCTTCCATCATTTTCGCAGTCAATAAACTTAAGCTTAGCATTTCTTTCTCTCGTAACCATCTGCCAAGGAAGCAGGTTGCTGTGGTGCTCTAATATTGACACAAGAACCTCGTCACCCTCGTTTACATTCTTAAGTCCATAGCTGTATGCTACAAGGTTTATGCTCTCTGAGGTATTTCTTGTGAATATAACCTCTCTTTCTGAGGCCGCATTGATAAAATCACGCAGACTCTTCCTTGCATTCTCATATATATCAGTCGCCTCAATACTAAGAGGATATGAGCCACGCAGAGGATTTGCATTGTGCTTCTCATATAGTTCCATTTCTGCGTCTATAACACATTTAGGTCTCTGTGAGGTTGCAGCATTATCAAGGTATGCAAACGGAAGAACTGTCTTAGATTTCATATTCTCAAATATCGGGAATTCTTTTCTTATTTCATTTATATCAATCATCACCAAGCGCCTCCTTTAATACATTTTCAATAATTTCCTTTGCAGAATCATTCTCAATAAGTGTATTAAGTCTTTCGATAGATGCTCTGGCGAGTATATTCTCGGCAGCAGTCTTATCTATGCCTCTGCTTTCAAAATAAAATAGTGTCTCATCATCTAACTCACCTATGGTTGCACCATGTGTACCTGATACATCCTCTTCTGAGCAGAGTATGACCGGAACAGTCTTATTAACCACCTCGTCACCGAGCATAAGTACCGTCTCAGTCTCAGCACCCACAGAGCCTGATGAACCTGTCTTAAAATCAATAGTTCCCCTGAACACCTTAAGTGCACTCTCTTTTAAGGCACCACTTGCCTTTATGTCACAATTGGTATTCTTACCCATATGATTGACTACGATATTAAAGTCAAGCTCGTTGCCACCCTGTCCGAGATAACCTACATCATATTTAAAATCCGCCCTGTCACCAACAAGGTCAACCTTAACATCCGAATAAATATCTCCGTACTTTATAGCCGATGATATATTGCCCTTACCTGCAAATGCCTGAATAAGCTCAAAATATCCGCTTTCTTCACAGGAAGCCTTAATCTCATTATAGAGAGTATTTTGCTCCACACTCTGTATCTGAATAAGCTTTACCTTTGCATTCTTACCTACATTTATATTAATAAATGTTCTAATATTATTCTGTTCATTATAAGGAACAATTACAGTTATCTCCCCGTCTTCTTCAGCAGATATATTTACCTTTTTCTGATTGAATTCTTTGTAAACTGATGTATATTCTACGAATACATCCTCATGCTTCTGTCCCTTTTCCACATTTATATCATCATCTGCGATAATATTTTCATCAGAGGTCTTCCATGTAAGTGAAGCATCATTTACACCAAGCCAATACCATGTCTTTGAAGGCATAGCATTGACGGTAAGCTTGTCAAGAGATTCAATTGTATTTTCATTATTTTTTATATCAGTCATCAGCACACCTCCACATTAACCTATGCTTCCCTTCATCTCAAGTCTGATAAGATTGTTCATCTCAACCGCATACTCAAGAGGAAGCTCCTTAGATACATTGTCAGCAAAACCGCTTACTATAAGTGCTCTTGCATCCTCCTCGCTCATACCTCTGCTCATCAGATAAAATACTGCGTCATCGCTGATGCTTCCAATCTTCGCCTCATGTCCAACATTGGCATCCTTAGTTCTTATATCCATAGCCGGTATCGTATCCGAGCGCGACTCCGAGTCAAGCATTAGCGACTCACAGGAAACTGCCGACTTAGCACCTGTCGCACTCTTCTGAACTACTACGCTGCTTCGGAAGGTGCTTATACCGCCGCTCTTGCTTATGGAGCGGGTATTCATATATGAGCTTGTATTCTTACCTATATGCACTACCTTTGCACCTGTATCAAGGTTTTGTCCGTTTCCTGCAAATGTTACACCGGTGAATTCCATCCTCGAATTATCACCCTTGAGCACACTCATAGGATAGAGATATCCGACATGTGAACCAAATGAGCCTGACACCCATTCTACAGCTCCGCCTTCCTCTACAAGCGCCCTCTTAGTATTAAGGTTGTACATATTCTTAGACCAGTTCTCTATGGTCGAATATCTAAGCTTCGCATTCTTCTTTATATATAATTCAACGCAGCCTGCGTGCAGATTAGCAACATTATACTTAGGTGCCGAGCAGCCTTCGATAAAATGAAGACTTGCCCCCTCATCAACGATTATAAGTGTATGCTCGAACTGTCCCGCACCCTTAGCATTTAATCTGAAATATGATTGTAACGGTATGGAAACCTCAGTATTCTTCGGTACATAAACAAATGAACCACCTGACCATACTGCTCCATGAAGTGCTGCGAATTTGTGATCTCTCGGAGTAACAAGCTTCATAAAATACTCCTTAACCATATCCGCATATTCACCCTTTAGAGCACTTTCCATATCAGTATATACAACTCCCTGTGCTGCAACCTCATCCTTGACATTGTGATACACAAGCTCGGAATCATACTGCGCTCCCACGCCGGCAAGAGACTTACGCTCTGCCTCAGGTATTCCCAGTCGTTCAAATGTGTCCTTTATGTCCTGTGGAACATTGTCCCAGTTATTGTGCATGGAACTCTTAGGTCTTACATAGGTTGCAATGTGATCCATGTCGAGTCCTTCTATGGATGGTCCCCAATCGGGAATTTCTTTTTCATTATATATCTTAAGGGACTCAAGGCGAAACTGTCTCATCCATTCAGGGTCTTCCTTCTCATTGGAAAGCTTCTCAATTATAGCTTCCGTAAGGCCTTCTTCCATACGATAGTCGTCGTCCTCAACATCCTTTATGTCGTATATGCTTCTGTCTATATCATCGACTTGGCTCTTCTCTGCCATTGGTGTTTCTCCTTTCGATATTGGCATTTTGTTATTGTATTAAGTTCGTTGTATGTATCCGTATAATATATCGCAGGCACGCTCTCGCTACGATTCGCTCGCAGCGGTACTAAGTGTCTTAATCCTGTAAAAACATATTAACTCGCTTAGCTCGTCATATGTTTTTCAGTCTTAATACACAAGTACCGGCGGCTCATAGTACCTGCTTATACATTATACGGATACATACAACTTACACAGTTTATACATATAAAAAAATAATCACTAACAATACAAAACACATTTGATATTTTGAATTTTTGAAGAAAATCTATATTTCCAAGCTTTCAAATCCTTTTGAATTAACTTCATCCACAAGTGAAGCATCTCCTGTTTTGACAATTACCCCCTCATGCATGATATGTGTTTCGTCTACTGTAAGGGCTTCAAGGATTTTGGTGCTGTGGGTTATAATCAGCAGTGAACCCATGCAGCGTTCCTTATATATTTTTATGCCGTTTGATACTGTGCGGACAGCATCCACATCAAGTCCTGAATCTGTCTCATCAAGGATTGCAAGCTCAGGTTCTAACATAAGCATCTGGAGAATTTCAGCTTTCTTCTTCTCACCGCCGGAGAAGCCGACATTTAGGTCACGTTCAGCATAAGACTCGTCCATAGAAAGAAGCGCCATAGTCTCCTTTAATTTCTTCTTGAAATCCCATAATCTTATTCTCTGTCCGGTCTTCTGTTCCAATGCACTTCTGATAAATGCTGAAAGCGTAACTCCCGGAACCTCAAGAGGATTCTGAAAGGATAAAAATATTCCCTTCTTAGCTCTCTCATTTACTGCAAGCTCAGCTATGTCCTCACCCTTGAAAATTATTCTTCCACCTGTAACCTCATAATTCGGATTACCCGATATGGCATATCCTAATGTAGACTTACCTGTACCGTTAGGTCCCATAAGTACATGAGTTTCATTCTCTCCTATATTGAGATTAACGCCATGAAGAATCTCCTTTTCTCCTACATTTATATGCAAATCTTTTACAACCAATAATTCCTTCTTATCCATACTTTTGCCTTCCTTTTTTATATTTTATCTGAATTTATTTCATCCTTGTTATCAAGAAAATCCTGCAAGGTATAGCTGTCGATATATTCATTAATCTGCGTTGCAAGCCCCTGCCAGAAGGGATATGCATTGCAGAGATTTGTCATCTCACATTTTTTCTCATCCTTAGCTATACAGGCAACAGGCGATAAATCTCCCTCCGTAACCCGAAGAATATCACCAACCTTGTATTCATCCGGCTGCCTGTTCAGCCTATAACCTCCATCCTTACCCATAGCACTTTCGACAAGCTCGTGCTTGGACAAGCCGGTCATTATGGACTCAAGGTATTTTCGGGATATATCCTGCCTTTCCGCCATATCCTTAAGTCTGATAAACTCTCCCGTATTATGCTCTGCCATATCTATCATAACACGAAGGGCATATCGGCCTTTTGTTGAAACTATCATATATATTCACTTCCTGTTATTCTTCTGAAATATGATAAACTCTATCAATTCATAGATTATAACTATAAACTCCTACTATGTCAATAGGAGTTTAAAAATAATTATGATTTGCAAGTTAAATAGATTTTTCATATATGGTAAAAATTAATTTAAGAATAATTTAATCTGTAAAATAATATAATATAAAAATATTATTTCAAGCATTATCCAATTATGTCCAAACGAACTATATTAAAAGGCACTCTCATACTAACAGTAGCCGGAATAGCCACGAAGCTTCTCGGCTTTTATAACCGTATCTTCCTCACCAGATTAATCGGGGTTATAGAACTTGGCAAATACCAGCTTGTATTTCCTATATATATGTTTGTATTCGCGTTCTGCTCTCAGGGAATAGCAACCACCTTAACCAAACAGGTATCATATTACATAGGTAGAAAAAATGAAGAAAAGGCTGATTACATATTCAGAATATCAATCCTTATATCCGTATCACTAAGCCTTATTCTTGCGTCAATTATATATGGAGCAAGTGATTTCATAAGTCTCACACTGCTAAAAAATACAGATTGCGGTGCCCTGCTTCGGATAATTACACTTGCCATACCATTTGTGGCTTTAAAATCCTGTATCAACTTTTATTTTATAGGCATTGATAAGCCTATGTTTCATGGACTTTCGCATTTCATAGAACAAGTCATAAGAATCGGCTCTGCGTACATATTGTCCTTATGTGTGATAACCGAGAAGGTAAATGCACAGCTTGCCGTAATTGCTGTCGTAATCGGAGAAATCTCAGCAACATTTATTGCAATTATAATATATTATGTAAACAAGCATAGCGAAAATACAACAAGGATAATAGGAGATAATAAACAAAATGAAAACAAAATAAATAATAAAGTATTCCATTCTAAAACTACTAATCAAAAGCTATCCCTACAAGAAAAGCAGAAAACTCTTAGATACTTTGCAAATGACGCCATACCGATTACAATCAACAACCTTATACTTACATTATTTTCAACCTTTGAAGCAATAATCATGCCCGCCATGCTCTACTATTATTACAATGACAGCGATATGGCACTTGAGACCTTCGGTATCATAACAGGTATTGTTATCCCATTTATACTTTTTCCGGCTACGATTACCACATCATTATCAACTATGCTTCTGCCCGCTGTCTCCTATGCCAACGCACAGCATGACACAAGAACTATCAATAAGGCTCTAAAGAACTGTATACTGTTCTGTATCCTGCTTGGTCTTTGTGCATCCGCAGGTTTCCTTCTGTTAGGCGAGCCAATATGCACTTTCGCCTTTAAAAGCAAAGAAGCAGGCATTCTGTTAAGAAAGCTCTGCTTACTCTGTCCTCTTATTTATACATCAGGCAATCTAACCGCCATACTAAACGGTATAGATAAATCATTCTTTGCCCTGATATGCAATATCATTTCAATATCAATAAGAATAGCATTTATATTCTTATTAGTGCCGCATTATGGTCTTAATGCCTACGCAATGGGAATGTTCGTAAGCTATACAACCATAAATCTGCTTATGTTATTGGGAATCCGCAACTTTAAAGCATTATAAAAGCTTACGCAACAATTCGGAATTGTTATACTGAAAGCGCCCCCTTAATCTGCCTCTTGTATTCTAAAAACTGTTCTGTCAGCATAAAATCCTGACCGCGCGGCTTAGGCTCATCAATCACGAACTCTTCGGTAATATGCGCAGGAGACCCCTTCATAATACATATGCGGTCGGATATCAGAATCGCTTCATCGATATCATGGGTTATGAATATTGTCGATAAATCAATCTCCTCCATAACCTTCAGATACCACTCCTGTAGTGATGTTCTGGTTAGCGTATCAAGTGCGGAGAACGGCTCATCCAAAAGTGCAACCTTATTTCCACACAGATATGTTCTTAAGAGCGCTGCCCTCTGTCTCATACCACCTGAAAGCTGAGCCGGATATTTCTTCTCTGTACCTGATATCTCGAACTGTTCAAAATACTCTGCCGCCTTATCTCTTGCTGCCTTCTTCCTCATACCTGATATAACAAGGGGAAGTGCTGCATTGTCAAGGACAGTCTTATGCTCAAGCAGCATATCCTTTTGGAGCATATAGCTTATGCGTCCTGATATGCCGGTTACATCCTCAGATATACTGTCAGCATTCATTGCCTCCTCACTACTGCCGGCTTTTGGAATATCCATATCTATTACAGAATCATGTTCTCTTAGTAACACCCTGCCACTGTCCGGCTTCATAAGTCCGGAAAGAACATTAAAGAGCGTCGTCTTGCCGACTCCACTTACACCGAGGAGACATACTATCTCACCACGATTGAGGTTTATATTTATGTCATCCAAAACAACCTTATCACCATATGCTTTTGTAATATGTTCTGCACGCAATATTTCCTGCATATTATCTCCTATTCCGGCAGGTAATCATTTGTAAAGCCATATCCCGAAGGAATCACATCTGACAGATTATTATCTGATAACCACTTATAGAATGCATCCCATCTGGTTTGGTCAATATATCCCCATCTGTCAACCTCTGCTTTGTACTGAGCAGACAACCATTCCTGACTCTTCTTTACAAGTTCCTCATCTAACTCAGGAACCTGCTCACAGAGTATCTCTGCCGCCTTATCAGGATTATCTATAGCATACTCATAACCCTTCTTGGTCGCTCTAAGGAAAGCCTTTGCTGTATCAGAATTATCAGCAATCCAATTACTGTTCGCTATAATCACCGGACTATAATAATCAAATTCCGGTGTAATATCCTTGAAATAAATCATATTCGTATCAAGTCCTGCTAGCTCAGTCGCTATACCTGCCCATGCATAATAAACCCATATAGCATCAATATCCTGCTTAAGTGCCGCAACCTCATCCGTCACATACTCCGGTATAAGATTAACCTTAGAATAATCTCCGCCATCAGCTTCCACGATATTTTCAATCATTGCCTGTTCAACCGGCAGTTCCCATGTAGCATAATTCTTTCCCTCAAGTCCCTTAGGGGTATCTATGCCATCCTCCTTTAATGAGATTATACCTGAGGTATTGTGCTGAATAAGTGTTGCAACAGCTACTACAGGTATATCATCCTCTGAGGTAAATACCGGCGCAAGATAATCCTGAAAATCAATGCCGAACTGTGCATCACCTGATGCCACCATCATAGTGGCTCCATCCTCAGGAGGCTGTACTATAGTTACATTTAAACCTTCTTCCTCGAAATATCCCTCACTCAAAGCCACATAAAAGCCTGTGTGATTGGTATTCGGTGTCCAGTCAAGCACAAGAGTTATATCGGTCATAGGCTTGTCAGCAGATTTATCATTATCCTTATCCTTTCCGCAGCCCGCCAGACCAAATGTCAATACGACCGCAAGTACTGATGATAAAATTTTTTTTAAAATATTATGTCTTTTCATCTTCTTCATCCTTCTTTTTAATAATTAAATTTTATAATAATTATTCAGCTATAAGCTGATAATTAAATACAACTATAAATAAGCATTACTTTGTGTCATTCTCCCTGACATGCTTCCACGGCATAAGCTTATATTGAAGAAGCTTGATAAACGCCATCAATATCAGACTTATCGCCGATACGAAGAATATGACAGCAAACATCTTGTCATAAGACATTGATTTCTTAACTCTCGTCATATAGACACCAAGTCCGGAAAAGCCTCCCAGCCATTCGGCGATGACCGCACCTACTATCGAATAAGATGCTGCAATCTTAAGTCCTGAGAATAGCTCACCTAACGCACTCGGGAACTTAACATGCCAGAATATCTGCCACTTGTTAGCATTCATGGACTTCATAAGGTATATCAAATCCGCATCCACCGACTGAAAGCCCTCCAGCAGACCTACCGCAACCGGAAAATATGAAACAAGAACCACAAGCACAACCTTCGGTGCCATCCCATAGGAAAACCAAAGTATCAAAAGCGGTGCTATGGCAACCGGCGGTATCGTCTGCGTCAGCACAAGTATCGGATAAAGTCCCTGCCTTACCACCTTAAACGCATCCATGAAAGCCGCACTTACAAAGCCAAGCAATACCCCAAGAACCATTCCTATAACCGCCTCAATAAGAGTAGTCTTCGCATGCTGCATAAGCAGAGGAAAATCATTGATAAAGGCTCTGACAACCCTTACAGGCGACGGCAGCATATAGGACGGTACAAGCTCGAATGTGCATACAAGCTGCCATATAATCAAAAATATAATAATAACCACGCAGGGAACGGCTATATCGGAATATCTTTTGTTTTTATTCATTACGCACTCTTCATCTGCTTAAGCACATCATTCTTGTGATGCTTCGCAGTCTTTCTCTCTATAGTAAGCTTCTCACCATCAGGCTTATAGGTTATCTTCACATAGCTCATAACGCTCGGTGCACCTGCCTCCACCGCAATATACTGACAATGCTTGACAATCTCCATAAGCTGCTCATAATCACCCTCCATAGCAGTCTCACACGGACCGACATAATAATTAACACCGGTACTCTTGATATAATCTATAACAGCATCTACGACTCTTATGATTTCTTCATCTCCCTGTACTGCGGGAAGTACCTGAATTGCTACATTTGCATTCATATAATTTCACTCCTATCCAAAGAAAATGAACAGCAGGGATAGATTCGTCAACATGCAATCAATTTGCTAAATCAGTAAACTCAAATTCTCTACGCCCTGCACGAAACTGACAACTCGCTTTGCTCAGACAGTCTGTTTCTGAGCGGGTGTATTCGAATTCTCGTTTCTGATTTCACGCAAATTGTGCAAATTGTTTCCGTAACCTATCCCTGCTGTTCATTCTCTTTATGCAACAACTTTTATAACGAATATAAGTAAAATAACATTATATAAGTGTCATTTTTACCATATGATATACTCCCTACGCCG
Source organism: Lachnospiraceae bacterium (assembly GCA_017480195.1). Classification (GTDB taxonomy): domain Bacteria; phylum Bacillota; class Clostridia; order Lachnospirales; family Lachnospiraceae; genus Coprococcus_C. The sequence goes on from JAFVBE010000042.1 coordinate 16,402, forward strand.
GCATTATCCGGATCAGGTTACGGGTTACCCCTTAGGATTGGCGTTCTAAGCAGACCGCCTCTCAGCCTAATATATTAAGCACTCCTGTTCGTTGATGATTATAATTATAAAATATGAAGTTGTCAAGTTAAAAAACACGATAAGGTTCAACAATAAAATATGTATAAAATCAACTCATATATCGTATTACAAAATAAGTACAGAACTTGAATTCAAACACAACAAACATTATCTATAATAAACTCATATTATCCTCATCAAAATACCTTCTTCTGTCATCAAAAGCATCTGTAGAACTATATGGTACAAATTTATCCACAAGTCTAGCAGTCTGTCCATTTGTCAGAAGATAAGCATTACTGTTAGGCATACACATAATATTAGTTCTTGTTTTATTGGTATGTGCAGCCATAAAGTCGGCAGTTTCAATATCATGATAGTGTCCCCTCCTAATTCTCTTATGACATATGTAGTTTTTCTTCTGTTAATCGTTCTATACTATTTGATGTATCTTCCATTTTATTTAACAAAGTTATCAGACTACAGCCCATATGTATATCTGTAGTCCGATTAAATGAGGAGGCAATAGGTATGTTAAAACACATAATCATTAATATTATCAATTCTATATTTGTCAACCTAATATATGACCTCATTAAAAAACATATGAATAAATTATCTCTCAACAGCGACAGATATTATATATATCGGTTGCCTCCTCAATAATAATTATAAACTGTATAAAATTATTATCAATGTACTCATAGTTCAAAAGAGCCACACTTTTCAGCATGGCTCTTAAAATGATTTATATATGACTGTTTTTAAGATTAATTTACAACCGAAACACCAATTGACTTCGCAAGATTAATTACGGTTTCCGGAGAAAGCTCTGTGTATTCTATAATTTTATCAATTGACTCATTACCTTTGAGCATCTTTATTGCAGTTTTCTCTTCAGCTTTATCTACAGCTTCTTTCACAGCTTCTTTCACAGCTCCGTTTACGGTCTTATCTATCTCATCCTTCATCAAATCTCTTAATGCTTCACACATGGCGTTCTCACTCCTTATCCTCTCATATAATTCTCTGTTGGCAGATACGCTTACCTGTAATATGGCATCTGCATTTAACTTGTCATCCTTATCCTCTAAACCTTCTGTCTCAGATATAAATTTTCTAACCTCGTCCTCGTCTGCGTCCGGTGCAAGTATCTTCAATGCTTCGAATTTGCCCTTCTCAAGTCTTTTCGTTACTACTATCTGTAATGGGATATTTATTATTCCTCTTACATAGTATATACCCGGATATACCTCGTCAATCTCTGTCGAAAGCTCATTCAAACTTTTGAATAATTCACGTGGGTAACTGTGTCTGAATATAGATATCGACATATCATCGGCAGGTATTTCATTTACTGATTTTCCGTTACCCTTGTATAAGCCTGCATATCCTATAGTCTTATAAAGGTCATCAATGGACAACTCATCACGCGGTGACTTGTATTCCACTATATTATATTTTCGGAATATCTGTCCTATTGGATTATCAATTACTACATCTGTTTTCTTCCTGATTATAAGCATATCCATCACAACCGACTCTTTCGACAGCACATACTCTGTGTCATAAAAAAGAGTTTTTTTATAAAGCTTTAATATGTACTCTATACTTCCGTAAAACCCCGGATGCCATTTAATATTTTCAATGTCTTCCATACATTCACACTCCCTTCGCTTATATTCTGTTAAACATTGAATTTAAGCAAGGATTACATGAAATTTTAATACTTAGAATATATGAAAACCATTTACTATCAACTTGCTTGCTATGATAGTAGCATATTAAAGTGTATTTTACAAGCTTTATTTTCTTGACACCTTCCTTATTTAAACTCAAGATATATTATGTTCTAATACTGATTATATACATTTTTATCCCATATTACTATGTATTCATAGTTCAAAAAAAGAGCCGAACTTTTTGTTCAGCTCTTGAAAAATATATTATAGTTTATAATATCAATTTATAATAATATCACAATAAAATGCATCTTTATTCTCCTTACTTGTTATATACCTGTAACGAATGCATTTGCCCTCATTGAATCTCACATGCATTTCCGAATAGGGATATGACACCGCATTGCTAAACCTATCAAAGCATATAACGGAATTCTCGACATTAAAATCCTTGAGTTTAATATTTACTGTATATCTTTTAAAATCCACCTTAATGGAATACTTTTCAATCATATCACAGTTATCAAGAAAATCTGTAAGTAAATTATAGATATCCTCATTATCACATATATTAACCTTATTAAGATACTCATTAATAACTCTAAACATTCATACGCCTCCGATAAACTTAGTAAATCTGCTTATCCTTAATCTTATTATGTACCTCTTTAAATTCATCAAAATGTTGTATGAAAAGCTTCACAACCTTTGGATCAAAATGCTTTCCTGAGAGTCTTACAATCTCGTCATAGGTATCCTCATCTGTCCAGCCCTTCTTGTAATACCTCTCGGAAGTAAGCGCATCAAATACATCGCATACAGCCATAAGCCTGCTGATGTATGCGATTTCCTCGCCCTTCATGCCGAGATAACCTGATCCGTCCCATCTCTCATGATGCTCCTTCGCCAGAATACAGGCTATATGCATAAGCTCTCCCGGACATTTCTCAAGAAGTGCCTCGCCGTATAATACATGGTTTTTCATAATCTGATATTCTTCATCAGTGAGTTTCTCCGGTTTGTCAAGAATTTCCTCACTAATCATAAGCTTACCTATATCGTGCATCATAGATGCAGTCGCAAGCATATCCACATACTCATCATCAAATCCAGATGCCTTACCGAGAATACGCATATACTCCGCAACTCTTTTAATATGCTCGCCGGTTGATTTGGATTTACTTTCACTAATCTCTGAAAAAGCATATATAAGACCCTTCTGGTTATTCTGCATAGTTACCGCAGTGTCAATCGCGGAATCAATCATCATGGAATTTCTCTGAACTATAAAATAAGCAACTATTGACATAATAAATGTAATGATAATATGTGGAACTGCATAACGCGTAAATACATCCTCATAACTATCAAACGGATTACCTATAAAAACACCTGCATACATTACGGACAGATAATCGGATATACATATGCTTAATGAAACCAAAAGTGATGTAAAAAGAACAAAGGTCTGGTTATAATAAAGCGATGCTATAAGTATCGGAAAAAGTAATACAGGAAATAAATACGAAGAAAACATAGTAAGCATTATGGTCATTACCGCACATATGCATATAACAACTATATGTTTTGTAAATCTCGATTCGTCCCATTTTAAGACATTTATAAGAAGTATAGGTATGAGCGACACAAATATGGAAACGGAAAATAGAATAACAAGTAGCAAATGGTCTATACCTGTTACAAAATATGTATAGATAAATCCTATTATTAAAAGCCCAATTATTATTCTCATACAAAGGGCTGCTATCTGGTTTATCTTCTTATAATTCTCTTTTCTAAAATCATCCGGTTTCATCTATGCTATAAATCTCCAATCTTTATAGGCGTACCATCTCTCCAAATATGCTCTAAATCATAGAATTCTCTATCTGATTCGGAAAATATATGAACTATTATATCATAATAGTCCAGTAAAATCCATCCTCCATTTGAATTACCTTCTCTGCTTTTTAATTTTGCACCTGCTTCATGCATCTTTTCCTCAACATTATCACACAAGGCCTGAAGCTGACTATGGCTTGAGCCGTCAGCTATTACAAGGTAATCTCCAATCGAAGATATATCTTCTATATTGATTATACGAATATCATTCGCCTTCTTATCATCAAGTGCATCAAATACTTTTTTCAACAATTCTCTTGAATTCATAATTGTCTCCTTTTCGCCTTATGTCGATAACCGCAAGCGTCCATCGACGCAAAGCTCATTTGTTCATCTCGCCTTCGGCTCGATGCGTTTATTCGTCTTATGTCGATAACCGCAAGCGCTTATCGCCGCAAGACTCATTTGTTCACATAGTAATCGTAGGTCATCTTCGTCATATAATCCATATCATTTGAACTCGTCTCAAGATAATCTATCGTGTTCTTAAGTATATGAACCAGACATTTGTCAAGATCGGTAAACGCTTCCTTCCTAATCTCCTCCATATCTCTTATCATCTTTCGATTCGGCTCAATGTAATCGGCAATAAATATTATCTTCTCAAGTAGTGACATATTCGGTCTGCCGGTTGTATGATAGGTTATGGCATTTAATATATCTTCATCAATTATGTCGAATTTGTATCTGGCATAATAGGCTCCAAGCTTGGCATGAAGCATCTCGGGATTGCTCTCCTCATACTTACTTACAGGAAGTCCGTACTTTCTTGCTTTCTCAAGCTTTTCCTTAGATGAAAGTCCTTTTGCACAATCATGCAAAAGACCGGCTGTCCTTGCCGCCTCTACATCAGCACCATATACCATAGCCATACAGGCGGCAGTATAGGACACTCCGACAGAATGCTCATACCTCTTATCGCTTATTTTCTCCTTTAATTTCTGAACCATCTTTTCTTTATTCATAACTAATTCCTCTTAATAAAGTCAATCATTTCGGCATAATTCTTATTATAATTTATGAATCCGACAATCAGTATTTTACACTGCTTAAACATATAATGAATTTTCCTGTATATACTCTCTTACCTTCTCAGGCACCTTATCGGACAGATAATCATAATCATTGGCATTATCTCTTATATCTGTAGAGGATATGTCTATCTCAGGGATAATAATAAAATCAATATCTGCACCCTTAATCTTCTTCATAAGCTTATCAGCGTATTTCCTCATATCTTCATATTCACTGTTACGCCTTGCAACAAGTAAACTGCAGCTTTTTAGGAATTCTTCATACTTATACCATTTATTCACAGTATATAATGAATCCGCTCCGACGATAAAATATATCTTCAAATCAGGATTAACATCGCGTATTTCGGCAATCGTGTCCGCACTGTAGGTTATATCTCCTCTCTTAATCTCGATATCGGAAATACAGGCATACTCCATATCCTCTATCGCAAGTGCAAGCATATCTATTCTTTCATCGGGTGATATAAGCTCTTTATCTGACTTATAAGCAGGCTTATTGTTCGGCAAAAATATAACCTTTTCTATATCACTATATTGCTCCTTTGCTGCTTTAGATAGCTCTAAATGACCATTATGAACGGGATTAAAGGTTCCGCCCATTAGAGCTATACAATTAAATTTTTCATAATCTGATAATATGATTTTTTTCATTTCCATCATAAAAGTTATTAATACAAATTCATTCAATAATTCAATCTATTTAGGAAGCTCTATCTTAGGATTTTTCTTATCCCGCTTATACAGTACAATCTTCTTACCAACCACCTGTACAACCTGACTTTTGGTTCTCTCGCCTAATGCTTCCGCTATGGCTCTTGGGTCATCAAGACAGTTTTTTAACACGCCAACCTTGATAAGCTCTCTATTATTGAAGGCCTCCTCGACAGCCGTTGTAACCTCAGGGGTTAAGCTTGATTTTCCTATATTTATAACAGGGTCTATATTCATCGCAAGTCCTTTTAAATATGCCCTTTGTTTGCTTGTCATTTTAAATCCTCCATTTATTATTGTCATCTCGCCTAAAGGCTCGATGGGTTTTCTCGTCAAAGTGTCGCTTGCGCTAGCGCAGCGACACCTTTCCTCGTATTATACCACATAATGGCAAAAATCATTTATAATAATCAAATTCAAGTCCGTATAATCTGACCGTATCCCCGTCGGTTATTCCAAGTGTTTCTAACTGCTCTAAAATTCCATTCTCCTTAAGGAAATTCTGGAAAAATGCAAAGCCCTTCTCAGATTCAAGATTTGTATAACCAAGCATTCTCTCGATACGCGGACCTTCAACTCTGAAGCAATTCTCCTCCTCATCCTTCCATACCTCAAACGGAAGCTCAGGATTATCGTCAAATTCTATGTCCATCTCAGGCTCGAATTCAATAACCTCATCAGGAACAGCCTTTACCAAATCATTTACATACCACAGAAGCTCATTTAATCCCTTACCGGATACTGCTGATATCGGAAATACCTTTATACCCTTAGGCTCGTATTCCTCTTTTAACATCTGTATAACCGTCTCGTAATCATCACCATATAGTGCGTCACACTTATTGGCAGCTATTACCTGCGGTCTTTTCGCTAATTCTTCGTTATATGTGCTTAATTCATTATTTATAGCTTCTATATCGGCTATCGGGTCACGACCCTCTGTCGATGCGGCATCAACCATATGGATTAAAACCTTAGTCCTCTCAATATGTCTTAGGAACTCAAAGCCAAGTCCGACACCTTCTGAGGCTCCTTCAATAATACCCGGTATATCGGCTATGACAAAACCATTGTTATCTTCCAAGTCCACCACACCAAGATTAGGATTAAGCGTTGTGAAATGATAATTCGCAATCTTCGGCTTGGCATTCGTTACTCGGGATAAAAATGTAGATTTACCGACATTCGGAAAGCCTACAAGTCCCACATCAGCTATCAATTTAAGCTCAAGGGTTACCCAAAGCTCCCTCGCCGACTGTCCCGGCTGTGCATACTTCGGAGCCTGCATAACAGAGGTTACATAATGTCTGTTACCCTTGCCGCCTCTGCCGCCCTTTAATAGTACGACAGGCTCGGTTTTATTGGACATATCAAGGATAACCTTACCTGTCTCCGCATCCTTGATAACGGTTCCCTCCGGCACCTTAAGAATAATATCCTCACCGTCTGCACCATGACAGTTCTTCTTACCGCCTTCTTCGCCGTCCTGTGCCTTGTATTTTCTTATATGTCTGAAATCCGTGAGTGTATTAAGCCCTTTATCTACTACGAAGATTACATCTCCACCTTTTCCGCCGTCACCACCGTCAGGTCCGCCGTTAGGCACATACAGCTCGCGGCGGAAGGATACATGACCGTCTCCGCCTTTTCCGGATTTAATATATATTTTTGCTCTGTCAGCGAACATAACTTCCTCCATATAAAATGCTTAAAAAAGCCGAGATAAAATATCCCGGCTTTTTATACTTATACATTAATTTTCTGTTGCTACCGGATAGATAGAAACCTGCTTCTTATCTCTACCCTTTCTTTCAAAACGTACGATACCGTCAACAAGTGCGAATAAAGTATCGTCACCGCCACGACCAACATTCACACCCGGGTGAATCTTAGTTCCACGCTGTCTGTATAATATATTGCCAGCCTTTACAAACTGTCCGTCTGCTCTCTTTGCTCCAAGTCTCTTAGACTCTGAATCACGTCCGTTCTTAGTAGAACCAACACCCTTCTTATGAGCAAAGAACTGTAAATTCATCTTTAACATATTTACACCTCCTTGAAGTATACTTGTAAATACTTTTCACCGTACTCTTTTTGAATTCCTGTAATTCCAAGAGTAAACGATTCCAGTAATAATTGTCCTTTTTCATCTGAATGTGATGTAAACTTAAATTCCAGCAAACCTGATTTACCTTCTTTTAATTCGAATTTATTATCAGTTAAGCTGTCTATGGAATTAATCGTATTAATGGTAAGTGCCGATACAGCAGCACAGATTATATCCTTACCGCTATTATCAAAATCAGCATGACCTTTAACACTAAATCCCTTATATGCTCCATCAGATTTCTTATAAAAAGTCGCTTTAATCATAATTTTAATTATGCATTGATTGCTTTGATTTCAACCTTAGTAAACGGCTGTCTGTGTCCCTGCTTCTTATGATAGCCGGACTTTCTCTTGTACTTGTATACAACTACCTTCTTAGCCTTACCCTCGCCAAGAACAGTTGCCTTTACTGAAGACTTCTTGCAATCATCGCCACAAATCATATCCTTATCATTGTTTACTGCAACAACATCAAATGATACTTCGTCGCCTTCTTTTGCATTAAGCTTTTCTACCTTAATGATATCTCCTTCAGCTACCTTGTACTGCTTACCGCCTGTTGCTATAATTGCGTACATATGGTTACCTCCTATTATCATTACTCGCCAGTTACGGTGATGCCTTAAAATAGGGCATACTTCTACCTTCCTGTGCGGCACACTCAGATACTATAACATTATGTAAAAAAAATGTCAAGGAATTTTATTCAACAAACCGCATAAAATATATAGAATAATTATAAATAAATATACGGAGCTTTTATGAATAATCAATCATTCAGACAGCCACACCTTCCGCTTGCATCAATACTTCGGTGTAAGCCAAATGCTGTGGCTAATATAAACGGCAGCGCAGACTACCCTTGTATATCAGGCACAGCTAAATGCTATCAGACTGCTTTAGGTGTTGTAGTATGCTGTGAGGTATCAGGACTGCCGGACTCAGAGCCTGACAGAATCTTCGGATGTCATATACATGAAGGAGCTGCCTGTCGAGGCGATATAAACGATCCGTTTTCCGATGCAATGACACATTATAATCCCTGCAGGGATAAGCACCCGTTCCACGCAGGAGACCTGCCTCCACTCTTTGGCAATGACGGATATGCACTTTCCTTATGTCTTACCGACCGTTTCTGTGTAAATGAAATCATCGGAAAGGTCATTATAATACATGACAATCCCGATGATTTTGTTACACAGCCAGCCGGTAATTCCGGTACAAAGATAGCCTGTGGTGTATTTAAAGCTTTTTAATTATCAGCAGGGTTTATACCCTGCATATACTGCTGCAATATCTGTCTGTTGGCTTCCATATCAGGTACAAGCACCGCCATTCCGTCTACATTCTGTGCACTGTATGTTCCCTCAGCAGGCAGATAATAGCTTTGCATACTTCCGCCGCCCGAGCGTACATAAGCAAGTGCCGACTTAAGTATATTCATCGTGCTCATATCCGTAGTAATATGCGGGGCAACACCATCCAGAACCTTAAAGCCCTTGATTAAGTGTCCACTTTTAATCTTATCAATTACTGCCATTATTACATTACGCTGTCTGTTCGTTCTGTCCCAGTCGGAATTACCAACATGTCTGATTCTCGAATATCCTAACACCTGCCCTGCGTTAAGTGTATTTACACCCTCATGGAGATTCCATACCTCTACAGCCACCTCATCAGTTGTTCCAAGCTCAGGATGCTGATTAAGATACTCTGCTTCTTCTGCCGTGAGTTCTATATCAAGGTCTCCAACGACGGTCATGGCTTCCATAAAGCTTCCAAAATCAACCAAAGCATTCCCATCAATTCTTATACCGAGATTTTCCTCTATGGTCTGGTCAAGCAAATCTATGCCTCCAAATGCAAAGGCTGCATTTATTCTGTTGCTGCCATATCCCGGTATGGACACATACATATCCCTCATTATTGAAGTTAGAGCTACAGTGTGTGTGCTCTTGTTTATACTGCACAAGATGATTGTATCAGCCCTTTGAATTCCCTGTCCCTCACGCGCATCCTGACCTATGAGAAGTATATTGATTATATCCCCTTGAAAATTGTCTGTTCTGGCAGACACATTAGTCTCCACTCTGTCCATCTTATTAAGTGCACGGACTGCAAGACCTATTCCCACACCACATAAGCATAATATTAAAAATAATAACACAGCAACAAATCTCAAAAACGGGTGTTTTTTCTTTCTCTTCTTCTTTCTTTTGTTATCATTATTCTGTCCGTTATTCTGATTTTGCCTGTTGTTACCATTGTTCGTAACCTGATTATAATAATTTTTCGGATTTCTCATCTGTAGTGCCTGCATATTATTTTTATTCGAAGCATTATTACTAATACTTCTATTCATTTGCTGTCCGTTATTTGTTCGTTGTTGTGAGGTTCTTACCTGATTTTGAGCCTGATTATATTGCTGCTTCGGGACATTCTGTCTTACCGGTGCCTCCTGATTAGTGTAATGAGTATTATTCTGTATTGGACGCTGCGCACTCTGACTGTTATACCCCGATTGCATCGGATTCTGTATATTCTGATTGGCATATCCGTTCTGCATAGGATTCTGTATGCCTCCCGAAGGAGCAAATGCACTGTCAACAAACGCACTATCCACAAACGCACTATCCAAAAATGCACTGTCATTAAGATACGAATTATCAGGCGCAAATGCACTATCCTCAAGATACGAGGTATCCTGCATCTGCATCCGTGCACGCTCCTCAGCCTGAATTCTTCTAAGCTCCTCTAATTGTCTAAGTTCTTCTTCCTTAGTCATATCAAATCATATAATACAAATAATAAAAGTATTATATTCCCTTCCTTTAATTGTCAGGCTTAAATCTAATTATTAAGCCTGCATTTACTTCATTAATGGCTACATTATACCACTAAATCAATCGCCATAATGCTAAAATTAGAATAAAATTTCCTTAATATTTTATTAAATGTGCCATCTCATGCAAAGGCTTTCTTACTTTTTTTCTCGTTAATTCCACCAAACCTAATTTAGTTATGTCAACCACCTTTGCAGGTATACTGTCTGTTAATACATAATTACTCAAGGCTTCTAACAAGCTTTTATTATATTCGTTATTCTTCATACTTATAAAATCAACAACTATTATGCCCGACAGATTCCTAAGTCTTATCTGCCTTGCAATCTCCTTTGCAGCCTCATTGTTAATCTTATAAATATATTCTTCTGTATTATTTCCCCGTATGGCTTTTCCGCTGTTCACATCTATAACCGTCATCGCCTCTGTCACCTCAATGACAAGATATGCTCCGGAATTTAAGTAAGCCTTTTTATTAAGAGCCTTGTCAGTAAGTGATTTCAGATTATACAGATTAGACAGGCTAACCATCTCATCATTATACAGCCTTATATCAGCCTCATTATAATACCCCGCATACTCCTCATATATATCCTTTTCATCCGTGACAACCTCAGTGTCTTCCCTGCCTGCATATTCATTCATGGATTTAATATATGCCGGTACATTTACATATATCTTAGAATATGCCTTAAGATACCTCGCGCTATAAAGCATATCATCAAGCCTTGTGAGTAATGTAATCATCTCATCCTTTATAGCCTCATTTGCCTCATCTGCCGCAGCGGTTCTTATTACTGCTCCATAGCTTATGTCACGACACTTTTTTATAATATCGAAGGATTTAAGCGCATCTGCAAATATATCCTTTAATCGTTCTCTTGTCTCATTATCTTTTATTTTTGAAGACACGCCCAGCAGGTTATCAGTATGAATCACTACATTTTTACCTGTAAGTGAAATATCGGTTGTGACTGATGGCTGCTTGGTCTTTATGCTGTCCTTGGATATCTGGACAGGAATCAGGCTTCCTATCTTAAGATTTTCCTTACCCGTATAATCCTCAAGAGACAGATAGCAGCTTAATTCAGGGGAGACATCCACGAATGCAGCATTTATATTATTAAGAATATTGGACACTCTGCCTATATATACATTGCCGAGTATCTCATCCTCCTCATAGCAGTTAATATCTATGAGATTTTTGCCCTCAAAATAATATCCTATCTTAACCTTATCCTTTTTTATAACTACAAAACGGTTCATCATTCAAACTCTTTTCTGTAACTAATTATTTCAAAGCATTTTCTAAAAATGTTTTCCATCAGCCGAAAGCGGCTTCAAATCATACCTTTCTCCCATATATGTCTCAAGCCTGTGAATCATATAATCATATCTGTTGTATTCCACACCTGCCTCGTTGCAAAGTGCCTCTATCACAAGCTCTGGCTTAAGATTGCCTCTGCTACCAGATTCAAGGAGCATATATATACCGTCCTCGTATACCTTTAGCTCATATATAAGCGGCTTAATATCAGTTAATTCCTCTTTGGACTTCGTCTTCTTAACAACATCTACGGAAGCCTTATCCATCATTGATACGATATTATCCCTCAAGAGACAAGTAGTATCATTCTCACATTCCTCATTCTTATAAATATAATAATCAGAAGCCGTAACAAGTGCCATAGAAGGCTTCGCACCATCCTCAAGCAAAACTATATCGTGAACCTTAATTCCTTCCGGCAGAGTATCGTTAAGCTTCTTCATCATATCCTCAGATGATGTTACGGAATTAAATTCTCCGTCAAAATACTCTCCCTCAGATGTCATACCAAGCGGCATAGGCGCTGCAAAGGATATTATCTGGTGCGGCGAAAAGCCCTTAGAATAAGCCACATCAAGCTTAGCACGCCTTATCGCCTTTTGGAAAAGTCTCATTATATCAAGATGTCCGATAAATCTAAGTACACCGGTTTTCTCATACTTTATTCTTAGCTTCAAAGCAGACACCTCCTTTGTATATGGCAGCCCCGCAGCCCGAACATCTTTCACGGCAGTTTGGAGTTACTATACCATTCTTAGCATTTAACCACTCTTTTGTAAGAAAGCTTCTGCTTACTCCTACATCTATATGTTCCCAAGGGAAGACCTCATCTATGTCACGCTCCCTTGATATATAAAAATCTATGTCTATATTATTCTCAGTAAAAGCCTCGTCATATCTTTCCATTGAGAAGAACTCAGTCCACGCATCATAGATAGCACCCTTTTTATACACATCATATATTACCTTGCCAATCCTCCTGTCACCTCTGGCAAGTATACCCTCAAGCACAGTAATCTCCGCATCATGATAAGTAAACTTTAGGCTTTTCTTATTCTTCTGCTTTGCGAAGGAATCCTTTACAAAATATGCTCGCCTCTTGTATTCCTCAGGACTTATCATCGGCGCCCACTGAAATGGGGTAAAAGGCTTAGGTACAAAATACGAAGAGGATGCATTAATCATTACTCTTCCGTTTCTTTTTTCCTTTGGAACAGCGTCAAAGTATTCCTCAGATATCTTCTCCGCAAGCTCTGCTATACCGAGCAAATCCTCATCAGTCTCCGTAGGAAGCCCCATCATAAAATAAAGCTTAACCTTATCCCAGCCACCGATAAACGCATCACGACTTCCCTGTAATATATTCTCTTCGGTAATTCCCTTATTAATTACATCACGGAGTCTCTGCGTACCCGCCTCAGCAGCAAAGGTAAGCGAGCTTTTTTTGATATCCTGTACCTTGCTCATTACATCAAGTGAAAATGCATCTATTCGAAGTGATGGCAGGGATACATTTACATGGTCAGTATCACGAAGTTCAATCAAGAACTGTAATAACTCATCAAGGCTTTCATAATCGCTTGAACTTAAGGAGCTTAAAGAAATCTCCTCATATCCTGTATTATCCAGCATTTCTTTCGCATATTTTTTAAGCATTTTAACATCTTTTTGTCTGGTAGGTCTATATATCATACCCGCCTGACAGAAGCGGCACCCCCTTATACAGCCACGCATTATCTCAAGAGTAACTCTGTCCTGAGTCGCTCTGATATACGGGACAACCGGCTTCATAGGATAAGGAACTTTGTCAAAATCCATAACTGCCTGCCATTTTATCTTGGCGGGTACATCCTTATATAGCGGCTTTATCTCATATATAGTCCCATCATGATTATATGAGACATCATACAGTGACGGTACATATATACCGGGTATTTTAGCCGCCTTGTGCAAGAAATCCTCTCTACTCATATCACTTGACTTGTATTCCTTGTATAAATCAAGCAGCTCATCATAGGATATCTCACCCTCGCCGATATAGAACATATCAAAAAATTCTGCCAGAGGCTCAGGATTTACGGTACAAGGACCTCCGCCTATAACAATGGTATCGCCCTTCTTCCTATCCTTAGCCCATATAGGAATACCTGATAATTCTATAACCTGAAGTATATTGGTATAGCACATTTCATACTGGATAGTTATTCCAAGCCAGTCGAATTCATTTATCGGAGTCTGTGTCTCCAAAGAAAAAAGTCTGATATTTTCCTTCCGCATAATCTCATCCAAATCAGGCCATGGACTGTATACCCTCTCACAGTAGGTATCCTCGCGCCTATTGAAGAAATCATAAAGTATCTGTATGCCAAGATATGACATACCTATCTCATATACATCGGGAAAGCATACAGCAAATCTTATGTCAATATCAGACAAATCCTTCTTAACTATATTTACTTCATTGCCTATATATCTTGCAGGCTTCTCAATATTCATTAAAATACGCTCAGAAAGTGCAAGCTTGCTCATATTATAATCCTTCTTAATTTTTAAAGCTATGTATTGGCGCAGGTATTCTGCCACCCCTGTTAATAAATGCATCACAGGAATACTGATTAACAGGCATAATCGGTGCATAGCCAAGTAATCCTCCGAATTCAGCCTTATCACCAACAGTCTTACCGATAACAGGTATTATTCTTACAGCAGTGGTCTTCTGGTTGACCATACCAAGAGCCATCTCATCAGCAATTATTCCCGATATGGTGGTCGCCTTGGTATCACCCGGTATTGCAATCATATCAAGTCCAACCGAGCAGACACAGGTCATCGCTTCGAGCTTCTCAAGTGTAAGTGCTCCCGCTGACACAGCATCTATCATACGCTGATCCTCGCTCACAGGAATAAATGCACCACTTAAGCCACCCACATATGAGGATGCCATAACTCCGCCCTTCTTAACCTGGTCATTAAGCATAGCAAGTGCTGCTGTCGTTCCCGGCGCACCCGCATATTCAAGACCTATCTCCTCAAGTATCTCACCTACGCTGTCGCCTATGGCAGGTGTAGGCGCAAGTGATAAATCTATTATTCCAAAAGGAATACCAAGCATCTCGGAAGCTTCCTTTGCCACAAGCTGTCCGACTCTTGTAATCTTAAATGCAGTCTTCTTAATAGTCTCGCAAAGTACCTCGAAGTTTTCTCCTCTGACCTGTTCTATGGCAGCCTTGACAACTCCCGGTCCGCTGACGCCGACATTTATAATCCTTTCTGCCTCTGTTACGCCATGAAAGGCTCCTGCCATAAAAGGATTATCATCAGGTGCATTACAGAACACCACGAACTTGGCGCAACCAAGCGAATCAGCATCCTTAGTAAGCTCTGCAGCCTCAAGTATTATCTCACCTAAGAGCTTAACTGCATCCATATTTATACCGGTTTTGGTTGAGCCTGTATTTACAGAGCTGCACACTCTTGATGTGCTTGCAAGTGCCTTAGGTATGGAGCGAATAAGAAGCTCATCAGCCTTAGTCATACCCTTAGATACAAGTGCAGAATATCCACCTATAAAATTCACTCCACAGGTAGTTGCAGCTTCATCAAGTGCCTTGGCTATATCTATGAAATCCTCCTCACTCTTACATACTGAACCTCCCACCAAAGCAATCGGGGTAACCGATATACGCTTATTAACTATAGGCACACCATATTTTTCTGATATCTGATTACCTACTGAAACCAGATTTTTTGCAGAACTCGTTATCTTCTCATATATCTTATCACAGGTTTCCTTAACATCAGCACCAACGCAATCAAGCAGACTTATACCCATAGTGATGGTTCTGACATCAAGATTAAGCTTATGAATCATTTCATTTGTTTCAATAACTTCATTTATACCAATCATAATCTGTCTCCTATTAACTATAATTTGTCTATCTAAGCCTTGTCCGCCATATTAATATACAGCTTACTGTAATGCACATTTTACAATCTGTGCATCATATTGAATATCTCTTCACTCTGTGCCCTTATCTGCACGCCGATTTCTTTACCTAAATCTACAAGCTCCTCGTTAATTCTTGCCTGGTCCTTAGATGCTTCTGATATATCAACCACCATCATCATATTAAAATAACCGTCAACTATAGTCTGTGCTATATCAAGGATATTAACATTATTCTGTGAAAGGTATACACATACCTTCGCGATAATACCTACTTTATCCTTTCCAAGTACGGTGATAATTGTCTTTTTCATTTTCAATTCCTCCTAATATATTTTACGCCCCTCACCTTCGTTCGGCGGCAAGTCGTCGCAGTGCATTTGAAGTTATGCTGCTTTGCAGCATAAGCACTGCTCCTAAATATGTTACGCCCCCTCACCTTCGTTCGGCGGCAAGTCGTCGCAGTGCATTTGAAGTTATGCTGCTTTGCAGCATAAGCACTGCTC
>JAFVBE010000043.1 GCA_017480195.1 Lachnospiraceae bacterium
TATCTTATTCCTAAAAATAAACGAATTGAAAAATATAAAGAGAAATGGTGTGCATAGAAAAACGACCGCACACTTTGTACGGTCGTTCATCAGCACTTCATTTTAGATATTTAACCTGTCTACTTGACAGGGGGCATATCAAATAATATAATAGGAATAATTATTTTCATTCCGTTTATTATAATGCTTATTTATTTTAGTCCTTTTTATGCTGTATTTTGTGGTTCTATTTTTGTGGCTTTTGTATTTACATTTGGAATCAAAGAAATCAAGAGTTTACATAATAAAATCAAGGAAGAAAAGGATAAAAGATGAATAAAAAAGATATTATTTTTATATTTGTAGTGATTATTATTTTATTTTGGGGGCTTTTATCAGATAAAATTTTCTTAAAAAAAATAAAGAAAATTATTGCATATATTATAGGATGTTTGGGAGTGATTTTATTATTTTCAATAATAAGAGGTGGATTATATATAATTATAATATTAGCAACTTTGTTTTATTTAGGATTTTATATTTACTGGTGTAGTGTTGATAAAAGGCGTCAAAATATATCGTTTAATGATATTAAAAAATATGATTGTTTGAATTTTATTTTTAATGTAGGAATTGTATATATTATGATTGCAATATTTGAAATGATTTAAAGAAAATAATAATAAATTTAGATATAAACGAGGGAGTAAATGTGAAAAAAATAATAAAAAAATTAATATTAGTTCTTGTGAGCGTTATGATTTTAACTGCATGCTCAGATTCGAACAGGAAGACTGAGGATGATTATGAAAATGATAAAAAGATAGCAGTTCAAATGGCAACGAATTATGTAGAAAGCAGATATTCGGGAATGTTTACATATGATAATCTGGAGGTATTGAAGACAGGAAAATATGCATCACAATATTATTATCTCGCACATTTTAAATCTGATGATGGAGAGGATTATTTTATAGAACTTGATTATAAAAATGATACAAAGGATAATTATTCTAAGGATAATGAATTATATATTAGATGTGACCAGTTATATGGCAGGTATATGAATGAGGCAATAAGTGAGTGGTTTGATAATGAATTTGGAGAATTTATAAAATGTCCATATGTATTACAAAATCCTAGATACAAATTTAAACCTGATTTGGAATTACAAAATCCTGATATTCGTCAAATTATAAATAATTTAGGAGATAACAGTGGGTATTTATTTTTTATGATTTGGATTTCATCTGATTATGATGTGTCTGATGTAAATGTGAATCAAATAAAGAAAAAAGCAGAAGAAATATATGATAATCAAGATGTTGGCGGCTGGGGTATCGTTCTTTGTATTTATGATAAAAAAAAGGAACTTGATTTTGATTTGGGATATACAGAGCAAATTATTATATATGACTAATTATAGGGAATAGATATATGCTTAGAGGTAAAATTAAAAAATGCTCCGGTGCATGTGCTGAAGTATGTTCAACAGTGATATTTTTTAATTTCATAGTTTACTTAAACCTCTTTTTCTAATTGATAATTAGATATTATCTTTTAAAATATTTCTGAAAAATGTTTATTACTATTTTTCATATTGCATTAATCCTTCAATTAAACTAAAATAAAATCAATAAGTCATAATGCGTTTATCATAAGCATTATGCTTATTAAAGTATTTGCAAGAGAAAATTAAATAACGTAAAGGAGGAGTGGGAATGGCAGAGAAAGACATTGCCGAGAAACTACTTGAGGATTACAACGATGTTTTTGCCGACATCGTAAATGTACTTCTATTCGACGGACAAGAAAGAGTAAATCCTGAATCTCTTACAAATACTAAAGATAAAAGCCAATATAAAGCAGATGACAGTACACTGCACGAACAGGAGAGAGGTTGTAAAGCACGTAGACGAGGTTTTAAAACTTATGCAGGCGCTTACGAAAGATACAGAGTGGGGCGACAGTATTAAAATGGAAAAGAAGGGAGAACCCTATATGGATCATTACTTTAGTGATCGAGTTGCTGAAGCAAGAGCAGAAGGCAGAGCAGAAGCATGGATAGAAGCCACGGTAAATGCATATTTAGATTGTGGACTTTCTGTTTCAGAGATTGCAGGAAAGCTTAATATTTCAGAGGAAGAGGTTTCAAAGATAATTGAGAAACTTGAAACCGAGAATTTACAAAAGCAAAACTAAAGAGATAAGAAGTAGTAAGCAGGGCGGTTGCAATATCAATGCAATCGCCCTTTTATATTAAATGTTTCTATGGCATTTGTAATGGTTTTCTGATAGAATAAATATTATAATTGGGTAAAATTGAAAATCAGATTGTACAAGGAGATTTATTATGATTAACACACTTATCAAGAACATTCAGGAGAAGAACGCTCCTATAGTAGTAGGACTTGACCCTATGATGAATTATATTCCGGAGCATATTAAGAAGGCTGCCTTTGAGGAATACGGAGAGACCTTAAAAGGTGCAGCCGAAGCTATATGGGTTTATAACAAAGGAATAATAGATGCAACCTATGATTTGATTCCGGCTGTTAAGCCACAGATTGCAATGTATGAGCAATTCGGCATCGAGGGACTTATAGCATTTCATAGAACCTGTGCTTATGCGAAGGAGAAGGGCTTGGTCGTAATAGGAGATATAAAGCGTGGAGATATAGGCTCGACATCTGCTGCTTATGCAGTAGGACATCTTGGCAGGGTAGAGGTTGGCTCTAAGAGATATGTAGGCTTTGATGAAGACTTCGTTACAGTCAATCCTTATCTTGGTACGGATGGTGTAAAGCCTTTTGTGGATATATGTAAGGAGGAGAACAAGGGTATATTTGTACTTGTTAAGACATCTAATCCGTCATCGGGTGAGTTCCAGGATAAGCTTGTAGACGGCAGACCGCTTTATGAGCTTGTGGCAGAGAAGGTTGTCGAGTGGGGCAATGAATGTATGGGTGATACATACAGTAATGTAGGCTGTGTGGTTGGTGCGACCTATCCTGAGATGGGCAAGGTGCTTCGTAAACTTATGCCTAAGACCTATATTCTTGTACCGGGATATGGGGCTCAAGGTGGTAAGGCAGAGGATTTGGTACATTACTTTAATGATGACGGACTTGGCGCTATCGTTAATTCATCAAGAGGAATTATTGCGGCATATAAGCAGGAAAAGTATGCATCATTTGGAGAGGAAAACTACGCAGAGGCAAGTCGTCAGGCAGTGGTTGATATGATAGAAGATATTAACGGTGCGCTTGGTAAGTAAATGATTAAAAAAGGAGCAGTAGGAAAATGGGTAAAATTAAAATGACTGCGAAGGTTTTAAGGCATGACATAATTGCGAGTGATATATATTCTCTTATATTATCCGCAAAGGATATAGCAGATGAGGCAAAGCCGGGACAGTTTGTAAGTCTTTATTCGGCAGATGGAAGCAGGCTTTTGCCAAGACCGATAAGCATATGTGAGATTGATAGAAATGCAGGTACTTTAAGACTTGTTTATAGAGTAGTTGGAGCCGGTACGAAGGAGTTCTCGACACTTAGCTCAGATGATACGATAGATATACTCGGACCTCTGGGTAATGGATTTAAACCTGAGGGAAGCAAAGCTATAATTATCGGTGGAGGTATAGGTATACCGCCTATGCTTGAGCTGTCCAAGCAGCTTGATTGTGAGAAACAGATAGTGCTTGGATTCAGAGACGAGGAATTCTTATCGGAGGAATTCGAGAAGCACGGCACCGTATATAAATCAAGTGATGCCGGCAATATAGGTGTCAAGGGAACAGTTATGGACGCGATAAAGGAGTATGGAATATCAGGAGATATAATCTATGCCTGTGGGCCTCTTCCTATGCTTCGCGCCATATCGGAATATGCACTTGCAAATGGTATAAAGGCACAGCTTTCCATGGAGGAGAAGATGGCTTGCGGTGTTGGTGCCTGTCTTGCGTGCGTATGTAACTCAACAGATATAGATGAACATTCGAAGGTTCACAATAAGAGGATATGCAAGGATGGACCTGTATTTTATGCCGGGGAGGTGGAGTTCTGATGAATACTAAGGTTAATATTGCAGGAGTAGAATTAAAGAATCCAATTACAGTTGCCTCCGGCACCTTTGGCTCCGGTATGGAATATGATGAGTTTGTGGACTTATCATTGCTTGGTGCAGTTACGACGAAGGGAGTTGCCAATGTTCCGTGGGCGGGCAATCCTACGCCGCGTATAGCGGAAACTTATGGAGGAATGATGAATGCCATCGGACTTCAGAATCCCGGCATAGATACATTCTGTGAGAGGGACATACCATTCCTTAAGAAGAAGGACACGAAGATAATAGTAAATGTATGTGGCAAGAGCGAGAGTGATTATGTAGAGGTCGTGGAGCGTCTTGGCGACGAACCGGTTGACCTGCTTGAAATAAATGTATCCTGTCCGAACGTCAAGGAAGGCGGTATAGCTTTCGGTCAAGACCCAAAAGCGCTTTATGATATAACTAAGGCGGTGAAGGCGAAGGCAAAGCAGCCGATTATAATGAAACTTAGTCCGAATGTCACTGATATAACAGAGATGGCGAAGGCTGCTGAAGCGGCAGGCTCGGATGCGCTTTCTCTTATTAATACATTAACGGGTATGAAGATAGATGTTAAGAGGAGAGCATTTGCAGTTGCCAATAAGACTGCCGGTGTATCAGGACCTGCGATTAAACCGATTGCAGTGCGCATGGTATATCAGGTAGCAAATGTGGTAAAGCTTCCTATCATAGGTATGGGTGGTGTGGCTTGCGCAGAGGACGCACTTGAATTTATTATGGCAGGTGCTACGGCGGTGGCTGTCGGTACGGCGAATTTCCATAATCCGTATGCTACGGTGGAGATTATAAAGGGTATAGAAGAATATATGACGGCTAATAAGGTTGATGATATTAATGAACTGATAGGTTGTGTTAGATAGATGCATTTAATTGACATTTATGATAATATTTTTACAATTAATTGATTGCGTAGGGTAAAGATAAGATGTCGGTATTTAACAAAAAGAAAAAATATTATTTTTCTGATGACTCCATAGCGTCAGATACGGTTATAGCCTTTGTGCTAGGAGGCGTGGCACTTATTATGGAGTTTTCGGGAATTATTGCTTCGGTATATACTAAGGGGAATACTCCGAAGCTTTTTGCAATGCTTTATATGTGTGCATTCCTTTTGGCGTTATGCGGAGTGATATTTGCGGGACTTGGATTTAAGGCTCAGGAGGGCGGAGTTAAGAGCAAGAGGTGGTCGGTCTTTCTTAATGCCCTGACCTTGGCTTTGCCGGTAGTGGTCTTATTGCTTAATTATTTGAATATATAGTGGAGACGATATGGACGAGAGATTGAAAAAACAGATGGATTTTATATTAGAGATAGACAAGTCTAAGGAGATAATCAGACAGACTTATATTTCAAATGGCTCACGGAAGGAAAATGATGCAGAGCACAGTTGGCATCTGGCGATTATGGCGCTTCTTCTTGCCGAGTATGCAAATGAGGAAATAGATGTATTAAGGACGATGTCGATGGTACTTATTCATGACTTGGTCGAGATAGACGCAGGCGATACATATGCTTATGACACAGCCGGCTATAAAACTAAGCGTGAGAGGGAGCTTAAGGCGGCGGATAGGATATTTAATATATTACCGAAGGATCAGGCGGAATATATGCGCGGACTCTGGGATGAATTCGAGGCGTGCAAGACGCCCGAAGCAAGGTTTGCCAATTCCCTTGACAAGACGCAGCCACTTATGCTTAATGATGCGCAGGGCGGAAGGTCATGGAGAGAGCATGGAGTTTCAAGGAGCATGGTATCCAAGAGAAATGAGCATACGGCAGACGGCGCATCAGTGCTTGGAGAGTATGTGCAGGAAAAGATTGATAAGAATGTGAAGAACGGAAATCTGATTGATAATTGAGAGCAGGACATATTAATTACTTTAAAATGTAATTTACGATTTAAAGATAATAAGACGGATATGAAGAAAATTATTATAGATTGAGATTCATAGTGATTATAAGGAGATAATGAAATGGACGAGGGAGTCAGAGAACGAATTGAGCTTAGTATAGGGCGGATAAGATTTATAGGTCGTGACGGATGGAATTCAAGGTACAAAGCATTTTTCAAAGAGGTGGCAGAGTTCATACTCTACGCTTATGATAATATTTCCAAATCAAAGAAGGATACTACACTTAACTTTAATGAGCTATATGAGATAAACAGCCATTTGTATGAGGATATAGCGGATGATAATTATGCTACAAGCTTTGCGAATCCTGATTATGCAGTAGAATTCTTAGGAGAGGAATTCGGTGGGGTTTTATCCTATCTTTATTATGAGATACGCGGAATAATCGCATATCTTTACGAGGACAAATATGAGGAATTTGCATCTGTCATCGAGCTTTTCCTTGAGGTATACAATATATTTACGGATGAGGAGACTCTGCAATACAAATTCGTGCGTGATGCCATTTATTACCATATGTATGACTATGCAGATGTAATGGTCCAAAGGCGTACATTAGAGACTATAAATCCTGATTATACATTTGCGACAGATATTATTATGAACAGTGATTTGTCAGACTTAAGATATTTGTTTAAATACGGTGAGTATATAAGTGAGAATGAGACGAGGACGGCGGAATTCCTGAACAAATTAACCGACAAAGAGGTTAAGGCTATGGCAAGAACCTATGTAGATGGTTTTGTCAATGGATTTAAGACTATGGGGATTGACATTACGCCTAAGAGGTCGGTCAATATCAGATATTCCATAGGACAGGAGAGGATGGTCAGGTATGCTATCAAGATGTTTGAGGAATATAATCTTAAGCCTGTTATATTCAGATATGCAGTAAGCAGAATTAACAGGAAGCTTACGATTAGAACCGGATTTATCTCAACCTTTGCTAACCAGCAGTATGAATACGACCACAGGATGGACGAGGCGGTATTTACAGACAAGGCGTTTCTTGAGAGAAAGCTTGAGGTAATCGAGGATACCTACAGGAAGAATGCCAAGCTTGCAGAGGAGTATGCAGGACCGGCTGTCATCGAGACCTTTGGAGAGAAGCCATTTAAGCCTGAGATTAAGGACAGCGTTATAAAATTAAATGACAAGCAGCGTGATATAATGCTTGAATATCAGACGAAGTCTGCGAATATAACCAATAAATATATCCCACGTGACAAATACAGCTTTACGATTATTGCTTATCCGATACCGGAGATAGGCGATAACTTCGAGGAGATATTTGCAGAGGTTGTTAAGGTTAATACTTTAGATAATGAACTCTATAAAGATATTCAGACACATATAATCGATGAGCTTAATAAAGCAGAATATGTGCATGTACTCGGTACAAACGGCAATAAGACAGATATTAAGGTGCAGCTTCATAAATTAAATAATCCGGATAAGGAGACGAATTTTGAGAACTGTCTGGCAGATGTTAATATACCTCTTGGAGAGGTATTTACATCACCTGTCTTAACCGGAACAAACGGTGTACTGAATGTAAGTCAGGTCTATTTGAATGATTTGAAATATATAAATCTCTGTATAGAATTCAAGGATGGCAGGATGTACAAATACACCTGTGACAATTTCGAGAATGAGGAGGATAATCAGAATTATATCAGGGAAAATCTTATGTTTAACCATGAGACGCTTCCTATAGGAGAATTTGCGATAGGTACGAACACGGTGGCTTATGTTATGGCACACAAGTATGACATATTATACAAGCTTCCGATTCTCATAGTTGAGAAGATGGGACCGCACTTTGCAGTAGGTGACACCTGCTACAGCTATAGCGAGGATATGAAACTTTATAATCCTGATGGTAAGGAGATAATTGCGAAGGATAATGAGTGCTCGATATTAAGAAATTCTGATGATGAGAGTGAGCGTGGGAAGGCTTATTTTAACTGCCACACGGATATAACCATTCCCTATGAGGAGATTGGAAGCATAGCTTCTGTTCACCCTGACGGAACAAGGGTTAATATAATAGAGAACGGAAGATTCGTGCTTCTCGGTACAGAGAAGCTTAATGAGGCTTTTTGATAAAGGAGGGTTACAAATGGATAATAATAATCAGCAAGGATATAATCAACAAATTAATGGACAGCAGGTCTACGGACAACAGCAGGGATACAATCCTCAAGCAAGTGGACAACAGGGCTATGTACAGCCACAGTATAATCAGCAGATGAATGGACAATATGTACAGTCGCAGTACAATACTCAAATGATTGGACAACAGGGATATGAGCAACAGTATAATCAACAAGTGAATATGCAGCAGGGCTATGTACAGCAACAATATAACCCACAAATGGAACAGATGAGCAGACAACTGCAATATAACTCACAGATGCAACAAGTTGGCGGACAGTCATATAATTCTCAGATGAATGTACAACAGAATTATTCACAGCCACAGAATCATCCACAGATGAATATGCAGCAAGGTGTACAACAAAATGTTCAACCTGCCCAGCCTCCGAGACCGGAGAAGAAAAAGTCAGATAATAGCTCGACAGAAAAATCAAAGAAGAATAAAAAGTCAGGCAATGACTCTGGTAATAAAATATCAGCAGGTTGGATAGTTGCATTGTGTATCGCAATAATAGTAATAATTGTCGGACTTGCTTCTATAGGTGCGGTTCTTCTTAACAAGAAGAAACAGATTGACAATGTGAAGAATGAGAGTATTAGATTAACAAGTGGTAGTTATTCGGTTACATATGGAGAATTGTTTGACAAAGCATTGAGTAATACTGAGTGGACTTATTTTAAAGAAGATGGAGAAAAACTTATACAGGTAAGCGGAGATTATTCTGTAAAAATCAAGTCTGATGAAGATGCTGTTAATATGCCGTTTGTTGCACAGTTCAATGTAGATAATGGAATTAAATTATCATGTGTATCGGTAAATGGCAGTGTATATTCATTGAGAGATTCTGAAGCATTTATAGATTCTATGTATAATAGATTTTATTCAAGTGCTGATATCGGAAAGAAAGATGATTCTGTCACTAATGCCGTAACAGAGTATCCGGAAGAAAATATAGAAGCAGCAAGTACGACAATCGAGCCTGCAACAGAAGCAACAACTGAAAAGACAACTGAAACCACAACAGAAACAACAACTGAAGCTACTACGGAAGCTCCAACCGATACAGAAAGTGAATATGTATTTAAAAACAGCAGTTCATCATATATAAACAAGTCGGATTTAAATGGATTTACATCGGAACAGTGTAGAATAGCAAGGAATGAAATATATGCAAGACATGGAAGACTTTTTGATGATGCAGAGCTTCAGGCATATTTTAATTCGTGTAGTTGGTATAGCGGATATATAGATCCGGCTGATTTTAGTGAGAGTGTACTTAACGAATATGAGAAGACTAATCTTGAGACAATCATAGATTACGAGAAAGAGATGGGTTATAGATGAGAAGATGTCTTGTAGTACTATTGACCGCATTTCTTGTACTGACATTATTCGGTTGTGGGAAGGATAATTCTAAGAAGCTGAGTGTGCCGGAAGATTCAACAGAAGAAATAACAGAGGAAATAACTGTTGAAGCTACAGAAGAGATAACAACAGAACAAATTACAGAAACGACAACGGAAATGACTATAGAATCCGTAACAGAGGAACCTGAGGAAACCTCGAATGGTTTTCTGGTCGTCATAGATGCAGGACATCAGGCACAGGGAAACTCTGAGCAGGAGCCGATTGGACCGGGAGCAAGTGAAATGAAGGCAAAGGTTTCGAGTGGAACAAGAGGCGTGGTATCGGGGCTTGCCGAATATGAGCTTAATCTTATAGTGGCGCTTAAGCTTCGTGACGAATTAGAGGACAGAGGCTACGAGGTTATTATGGTCAGAGAGACCAATGATGTGAATATAAGCAACAGTGAGAGGGCAGCGGTCGCAAATGATGCCGGGGCAGATGCATTTATCAGAATACATGCTAACGGCTCGGAGAATTCCTCAGTAAGCGGCGCCATGACTATATGTCAGTCAGCTTATAATCCGTATAACAGCGAATATTATGAGCAAAGCCGTGCTTTGTCAGACAGTGTGCTTGATAATCTTGTTGCGTCAACGGGCTGCAATAAGGAGTATGTCTGGGAGACGGACACCATGAGCGGTATAAACTGGTGTCAGGTACCGGTAACGATTGTTGAGATGGGCTATATGACTAATACTGATGAGGACGCGCTTATGGCTACAGATGAATATCAGGATAAGATAGTAGAAGGAATTGCGAATGGAATAGATGAATTTTTGATTAAGTGATTTTATAAGGAGGTCTTTGCTATGGGAAAAAGAGTCATATGGATAGTACTTGACAGTGCCGGCGCAGGTGAGATGCCGGATGCAGATAAATATGGAGATATCGGTGCAGATACTTTTGGACATATATTGAAGGAATACCCTGATGCGAACTTCTCCAATATGGCGAGGCTTGGACTTTACGATATAGACGGAACCGCCTTTAAGAGAGACAGTAATACACATAAGATATTAGATAATCCCGATATAAACAAAAGCGGCGAAAGCATAATCGGTTGCTTCGGCAAGGCAAAGGAAATGTCCAACGGCAAGGACACTACGACAGGTCATTGGGAGATGATAGGCTTATATACCGAGATACCATTTCCGACTTATCCAAACGGCTTTCCTAAGGAGATAATAGATGAATTTATAGAAAAGACAGGCTGCGGCGGAATATATGGCAATAAGACGGCATCGGGTGTTCCGATTATACAGGAATACGGTGACGAGCATATGAAGACGGGATATCCGATAGTATATACCTCGGCTGATTCTGTATTTCAGATAGCGGCATCGGAGGAGAAGGTTGGACTTGATAAGCTGTATGCCATGTGTGAGACGGCAAGAGAGATACTTCAGGGTGAGCATAATGTAGGCAGGGTTATAGCCAGACCATTTGTGGCCGGAGAAAATGGCTATGAGCGTACATCGAACAGGCGCGACTATGCACTTGAACCTGACAGAGATAATATACTTGTACATCTTCAGGAACATAATGTAAAAACCTGCGGTGTGGGTAAGATTGGCGATATATTTGATAATGTTGGTATAGATGAGGGTATTCATACCAACGGTAATACTGATGGTATGAATAAAACCATAGAATATATGGACGAGGTTTCCGAAGGACTAATATTTACTAATCTTGTTGACTTTGATATGAAGTATGGACACAGACGCGACGCTC
Organism: Lachnospiraceae bacterium; assembly: GCA_017480195.1. Lineage (GTDB taxonomy): Bacteria > Bacillota > Clostridia > Lachnospirales > Lachnospiraceae > Coprococcus_C. The sequence goes on from JAFVBE010000043.1 coordinate 11,305, forward strand.
TCGGGTATAAAAATGCACTTGAGGAATTCGATGTATGGCTCGGTGATAAGCTGATGCCCAAGATGAAGGCTGATGATATAGTTATAATAAATGCGGACCATGGCTGCGACCCGACATTTAAGGGGAGCGACCACACCAGAGAGTATATACCTGTTCTTATATATGGAGGAAAATTAAAACAGGGAGTAAATCTCGGGGTAATTAATTCTTTTGCGGATATAGGAAAGACTATCGAGGAGTATCTGATTGGAGAGGTTGTGACAGATACGAGCACGATAGGAGAGAGCTTCCTTGAGAAGATAGTGGGGTAAAGCTTTATGAGAATGTATGACTTGATAATGAAAAAAAGAAACGGCGGTGTACATAGTAAAGACGAGATAAGATACATAGTTGACGGATTTACAAATGGGGATATACCGGATTATCAGATGTCTGCGTGGCTTATGTGTGTTTATTTCAATGGTATGAATAAGGAGGAAACCTTAGAGCTTACCAATACCATGGCGGACAGTGGCGACAGGCTTGACTTGTCGCGTATAGATGGAATAAAGGTTGATAAGCACAGTACAGGCGGGGTAGGAGATAAGACTACTTTTATAGTTGCACCGATACTTGCCTCCTTAGGCGTGCCGATAGCCAAGATGAGCGGCAGAGGACTCGGACATACGGGTGGCACGATAGATAAGCTGGAATCAATCGAGGGTTTCAATGTGTCGATATCCGAAAATGAATTCATAGATAATGTAAATAATATTAAGCTGTCACTTGTCGGTCAGACAGGTAATCTTGCGCCTGCTGATAAGAAGATATATGCTCTTAGAGATGTGACGGCAGCAGTTGACAGCTTACCGCTTATTGCATCAAGTATAATGAGTAAGAAGCTTGCAGCGGGAGCAGATGTAATTGTGCTTGATGTAAAATGCGGTTCAGGTGCATTTATGAAGGATGAGAATTCCGCTTCGGCACTTGCGAAGACAATGGTCGATATTGGGAATGGTGCGGGCAGACGCACATATGGAATTATAACCGATATGAATGAGCCGCTTGGCTGTAAGGTTGGAAATGCGCTTGAGTTATATGAGGCTATAGAGGTGCTTAAGCTTAATAATTTGGATAATGTTGATTACGGTATAAAAAGACTTCTTGAGGTATCGCTTACACTTGCTGCATATATGCTGATGGGAGCTTCTTCCGTATCATATGACGAAGCAAGGCGTACTTGTGAGGAAGCTATAACGAGCGGAAAGGCACTCGATAAATTCGCGGAATTCGTAGCTGCGCAGGGCGGTAATAAGGACATGATATATAATCCGGACAAGCTTCCGAAGGCAAGGTATATAGTGCCTGTATATATGGAAAAAGAGGGATACATAGCTTCATGTAATACAAGTGAGGTCGGCATGGTTAATCTCATACTCGGCGGCGGCAGGGAGACTAAGGAAAGTAAGATAGACCTGGCTGTCGGTATAGATATAAGGAAGCATATTGGAGATTATGTTAAGGTTGATGAAGTATTTGCATACATTCACGCTGATGATGAGAGTATAATTGAAGAAGCGAAGCAACGACTTATCAATGCGTATAAATTATCTGCTGAAAAGGTAGAACCTGAGAAGATAATCAAGGGAGTCGTGGAGTAGGTGCAAAATGGAAGAAAAGAATAACCATCCGAATAAGAAGAAAACATTTGTAAAATTATTCATTGTAATTTTTTTGTTTCTGCTTTTGGTAATAGTAATAGCGAGTTTGTATGCTGATAGAAAATACGAAGAGGTAAAAAGGCACAATGAAGAAAATATTAATATAGCGAAAAACACTATTGTGGATATATTTAATATGCAGGCAAGCTATAAAATTCCTGATGATTTTAATATTACATATGGAGAGCTTTTTGACAGGGCTATGGTGAGTGAATGGACATGCGTAAATCAAAATGGAACGGAGTATGTTGTTATATCTGGGGATTATGTGCGAGCTGCAGTTATTTCATGGATTGAAAGGGTAGAAGTATATCTTATTATTGAAAATAATAAATGCAGATTAGATTACATAAAAGTAGACGGAGAAAGATATCCAAAGAGTATGTCACAGACTTATCTGTATTTTATGGTTAATATGCTGTATGATTTGTCCGATTAGCAGCAATGAATTATTTACTACACAATTATCACGAAATATGCTAAAATACAAAAATAATTTAAAAGAATTTACAAAATAGACATAAAGGAGAATATACAATATGAGAGCTGCAATTATAATGGGTTCAACCAGCGACCTACCTAAGATGGAGGCTGCTGTAGAGATACTTAAGGATTATGGAGTTAATGTTGATGTGAGATGTCTCTCGGCGCATAGAGCACATGCCGGGCTTTCAGCATTTATCGAGGAGGCTAATTCAAACGGAACAGAGGTTATCATAGCTGCTGCGGGTATGGCTGCTGCACTTCCGGGGGTGGTTGCATCGCAGACTGTACTTCCGGTAATCGGTGTACCGCTTTCGGGAGCGACGCTTGATGGTATGGACGCGCTTTATTCGATAGTTCAGATGCCGTCGGGAATACCTGTTGCGACGGTTGCCATAAACGGTGGGAAGAACGCGGCATATCTTGCCTTACAGATTATGGCGGTAAAGCATGATGAGATTAAGGACAAGCTTCTTGATTACCGCAAGGAGATGGAAGAAGCAGCTATGAAGGCAAATGAAGAGGTTATTGCAAAATTTTCATAAGCAGAATTAAGTTAGCAAAAGCACTTATGCAGGTTAGTGTAAAAGCTAACCTGCCTTTTAATTGAGGAGGAAAAAGTGAAAGGTTTAAATGACAGACAATCAGAGGCTTGCAGCTATACAGACGGACCGCTTCTTATATTGGCGGGAGCAGGCTCAGGCAAGACAAGGGTTATAACACACAGGATAGCATATCTTATAGATGAGATAGGGGTAAATCCATATAATATTCTTGCGATTACATTTACCAATAAGGCGGCAAATGAGATGCGTGAGAGAGTGGATAACCTCGTAGGCTATGGTGCAGAAAGTGTATGGGTGAGTACATTTCATTCAATGTGTGTAAGGATTCTCAGGAAGCATATTGACAAGATAGGCGGTACGAGGGATTTTTCTATATATGATACGGATGAGCAGAAGGTCGTTATGCGCGAGGTTATAAAGTATCTTAACCTTGATTCGAAGCTGTATCCTGAGAGAGCGATGATAGCTGCCATATCTAAGGCTAAGGAGGACTATATGTCGCCGGATGATTACGAGAAGACTCATGCGACGAGTTTCCGTGACCAGCAGATTGCAGCGATTTACCGCGAATACCAGAAGAGACTTAAGAGCAATAATGCTCTTGATTTTGATGATTTAATCTATCAGACTATTTTTTTATTTGAGACAAATCCTGATGCACTGGCTGAATATCAGGAGAGATTTAAGTACATAATGGTTGATGAGTATCAGGATACAAACCATTCGCAGTTCGTACTTGTCAAGCAGCTTGCTGCGAAGTACAGGAATCTGTGCGTGGTGGGTGATGACGACCAGAGTATATATAAATTCAGAGGGGCAAATATCTATAATATACTTAACTTTGAGAATGAATATCCTGAGGCGAAGGTTGTTAAGTTAGAGCAGAATTACCGATCGACTTCAAATATACTAAATGCTGCCAACGGTGTAATATCTAACAACGAGGGCAGAAAGGATAAGAAGCTTTGGACTGACAAGGACAAGGGCGAGAAGGTAAAATTTACCAGATACGCCAATGAATACGACGAGGCTGAGAAGGTGGCTATGAAGATTCGTTCTCTGAACAGGCAGGGAGCAAGCTTCAACGATATTGCAGTCCTCTACCGTACGAATAATCAGTCGCGTGTATTCGAGGAAAAGCTGATATATGACAACATTCCGTATAAATTATATGGTGGAACTAATTTCTACTCGAGAAAGGAAATCCGTGATGTAGTAAGCTATCTCAAGATATTGGTGAATTCCAATGATGACACTGCAGTAAAAAGAATTATAAATGTGCCAAAGCGCGGTATAGGTGATACCACTGTCGGTAAGATTAATGATTTTGCCATAGATAACGGTATTAATTTCTATGATGCTTTGCTTGATATAGAGGAAGTTCCGGGGATGTCACGCTCGGCAGAGAAGATTAGAAAATTCGTGTCTTTAATTGAAGGATTAAAGGATATGCTTAATACCGAGGGAACATTTCTAAGTGAAGTGTACGATGCATTGCTTGAGAAGACAGGCTATGTGACAGAGCTTGAGGCAGAGGGCACTGATGAGGCAAGGGCGAGAATCGAGAATGTCGAGGAGCTTAAGAATAAAATAATAAAATATGAGGAAGAATCAGAATATCCTAACCTTACCGAGCTTTTGGAGGATATATCCTTAGTTGCAGATGTCGATGAGGGCGATGAAGATGGCGAGAAGGTCACTCTGATGACACTTCATAGTGCGAAGGGATTGGAGTTTCCTTATGTCTTTATCGGCGGTATGGAGGAAGGTTTATTCCCAAGTCAGATGTCGATTGATTCTGATGACCCTGATGCTGTCGAGGAGGAGAGAAGACTCTGCTATGTGGGTATAACCAGAGCTATCAATGAGCTTTATCTGTCGGGGGCTGCCCAAAGGATGATTAGGGGAAATACCTGTTATTCGGATGTATCAAGATTTATCAAGGAGATACCCGAGGACTATATAGAATCTGACATGGGAAGAGGATTGGCAGAGACGGCAAGTCCTTACAGTATTAATGCCAATAAGTCTTATAATAAGTTGGGTGTTGGAAAGCAGGTAACTAATATCGGATTCGGAAGACCGAAGACCGTGCAGAATGATTACGGCAAAAATAATCCGTATTCCAAGGCTTATTCATCGGCAAATCCATCGGCTAATCCGGGATTTGGCAAGGCATTTCCGATGGGAACCTCAGGTGGCAATACCTATGCAGTAGGAGATGAGGTCAGACATATAAAATTCGGTAAGGGAGTCGTTACAAAGGCTGTTCCTGCCGGAAACGATATGGAGATAACCGTTAATTTCGAGAGAGCGGGCGAGAAGCGGATGTTTGCATCTTTGGTCAAAATGAAAAAAATATAATAAGTGCTTTCGTGCTTGCTTGACATACTTATTTATGTTATAATATGCGTTAGTAAGCTTAGGACAAGCATTGGCTGCTTAAGCTTGACGACGAATGGCGAGATTAAATTATATGAAAGGGTGGTATATCTTTATGAGAAACTATGATGAGATTAAGGTAGTACAGAAGGATGAATGCGTAGAGGATGCTAAGAATGCATTTTTAGCTATCGCACTTATAGTTGGTATAGTTACTATAATAGTAGGTATCTGTGTAGCAGTTTACAAGTATCTTACACCGGATTATCTTGATGATTTCGATGATTTCGATGATGATTTTGATGACAGCTTCTTTGATGATGATGACGAGGAGGAAGCTCCTGCTGAGGAGAAGAAGGAAGAGGAGTAATCCTATAAAAGATACTTTAATTTAATAAGGGCTTTACCGCAGGAAGATAAGAAATTATCTTCCTGTTTTTCCTTTATTCTGTAGTTAAAATTTTTTAAAAAAATTGTTGACAATAATATCCTATTATAATATAATATGTCTTGCGTCAAGCGATGGGATACATAAATCGTTTAGCTAAAGATTCCATCGGGGTGTGGCTCAGCTTGGCTAGAGCGCCTGATTTGGGATCAGGAGGTCGCAGGTTCGAATCCTGTCACCCCGACTAACTTAACACTTATATGCATATAACATGCGGGTGTAGTTCAATGGTAGAACACTAGCCTTCCAAGCTAGATACGTGGGTTCGATTCCCATCACCCGCTTTTTATTTTCGCAAATTAAATATTGTGAAAATCAAATGTGTCCGTAGCTCAGCTGGATAGAGCAACGGCCTTCTAAGCCGTGGGTCGGGGGTTCGAATCCCTTCGGGCACATTTTCTTTATAGGAAAAACACCTATAAAGACAACGCTAAGCTAAGGTTGCACGGCGTTTTATGGTGGGTATGGCGCAGTTGGCTAGCGCGCCAGATTGTGGCTCTGGAGGCCGAGGGTTCGAGTCCCTCTATCCACCCTGTATATAAGTGGCATACTTATATATCCTCTCGGGATATCCCGATTATGAATATTGGGCTATCGCCAAGCGGTAAGGCACAGGACTTTGACTCCTGCACTCGTTGGTTCGAATCCAACTAGCCCAGCTAGTTAAAATAAATACGGGCCACTAGCTCAGTCGGTAGAGCACTTGACTTTTAATCAAGTTGTCGGGGGTTCGATTCCCCCGTGGCTCACTAAAAGAAAATTATTCTTTTTATCAATATTCAATTTTTAATAAATGTAGAATATCCAAAAAAGTATTTTAATAGTATAATTAAGTTTTTCTTTTTTAATTCTCACTGTTGTTTTGCAAATTAGATTAGGTTATGTAAATGTAAAAATTGATTTTTGTGTATAAAATATGTATAGTATTGACTTATACACAAAAAATGTGTATTATAAATGTGAAGGAGGCTATAATACTTATGAAGCGACGAGAGTTAATTAAAAAACTCGAAGCAATAGGTTTTAAATTTGATAGACATGGTGGAAATCATGATATTTACAAGAGAGGTAAGGACGAAGAAAAAATTCCCAGACACAGAGATATTAATGAGAATCTTGCAAAGGGAATTATAAAAAAATGGAGTATTTGATAGGTTATTATATATAAATACCAGGAGGTGTATAATTATGACTCTTATGTATCCGGTAATATTTACGGCAACACATGATGATAAAGACACATATTTAGTATATATTCCTGACATTGATGGAATGACAGAAGGGTATGGATTGGAAAATGCATATCATATGGCACGTGATTATATGGGATGTACATTTTATGATAAGGATGACGATTTAATACCAAAAGCAAGTGATATTTCAAATATAGATGTATCCAAAGGAACATTTGCTGATGCAGGAGAATCATTTGTTTCTATTGTTGATTTTGATTTAGATGCGTATAGAAGGAAGATGAATAAAAAATCTGTAAGACGAAATGTAAGTATTCCTGAGTGGTTAAATAAAGCTGCTGATGATGCGAATATAAATGTATCAAGAGTGCTTCAGGAGGCATTGATAGAGAAACTCAAAATATAAAATTATAGTTGATTTTTATAATGAAATTTATTATAATGAGCCTTGCGTTGATAAAAATGCGGATATGGCGGAATTGGCAGACGCGCTAGATTTAGGTTCTAGTGGGAACACCCGTGCAGGTTCAACTCCTGTTATCCGCATTATAAAAGAGGTCAAGGACAAAAGCCTTGGCCTTTTTTAATACCTTTATAATCCGATATCCCCATAAAGAAATAACCAACAAATTTTCAGATGGGGGGGGGTAAGGTAGCCATTGGATATACAGTGTATAACAAGCTTGTTGAGGTTATCAAAGCCGGTTTTATCGTATATGGATGCAATATGTGTATTAAGTGTTCTTTGTGAGATTTCGGTGGCTTTTGCAACCTGCTCCCTGTCCAACAGCCTGCTGTATGATGTAAGAATCTCAAGCTCCTTATCAGAAAGCCTTGTGAGGATATTTTTCTGAGAGATTGCGTTGTCCTTTATATTCGGATAGGTCGAATATCCCTGCATAGTAGTTCTTATAATCCTGTTCAGTGATTCCTTGTTTATATTCTTATATACAAGACTATCTATATTTGACTTTTTTGATTTATTAATTAATGTGATATCAGGTATATCCGTCATAATAATGACCTTTATATCGGGATATTGTTCTTTGATGATTTCACCGTATGAAATTCCGTTAGAGTTATTCTCGGCAGCCATAAGAACAAGGTCCGGCTTTTTTCTTTCGCATAAGCTAAGTGCTTCCTTCGCATCGGAAGCATCGGCAATTACATTAAAATCCTTATCATTATTCAAAGCCTCGCATAACATATTCCGTAATAATTTTAAATTGTCTATTACTATAATATCTATCATAATATATCCTTTGTTCCTGATAATTTCTGCTTATTATAACTAAGATTATTTTTATTATCAAGCCTTTTAAGCAAGATATGTTAAAAATGTCCGACTTGTGCAAAAGTCTGCATAAATAGGACAATTTTGCTTGTAAAATTTGCCTTGTTCGGACGATACAAAACGAAAAAATAATGTGATATATTGTATAAATCAAAATTATAAACAAAGGAGATATGGATATGAAAAAGAAAATTTTGACGCTTACACTTGCTTTTGCAATGTGTTTTGTTGGGCTTACAGCTTGTGGAAAGGATAATTCATCAAGTGACAGCAATGATACAACTAAGGAGCAGTCTGATAGCTCGGATAACAGTGACTCATCAGGAGGAAACACAGTAAATGTAGATGTTGCTCTTACCGATGCGACAGGAAGTACATTTACTATTGGAGTGGCAGATGGATGGAAACTGATGACACCGGATGATATCGGAAGTTTTGTAGAAGGCGCAGACTTTATTGTAAAGGGTGACACTTACGATGCGATGGGAGAGTACATTCAGATTTCCCAGACGACAGGAAGTATTGATGATTGGGTTGAGCAGACTAAGAATGATTCTTATGTAACATATGATGGTGAGTACAATATAAATGGAATTACATGGTATATGGCTGACAGAGTAGCCGGAGCAGAGATTGACGGTAAAATCGTGCTTGCATATCCTCAAAATGGTGTAAGTCTTAAAGATGATGCAGTAGAGGCTATGCTTGGAAGTATTCGTTGGGCAAATGGTTCCGGTGTCGATGATGCTTCAGATGATTCAGCAGACGATAGTGCTTCTGATGATGCTTCAGATGATGCGGCAGCAAAGAGTGAATATGAGCTTGATTATGCTACTATAAAGATTGCAGATGGTTGGGAAGTGGATAATGATGGTACACCTACAAGCCTAACTGTAAAAAATGAAAACGGAGAAATAGAGTTTTTCTGTATGTCGATGAAAACAGCAGATGAAGATGTTACATCAAAATTAGAGTATATATCCGGAGCAGAAAAGACCTCTTACACAATAGGAGGAATTGATTTTGTCGGATATGATACATACGGAGACGGAACTAATTTTTACTTTTCTACAGATGCCGGCGAAGGACATATGGGAATTACAGTTACAAGAGTAAGCTATGATGATGTAGCGAAGTTTATTGAAGATAATGTTACTATGAAGTAAATTTAATAAAGGAATAATATTGATAATCCCCTGCGGTATTACTGCGGGGGATTTTACTTATTAAGAAAACTCAATCATTATAAAGGTTGATTTCTTGACATAAATATTAATTTTAAATATAATAATATCTGTATAAAGTTTTTTTCATATATTATTTTTATTATATTGATGAAGAAACAAAGAAGGTTTATATTATTCGTGTTCTTCGACATAAAAGAAATTGGCAGAAGATATTAAGGGATAGTATCAGCTATACATTTGATTAATAATAGATAAAAGCTTACAGAAATATGAATTCTGTGAGCTATTATTTTTAGAAAATATTAATACAGCTTATGAATTATGATTTGAGATATGTGAGGAAACTATGACGAAGACTCAGAACAGATTTGAATATATGACGACCACTCCGGTGCCAAAGCTTATAACCACGCTTGCCATACCGACTATAATCAGTATGCTTGTAACGGGTATATATAATACTGCTGACACCTTCTTCGTGGGTAAGATTTCCACACAGGCGACAGCAGCGGTAGGACTTGTATTTCCGGTTATGGCTATGATACAGGCGCTTGGATTTTTCTGTGGACACGGCTCGGGAAATTATCTCTCCCGTATGCTTGGTGCAGGGAAGAAGGATGAAGCTAACAATATGGCTTCCACAGGCTTTGCATTGTCTATAATATTGGGAGTGCTGGTTGCAGTATTGGGACTTTTGTTCTCGGATAAGATAGCTTTAACGATAGGTGCGACAGCCTCAACTCTTGAAGAGACAAAGAGCTATATGAATATTATCCTGCTTGGTGCGCCGTTTATGATGGGACAGTTTGTAATTAATAACCAGCTCAGATTTCAGGGCAGTGCAATGTTTGCCATGATTGGTCTTATGAGCGGTGCGGTGATTAATATTGTACTCGATCCGCTGCTTATACTTGGATTTGATATGAATGTGGCAGGTGCAGCGATTGCGACGGTGTCAGGGCAGATAGTAAGCTTCATAGTTTTGATGATAGGAAGCAGGCGAGGAGAGAATATAAGGCTCAGTCTGCATAATATACATATAAATGGGCATTATTTATTGGAGATATTAAATGGTGGCGCACCGTCACTGTTCAGGCAGGGGCTTGCTGCTGTAGCTACTATGCTCCTAAATCATGCAGCAGGCGGTCTCGGTGGTGATGCTGCGATAGCGGGAATGTCCGTTGTAACAAGGGTTATGATGCTTGTGTCATCGGCGCTTATCGGATTTGGACAGGGTTATCAGCCTGTATGTTCTTTTAACTATGGAGCCAATCTTAAGAAGCGTGTTCGTGAGGGATTTTTCTTTTGCGTAAAATACGGAACTATATTCTTATTTGCAGTAGGCGCGCTATGCTTTGCATTTGCGCCGCAGATTATAAGCTGGTTTAGGGATGATCCTGATGTTATAGCAGTTGGTGAGGTTGCGCTCAGATGGCAGGCGGCAGTGCTCCCACTTAATGCGACGACAGTTATAACGAATATGATGCTTCAGTCAATGGGCAAGGGCGTTAAGGCATCTGTTACGGCATCAGCCCGTAATGGTATATTCTTTATACCTCTTATACTTATTCTGCCGAAGGCTTTTGGACTGCTCGGTGTGGAGATAACGCAATCCTGTGCGGATGTGTTGTCTATTGCCGTATCTATACCACTGGCATATTCTGAGCTTAAGAAGATGAGGGAATAGGGTTTGTTGTCTGAAATTTTATTATAGGTCATATATAGGTTATTATGGATAGGAGAAAGGTTGTTTTAGAAAGAAAGTGAATTTTTTACTTGACATTTCACTTAAAGACCATTATACTAACTAAGGTGTTGAAACACATGGGATCTTAGCTCAGCTGGGAGAGCATCTGCCTTACAAGCAGAGGGTCACAGGTTCGAGCCCTGTAGGTCCCATTTTCCTAATTAAATATGGCGGGATAGCTCAGTTGGCTAGAGCACATGGTTCATACCCATGGTGTCGAGGGTTCAACTCCCCCTCCCGCTACTAAATGAAAAACCACTTTGACTTAAGTGGTTTTTTTGATAACAGGAGGATTCAATATGCGTATTGGAACAGGATATGATGTTCATAGATTGACAGAAGGCAGAAAGCTTATAATTGGTGGAGTGGATATTCCTTATGAAAAGGGTTTGCTTGGACATTCAGATGCAGATGTTTTGCTTCATGCAATTATGGATGCGATACTCGGAGCGGCGGCACTTGGAGATATAGGATTGCATTTCCCTGATACCGATGAGAAGTACAAAGGTGCTGACAGTATTGTACTTCTTAAAGAAGTGGCAAAATTGATAGACGAGAAGAATATGCTGGTCGGAAATATAGATGCAACCATAGTTGCACAGGCACCAAAGCTTAGACCTTATATAGAGGATATGAGGAAGAATATAGCTATGGCACTTAATATAGATATCACTCAGGTTAATGTTAAGGCAACGACTGAGGAGAAACTCGGATTTACAGGTGAGGGACTTGGAATAAGTGCACAGGCTGTATGCCTGCTTGAAACTGTTGATAATTTTGATTACAGATTTAATACTGATGTGAGTACTCAGGTGTTTCCGCAATGTGGAGCCTGCTGTGGAGGATGTCCTATTAATGGTAATAATAAGGCATAACAGTTAAAAGAAGAATTGTATGTTCGCAATACGGAGGCATAAAATGTCGAGGAAATCAAATAAGAGAACAAGAGGCTTTTTAATCGGTGTTGGAATTGTAGATGTAATTGCAATTATCGTTGTACTGGTTTTCTTTGTCAGACATATTAGACTTGAAAATAAAGATAAAAAAGATAATGCATCAGGTAACGAAGTAGAATATGATGTAAATAACGAAGAAGAATTAAGCTCTATATCCGATATATCCCGTGATAATCAAAAAGATAGTGATTATGTAACGGAAACATTGGCGGATAATATTACGGAAGCAGAGCCCATAGATGAAGCTAAGACCTATGCTGATGAAATGATTGCAAAAATGTCCTTGCATGAAAAGGTATGTCAGATGTTTATAGTTACACCGGAGGCTGCAACAGGCTACAGCATGGTGACAGAGGCAGGGGAGACATCCAAACAGGCTCTTATGGAGTATCCTGTATGCGGATATATATATTTCTCTCAGAATCTTGAATCGGCGGAACAGACAAAAAATATGCTTGCTAATGTAAAGCAGTATGGTATGGAGTCAAATGGTATTCCTTTCTTTACAAGCGTTGATGAAGAAGGTGGAGCTGTGGCAAGATGCGCGGACAAGCTGGGGACGACGACCTTTCTACCTATGTATAATTATCGTGAGGAAGGAGAAAAGACAGCGTACGATAATGCCTACACTATAGCAAGTGATATATCAGAGATTGGATTTAACCTTGACTTTGCTCCGGTTGCAGATACATGGTCGAACAGTGCTAATACCGTCATAGGAACAAGAGCTTACAGTACGGATTATGAGGAAGCGGCAAAGCTTGTGGCATCTGCAACAAGAGGCTTTAATGACGGAGGAGTGGTAAGCTGTCTTAAGCATTTCCCCGGACATGGAGATACATCTGAGGACAGCCATAGAAGTGCCGCTTATATCCATAAACCGTTAGCTGAGCTTATGAATGAGGACTATCTTCCGTTCATTGCAGGAATAGATGCTGACGCAGGCATGGTTATGGTTGGACATCTATATCTTTCCGATGAGGATATATTGTCGGAAGCAGATGAATATCCGGCATCACTTAATTACAAGGTTATTACGGAAGAATTAAGGGAGCGGCTTGGATATGATGGTGTGGTTATAACCGATGCACTTAATATGGGGGCAATATCTTATTATTATTCAAGTGGTGAAGCGGTTAAGCTCTCGGTTATGGCAGGTGCAGATATAATGCTTATGCCTGCGGATTTTAAATCTGCCGTATCAGCGCTTGAGGAAGCTGTTGAATCAGGTGAAATATCAGAAGAAAGAATTGATGAGAGTGTTAGAAGAATACTGATATTGAAATATAATAAGCTTATAAAAAAATTAATATAAAAAACCTTAAATAGTGTAAATTTTGTTAAATGAAATTTTATTGTAATTTAAGGTTTTTATTTTTGTGGGGATATGTTATAATGTCGAATAGCGAGCCTGCGTAAGATAAATATACGCAGGACAAGTTGATAAAAGGCAATATTTTTGAATGGAGGATGCTCTAAGTGTATAAGGTTGTTAAAAAGGAAATTTTGAACCGTGATGTTATCTTGTTAGAGGTTGAAGCACCTTATGTATCTGCAAGGTGTGAGGCCGGACAGTTCGTAATTGTAAGGCTTGATGAGGATGGAGAGAGAATTCCGCTTACCATAGCAGATTATGACAGAGAGAAAAATACGGTTACAGTTGTAATTCAGATGATAGGCTATTCCACAAAGCTTATGGGTAATCTCGAAGAGGGAGATTATTTCGAGGATTTTGTAGGACCATTGGGTCAGCCTGCTCCTTTAAAGAAAGAATGGAACAGAGTTGTCGGTATAGCAGGTGGTCTTGGAGCAGCTCCTTTATATCCGCAGCTTAGAAAGCTCGCTGAAATGGGAATTAAGGTAGATGTCATAATCGGTGGACGCTCCGCTGAATATGTAATATTTGCAGATAAGTTTAAAGAGTTCTGTGACAATGTATACATAATGACAGATGACGGAAGCTTAGGAGGCAAGGGCTTTGGTGTAGATAAGCTGAAAGAACTTGTGGCTAATGGTGAGAAGTACGACCATGCAATAGCTATTGGACCGCTTATTATGATGAAGTTCGTTGTTCTTGCTACTAAAGAGCTTAACCTCCCTACAGCGGTTTCTCTTAACCCTATTATGATAGACGGAACAGGCATGTGTGGCGGTTGTAGAGTAACTGTCGGAGGAGAGACAAAGTTTGCCTGTGTAGACGGACCTGATTTCGACGGCTTTGAGGTCGACTTTGATGAGTGTATCAAAAGACAGGCTTTCTTCAAGGAAGAAGAGCATGAGTGTATGATGAAGATTGGAGAGTAAGAATATGCCAAATATGAGTATGACTAAGGTTCCTATGCCTCAGCAGGAGCCTGATGTAAGAAATAAAAATTTTGAAGAAGTTGCAACCGGATATACTGCTGATATGGCTATTGAGGAAGCAACACGCTGCCTTAACTGCAAGCATAAGCCTTGTGTAAACGGCTGTCCTGTCAATGTACCTATACCGGGCTTCATAGAGCAGGTTGCAGCAGGCGAGTTCGAGAAAGCTTACGAGATTATAACAAGTGAGAATGCACTCCCTGCCATATGCGGTCGAGTATGTCCTCAGGAGAATCAGTGTGAGGGCAAGTGCGTAAGAGGTATAAAGGGCGAGCCTGTATCCATAGGCCGACTGGAAAGATTCGTAGCAGATTATCATATGGCACAGGGACTTAAGTCACATCCTGATATCAAGAAGAATGGCATACAGGTGGCTGTAGTCGGTTCCGGACCTTCCGGTATTACCTGTGCAGGGGAGCTTGCTAAGAAGGGCTATGATGTAACGATATTTGAGGCATTGCATAAGGCCGGTGGAGTATTAAGCTATGGTATACCTGAATTCAGACTTCCGAAGGCACTTGTCGCAAAGGAACTTGAAAATGTAACAGACTTAGGTGTTAAGATAGAGACTAATGTTGTCATCGGTCGTTCACTTACAGTAGATGATTTATTTGAAAGAGGCTTTAAGGCAGTATTTCTTGGAACAGGAGCAGGTCTTCCGAACTTCCTTAGGATACCGGGAGAAAATCTCTTAGGAGTATATTCTGCGAATGAATTCCTTACCAGAGTTAATCTTATGAAGGGTTATAAGAAGGGGGAGGCTCCGACTCCTGTCAAGGTGGGAAAGAGAGTTGCTGTAGTAGGTGCAGGAAATGTCGCTATGGACGCTGCAAGAACAGCAAAGAGACTTGGTGCTGAGGAAGTATATATTATATATAGAAGAAGTGAGGAAGAAATCCCTGCAAGAGCAGAAGAGGTTGAGCATGCTAAGGAAGAGGGGGTAATCTTCAAGCTTCTGAATAACCCTGCCAAAATCATCGGCGAAGACGGATGGGTTAAGGGTATAGAGGTCATCAAGCAGCAGCTTGGCGAGCCTGATGCATCAGGCAGAAGAAGACCTGAACCGATTGAAAACTCAAATTATATAATAGATGTTGAGACGGTTGTCATAGCTATAGGACAGTCACCTAATCCGCTTATCAGACAGACTACTGAGGGGCTTGAGACGCAGAAGTGGGGTGGTATAATCGTCAATGAGGAAACTAATGAGAGTACCCGTAAGAATGTATATGCAGGCGGTGATGCCGTAACGGGTGCTGCAACGGTTATACTTGCAATGGGTGCAGGCAAGAAGGCTGCCAAAGCCATAGACGAATCGTTTCAGAATGAATAACAGCAGGTGATAATATGGATAACTATACAGAACAGATTTTGCCAATAAAGCCTACTTACAAGGATTTTGCCTTATTTTCAGGCTCGATAACACTTGCAGTGATAGGATTAGCTTTGATGCTTTTTATGAATATTGGTATTGGTTTTTTACTGGTGATATTCGGTTGTGTGGCAACATACTTTACTAAAAAAGGTCTTGATTATGAGTACGAGTATATATTCACAAATGGAGATTTAGAGGTGGCAAAGATTGTTGCTAAGTCAAGTAGAAAGAATGTGTGCGAGGTCGGCGAGGAAGATATCCAGAGGATACTTCAATATAATTCTGATAAATTTCAGAATGAACTTGATATTAATACCAAAATGTCAGTAAGGGACTATACAACCAAGGTATCGGATAACTCTGAAAATTGGTATGCCTTTATTTCAACCGGCAAAAATAAAGATACGGCAGTCATTCTTGAACTCAATGATAAGAACCGGGAATATATTAAAAGGATATTTAAGAATAAGATAGAGAAATAATTTAGATAAGACTTATGATTTGACTTTATAGTCAGGACATAAGTCTTATTTCTCCTATGCGATTGTATAATTAATTCAAAAATGTGCAGAATATATCTATAACATCAATGACAGGAAGCATTAACATGAAGAAATTATATAAGAATATTAATTATAAAAGTATTATAGAAGACCTTATTATATGGTGTACGGGAGGACTTCTATATTTTTATCTTGAAATATGGTTCAGAAATTATTCCCATTATTCCATGATTATCTGTGGAGGAGTGTGTTTTCTACTTGTTGGCAGAATAGGAAGAAGAATTATAAAAAATGAAACCGGTATATTAAAAATGATTTTTAAGATTATGCTCTACGGAGGACTGATTATAACAAGTCTTGAATTTTTAACCGGAGTAGTGGTCAACATAATATTTGATTTGAATGTATGGAGTTATTCGGGTTTAAGATATAATCTGTATGGACAGGTATGTCTTGTGTATTCACTTCTCTGGTCCCTCCTAAGTCTTGTGTGTGTCTACCTCGAGGGCATAATAAGAAATTTTATCTTCACATCAAAAAACAAGCCAAGCCTGAAATGACAGACTTGGCTTATGTATATTCATTTATCTATAATTACTATGGTTCCAATGGTGTCATCTTAAGTCCCTTATACATCTTTGTGTATAGGCTCTTCTCATCCTGATAAAGCATATATCCGCGAGCACCGTCTTTTACCACATAAGCATACTTGTTTTTCTGAACATTCATATATAAAACCTCATCAACATTAAGCTCCTTGGCCTTGGCCTTAGCAGTATAAACATTGAGTGGCTCTAATTTGAATTTCTTTACAGCCTGATCCACTGTCATTGTAATTACCTCCTATCGAAAATGGATTTTAATACTTGATAAGAATTATACAAATGAATATAATTGTTATTAAATACCACTATCCTTATTTCCTAAGAATAGTATATTGTATATTAATTATAAAGTCAATTCAAAAATGCAAATAAAAATGAAAAAATTATAATTTTTAATAAATTACAGGGAGAAAATGATGAAAAAAGAAAAACTGCTGCTTCACGCCTGCTGCGCTCCGTGCAGCTCACATGTTCTTGAGTTTCTTGAAAATCAATATGATATAACGATTTTTTATTATAATCCTAACATTACTGAGACAGAAGAATATCAAAAAAGAGTTAGTGAGATAAAAAGATTTGTGAGCGAGGCTCCGTTTGCCAAGGATGTAAAGATAGTCGAGGGAATATATAATCCGGAAGCTTTCTGGGATATTTCCAAGGGCTTGGAAGATGAACTGGAGAGGGGGGCAAGATGCTATAAATGCTATGAGCTTCGTATGAGAGAGGCGGCAAAGTATGCAAAGGATAACGGATTTGATTTATTTACCACCACATTATCGATTAGCCCACATAAGAATGCTGAATGGTTGAATGAGATAGGAGCAAGGCTTTCAGAAGAATTAAATATTGATTATATGTACAGCGATTTTAAGAAAAAAAACGGATATGCAAGGTCTATAGAACTGTCGAAGGAATATAACCTTTACAGACAAAATTATTGTGGTTGTATATTTAGTAAAAAACAGAGAGAGAATGCGTCCGGCTGATAATTTCTTAGGACAAAAATAACTTGTAGATACAAAATATATATAGTAAAATAATATGTAGTATTTAGAAAAATGAGTTGATAAGTGTATTAACCAGTTCCTTCTGCTGATTGTTGAGCTGGTTATAGTTGTAGAGCAACTGCTGGTCCTGCTGGGTAAGACTGTCGTCACCATAGCATTTAAAATTTTTATATCGAGGATCAGTCGTCAGCTTGCTTTTTGGAATAAAAGTGCATAACAGCTCCATAGGGTTAATCTGATATAATGTTGAAATATTTAATATTGTTTCTACAGAAGGCATGCGTCCGGCGGTCTCATAGAATGTATATGAGGTGCGCGAAATATTAATTGCATCTGCTACTTCGTACTGAGTAAGACCTGCATTTTCGCGTTTTTGTCTGAGTAGATTGGCAAATTTTTTGTTTTGCATTTTAACTCTCCTTTTCTGATTTGTTGGGCAGCATATTACTTAACAGATGAAATCTTTCCGGTAAGGAAAGATTGGAATAAATATTAATCAGTGATGAATATTCCTCGAGTGGGATGTCATTTTCACTGCCGGTACTGTATGTGTTGATGGCAGATTCCATAAAATATATAAAAAGGTTAGCATCTAATATGATTGAAAGTGATGCCAGAGTATCAGGGTCAGGAACCCGTATACCTTGTTCATAGTTACAATATGCCTGTCGGGATATACCTAACTTTTTCGATACATCTAATTGGGTTAAATTACGGTGCTTCCGGATTCTTTTAAGATGTAAACCGAATTTATTATATGACATGGTGAAAGTCACCTCCGTGCTACATAAAATGGTAGCATATTTAGAATGATTTTCAAAGGATAATTTTGTTGCACCAAAAGTATAAAATAATTAAACGAAAGGAATAAAAAATGAGTAAAGCAGATGATTTATTTATCAAAATGTGTACAGACATTATTGAAAACGGATATAGTACAGAAGGTGAGAAGGTAAGACCGAAATGGGAGGATGGCAGCTTTGCATACACCATTAAACGCTTTGGGGTAGTCAACAGATATAATCTGGCTGAGGAATTCCCTGCCATTACCTTAAGAAAAACCTATATCAAGTCGGCGGTTGATGAGATGCTTTGGATATGGCAGAAAAAATCTAACAATGTCAATGACTTAAAAAGTCATATATGGGATGCTTGGGCAGATGAGGATGGCTCAATAGGCAAGGCGTACGGCTATCAGATGAGTGTAAAGCATAAATATAAGGAGGGAATGATGGATCAGGTTGACAGGGTTATATTTGAACTGAAAAACAACCCTTACAGCAGAAGAATAATGACGAATTTATATGTTCATCAGGATCTTAGCGAGATGAATCTGTATCCATGTGCATATAGTGTAACCTTCAATGTAACAGGGGACAAGCTTAATGCTGTACTGAATCAGCGTTCTCAGGATGTACTTGCTGCAAATAACTGGAATGTAGTTCAGTATGCCGTACTCGTTTATATGATGGCACAGGTGACGGGCTTCAAGCCGGGAGAATTGGTTCATGTCATAGCGGATGCACATATCTATGACAGACACATTGATATAGTGAAAGAGCTTATAGCAAGACCGACTTATCCGGCGCCGAAATTCACGCTTAATCCTGACATAAAGGATTTTTATGATTTTACAACTGATGATATAACTATAGAGGACTACAAGACAGGACCTCAGATAGAGAATATACCTATAGCAGTATAGTGTAAAGGAGAAGATACATTATGGATTTGATAGTTGCAGTAGATAATAATTGGGCGATAGGCAGCAAGGGAGATTTGTTGGTTTCAATACCTGAGGATCACAAGTTTTTTAGAAATATAACTATGGGTGGTGTGGTTATACTTGGAAGAAAAACACTTGCTACATTCCCGAACGGACTGCCGCTTAAGGGCAGGGATAATATAATATTTTCAAAAAATCCGGATTATAATGTGGATGGTGCGACAGTTGTTCATTCTAAGGAGGAACTCTTTGAATGCCTTAAGAAGTATGAGAACAGAGAAATATTTGTAATAGGTGGGGGCAGCATATATGACATGCTTTTTGATTATTGCAAATATGCACATGTGACAAAGATTAATTATAATTACGAGGCGGATACATATTTTCCTAATCTTGACAAACTGGATAACTGGAGGGTGGTTGCAGACAGTGAGGAGCATACATATTTCAGCGTTGAATATTATTTTTATAAATATGAGAACACGAATCCTAAGAACTTTGAATAACTTATATGCAACCACAAATAAAATCAACGAAATTGTGACATATGTGTAAGCAGAAGATTTGCGGCTTATATTTGTGAAGTTATATGAATGATGACATAAGAAAAAATTTGTATAAAATAAACAAAAATACTTTTAAAAAGCATTTATGTGTGATATAATTTTACGAGGATTTTTTATTATCATTTTATTCAGGGAGGTATTCTATTATGGGAGATATATTAGTTACGACAGGTTCAGTTATTGAGGGGTATGAGATTACAGAGTATCTGGGCTTTGTAAGTGGTGAGACGGTTTTAGGTTCTAATTTTCTTAAAGGCTTTGTAGCTGGTGTTACAGAGGCGTCAGATTCTGAAAGTGAGAAGCTCACAGCCAATCTTGAACAGGTAAATGGAATTGCTTTAGAGAAATTAAAGAGGGTTGCAGCTAAGAAGGGTGCAGACGCTATTGTTGGATTGCAGCTTAATTATACTCAGTTTGCCAACTATTCTGTCGGAACAATTGCATCCGGTACAGCAGTAAAGCTGATTAAAAAGGAGAATGTTGAGCAGGTTGTATCCAAGGATTTATATGTAATGAATTACTATAACAGACTGGTGCCAAGACCTGTGAAAGTTTTATTGAACGGTACTAACAAGGGTGTTACCATATCGGCATGGTTCTATAATTATAACATGGATGACATCAAGGCTATTCGTGCAGATGTTGAGCTGACTAATCTTTATGAAGAGAAGCTGTTACTTAAAAACCTTGATTTCGTATTTGAAAAGGGAAATATAACTCAGATAGAATCAAATGAAATTGAATGTAAATTGCCTGCTAAGGACATATTATTGATAAAGGATTCAAAGGTAACAATATCGAAATATGTTACAAGCAGAGGCGTTTTCGCGGTAAATGATATACCGGTCAATGTTACGATGCCTATGCACAGACTTATTGCTCTTAAGGAGAAGAGAGGTATAGATGCTGTAGAGAAATATAAGACTGATGGTATGATATGGACTTGTAACTGTGGTTATGTCAATGAGGCTGGTGCTGATGAATGTATTATCTGTTCGCGTAAGCAGGAGGATATGAAGAGTACATCCAAGTTCAATCCTGATGAAATGATTGCTAAGATGCAGACTAAGGAATATGTAATTGAGATTAAGGATGTTCTTATGGAATACATAAAGGATATTGACAGCGAGTACAGAATGGAGCTTCTGGAGATTATGGAATCCGGATTGCAGTACGAAAAAACTCGTGGCAATATGAAAGATACCGTTATTGAAAAGGTTGAAAAAGTCTTTGAAGGACATTAAAAGTTAGATTAGGTTTGGGGTGAGATTTACATGGGTTCCGGTCTTAGTATGGCTAGTGTTAATAAAATTAAAGAATTAGCAGCTCAGAGAGAATACAGCTTGGCTTTGGATATTATTGACAGTCAGGACCTATCAAAATCTCTTAATCCACAGTTTTTACGACTTTGCGGCGAGGTTTTTATTAAGTCAAAAAGGTATGAGGATGCAAGAAAAACTTTACTCATGGCGCGTAGACTTACACCTGCAGCAAAGAGAATAATATTCTCATTAGTTGATTTATATATGAGAATGGGATATAAATCCCTGGTTGAAAAATATTATGAGCTCTATATGTTTGATGCAGATGAGAACAATGAGGAGACCAAACAGTTAAATTATATCTATGACAAATATTGTGGTAAGTCACCTAAGGAATTAGAAGAATATCTTATCCCGTATTATATTAATAATATGGAATATGATTGGAGCTTTGAAACTTTTCTGCTTCTTTGCATGGAAGATAAGGATGATGTTGACGAGGTTACTAAGAAATCATTAACAGGTGAATATCTTGCAACATTTAAAAATAGCAAGAATAGTCAGATAATTGCTTCAATAACAGATGATGAGAGCATAGCAGAAAACCTCTTCTATAATTTTAGTAAGACAGTGGAGGAGGACAATGATCCTAAGCAGGAGAAGCTTCGTAAGGAAGAGAATAAATTATTTGAAGCGGATGAGCTTAGAATTCATCCACAGGAAGCAGAGATTATAGATATTATTGATGACGAGGAAGAAACAAAGGATGACCTTTCGCCTGAGGATGCTTCCGAAGAGAAGGAGAAAAAGCCGGGATTTTTCAAGAAGCTATTTGTAAGGGGGAAGAATAAAGAAGCGTCTGAGACAGAGGAAGAAGCTACAGATGGTGAGGAAAAATCTGAGGATGAAACTGAGCCTGTTGAGAAAGCTGCTGTGCCTGAGGCAGAGGCAAAGCCTGAGACAAAGTCGGATATAGAGGACAAGTCTGAGGAAACTACGGAGACTATTAATGAAGATGTTCAAGCTGTAGATAATTTATCTGAGGTTGAAACTGAAGAAGAAGCTGATGAAGAAACTTCCGAGCCTGTAGAAAATATAACAGAGACTGAGTCAGAAGTTTCTGATAATGAGGATTTTGAAATGCATAAGAATGTTGATGAAATAAATATGAATATGGAGAAATTCTCTGATGATGATTTTTCAGAAGAAGAAATCGGTGATGAATTTGCGGCTGAATCTGATACTATTGAGGACTTACATTTAAAGGAAGATGTTTCTGATGAAGATAATGAGCAGACAGATGAAGAACAGACAGATAAAAAATCCGGAGTTTTATTTGAGTCTGCTGACATATCTATTGATGCTGACGAAGATGAAAATTATGATATAGATGATTTTTCAACTACTGTAAATGATGAATTTGGCTCAATGGATACACCGATTGAAAATGATGTTGAAGAGCAAGAGGATACGGAAGCGGTTACAGAGGAGAAAGATGACGAGATATATGAAGATGCAGGAAATGAATTTGAAGAATCTGTAGAAACTGAAGAGGAAATAAAAACTGCGTCTGAGATAGAAGAAGCTGTTGAGACAGAGATTGAGGAAGAAGTCAGGGAAGCAATCGAAGTTGAGACAGAAACTGAAGAAGCAATTGAAGATGAGGTAGGAGACGAGGCTGCATTTGAAGAGATAACCGAGGCTGAACCGGATACTGAGCAGATTGTTGAGGAAGCAGCCGAGGCAGAGCCGGAGATTGAAGAAGCAGTAGAAGAAATACCTGAGGAAGCAGCCGAGAACGAGGTAGGAGACGAGGCTGTATTTGAAGAGATAATCGAGGCTGAACAGGATACTGAGCAGATTGTTGAGGAAGCAGCCGAGGCAGAGCCGGAGATTGAAGAAGCAGTTGAAGAAATACCTGAGGAAGCTACTGATACAGAACTTAAAATTGAAGAAGCAGTTGAGACAGAGTCTGATAATATATTTGAAGAAATAACCGAGATTGAACCGAAAGTTGAGGCTGAGGCGGAAGCAGAAGCAAGAGCCGAGACGGAGCCGGAGGTTGAGGAAACAGTCGAAGAAGAATATGAAGAGGAAGATTTAAGCGAGCTTTTCAGACTTGAAAAGGAAAAAATCAAGAATGAGAACAGGGAGAAGAAGCTTGAATTTCCGGTGTTCCGTTCGTCGTTATTCCCGAATTATCATAATGACAAGCCTGAGGTTGAGAATAATTTCAATGAGATTATGAGCGATAGTCAAAGCAAGATAAGTGAAAACTTTGAGAAGGAAGCGCAGTTACAAAAGGAAACTGAGGCACTTTTGGCATCACTTGGAATTGACTTAGGAAGTACAAAGAGTACAGTAACATCAACTTCAAGTATTAAGATAGATAGAAGTGAAGAAAAGGCAAATTCTATTTCACGAAAGGAATTAAAAAATTCCTTAAAGATAGGTGAAGATAAGAAAATAATTTTAAGGAAAATGAAAGAATATAGATAATATGTCGGATGATGTTTCTGAAAGGGGGAAAACATAGTGGCTGTTGATCAAAGAGAAGCATTAATTGCTGCTGTTAGAGCACAGGTGGAAAAAGAAAAGGCGGCTAAGGCCGCAAAGCTAAAGAAAGAGCAGGAAGCTGCCAGAATGGCAGGGGTTGACATTTCTGATTCGTCTGACTCTGACGATAAGCCAAAATATAAGACATTATCAGCCGAAGATTTAGCTAAAATTGAGGAGAAGAAAAGGCGTAAATATGCTGCTGAACATGGACTCGAGTACGAGGAGCCAAAGGCAGAAGAACCTGAGCCTGAGACGCCAAAGGCAGAGGCACCGAAAGCTGAAGAGAAGAAAGCTGAGACTAAGGTAGAGGAGAAGGCTGAAAAAGAAGCTGAGGGACTTGGCTTAAGTGTTGGTATTCAACCTGATAAATCAGGTAAAACTTTATCAGGTGCCGATTCTAAGGATGGCGGCCTTGGAGGTAAGAAGACCGATAGCAAGAGTGGTCTTGGCTTAAAGCTTAATATGGGTGATACCAAGAAGACAGAAGTTAAGTCTGAGGAGGACAATGCTGCAGAAGCTAAAGCTGCAGAGGATAAGGCTAAAGCTGAGGCAGAAGCGAAGGCTGCTGCTGAGAAAGCTGCTGCAGAAAAAGCTAAAGCTGAGGAGAAGGCTAAACTTCGTCCGGAGAAGGTTGTCGGAGGTTCTGCTTCAGTCAAGATTATAGGTGATGATGCTTCTGACGACGAGGGCGTAAGCTTCACTAAGGATGGCAATACAACTGTTATATCTGATGAGGCAGGCTGGCAGGCATCCAAGGCAGAAGATAAGAAAGCTAAGGGAGACGATTCCATAGATATCGTGCCTGATAGAGCTAAGGCTGTCAAAGCAGGCGGAAGCATGTATGATATTGATGAGGACGATGATTCTTTAGGTGCAGAGATATCCAAGTTTGCTGATTATGATGATAAATCCTCTGACAAACAGACTGAACAGACTGAGGAAGTTAAGCAGAGCAAGACGGATATAGCTAATCAGAAACTCGCAGAGGAAGAGGCGCGCAAGAAGGCTGCAACAGAGGCAGCTAAGAAGAAGGCAGAGGAAGCTTCAGGTAAGAAGGTATCTGCTGCAGAAGAAGCAGTTAAGAAGTCTGAGGCTCAGAGAAATAAATTAAAGGCGGCTGAGCAGAGTGCTAATGAGAGAGAAAGACGTATAGCTGAAGCTCAGGCAAAGCAGCGTGCAGAAGCGGCAGCTAAGAAGAAAGCAGAAGAAGCTGCCAAGAAGAAAGCTGAAGAGGAAGCTAAGCGTAAAGCTCTTGAGGAAGAGCGTAAGAAAGCTGCTGAGGAAGCAAGGCGTAAGGCTGAGGAGGAAGCAAGAGCAAAGGCTAAGGCTGAGGCTCAGAAGGAAGTTGATGCAGCTAAGAAAAAATCAGATGAAATTGAGAAGAAGCTTGCGGATGCCAAGAAAGCCGAAGAGGAAGCAGCTAAGAACAGCGAAGCTTTGAAGAAGACTCTTGAGGAGAATAAGAAGAAGCGTTTTGATGAAGCTGTAAAAGAAAATGAAAAAGAAGAGGCTTTGAAGAAAGCGGAGGCTGAGGCTAAGGGTAAGGCTGAAGAGGCAGCTAAGAAGAAAGCTGACGAACGCGCAAAGAAGAGGGCGGAATTTGAGGCTAAGGCTAAGGCTGATGCAGACGAAAGAGCTAAGCTTTTGGATGATGCCAAGAAAGCAGAGGAAGCAGCTAAGAAGGCTGTAGCTGCAGCACAAAAGGCTGTAGAAGCAGCTAAAAATGCAGTTGAGGAGGCAGCTAAGAAGCTTGAAGAAGCTAAGTCTAATGAGACTGCTGCTGCTAAGAGCGTAGAGGAAGCTAATAAAAAGGTTGAGGCAGAGACTAAGAATGTTGAAGAGATAGGCAAGAAGATTGAGGCAGAGACAAAGAAAGCAGAAGAAGCTGCTAATAAGTTAAAAGCTGAGGAGGAGGCTGCAGCTAAGGTTGATGCAGCGGATATTGAGAAGGCTGTATCTGCGGCAAAGGCGGAGCTTGATGAATTTGTAAAGGGCAAGACAGATGCAGAGAAGCTTAGAAAAGAAGCTGAAACTGCTGATAATAAAGCATTAGAAGAAGCACAGAGTGCTCTTGATAAGGCAAAGAAGAGTACAGAAGATATAGCTAAGGAAGCTGAAGAAGCAAAGAAAGCTATAGCAGAAGCAGAGAAGGCTGTCAAGGCTGCTGATACATTGAAGCTTGATGTCAAGACATTTAATGCAGGCAGACTTCCTATAGCAGCATCATATCTTGTAAAATACACTAATGTTGATGTACTTGGTGATAAGATTGTATCAACCTTTGAGGATGTATCTAAAAAGACCGGAGCCGATAGAAATATGCTTTTAATGGGTGAGCATGGATTTGGTCTTACAAGCGTAGGTGAGGACTTTGCAAGAAGCTTCTATGATATGGGGGTATGTAAGGCAAAGACCATAGCTAAGATTAAGGCTTCTGCACTTAACAAGGTTAAGCTTGCAGATGCTATGAATAAGCTTAAAGGCGGCTGTCTCGTAGTAGAAAGCTCAGGACTTATAGCTGCTGACAGACTTAGAGAATTACTTACACTTACGGCTCCTGAGAATAATGATATTATAATGATACTTACGGGTGAGCAGGATTCCATCAAGAGACTTTTAAGAGATGTTAAGGAAAGCACAGGAAAGTTCGAGAATACCATCAAGATTAACAGTCTTAAGGAGAAGGATATGGTTGGTATTGCCAAGGGCTATATCGAGCAGAGAGGCTTCAAGGCTGATAATGACTTAGATGGAACATTGAAGAACATGCTTATGGCTATGGAATCCGGCAATATCGACAGGATGTTAAAGGCTGTTGATGATGCCATAACAAAATGTGAAGAAAGAGAGAAATCAAAGGGCAGCAACGATAAAAAGTTGTTAGCCGCTGATTTCAAATAACATTAATTAGTAATTGAAAAAAGATGTGCTGATGTTTATAATGATTATGTTATGAATATCGGCACATTTTTATTTGTATTAAAATATAATGTTTTTGTCAGTTTCAGTTGATTTGAAAGATGCTAATTAATTGATATTAAATTGATTACATAGAGATAAAAGATTAGGAGTACGAGTATGGTTAATATTGATATAGGAATTGATTTGGGAACCTGCAATACCGTAATATACATAAAGGATAAGGGTATAGTTGTAAATCAGCCGTCTGTAGTTGCATATGAAGTAAAGACCAAGAAGATAATTGCGGTCGGTACCAAGGCTAAGAAGATGATTGGAAAAACTCCTGAGGAGATAGAGGTGGTAAGACCTATTACCAAGGGAGTTATATCCGATTACACGCTGACCGAGCGAATGATTAAGGCATATGTAAGAAATGCCATAGAGCAAAGAAAGATATGGGGCAAGCCTACCATATGTGTCTGCGTGCCAAGCGGTGTAACACAGGTTGAGAAAAAAGCAGCTTGTGACGCGGTATATCGTACAGGTGCAAAGAAGGTCTATGTACTTGAGGAGCCTTTTGCGGCAGCTATAGGAACTAATGTTGATATTGATAGTCCTAAGGGGCATATGTTTGTGGATATAGGTGGTGGAACTACTGATATAGCTGTAGTGTCAAAAGGCGCAATAAGCAGCAGTAAGTCTATAAGGGTGGCAAGCTGTGACTTTGATGAGGCAATAATTAAATATCTTCGTAAAAAATACAGAGTTGAAGTGGGGGATGTATCGGCTGAACAGCTAAAGATTGAAATCGGTTCAGTATATCCGCGAGCTCAGGATGCACTTGGATATGCGAAGGGTAAGGAGCTTATGAAGGGACTTCCCGTGAAGCTTCCGGTTCATTCCTCCGAGATAGAAGAGGCTACAGGTGAAGTGGCAGACCAGATAGTTGATGCAATCAAAAATGTGCTTGAGGTTACTCCGCCTGAGCTGGTTAATGATATAGCCGAATTTGGAATTGTTTTATCCGGCGGAGGCAGTAAGATATACGGTATGGATATACTTATTGAAGAAAAAACAGGCGTAAGGGTAAGGAAGATGGAGAAACCTGAGCTTGTTGTCGCAACCGGAGCAGGTACCGCAAGAAAATATGTGGCGGAAGAGGTTGTGATTACCTCGGATGTGTAAATTTTATATATCAAAAGGTCGGTTAGGCGGAGAGGTATACTCTAATTGAGGTATCGCACCAAGCAGGTGGCAGACAGGAAGCAGGCAGTTACGCAACACGCAATCAATTTGCTAAATCAGTCAACTCGGATTCTATTGAATTTGCACGAAATCGTGAACTCGCTTCGCTCAGACAGCACGATTTCTGAGCAATTCAATATGAACCACTCTTTGCTGATTTTAAGCAAATTGTGCGAATCGTTACTATAACTGCCTGCTTCCTGTCTGCCACCTGCCTGGTGCGATACCTCATTACAGCATACCCGCCTAACCGACACGCTGCGCGTATTTGAGGCATGATATATAAAAGTAATGGCTATGTGTTTCCACATAGCCATTATGTTATTTCCCAAGAAGCGAAATAACGCTGTTAAAACTTCCACTTATGGTAGGACTCACCGTCTATATATAGAGTAGCTTATACAGATAGTTTGTAATGTTTGTGCTGTAATGACCTGTTGATTCAAGTCCTATTTTTACTTTTGTAAAATCATTTGAATCAAGAGATGAAAGGATTGTGGTGTAAAGTGTTTCAAATCCTTCTTTTGTGTTTGGAATACGAAGGGAATCAGTAATGATAACCCCATCAGAATCAATGATACAGCAATCATGTTTTGATTTGGCTACATCAATGCCAACAAATAACATAAAGAATCACTCCTTTAAAATTTATTTATGCTGTGTTTCCGCAAACTCTATGTTGAATGTATCCTTGCTATATATAAAACATCATGCGTTATCTAACTAATTAACAAATAAACATAGAGCTGTGGTTAGAGCCTCCAAAGGAAACAGTCAGCTTATAGGGAAGCTGTCGTAGGAATAATAACTAATCCACAGCGTCTACAAATGATTATATAGAAAATAATCAAGAAAGGAAAATGTGTAGTGAATTTCCCTATGAGTTCATTATACAAGGAATTATTATGAATGGTATAGATATAGAAATAGACAAGAAAACAGGTTTACCTTTAGATAAAAGTTATATGGAGTATGATTTACCGCCTTTTCTTGAAACTTCACTTAATCAGATGAAGGAAACATGGAAAAAGCTTGATTTAGGAATTGATTGTGATGATTGGGATTGTGATTATTGTGATTTACAATCAAGTATTAATGTTGCAGAAGTCGAAAATCTTATCACAAGTCAACAGGCGTGGTATTTAAGAGAACGGTATTTGAAGATTGAGAGGAGAGAAGTTATATGATGTATGTTAATAGACGAAGGGGTTATGAGTCGCCGAAGGCGGCTTGCCTACTTGCCGCCGCGCACGAAGTGCCTTTTAATTGGCGGCAATCATTGCAGAGCGAGAGCGTGTTCTTACGCAAACCCTTATAACACCGAAGTCTTATACATACATCATACATTATAAAAATCATAATGCCCAAGAGCCAAATCCGCCATACCCCTAATGGGATAAACATTAAAAAATCAAAGTATATGGTGTTGCTTTAGAACTTCAAATATGATATTATATTGTTATCGGTGTCAAGAGATATCTCTCTTGATAAAAAAGATAAACGGAGGAATAGAAAATGGCAAAAAAAGTAGTTTTAGCAGGCGCATGTCGTACAGCAATCGGTACTATGGGCGGTTCATTAAGTACAACACCGGCATCAGAGCTTGGTGCAATCGTAATTAAGGAAGCACTTAATAGAGCAGGTGTTGCTCCTGAGAAGGTAGACCAGGTTTACATGGGCTGTGTAATTCAGGCAGGACAGGGACAGAATGTAGCTCGTCAGGCATCAATTAAGGCAGGTCTTCCTATTGAGGTTCCTGCAGTTACCATCAATGTAGTCTGTGGTTCAGGTCTTAACTGTGTAAATATGGCTGCTCAGATGATACAGGCAGGAGATGCAGATATCGTCGTAGCAGGTGGTATGGAGAATATGTCAATGG
Source organism: Lachnospiraceae bacterium (assembly GCA_017480195.1). Taxonomy (GTDB): domain Bacteria; phylum Bacillota; class Clostridia; order Lachnospirales; family Lachnospiraceae; genus Coprococcus_C. Next base: position 41,253 of record JAFVBE010000043.1, read on the forward strand.
CTCCATTTGCACTTCCACAGGGACGTTACGGATATAGAATGACTTGGCCAAGCCAGAGCCAGGGCGCTCTTGTTGATACAATGGTTAAGGATGCTCTTTGGGATGCATTCAATGACTATCATATGATAAAGACTGCTGATAATGTAGCAGAGCAGTGGGGACTTACAAGAGAAGAGCTTGATGTATTCGCTGCAAACAGCCAGCAGAAGGCAAGCAAGGCTATCAAAGACGGTGCATTCAAGAAAGAAATCGTACCTGTAGAGATTAAGAAGAAGAAGGAGACAGTTGTATTTGATACAGACGAGGGAGTTCGTGATGGCGTTACACCTGAGTCACTTGCTAAGCTTCGTCCACTTAATCCTGATGGATATGTTACTGCAGGTAACGCTTCAGGTATCAATGATGGTGCAGCAGCAGTTGTTGTAATGTCAGAGGAGAAGGCTAAAGAGCTTGGCGTTAAGCCTATGGCTACATTTGTAGCAGGTGCTCTTGCAGGTGTTGCTCCTGAGATTATGGGTATCGGTCCTGTAGCTGCAACTAAGAAGGCTATGGCTAAGGCTGATATGAAGATTGAAGACTTCGATATTATCGAGGCAAACGAGGCTTTCGCTGCACAGTCAGTAGCAGTTGGAAAGGACCTCGGAATAGATGTAGACAAGCAGCTTAATCCAAATGGTGGTGCTATCGCATTAGGACATCCTGTTGGAGCTTCAGGCTGCCGTATCCTTGTTACACTTCTTCACGAGATGGAAGCAAAAGGTGCTAAGACAGGTCTTGCTACACTGTGTATCGGTGGTGGTATGGGCTGTGCAACCATCGTAAAGAGGGAGGACTAATATGGAATTCATAACATATGAGCAGGATGGATTTGTAGGTATTGTTACGATTAACAGACCTAAGGCACTTAATGCTTTGAATAGTCAGGTGCTTGAAGAAATCGAAGCTACTTTCGATGCCATTGATTTAGAAAATACAAGAGCGGTTGTTCTTACAGGTGCAGGTGAGAAATCATTTGTAGCAGGTGCAGATATAGGAGAGATGTCAACACTTACTAAGGCTGAGGGTGAGGCATTCGGTAAAAAGGGTAATGATGTGTTCAGAAAGATTGAGACCTTCCCTATCCCTGTTATAGCAGCTATAAACGGCTTTGCTTTAGGCGGTGGCTGTGAGATATCAATGAGCTGTGATATCAGAATCTGCTCTGATAATGCCGTATTTGGACAACCTGAAGTTGGACTTGGTATTACACCGGGATTTGGTGGAACACAGAGACTTGCGCGCTTAGTTGGTGCAGGTATGGCTAAGCAGATGATTTATTCTGCAAGAAATATCAAGGCTGACGAGGCATATCGTATCGGACTTGTTAATGCAGTCTACACTCAGGAGGAATTACTTCCACAGGCTAAGAAACTTGCAGCAACTATCGCTGCAAATGCTCCGATAGCAGTACGTAACTGCAAGAAGGCTATCAATGATGGTCTTGAGGTTGATATGGATGCCGCAATCGTTATCGAGGAGAAATTATTCGGTGACTGCTTCGAGACAGAAGACCAGAAGGCAGGTATGGGTAATTTCTTAGAGAAGGACAAGGAAAAGAAGCTTAAGGTAGTTCCTTTCCAGAACAAGTAAATATTGAAATTAATTAGGAAAGGGGCATTAATTTGCTTCTTTCCTAATGTAAGTTTAGCTTATAATTAAATATTTTATAGGAGGAAGAAAAATGAAAGTAGGAGTTATTGGTGCCGGAACAATGGGTTCAGGTATTGCACAGGCTTTCGCCATGACTGATGGTTATGAGGTAAGACTTTGCGACATTAAGGAAGAATATGCTGAGGGTGGAAAGGCTAAGATTCAGAAGAATATAGATTTCCTCGTTGGTAAAGAGAAGATTACAGCAGAAAAAGGTGCTGAGATTATGGGTAAGATTACAACTGGTCTTAACAATATCTGTGCTGATTGTGATCTTATTATAGAGGTTGCTCTCGAGAAGCTTGAGATTAAGCAGAATATCTTTAAGGAGCTTTCAGCTATGGTTAGCAAGGATTGTATCTTTGCTTCAAATACTTCATCACTTTCTATAACTAAGATTGGTGAGGGCTTAGACAGACCTCTTATAGGTATGCACTTCTTCAATCCTGCTGACAGAATGAAGCTTGTTGAGGTTATCAAGGCTGAGAATACTCCACAGGAGATGGTTGATAAGATTAAGGCTATCGCTGTTGAGATAGGCAAGACTCCTGTTGAGGTTAAGGAAGCTCCGGGATTTGTTGTAAACAGAATCTTAATCCCTATGATTAATGAAGCTATCGGCGTTCTTGATGCAGGTACTGCTTCAGCAGAGGACATTGATATAGCTATGCAGCTTGGTGCTTCACATCCGATGGGACCTCTTCATCTCGGTGATTTAATCGGACTTGATATCTGTCTCGCTATCATGGAGGTTCTTTACACTGAGACTAAGGACGAGAAGTATGCTCCACAGCCACTCCTTAAGAAGATGGTTGCTGACGGCAAGCTTGGAAGAAAGACAGGCGAAGGTTTCTTTAACTACGCAAAATAGTATATAAACTATAATTAAATAAATGGAGGAACAAAAATCATGGATTTTACATTGAGCAAAGAACATGAGATGGCAAGAACTCTTTTCAAGGACTTCGCTGAAAATGAGGTTAAGCCACTTGCTCAGGAAATCGACGAGCAGCACAGATTTCCAAGAGAAACAGTAGAAAAGATGGCTAAGTACGGATTCTTAGGAATTCCTGTACCAAAGGAAATGGGCGGACAGGGATGCGATCCTTTGACATATGTTATGTGTGTTGAGGAGCTTTCTAAGGTTTGCGGTACTACAGGCGTTATCGTATCAGCACATACTTCACTTTGTGTTGACCCTATTCAGACCTATGGTACTCCTGCACAGAAGGAGAAATATCTTCCTGACCTTGCTTCAGGTAAGAAGTTAGGTGCTTTTGGTCTTACTGAGCCGGGAGCAGGTACTGATGCTCAGGGACAGCAGACTAAGGCTGTACTTGACGGAGATGAGTGGGTACTTAATGGTTCAAAGTGTTTCATTACCAATGGTAAGGAAGCTGATGTATATATCGTTATCGCAGTTACAGGTACTGTAGAGAAGCGTGGCAAGAAGATGAAGGAAATTTCAGCATTTATCGTTGAGAAGGGAACTCCGGGATTCACATTTGGTACTAAGGAGAACAAGATGGGTATCTGCGGTTCATCAACATATGAGCTTATCTTTACTGATTGCCGTATCCCTAAGGATGCACTTCTCGGACAGAAGGGTAAGGGCTTCAATATAGCAATGCATACACTTGACGGTGGTCGTATCGGTATTGCCGCTCAGGCACTCGGTATTGCAGAGGGCGCTCTTGAGACTACAATTAACTATGTTAAGGAGAGAAAGCAGTTTGGCAGAAGCATAGCACAGTTCCAGAATACTCAGTTTGTATTGGCTGACCTTGCTACTAAGGTTGAGGCTGCTAAGCTTCTTGTATATAAGGCTGCTATGAAGAAGGCTGAGTTTGCTGCTAATCCAAAGACTTCATACTCAGTTGAGGCTGCTATGGCTAAGCTTTGTGCAGCAGAGGTAGCTATGGAAGTAACTACTAAGTGCGTTCAGTTACATGGTGGTTACGGATACATCAAGGAGTATGATGTAGAGCGTATGATGCGTGATGCTAAGATTACTGAAATCTACGAAGGAACTTCTGAGGTTCAGCGTATGGTTATCAGCGCAAACTTATTAA
>JAFVBE010000044.1 GCA_017480195.1 Lachnospiraceae bacterium
CAAAATATATACGATCACAAAAGAAAGTTTTGATATAATTGACAGCTATGATTTCGAAATTGAACTATAATTTTGTGTGATTTGTGACTTTACAAAAGTCTGCACAGCAGCACACTTAAACGTATGTGGTTTAGCTTGTCTATAAGTGTACTCTTGTTCAAATTATTTATAATCATGCATATGAAAGGGGCAATTCTTTATGGATGGAAATAAGAGGATGTCAACCTTGTATGCAAATTTCTATATGATAAAAAAGGCTTGGGAATATTATCAATACCTCCAGAGAAGAAGTTTGACTTTTATAATCTGCTTACAGATTTTTATGAGGATGATTATAAAAAGAAGGAGCTTATAGAATTTTTGAAAGGAAGCTGTATTACTTTGTAAATTTCCCCTTGACATTTTTCTACCAAACAATTAATATATTAGAGATGAAGCAAAGGCGCTTCGAGTTTAACACTCGAAGTGCCTTTTTTTGTGCGAAACTGAGACATGCAGATAAGTTTTCATGATTAACCTATGCTTGCTTGCAAGCGATAGGTTAATCATGAAAACTTAGATATACGACGAAGTCGTATCACCGAGCCGTCAGGCGAGGTGTAGCATGTCATAAGACAAATCACCGAGCCGCCAGGCGAGGTGCAGCATGTCGCAAGAATAAATAATAGGGAGGGACCAAAGATGGTTAAGTATGTATTTGTAACAGGTGGAGTTGTATCGGGACTGGGCAAAGGTATCACTGCTGCCTCACTTGGAAGACTCCTCAAGGCAAGAGGATACAGGGTTACAATGCAGAAGTTTGACCCTTACATCAATGTTGATCCCGGAACTATGAATCCTATACAGCATGGTGAGGTTTTCGTAACTGACGACGGTACTGAGACAGACCTTGACTTAGGACATTACGAAAGATTCATAAATGAAAATCTCAATCATAATTCCAATATTACAACAGGAAAAATATACTGGTCGGTCTTAAATAAGGAAAGACGCGGAGAATATGGCGGCGGTACGGTTCAGGTTATTCCGCATATTACCAATGAGATAAAGGATCACATTTACACGGATAACAATGATGATTATACAATTTCGATTATAGAGGTCGGCGGTACTGTCGGAGATATAGAGAGCCAGCCGTTTTTAGAGGCGATAAGACAGTTTCAGGCGGAGGTCGGCAGAGAAAATGCGATTATGATTCAGGTTACGCTTATCCCATATCTAAAGGCTTCGGGGGAAATGAAGACCAAGCCGACACAGGCAAGTGTCAAGGCGCTTCAGAGTATGGGTATATGGCCGGACATTCTGGTATGTCGTTCGGATTATCCGATAGATGACAATATGAGGGAAAAGATTGCGTTATTCTGTAATGTAAAGAAAGAGCATGTTTTACAGAATCTTGATGCACCTTCGCTTTACGAGGTTCCGCTTATGTTAGAAAAGGAAAAGCTCGCACAGGCTGTTTGCGAATGTCTAAAGCTTACTTGTCCGGAGCCTGACCTTGATAAGTGGAAGGATATGGTATCGCGGTTAAATCATCCTAATAATAAGGTTACTATATCCTTGGTTGGAAAATATGTTGCACTTCATGATGCATACTTAAGCGTAGCGGAAGCTTTAAAACATGCGGGTATAGCCAATCACGCAGAGGTAAATATCAGGTGGATAGATGCTGAGAAGCTAACCGGTGAGAATATAGAGGAATATTTGCATGACACAGACGGAATTCTGGTACCGGGAGGCTTTGGTCCACGAGGTACGGAGGGCAAGATACTTTCGATAAAGTATGCAAGGGAGAAGAAAATACCATATCTTGGCATATGCTTGGGAATGCAGCTTGCAATCATAGAATTCGCAAGAAATGTAATAGGCATAAAGGATGCAGCAAGCATTGAACTTGAGCCTGATACAGCAAATCCTGTCATCGCACTTATGCCGGAGCAAAACGGAGTGGTAAATATCGGAGGAACCTTAAGGCTTGGTGCATATCCTTGTGTATTAAAGGAAGGAACAAGGGCAGCGAAGCTGTACGGTAAGCTTGATATTTCGGAAAGACACAGGCATAGATATGAAGTAAATAATGATTACAGAGATAAGCTTATCGAAAATGGCATGATACTTTCAGGACTATCACCTGATGGCAGGATAGTAGAAATGATAGAGCTAAAAGATCATCCTTATTTCGTGGCAACTCAGGCACATCCCGAGTTCAAATCACGACCGGATGATCCACACCCATTATTCTATGGACTAATCGAGGCTGCATTAACTCACCTAACATAAATTGAATTATATATGCAGTTTTTAAATAAATATTTAGTATTTTTACTAATTTAATTACTATTTTTCAAAAAATTTAGCGTGCTTGATGTTATAGATAAGTCTATAAGCAGGTACTATGAGCCGCCGGTACTTAGCGATTTGTATAAAAGTCAAAATTACCTTTACGAAGTAAAAGGGGAATTATGACTTTTATACAAGGAGCTTAGTACCGTTGCGTGCGAATCGTAGCGAGAGCGTGCCTGCGATAGACTTATCTATAACATCAAGCATATAGATAAGGAGGAATACATATGAACCAACAAATTATTGAAAACGGATTATATAGCTCACAGTTTGAACACGACAACTGCGGTATAGGTGCGATTGTCAATATAAACGGAGTAAAGTCACACGATGTTGTAAAGGATGCTCTTAGTATAGTAGAAAACCTTGAGCATCGTGCCGGTAAGGATGCAGAGGGAAAAACCGGTGACGGTGTAGGTATTCTTACACAGATATCACATAAGTTCTTTAAGAAGATTTGTAAGGAAAGTAATATAGAAATCGGAAATGAAAGAGAATATGCTGTTGGTATGTTTTTCTTTCCTCAAAATGAGCTGCAAAGAAGTCAGGCTAAGAAGATGTTTGAGATAATTGTGGCAAAGGATAAGCTTGATTTTTTAGGCTGGAGAGAGGTAGATATTGTACCTGAAGTTTTAGGAAGCAGGGCAAGAGAGTGTATGCCTTCTATATATCAGGCTTTTATTAAAAGACCGGATGCACCGATGACAGACCTTGAATTCGACAGGAAGCTTTATGTTATAAGAAGAGAATTTGAACAGAGTAATGACAATACCTATGTTCCGTCACTTTCATGCAGAACTATAGTTTATAAGGG
>JAFVBE010000045.1 GCA_017480195.1 Lachnospiraceae bacterium
GAAAATGAAACATTTTCGCCCCTAACCCCCGTCCCCAGAGGCACCTTTAACCCCCGTCCCCAGAGGCACTTTCCTACTTATTTATAATCTTTAACTTCTTAAGTACATCCTCCACTTTATCTACAGGGATTATCTTAAGTGCTTCCTTAACCTCATCAGCAACATCTCTTAGGTCATCCTCGTTGTCAATCGGTATAAATACAGTCTTTACCCCTGCACGCTGTGCCGCCATAAGCTTCTCAGGAAGTCCGCCTATCGGCTTGACATTTCCCTCGAGTGATACCTCTCCTGTCATAGCTACCGTCGGAGCAACAGGAATATCTCTTACAAGTGAGGCAAGTGCTGTCGTAAGGGTTATGCCGGCAGATGGTCCGTCCTTTGGAGTTGCGCCATCAGGTACATGGATATGCAAGTCATTTTCTTCAAAAAGCTTCGACTTATTTGGAAACATATTCTTGACAAGACTGACTGCAATCTGTGCAGACTCTTTCATTACATCACCAAGCTGACCTGTCACGATAAGCTTGCCGCTTCCCTTTGTGAACATCGTCTCGATATAGAGTATCTCACCACCGACTGCTGTCCAAGCAAGTCCTGTAACTATACCCGATTTCTTCTGCTTGTGTATGAGTTCATGTCTCATAGGTCTTGTATCAAGAAGTTCTCTTAAATTCTCCTCTTTAACTACAAGTTTTTTATTCTTTGATTTGCTCTCCTCATTGCTAACTATCTCAACCGCTGCACTCCTGCATAAGGTATCCATCCTCTTGCGGAGACCTCTGACACCGGCTTCTCTCGTATAATCTGAAATTATCTTCTTGATAATATCGTCGGACACCTCTAACTGCTTCTTAGTTATACCGACCTCTTCCATAGCCTTCGGAAGAAGATGCTTCTTCGCTATCTCAAGCTTCTCTATCGGTGTATAACCCTGGAATTGTATTACCTCCATACGATTAAGCAGAGGCTCAGGTATCGTATCGACAGTATTCGCCGTACATATGAATAATACATCTGACAAATCATACGGAACATTCAAATAATGGTCTGTAAAGCTGTGGTTCTGCTCAGGATCAAGTACCTCAAGCAAAGCACTTGCCGGGTCACCATTATAGGACTGCGACAGTTTATCAACCTCATCCAATACCATAACAGGATTAGATACCCCGCTCTTGTGGATTCCGTCTATTATTCTACCTGCCATAGCACCGATATATGTTCTTCTGTGTCCCCTGATATCAGCCTCATCACGCACACCGCCAAGACTTACCCTTACATACTTTCTGCCGAGTGCCTTAGCTATACTTTGACCTATACTGGTCTTACCTGTACCTGGAGCACCCACAAATAATATAATTGAGCCTGACTGCTGCTTCTTAAGGTTCATTACCGCTATCTGCTGTAATATACGCTTCTTAACCTTGGTAAGTCCGTAATGATCCTTGGATAATATCTTCTCTGCCTTATCCAACTTAATCTTCTTCATAGGCTCTTTCTTCCACGAGAGCTCAGCCATATAATCAAGATAATCATACAGCATACCATACTCAGAGCTATTCTTGCCCTCCTGCTTGAGACGATTTAATATCTTCTCACATTCCTTGCTTGCAGTCTCATTCATGCCTGACTCTTTTAATTTTAATTCAAGCTTTCTGATATCCGATACATTTTCAGGATGCATCTCATCTAATTCGTTCTGAAGATATTCTATCTGCTTCCTGATGGCAGATTCACGGGCTATCTTTCTATAGTCCTCCTCCTGCGCATTCTGTGCATCCTGATTGACATTGCCCATCTCGATATTCTCAATAAGCATCTTCTCTAGCATATCAAATCTCTTCTTGCGGCTGTCCTCAGCAAGTATCGCATATCTCTCACTATTTGAATTAATCAGCCACGGAGAAAATGCTGTCGCAATCTCACCAAGAGTTGACCACCTTGATGCATAGGTTCTGATGATAGGTCCCCACTGGTATTTCTGAGAGTATTCTATCAGTGATGCCTTAACTCTGTTTATCCTTTCAACCACCGTATCCTCGTCCAAATCCTCTATATCAGGTCGTTTGGATATGGATAAATCTATAGAGTGATCTCTGAATATCACTATCTCCTCAAGGTTGACACGATTCCTCGTATGTATCAGAAAATATCCATTGTCATCAACCTCAGTGATAATACCCGACAAGCCTATCGGATAAAAGCTCTCGCTTGTATATTCCTCCTTGGAAAGATGCTCCTTTGCAAACATAAGTATAACCTTGTCATCCACAGCCGGAGCCTTGCCTGTCATAAGCTGATAATAATCAGACTTCACATATAGATTAGCATCAGGCACAGCCATAATATTATATATAGGTAAATTAGCCATTTTTAACCTCCTTAAAAAACATAACAACCGGATTCCATTTATTAGCACTCTTGTTTATTGAGTGCTAATAAGATCAATATAGCACTAATATAAATTATTGTCAAGCATATATTATTTAAGCAGCACTAAGATGGATGATATAAAGGCGCGAATAGGGTATGGAAACAATTTGCACAATTTGTGTGAAATCAGAAATGAGAATTCGCGTAGGCTCGCTCAGAAACAGACTGTTTGAGCAAAGCGAGTTGTCTGTTTCGTGCAGAGCGTAAAGAATTCGAGTTTACTGATTTAGCAAATTGATTGCATGTTGACATACCCTATTTGCGCCTTTATATCATCCATCTTAGTGCTGTCCACATAACAAAGAAGGGCGCCGTATGTCGAATACATACCAGCGCCCTTCGGGGAAAGAATTTTATTATTCTGTTATGCCGTTAGTTTTAATAATGAATTTGGTAATTCCTGCATCACCCTCATTTATATCGGTAAATGTCTGATACTCCGATGATGCTTCAAATACTGCCTCAAGTCTTCCTGCCAAATCCTTAAAATCTCCGTTATAAGCCTCAACAATCTTCTTGATTGCGGTCTCGTTAAATTCATTCATTCCATCGCTTAACTCATTTGCACCGTCATTAAGCTGTGATACTCCATCTGCTATCTGAACACTTCCATCTGAAAGCTTTTTGCTTCCATCTGCTAACTGTGCGCTACCTGTCGCAAGCTGAGTTGTTCCTGCTGCAAGCTGACTGCTTCCATCTGCTAATCTATTCGTTCCATCTACCAACTGTGCGCTTCCATCTGCAAGCTGTGCACTTCCTGTTGCAAGCTGACTGCTTCCATCTGCAAGCTTGGCTGTTCCGTCTGCAAGCTGACTGCTTCCATCTGCAAGCTGATTAGCACCATTGGAAAGCTTGTTTACACCTGCCGTCAGGCTTGGCACTTTCTCATTTAATGTACTTGTTCCCTGTGCAAGAGCCTGTGTACCCGATACGAGACTATAACCGTTTTCACCTACAGCCTCAATCTGTGCAGCTATCTGCTGTTTAGCCCCCTTCGCACCTTCTACTGCTGCCTGACCTGCTGCCTGACCTGCTGCCTGAGCCGCAGCACTCTGGCAAGTCGAAGCTACATTTTCACCTATTGATGGCGCTTGAGCCGCTATACCATCTGTTATTTTATCAGTTGCTAAATCTGCTATTCCTGATGACAGTTCACTTGATACTTCTCCAAGTGTTGCATTTACCTCGTTTTGAATATATGTTTTAGTTTCAGCATCCATTCCTTGTAAATATGCATCAAATGATATCGGTTCTCCTCCTCCAACAATGTAATTCTTATATGTATCTGATGTCACATAAGCACTATATGCCTGTGCAGCTCCTGCATTAAATAATTTTGTACTAAGCTCTGCCATCTTATCATTTTGTGCAAGACTTGTTTGTATTTCTGATGCAACCTGTGTTTTTATTAACTGCTTTGTATTTTCATTTGTTACCTCTTTTTTAAATTCACTTACTGCTCCATTATAAATCAAATCATATTTTTCATCAGAAAACGCCTGATTAGCTGCCTCCACAGCAACCGCACTTGCCTGTGATGCAATAGCCGACTCCTGTTCTTCCGTCATAGGTGCGTTAAGTGCAGTATCAAGTGCCGTTACTCCCTGACTTATAGACTGTGCACTCTGATTAATTGTACTAACTCCTGTAGCAAGTGAATCCGAGCTTGTTACAAGGGTATCCATTCCTGTCTTAAGTTCTCCTGCTCCCGCTGCAAGCTGGTCAGCGCCTGTCTTTAAATCATTAACTCCGGTATTAAGTGCATCTGCTCCCGTCTTTAAATCATTTGCTCCGGTATTAAGTGCATCTGCTCCTGTCTTTAAATCATTAACGCCTGAGTTAAGAGTACCGGCTCCGGCTGCAAGTGAATCAGCACCTGTCTTTAACTGATTTGCACCTGTAACTAATTGATTTGCGCCCGACTCAAAATCACCCATATTAGCAAGAAGTGTAGCCGTTCCGTCTGCAAGCTGTGCTGAACCGTCTGCCAATGCATCTCCCGCTTCACTAATCTGACTTACCATATCATCAAGCTCTGATGTATCTATACCACCCTCTGTACTGAACTCTGACGCCGATACAACAGCAGTCATAGTCATATCAAGTGAGAAGTCAGTTACATCTGCACTTACCTCGAAATACTCAGGTAAGCTTATATCACCCAAGCTCTCCTCATCAATATCAAGACTGTCTTTAAGTCCCGGCACTGCATATCCTATAACTATTGTATTGCTGCCCTGTGGCATCGTCTTGCCGTTTGTAACCTCTATATTGGTTGCATTCTCATCAAGTATAAGTCCTGAGATTGCAACAAACGGTACTGATACAGCTTCTTTTTTACCGTTAACTTCCTTCTCAACAGAAGTATTATTGGTATAGTCAAATCTTATTGTAACCTTACCGCTCTTGCCTGCCATATCGGAAGCCTTAGTCTCCTTGCCGTCTAAATAATAGGTTACATTTACGCTTACAGGAAGCTCCTTATTAGTAGTTCCCTGATAATATATGTCATTGCCGTTTGCCTGCCATGTGATTGTATCACCGCTCTGTGAGAATGCCTCGTCGCCCTTTACATTCTCTATATCCTTAAGGTCTGTCTTATCAACTAATTCATTCTTCTTATCAGGATTTCTGAGCCACTCACTAACTACTATATTGTCTACCTTACCTGATGCATCAGCGAAAGCATAAACTGTCTCATCCTTGTAGATATCCTTCTCTGTCACACTAAGCTTTGAAGTGATATCATCAACCAATGCGTCCTTTTCCTCCGGTGTAAGTTCTTCTGCTTCATTCTCTGCAAGTATCTCCTGCTGATAATCATTGACAGAAATACTTCTGTAATTCATTCCTGCAAAGCACGAAGCTCCTAAAACCGCCATAGCTGTCACGCTGCATATCGCATATTTTCTATTCTTCTTAAAATACTCTTTTATATCTATCATAGCTATCATCCTTTCCCTTAATTTTAACCCTGTAACTGCTCGTTATATGCTTCCTGCTTTTTCTCCTTCGGAGGCTTGAAGCCGACACTTGTGTTAATTATAATCTTATCAAATATCATAAACATCGACGGAAGTACAAGTATAACAACTATCATACTTATGAGTGCTCCTCTTGCCATCAGTGTACATAGTGAACTAATCATATCAATATTGGAATATAAACCAACACCAAAGGTCGCTGCGAAGAAGCTGAATCCACTTACAAGTATTGACTGCACCGAGGACTGCATGCCCTCTATGATTGCCTGTTTCTTGTCAAGTCCGTGATTTCTTCCACGCTTGTATTTGTTCGTCATAAGGATTGCATAGTCAACCGTCGCACCAAGCTGTATGGTTCCTATAACTATCGAAGCAATGAACGGAAGAACTGTGCCTGTGTAAGCCGGTATACCCATATTTATAAATATCGCAAATTCAATAACCGCAACCAGTATAACCGGAAGTGATATTGATTTGAATACGAATACTATAATCAGGAATATGACTCCTATTGATACGGCACTTACCGTCTTAAAGTCCTTATCGGTTATCTCTATAAGGTCCTTGGTACATGGCGCCTCACCAATCAGCATTCCGCTTTCGTCGTAAGACTTAACTATGTTCTTGATTGTCTCACACTGCTCATTTACCTCATCAGTAGCAACTGCATACTCTGACATAACAAGGAGTAATTTATAATTCTCATTCTCAAGATTTGAAACCAATTCTTCCGGAAGTAATGCCTTCGGTATGGTTCCACCGAGCATACTGTCAAGTCCTACCACACTCTTAACACCATCCACAGCCTTTATCTCATCTGTCATCTTTATGACTTCCTTGCTGCTTGTGCTGCTGTCAAGAAGTATCATATGGGTTGCGCCCATTTCGAATTCTTCGTTAAGCTTATCATTTGCGATACTGCTCTGTAGGTCTCTCGGAAGAGTACCGGCAAGGTCATAATAGACATCCGTATGTGTATAACCGTATATCGCCGGTATAAGGATTATTACAAATAACACTATAAATATATAAAAATGATTTACCACCCATGAGGATATTCTGCTTATATCAGGCAGAAGCACCTTGTGCTTGGTCTTCTCTATCGCCTTGTCAAATATAAGTATCATGGAAGGAAGAACTGTTACACAGGCGATAACTCCGAATATAACGCCCTTCGCCATGACAATACCCAAGTCAAGACCGAGTGTGAAGCTCATAAAGCATAGTGCTATGAAACCTGCTACCGTCGTGATTGAACTTCCTACTACGGAAGATATAGTATTGGATATGGCGTGTGCCATCGCTCTGTTCTTATCTCCCGGATATACCTCCTGCTTCTCCTCGTAGCTGTGCCACAGGAAGATTGAATAATCCATCGTAACGCCCAACTGAAGTACCGCTGCAAGTGCCTGTGTTACATATGATATCTCGCCCTGTATTACATTTGTACCAAGGTTATAAATTATAGCCATTCCTATACTAAGCAGGAAGAACAATGGTACAAGGAATGAGTCCATTGATATAGCCAAAACTACTACGGCAAGCACAACTGCTATAAGTACATATATAGGAGTTTCTTTATCAGAGAGCTCCTTAGTATCAGTTATAACTGCGGACATACCTGAGAGGTAGCTCTGCTTGCTTATGATGCTTCTTAGCTCATCAATCGCTTCCATCGTATCATCATCTGATATTGATGTAGGATAAAGTACAAACAAAAGTGTTGAATCTGTATCCTCATTTAAAAATATCTCTTTGATATTATCCGGCAGCATTTCTTTTGGTATTGATAAATCGACTAATGAGTCATACCAGAGAACCGCCTTTACATTTGGTACCGCTTCCATCTCTTTACGCATCTTAGATATATCCTTGTCGGACATTCCTTCGACGACGCACATGGAAAATGCTCCGGTGCCGAATTCATCTACCATAATATCCTGACCTTTCATTGTTTCAATGTCCTTTGGAAGATATGTAAGGATATCATAGTTTACTCTTGTGCTGAAATAACCAAGAGCTGATGGGATAAGTAAAAGAATTCCTATTACAAATATTGCAATCTTATGCTTTACTACCCATTTTCCAAAATTAATCATCTTTTCTCACTTCTTTCCCTTTACTTTAATGTGGCAGGTTAGCTCTGCCTCATTTCGTTCTATATAATATGAAAAGGATTGAATAAAATAAATATCCAATCCTTTTTGAATGTATAATTTTAATATACACTTTAAACAATTTGTATATCAAAATTATACGTTTATTATTTTTTATATGTCCCCGGGGACGGGGGTTAGGGGCGAAATGTCCTTGCAATCTTATGTATACTATACAATATCATTAAATATATCAATAAACGAGTGATGATTTATATACTCAAATATCTCAGCAAGCTCATCCGGACTTATGGCAAAATCTCGCTTTATCCAATTGACGGCTATGTAGCATATGGTGTTGGCATAATATTCTGCCAGCATCTCTCTTGACATCCAACTATACCGGAAATGATGTACCGGATGAAGTTTCTCAATAGTTGCCAGAAGAAGCTCCGCTACAGCATTAACGACAATATTTGAAAAGGAATTCTGTCCCTCAATCACCACTGCTCTTTTATAAAAATCCATATCATTTTTTATATTTGACAGAAGTAATGTATACGCTGCCGGTATCATATTATTGTACAAAAGCGGTCTTATCGGCTCAAGCAGTTCTGTTCTTATGATGTACTCCAACACCTCGTACTTGTCGCTGAAATGATTATAAAAGGTCGGTCTTATCACACCCGACTTCTCCGTTATTTCCTTGACTGTTATCTTCTCTATCGGCGACTTACACAAAAGCTCCTTAAAGTTTTCTGCTATAATCTGTTTGGTATCCTTCTTTTCTTCCTTCATCATTCCGCCTCCACTTGTATGCATTCGCTTATAGTAACGGGGATATAAGCCTTAACACACTCTGTCCGAATTTTTTTAGTGTTTTTGTACTATTAATATACTCTAATGTAATCTCTTCACATTTTAAAAGCGTATCATTAAAATCTTCCTTTATATCATCTATGACACTTGATTCATACATCCACACGCCACATTCAAAATGCAGATAAAGACTTCTGAAATCAAAATTCACCGTACCTACAGTTGCGACCTTATCATCTACAATAACCGTCTTGGCATGTACAAAGCCGGGTGTGTACTGATATATCTTCACACCGCCTTTAACAAGCGCCCCATAGTTTGCCTGTGTGACCATATAAACCATCTTCTTATCAGGTATACCGGGCGTAATTATCCTTACATCTATTCCGTTTTTTGCCGCAAGCGTCAGTGCGGTAATCATTTCATTATCTATTATAAGATATGGTGTCATAATATAGACATAGTGCTTTGCCTTATTAATCATATTAAGGTATATATTCTCACCAACTATCTCATCATCCACAGGGGTGTCTCCATAAGGCTGAATATATCCATCCGTCTCGTACTTTCTGTCACAATACTTGTCTACGACATATGTCGAATAATCCTCTTCCTCATCAGTAAGCATACGCCAAGTCTGCAGGAACATAAGAGTAAGATTCCATACCGCATCCCCTTTAAGCATTATACCGGTGTCCTTCCAATGTCCGTAGCGGTCAACCTTATTTACATATTCATCCGCCAGATTGATACCGCCTGTAAAGCCTATATACCCATCTATAACGGTTATCTTCCTGTGGTCGCGGTTATTCTGTCTTAGGTTCACAACAGGCGCCACCTGATTGAACGCAGCAACCCGTATACCATATCTATTCATATCCTTTATGAACTTTGAGGGCATTCCCATACCAGAGCCGAAGTCATCATATATTATCCTTACATCTACACCGTCCTCAACCTTTTTCTTTAGAACCTCCAATACCTCATCCCACATCTGTCCCTCTTTTATGATGAAGTACTCCATAAATATATAATGCTTCGCATTGTTTAATTCTTCTATTAATGCATCAAAATTAATTTCACCAAGCGGAAAATATCTGACCTCGGTATTCTTATATACCGGATATCCCGCCGTCTTGGATATATAATAGACTTGTGCTGCTGCTGATTTACTTAATTCTTTTATCTCTTCGTAATATCCGCTGTCATCAGGCATATATTGAAATGTGTCCAGATGATTTTTAAGTGCCTTTTTTATGAACTTTATTCTCGTCCTGTTACCTGCAAGAAGCACATACATTGCTCCCCCGACAAGCGGCACAGATAAAACCAGCACAACCCATGCAAGCTTATATGCGGGATTTACATCCTTATTGACTATATAGAGAACCACAAATGCTGATAGTAATAGCGCTGATGTCTCCCAATATAAGACATATTCCTGCATAACTCCGTATACAATCAGCAGGAATAATATCTGAATTATCATCAAAGCGACATACAGAAAAAGCTTAGTGAAGAATATCCAACGATTCTTATCCTTATGAATCTTTCTATGTCTTATATTCTTATTGTCTACAGATAAGCTCTCCATACTATTACCCGCCTGATATCCGTTATGATAATATATGCCTTAATTATGAAGTCCATCTGCATGAAGCACCGCAAGGCAGGACAAGTCCGCTCTCTCTGACAGGTAGTCCAATCTCATCAGACACGACACTTCCGCCATGACCTTTCATAACCGTATTAGAAACCATATATGTAAGTACAGATGGAGCAAGTCCGGTCGTATACGAATTAATCAGGAAGAATAACGCATCATCAGCAAGAAGCTTTGTCGTAAGCTCAATAAAGGAATATATCTTATCCTCTAATTTCCATATTTCCCCTTTTGGTCCTCTTCCATACGATGGCGGGTCCATAATTATTCCGTCGTATTTATTGCCACGCCTTATCTCACGCTCTACGAACTTAACACAATCGTCCACAAGCCACCTGATTGGTGCAGCTTCAAGTCCTGATGATACTGCATTTTCCTTCGCCCATGTCACCATACCCTTAGAAGCATCCACATGAGTAACCTTTGCGCCTGCTTTAGCTGCTGCTATCGTAGCACCGCCGGTATATGCAAATAAATTCAAGACCTTTATCTCTTCCTTATCGGACTTTCTTATTATATCGCTGAACCAGTCCCAGTTGACCGCCTGCTCAGGAAATAGTCCTGTATGCTTAAACGAAAACGGCTTAAGGTTAAAGGTAAGCTCCTTATATTTTATGCTCCATTGCTTAGGCAGATTCATAAACTCCCATTCTCCGCCACCGCTTTTACTTCTATGATAATGTCCGTTTAATTTTTTCCAATAAGGATTATCCTTAGGAGTGTTCCAAAGCACCTGTGGATCAGGTCGAAGCAATATGTACTTTCCCCATCGCTCAAGCTTCTCGCCATCGGAGCAGTCTATTATCTCATAATCCTTCCAATCATCTGCAAGCCACATATTTTTTCTCCCAGCTTTTCTACGGCTTGAGATAGAAGATAAATACATCGCAGGCACGCTCTCGCTAAGATTCGCACGCAGCGGTACTAACTTCTTTAATCCTTGAGCATCATATTAACTCACTTCGCTCGTTATATGATGCTCCGGTCTTAAATCAGTAAGTACCGGCGGCTCATATTACCTGCTTATGCATTCATCTTCTATCTCAGCCTGCTATAATCTATGGTGTAATCCAACAATGTTTATATTATATACCTTTTACCTCTTCTCGATTGGTATATATTCTCTGTGAGTTCCTACATATTTGTATGCAGGGCGGATTATCTTGCCCTTGTTGACAAGTTCTTCGAGGCGGTGAGCCGACCAGCCGGAGATTCTCGCTATGGCGAACATAGGCGTGAAGAGCTCGATAGGGATTCTTAGCATCGAGTATACGAAGCCACTATAGAAGTCCACATTTGCACATACTGACTTCTGAGTGTTCCTATTGTCAGTTATGAGCTTCTTGGCTAATCCTTCAACTCTCTCATAGAGGGCATATTCCTTCTCCGTGCCCTTCTCCTCTGATAGCTGCTTAGCATAACCCTTAAGTATTACCGCTCTTGGGTCCGATTCACTGTATACCGCATGTCCCATACCGTATATGAGTCCCGAATTATCAAATGCTTTTTTATCTAATATGGCCTGAAGATATGAAGATAATTCATCTTCGCTCTCCCAGTCCTTGACATTTTGTTTTAAATCAGCAAACATCTGTTGTACCTTAAGATTGGCACCGCCGTGTCTTGGTCCCTTGAGTGAACCAAGTGCAGCAGATATGGTTGAGTATGTATCCGTACCTGATGATGTAAGTACATGTGTGGTAAATGTCGAGTTATTACCACCGCCATGCTCGGCATGCAATATAAGACAGACATCCAAAACTTTCGCTTCTAATTGTGTGTACTTTCCGTCTGTTCTTATGAGTCTTAAGATATTTTCCGCCGTTGACCGGTTACGCTTCGGTCTGTGTATCATAAGACTCTTGTCCATATGATAATGTCTGTATGCCTGATAACCATATGCTGCAATAACCGGGAATTGAGCTATAAGCTTAAGGGATTGAATAAGTACATTTTTGATACTTATATCATTTGCCAGCTCATCATAAGCATAGAGCGACTGAACACACTTCTGAAGTACATTCATCATATCCTTGCTTGGAGATTTCATAATTACATCTCTGTTAAATGCTTCCGGCAACGCCCTTAAATCAGCCAGAACATTTACAAAGCAGTCAAGCTCATCCTTATCAGGAAGATGTCCGAATAAAAGAAGATATGTAGTCTCTTCGAATCCGTAGAGACTGTCATTTAATCCTGATACGATATTCTTGACCTCATATCCCTGATAGTAAAGCTCACCCGGTATAGGAATTCTCTCCTCTCCCTTAAAGCCCACTACATCTGAAATCTCTGTAAGACCGGTCAGGACACCGCGTCCGTCTGCATCTCTTAATCCTCTTTTGACATTATATTTTTTATATAAGTCAACATCTATCTTGCCGGATTCATTGCATATCTCAACATACTCGTCAAGTATTTTATTAAAATAAACCAACTCAGAATTAGTCATATCTGCCATATTTTCATCTCCCTTTTATAAAACTCAAATATTTTATATAGCTACATCTCATATAATTATATATACCATAATAAATTAAGCCAGGCAAGCGTCGAAGCACTTATCAGGCGTGCCAATTGATAACGACCACTTATGCGGTGGTTAAAGCTTATATCTCTATGATATATTTTTCAAAGGCATTTATTACTTTTGTGTCATGATAAGAAGACTCCCTCTTAAAGTCCCTGCCGTAATTTATATGCACATGTCCATGCGCATATACCTTCGGCTTTTGTTCGTCTAATATATCAAGGAATACCTTAAATCCCGTATGTGGTAAATCCTCGCTGTCATTTAGATGATATGCCGGAGAATGTGCAATAAATATATCCACGCCGCCTGCTTTCTTGATTTTTCTCTTAAGCTTCCTGTACCTTTTTTCCATCTGACTCTCGGTGTATTGATATGCTCCGAAATTATAACACATACTTCCGCCTAAACCCATTATCCTTACTCCGTCATGTATATAGATATCATCATCAATACATATGCAGCCATCCGGCGGTGTCTCATCATAGCAATGGTCATGATTTCCATGTACATATAGGATAGGCACCTTTGCAAAGGTGGCAAAAAATGAAAGATATTGCGGCGCCAAATCCCCACAGGATATAATCAAATCTATACCATCTAATTTACTTTTCTCAAAAAAATCCCAATAATACTTAGACTCCTCATCTGCCAGTAATAAAATCCTCATACCTACTCCTCGTTATCCCCCGTATCTTCGTCTGTCCTTACATCTGCTGCCTCGCCTGCACTCTCGGCTTGCACTGTGTCGGAAATATCCTCTGTCTGTCCTACACCCTTAAGCTCAACTATCGGCTTGGCATCATCCTTCAGCTCGTCAATAACAGGAATTTCCCCGACGATATTTTCCACCAGCCAGTTCATCTTCATT
This sequence comes from Lachnospiraceae bacterium, assembly GCA_017480195.1. Lineage (GTDB taxonomy): Bacteria > Bacillota > Clostridia > Lachnospirales > Lachnospiraceae > Coprococcus_C. The sequence continues at coordinate 13,394 of JAFVBE010000045.1, forward strand.
ATGTCCTCAGGCAGCATATGCTCCTTCTTCTCATTTCTTATTCCACCGGTCTGATCCTTAATTACATCATCAAATGGGAAGAATTCATTATCTATCATAAGATTTTTAATAAGCTTGACAAGTCTCAGTGTTCCCTTAGGAATTTTATCCGAGTATATAAGATCTACAACTCCTGCAGATAATCCCCACCAATAATTTACTGCCTTGTTGTCTTCCTTTTCATCCTCCTTTAATTTGCCCTTAAGTACGGTATCTATAAGCTTCTCATAGAATACTCCCCACTGATATACCGGCATAGCAATATTAAAGGTTTTCTCATCCTCTATACTGTACAGTCCGAATCTTCTGCCCGAAGCATTCGGAGTTATCATAACCTGATCGGATATATAATTAATGTCACGTCTTCTAAAATTCTCTATCGCAGCCTCTCTCGATACGCCCTTAAGTGTCGTCCACTCAAGATAAACCTTTGCATTAGGATTAACCATAGCCGCACCAAGTGCAAATGCATTGATATTAGCAGTCATACCAAGTATAGGATAATCCGCCAGATAACCGATTTTATCATTCGTCGTAAGTGCACCTGCCAGCATTCCGGCTAAGAATTTTACCTCATAAAGCCTTGCATAATATGTACTAATCAGCTTATGCGAGGTATTAAGCGAACAGTTAAGTATAACGACATCGGGATTATTTACGGCAGCCTTAAGACTCGCACTTACCTGTCTTGAGGAGGTGGTAAAAATAATCTTAACTCCCATCATTATGAGGTCTTCTATGGCAGTAATTATATCCTCCTCTGAATTAAGGTCATGTACCTTAAGAGTCTTAATCCTATCCGAGCAATGCTCCTCAAGATAAAGTCTTCCCAACTCGTGAGAATATAACCAATCGGATTTTTCGGGATCCTTATCATACACAAATGCAACCTTAATCTGTTTCGGTGCAAAGCTCTTAAAATAGCTCGCTATACTCTTTTTACTTAAGTCAGGCGGATCTAACTTAAGATTAATCTCCCTGCCTGATGACTCGATAAGATATTCCTCCCACATCTTATCAATCTTCTCTTTCATAACTGCGGATGTCCATGTTTTCACATTTTCGTAACCATATATATCTATGAAAAGCAGGAAAGCATCGCCTGTCGTTATAGGTAATTTATCTCCGCCTCTGTTCTTCAAAGCAACACTAAAATTATGATTAGCCGAGCCAAAGTCCTTCTTCTGCTCCTCTGTCCATTCCGCATCAGGATTATCCGAGGTAAGCTCAAGAAGCCTCTTGAAAAAACCCTCCTGAGAAAACCATATATAATTCACATCCGTAAGCTTATAAAAATCTAAGAATTCATAGTAGATTTTAATCTCCTGATCATCCGTAAGCTTCGGAATCTTCCTTGTAACCTGTGCAGGTATATTTACCGCATCAAAATATTTTAATACGGATACTCTCTTGTTACCCTCTATAACATAGAATTTGTTCAGGTATTCATAAGCCTTAATCGGCTCTCTGATTCCCTCTTCAATCTGGCTGTCACAAAGAGTTGACCACTTAGAGCCAAACTCCGTCTTATAATCAAGTATAGGCATAAAATTATTAGCAAAAGCAAATGTCCTTCCGGCATTGCTGGTACCTACTACGCTATCAAGTGGTATCTGAACCAAACCGAGACTTACCTCACTTTGTATATCCACATCCTTAAGTATCTCATCAAGAACCGGAAGGTATGCATTTTCTCCTTTTGAAATAGCACTCTTAAAAGCCTTAAGACCTGCTTTCTGTGCCTTCTCATATTCTACATATGACATAAAAACTCCTTTCCCCGTAGGAAGCAAATCAATCTATAAAAATATCATCTATATTCTCACATTATTATACATCCAGCCTATCGGCTCAATGTGCTTTAACTTTATGTCGATGTCTGCATGCGTACATCGCTGCAAAGCTCATTATAGCATAAGCAGTCAAATATCGAAAGTGTCAGATTATACAAAAAAGGCAGTAAAAAACGGCACTTTGTCTACAAAGCAAAGTGCCGTTTAAGCTCATATTATTTCTCTTTTACAGGTATCCATACCTCTGTATAATATTCGGGATCCTGCGTTCCAAGCTTATAATCCATAGGGTTGCTGTAATACTCTATATTATATCCCTCTGCTATCTCATAATTGCTTGCAGGCAGCCATTCCGAGAATATCCTTCTGTTTACCTCCTGTAGAGGAAGCGGCATCGGACCCTTACACGGAAATACCGCCCATGTATGAGCCTTTATCTCATGCACATCTAAGTTCTTCTCCTCTGCCTGCCCTGCCACATAGTCATCAGCAATCATATATTTGAACTTATTGCCTGCCATCTCCTCATCAAAGCAGACTCCATACATACCAAGCACAAGTCTTTCATTAACACGCACAAATACCTCATCCCAGAATTTCGGAATGTCAATATTGGCATTTTCATAGGAAAAATCCTTAGACACTCCCATCACCTTAAATGCCTTTTTTTCTTCAAGCCTATAATCCATCGTACTACCTCCATATAATGTTAATTCAATATGCAGTGGTGCAAATGCTTTAATCGTAGCACCACCATATCTTGCATCAGTTGGCGTACTTCCATGAAATCTTGTAAATGCCTTCGTAAAGCTGTCCGGCGAATCATAGCCATATTTTAATGCAAGGTCAATCACCTTAATATCAGAAGAAAGCAGTTCATTTCCTGCAAGTGATAATCTCCTCATACGAATATATTCACCGACAGTATATCCGCACAGTATAGAAAAGCCCTTCTGGAAATAAAACGCGGACACATTTACCTCCTTGGCTATCCTGCCTACCGTCAGCTCCTCAGTGATATTCTCCTCGATGTAATTAATGGCATCTTCTATGATTTTCGCCCAGTTCATACCTGTACCTCCAACTTGATTATGGACTTAGGATATAATATTTTGAAATATATTTCCCGACAAATTGTGTTTTGTTTTGTCAGGAGATAGAAATTATATATAAGTAGATTCGAGCCACTGCTGGAATTAGCGGAGGCTCGAAGTGTTCTTATCAGCTTAAATCATATGTTGTATATCCATATTCATTAATCTTTAACTGTACTTCTGTAAATTTCATTTCATTAGTGCTTTTAAACATACCTGTTTTATCAAATACAACTCTTGTCGGTTTATTCTTTGTAAAAAATTCGATATAAGGTGGATTAGCTGTGATATCTCTGAATGCAATACATTTATCGCTTTTTAATCGACTATTAATACATTCTGAAAATACAATTTTGTATCCATCCTTAAATATTATCCCATTATTGTCTATTATTTTTATATCATAATAACTTTTTGCAATATATTCCATAATTGTAATTCCTATCAATAATCCATCAAATACCCATCAACTAAAATTGCGATAGCCAAATTTCCTAAATACATCGTTTATTATATATCTTTAACTCCGATCACACAACAAATTTGCTTAAAATAAATATTGACACATTATCTATATCTATATATAATATTCCTTAAAAGGAATATTGTGAATATCAAGGAGTAAAATATGCGAACATCCGAATCACTTTTTTTAAAAAATAACGAAGAATTAGTAATCAATACTGAAACAATAGAATTAGAAGAGCAAATCCGCCGTCTTCTTGTATATACAAGATTATCATGCAATATGACTCAAAAGCAGCTTTCAGAAAAATCCGGTATACGACAGTCAAATATAAGTCGTATTGAATGCGGTAGCTGCACACCTACACTTGAAACACTAAAAGAACTTGCGTCAGCTATGGACAAACAAATTAAAATAGAATTTATATAATCAAAGCTATTAAACATACTTAGGTAGGTACATTATGGAAAAAGGATATATAGACACTTCTCAATTAAGCACTCCGCCAGAGAATCACGAATTAGAAACAGCGAAGTTTTTTGCTGATTTAGGAAAAAATATAATATTTATAAATCCCATTAATATTAAAGGAACTCATACTCCTGATATTATAATGGATGGTGTTGAATGGGAAATAAAAAGTCCAACAGGGAGTAGCAAGCATACAATCGAAAACAATTTTCGTAATGCTATTTCGCAATCTAAATATATAATATTTGATTTAAGAAGAATAAAATTACCTGAAGCACATTGTTTATCGAGACTTGAGTTTGAATTTAAGTTACGCAAATATTTGAAAAGATTACTAATTATAAAAAAAGACAACTCTTTAATTGAAATAAAAAAATAATTTTTAAAAAAATATTGACTTTCTTAAAAAGTCTGATATTATATAAATAGATTCGGGTCACTGATGGAATTAGCGGAGGCTCGGATCTATTTTTTTCAGCCGTGCAGCATCTCGCAACATCCGTTGCTCGATGTAGGGCTGCGCCTCTTTCTATATTACACAGTTTAACAGCCGGCACCTCGCAGCAAATCTGCTCGGTCTCGGGCTGTTTTTTTTAGCCGTGCAGCATCTCGCAACATCCGTTGCTCGATGTAGGGCTGCGCCCTATACCGATAAATAAAAATAAGTGTCCTATCATGCAAACATGACGGACACTTATTTTTATTTATCACTGCACGGCTTGGCTTTAGCACACTCCCTGTGCTATCATTGCCTCTACTACCTTCTTGAAGCCTGCGATATTAGCACCTGCAACATAGTTGCCTTCCATGCCGTATTCCTTAGCAGCGTCATCAATATTGTGGTAGATACCAACCATGATATTCTTAAGCTTAGAATCAACCTCTTCAAATGTCCATGAAAGTCTCTCTGAGTTCTGGCTCATCTCAAGAGCTGATGTAGCAACACCACCTGCGTTAGCAGCCTTACCACCTACAAAGTTTACTCCGTTTGCCTGGAAGTATTCTGTAGCTTCGATAGTTGTAGGCATATTAGCACCCTCTGCTACATACTGAACTCCGTTTGCTACAAGCGCCTTAGCATCATCAAGATTTAACTCATTCTGAGTTGCACAAGGAAGTGCAATGTCTACCTTGATATTCCATACGCCGTGGTCATCAGCATTCTTCTTGTCATGATACTCTGCTGATGGACGAGCTGCAGCATACTCTGAAAGACGAGCACGCTTAACTTCCTTAACTTCCTTAAGAAGTGCTACATCTATTCCTTCAGGATCATATATCCAGCCTGTTGAATCTGAGAGGGTTACTACCTTAGCACCAAGCTGCTGTGCCTTCTCAGTTGCATAGATTGCAACATTACCTGAACCTGATACTGCAACAACCTTACCTTCCATCTTATCGCCATGACACTTAACCATCTCTTCTGTAAGATAGAGAAGACCATAGCCTGTAGCCTCAGTACGGGCAAGTGAGCCACCATATGTAAGTCCCTTACCGGTAAGTACTCCCTCATATATTCCCTTAATTCTCTTGTACTGACCGAACATAAAACCAATCTCTCTTGCACCTGTTCCGATATCACCGGCAGGTACATCCTGGTCTGCTCCGATATATTTTGAAAGCTCTGTCATAAAGCTCTGGCAGAACTTCATAATCTCATTATCTGACTTACCCTTAGGGTCGAAGTCTGAACCACCCTTACCACCGCCGATAGGAAGTGTAGTAAGTGAATTCTTGAATACCTGCTCGAAACCGAGGAACTTGATAATACCAAGGTTTACTGATGGGTGAAGTCTAAGTCCTCCCTTGTAAGGTCCGATAGAGTTGTTGAACTGTACTCTGAAACCTCTGTTTACCTGTACCTGTCCATTGTCATCAACCCAAGGAACTCTGAACATAATCTGACGGTCAGGCTCAGTAATTCTCTCAAGAATTGCAAGCTTGCGATACTTCTCCTCATCCTGCTCGATAACAGGTCTTAATGAATTTAATACCTCTGTTACTGCCTGAATAAACTCCGGCTGGTCAGCATCTCTCTTCTTAACTGACTCTAAAACCTCATCAACATATGCCATTTTATTTTCCTCCCTAAGAAAATTTATTTCGGTTCTTCAGCACAAACCGTTATTGCCATTATAGTACAGCCTATTTTGATTGTAAAGGAATTTATTGAATTTTTTCTTTTTCCAATCCCTTACTTAATGTTATTGAATCCTCACGCCAATATTTACATCTGTGCTTAACACAGGTAGAAAAAGAAATCTGTGTCTTAGTCTTTCCAAAACGCTGCAGTTCAACTATGAAATGGTCTAACTCTGCCGTAGTCGGAAATCTCACCTCAATCAACATCGAATAATCTCCGGTCACGCAGTTACACTCGACCACATTAAGAATTCCATCGATATACTCGTAAAATTCCTCTCTGTCAGAAGGTTCAACCTGTAAATTAATAAAAGCCTTTACATAATGTCCCATAGCCTCAGGATTAAGTCTTGTAGTAAACCCTTCCAAAACTCCCTCATCAAGCATCCTGTCAATTCTTGTACCTACCGCAGTCGGTGAAAGGAATACCTGCTCCGCAATATCCTTAAGAGAAGTCCTCGCATTGTCCTGAAGAATCTCCAATATCTTCTCATCCACCTCATCCAGTTTATAATAAATCAATTCTCTCTTTTCCATAACATTCTCCTCAATAAATCAGAATTTATCAGACAATAATTTTATATAATCACTTCTACTTCCGTTCCAAAAACACTTAATACACCTTCCATTTTTAAAAATATGCTTACAATTTTCATAACCATATAAAATGCTTGCACATTCCGGGCATAAATTTTTCATTTTTGATTTTGATTTTAAGAATTGACTACCACATTCTACACAAATTCTAATCTCAATATCATTCATAGTATCTCCCAAAAAACATGATTATTACAATTGCTAATATACTAACAACTACCATTCATTTTGTCAAATTGCAGCTCGAAATATCACGATTTATCGTGGTATTTTGAGCTGGTGTGGCGGATATGGCTCTTAGGGACTTGCCTATTATATGTATGTCGGTTGTCAAAGGGCGTAGGGGTTATGGGTTTGCGAAAGAACCGTATAAAAACATGAGTACTTAAAGAAAAGGGATAGGGACATATTTTGCGAAAAGCAATTATATGTTCCTATCCTTTTGATTTTAGTATCTCCTATGTTTTTATCCGAGCGAGAGCGCGTTCTTTGCAAACTCATATGACACCGAAGCCTTATGACAGGCGACATACATTAGATAAGTTACAATACCCAAGAGCCATATCCGCCACACCCCTGATGCTTAAAATACATATGGTTTGTAGAAAAAAACGGAACCCTTTCGGATTCCGCTTTTTGACATATGCTGAATGTGTGTATAGTAATTCGTAAAATTTGCACTAGGGAGACGAATCAACCAACACTATGTGCTTATTTTACCAAATTAAATTTATTCGTCAATAATTGCAAAGTCTTTCGATTGTTTCACACAAAAACAGCTTTTTTGACTTGAGAAAACAAAGTCAAAACCTTTTTCAACTTGTTTTTTTAAACCACATTTACGGCATAACAATATGTATTCTGTAGCAGTTTTTTTACTGATAAGCAATTAAAACTTACCATGTGAACCATGATATCCGCCACCTGATGAATGCGATATAGAGCCACCACCGGAGCTGCTCGTCTGTCTCGGAGTCTTCTGCACATTGCTATATAAGAACTGCTCGGTAGCAATACTAAGAAGTATACCTGCCGCAACGCCCGCCGCAACCTTACCTGCTGTACTGCCGTTAGCGCCATTGGTTATACCATTTCTCATATCATTTCCGCTGACATTCGCATTGGCCAGATAGCTTCTTGCTGCCGGCTGCGTATGTACACTCTTAAGAGTCGCCTTTTGACCGCTCATAATGATAAGCGATATTACAAAACCTATGACAAACGATATAGGTATAGCTGCAATTCTCTTCATCTTATATTGGTTAAGATATTTCTCAACTTGACTTGCGTATTTATCAAATGCATTATAGTAATTTCCGGCTGACAAATCACTCAAAATCGCCTCACCTATGGCATCCGTCTTGGTATACGGAAAAATCTTCTGTGCACCCTTCTTCGTAGTCTTGCTGTGAGCCGTTACAGCCCAGTCTCTGTCCTCCATGCTTATAAGAAGACTTACACCGCTGTTAGTCTTACCAATACCGAAGCCATTTGAAGTAAAGAAATCATTTGCATATTTATTAGGATCTGTATATCCTATCGAATCAACTGTAATAATGATTACATCACATTTATACTTCTCGCTGATTTTAGCAAGCTTATCCTCAAGCTGTCTCTCCTCACTGTCAGATAATAAATCAGCATCATCGGTTACTCTTGGTGTTCCATTACTGCTGTCTGCATAAGAAGGCACATACGGAACAAAGATAAATAACATTAAAACAAATGTAAGTAAAGCTAAAAATTTCTTCTTCATTCTGTTACCTCCTTATATTATAAGCAGCGATATACAGGTTATAACTGCACCAAGAATCGCTGTCCACGCTAATAGTCCACGCTTATATGCTCCCTTGTCACACGGTAAATCACCGACCAGCTTACCCGTCTGACCATTCATTGCGAAGTAATAATGCTCGCCATTCCATGTGGTATTAAGAAGCCATACAGGGTATAAGGCATACTTGGTAACACCTTCCTTGATACGCACATTATTGCCCGCTGCAGTTACAGAAGAATATCCCGTAACGGATTCACGCATAACATCCTCAGCGCTCTGCTTTATCCTCTGGTTAGCTCTTGCTATGCTCTGCTCAGATGTAACATCATATTTATCTGCAAGGAAGCCCGAAAGATACGCAGATTGGAAATCAACCGCCTCACTAAAGTCAAACGGTTCGATAGACTCCATAAGAGTATCCTCCATCTGAGACGAGCCGTCTACCGGTACACGCCTAAACGACAAATCCGCACGCCTTCTAACCAAATAATGCTCGGTCTTGGTATAATTGTAGCTGCTGTCACTCCAGCTTTTAGTCTTGGTAGCATTGAAACTCATATCCGCATCAACATCCGCATCAAAGAGCCAGAACGGAACATATACTCCCTTAATCTCATCTATATGATTCTGGTCCTTAAATATCTTAGGCAATAGCTTTTTGCCCTTTAAGTGATTATAATAAGCAGCCTTCGCAGCCTCTTTGTCTTTCTTGAACGGAATAACATAATCCGGTTTTAAATCCCCCTTGAACTGACCTACCATTACTACCGGACTGTCACAATACGGACATTTGGTCGCTCCGACATTTTCATCAACAATAATCTCACCACCACAGGCATTACACAGATATACACGCATATTATCTGTCTCTCCCGGAGTCCAATCCTGTCAGGCTTTATTACCCCATTCCATATCTGAATCCGGCTGATTTAATACATCAACTCTTTCCTTAAGAGCATTGGCATCAAATACCGTATCGCAATATGGGCACTTGAACTGCTGTGATGTGGCGTCATACTGCACCTTGCCCCCGCAGCAGGGACAATCATATTCTATTAATCCTGCCATAAGCTTTTCTCCCTTTTCCATATAAAGATTTGGTAATTGCAAAGCTTTCGCCCTACAATTACCATCTCTTTAAAACTATATCATATACTGCATACTACTGTATGTCATTATCATCAAACGGGTCACCGCACTGTGGACAGAACTTAGGTGGGTTCTTAGGGTCTTCCGGCTCCCATCCACACTTGTCACACTTATAAAGCGGTGCTCCTGCAGGCTTTGGCTTGCCACAGTTCTGACAGAACTTACCCTTATTTACGGAACCACATTCGCAGGTCCATCCATCTGCTGATGCAGGTGCCGGTATTGGCTTAGCCTTACCACACTCGCTACAGAACTTAGCGGTATTTACTGCACCACACTCGCAAGTCCAACTATCACCTGCTGCCGCCGGTGAACCAGCCTGTGGCTGAGGCTGAAATTGCTGTGGTTGCTGCTGTTGCTGCATCTGCTGCTGTTGCTGCATCTGTTGTTGCTGCATTTGTTGCTGTTGCATCTGCTGCTGTTGTCCGCCTGCATAGAGTGCCTGTGGATTAAATCCACCTGCAGTCTGTGCCATATTCATACCCATGAATCCCATCATAGCTCCACCCTGGTTTGAAGCGGCTGCCTTCATAGCGTCTGCCTGTGCTCCAACAAGAGTTGCCGCTGCCATAGTCTGACTCTGAAGCATACCAGTCTTCTGAGCCTCTTTGATAAGCTGCTGATCCTCTTCCGGTAAATTCATTGGATTGAATGCTACAGAAACAAGCTCAATACCTCTTAACTGTGCCCACTTTTCATTGAGCTGAGTATTAAGAATCTGAACCATCTCATCCTTATGAGCTGAAATCTGGTTAGGTCTGATTTCAAGATTTGAAATCTCTGAAAATGATGGAGTAAGTGCGTCGATAAGTTCTCCCTTCATCATACCCTCAACTTCTGATGCCTTAAACTCATCAGCAACATTTGCACATACATTTGTATAGAAAAGTATAGGATTAGTTATATGATAAGAATACTTACCGCTTACTCTAACAGCTGTATCTATATCAAGATTAATCTTGCTGTCTACAACTCTGAAAGGAATAGGCTGTGAAGCTCCGAAAAGCTTCTCCTTAATCTCCTTGATATTAAAATAATAAACTCTCTGGTCCTTGCCGGTATCACCGCCAAAGGTAAAACGCTTACCGATAGTGGCAAAGGTCTGCTTAACGCTCTGTCCAAGACTTCCGGTAAATAAGCTTGGCTCAGTAGATGAATTGTATGTAAATTCTCCCGGCTCGGCACAGATTTCTGCAACCTTACCCTGATCTACAATTATCATACACTGACCTTCGTTTACAGCGATAACAGAACCGTTTGTGATAATGTTATCTCTTCCATGAGTATTAGATGACCCCTTGTCAGTTCTCTTCTGACCTTTCTTCATCAGCACATCATCAGGTAATGAATCACAGTAGAAGAACTCTTTCCACTGGTCCGCCATAACACTGCTTGCTGAGCTGACTAATGCTTTAATTAATCCCATTTTGTATCTCCCTTCTTCTTAATTAAATTAGGTTTTTATTTATATGTGAAATGTATCCTTGCAACTGTACTGCCCGGATACCCTTTACACTCTTACTCCACCTGTTCGCATCTGGAGAACTCCCAGGCTTTTATATTAAATGCTATAAGCGGTGTGTCACAGTATGCACATTTCCTTGCTCCAAGCATCGTAATCGGTGCTCCGCACTGCGGACAGGTAAGTGACACGCCATCGACATTGGAATTCTCAACCAAATCCCTATCCTGTATGTAAATCATGTCAACCTCATACTTGGACTGCTCAAATCTGTCCTTCGAGCCCTTTTTTATCTTGGATTCATCTTCCTCGTCTGTTATGTAATGATAGCTTTGAACCGCCGCCTGAAATCTTATGGTACATCTACCTGCACGCTTGTCATATCTGGCAATCTCCATCCTGTGTATCTTGACGCTCTTGTAATGCTCATGCTGGCGATTCATCGAATTCTTATCTATCCTGTCTGAAAGAGTCCTTCTTAATTCACTTGTACCTTCGGAAAGAATCGATGAACGCCTTTCATCTATCGCCTGAAGGAATGTAAGCAGAACATTCTTCGCCTTCTCCTTCATCTCCTCATAGTTGAATTCCGGAAAATCTCTCATAATAGCAGGGAGCATCATACTCGTTACACCCGATACAGACTTAGGACTCATATCCGTATCATCAAGACCATCCCTGAATCCTGCAAATGCCTCGTCAAGAGGGATTTTTTTTACTCCGAACAGCTTCTGATTAAACTCTCTGACCTTATGACGCAGATAAAGCACTCCACCAAAGCCTGCCAGCACAATAACTGCCGCTATATAAAGTCCTATTGATGCACCCCCGGAAAACATAAGCAATTCTCTCCTAATACATTATATGGTTTAAAACATACACACCCACACATTTTTAATCGCATAAAATATCATATTTAAACAAAATTAATTATATTATAAATTTTTCTAATACGCAAGTTATACTACAAACTTTTATATACCAAATTATGAATATTTTACTTTTCAAAACAGGGATTTTATTTTATACTGTATTATATATTTACATAAAGAATAATCGGAGGAATACTATGGGATTAAGATTTAGGAAAAGTATATCGGTAGCTCCCGGTGTCAAGGTTAATGTCAATAAAAAAAGTGCCAGTGTTACCGTTGGAAAAAAAGGTGCCCATTACACTATGAGTACCTCAGGCAAGCAGACCGCTTCTGTCGGACTTCCGGGTACAGGACTTTCGTATTCGAAATCCTTCGGCGGTAAGAAGAAAAGCAGCAAGAGTTCTTCATCAAAGACGGGAAACTCTTCAAGCAGCCAATCCGTAGGTGAGACTGTAGAAAATGTTGCACAGACTGCCGCCAATAATTCAGGCTGTATAATACTCGCTGTTGCCGCAGTTGTAATACTTGCCCTTATTGTGCTTGGCATATGGGGTATAGTTAAGCTGGTAAGTAATCATACAAGCAAAGAAACAGCTTCTGATAATGTAGCAGTAACCCAGACAGCAGACTCCGATTCATCAGATAGCCAATCAGTTGCGAATTCATCCTCAGGAAATTCAAGCAGTGAACAGGTATGGGTAACCGCAAGCGGAAGCAAGTACCACTCCAAGAGTGACTGTGGCGGTATAAGTAACGCTTATCAGATTACACTTGAGGAAGCCGAAACACGAGGACTTACGCCTTGTAAGAAATGCCACTAAGTCACAAGCCCGACAGTGGTGTATGTAAGATTGATAAGCCAGCAAGTACGGCGCAGCTTAATGCTTACATCTTTAGGATATGATAGAATGAAATTACTTAAAAAAACAACCTTAAAAAAAGAATATATTTCTGTAGACGGCTCATTCGGAGGCAATCAGAGATGGTTAAGAAAAGATGCAGACAAAGCCAATACCCTATCTAACTATGGCTGTGGTCTTATCTCTGCAAATGATGTATTGCTTCACATATCCGACAAAGCAGATAATCCGTCAAAGGAAAAGTACATAGCGGCAGTTCGGGAAATGAACCGCCGCTATTTTCACATACTGCCATTTCTGGGTATATCGGGAATTCTGCTCAGCTTTTATATACGAATATATCTTCTTATGCATAGAAAACATTTCAAAGTGCACTATAAGGTAAGATGGGGTGTTATGCCACATAATATATTAAAGCGTATTACCGAAATGATTGAAAATGATATACCTGTTATACTGTCGATAGGTCCGGCTTTTATACGCCGAAGAAAAGAAAAACTCCCATTTTATACAGCAAAGATTACCGGTGATGATATTAACTTTACTCCTGCCACTCAAACCAAGGATCACTATGTAAATGTAACCGGGGTGTACGAAACAATAAAAAAGCCTGCTGACATACTTAAAAACACTTCAGATAAAGACAAGCAATGCACGATTTATCTGGAAATATCATCATGGGGCAGAAAATATTATATAAATTATGCTGAATATATTGAATATATCAAAAAGCATGATAACTTTTTATTCAGCAACATTCTTTACATCCATAGCTGACAATTCATATTCTATATCTTTCACTGTGATACGCTTGAAATAATTATGTTTTATTTATATAATATAGAATGCTGTTTATAATTAAGATTATGACAGTTATATTCTATAATTAACAATATATGGAAAGGTTTTATAAATATGTCCAATCAGGAGCAGTCAAATAACAAACACAGAAAAATATTAGGTAATAAATTATATCTATATCTCACGGAATTCTTCGCCGGTATGTCGGTTATGGCGGTGGAGCTCGGTGCAAGCAGACTTATGGCGCCGTATTTTTCATCATCACAGATAGTCTGGACAATCATAATCGGCACGATAATGATTGCTATGGCACTTGGCAACATCTATGGCGGTCGTGCGGCAGACAAGAATCCTAATCCTGACAAATTGTACGGAAGAATCATCATAGCCGCCATATGGATAGCCGCCATTCCTGTGCTTGGCAAATACATCATACTCGGTATATCCGCACTGCTTATATTTACGGTTAATAACAATTTTCTTATTATAGCAGCCTTTGCAGCCTGCATGGTAATATTTGTATTCCCGCTTTTTCTGCTCGGTACAGTCACTCCGTCACTTGTAAAATACACGGTTGACAGCCTCGATGAGAGTGGAAAGACAGTCGGAAACTTAAATGCCGCCAATACAATCGGAAGCATCATAGGCACATTTGTGCCAACCTTTATCAGCATACCGACTGTGGGAACAGCCATAACATTTCTTATATTTTCAGGTATACTTTTACTGCTGTCTATAATATATTTTGCAAGCTCGAAGGTTAAATCCGTCAAGGCAATAGTCGGTGTAATACTCTATATAATTTGTATTATATTCGGTCACGATGGAAGCTTCGCATTCTGGATTAAGGATCTCACTTATGAAGGTGAGTCGATATATAATTATCTACAGGTCTATGAGACGGAGGACGAGACAAGATTATCGACAAATGTTTTGTTCGGTGTACAGTCTGTGTATATGAAGGAAAAAGAACTCACAGGTATGTACTACGATTATGCTATGGCAGCACCTTACATGACAGGTATAAATGAGAGAAACCATCTCGACATACTGATACTCGGTATGGGTACAGGCACCTATGCCACTCAATGCAGAAGATATTTTGATAACAATGAGCTATCCATAACGGGAGTTGAAATAGATGAGAAGATAACCTCATTGGCAGTCGATTATTTTGAGCTTCCGGAAGATATACCTGTCGTAACCTACGACGGCAGAGCATATCTTAATGTAATCAACGACAAGTATGATGTCATAATGGTGGACGCTTATCAGGATATCACGATACCGTTTCAGATGTCATCAGTCGAGTTCTTCACACTTGTAAAGGAACATCTGAATGATAACGGCGTAATGGTTGTAAATATGAATATGCGTGGAAGTGACGACAACGCAACTGATGATATCAATGCATATCTTGCCGACACCATAGCAAATGTATTCTCCGAAGTCTACACCGTAAACTGCCGAGGCACCAACCGCGAGCTTTTTGCCTCAGACAATCCTGATATGATTAAAGCCTTTGAAGAAAATGTCTCTCTTGAAACCAATAATGAGCTAATTAATATGATGACTACAGTCTCCAACGGACTGACTGTCTATGAATCAGGCAATCATATAATGACCGACGACAAGGCTCCTGTCGAGCTGCTTGGCATGCGTATCATAGATGACTTGATAAAAGATGAAGTTGAATATTACCGTGATGTTTATAAGCGTGAGGGGATAAGCGGATTGATGGATGAGTTGTAAAATAATTATGGGTGCGTAAGACGCACCCATTTATTATTTCCCAACCAGTCGGTTCACCACCTTCTCGTCTGCATCAGGATACATATCAAATATATGCTGTCTGATTCGCTCTCCTGACACCTCCGGCTTTTCCTTATAAGCCGATGACATATGCTTATATCCCCATACTGCCTCAGGTGGAAGAAGTATGGATACAGGCATACCGTATTCTTCATCCTTCTTGTTCCTGCGCCTCTTAAAATCAATCATCACAAGATAAAGCTGCATCTGCAAATCAGTGAGAACGCCCGGGAAATTCTTCTCGCCGCCTTTACCGAATCCTGCAAGCTTTTTGACCTGTGTGGAAAGAATCATCTCATCACTCCACATATCGTCTTCATCTTCTACATCATCCCTGATATATAAGTCCATTATCTTCTTACTTCTGCGACTGGCATATCCATCCTCATAAAGAGCATCAAAATCATATCCTTTTCTACGGTAATTTGCAAAATACGGCAGCCATTCTAATGATATAAATCCCGCTTTTTTATCAAAGAATTTACCGTAAGCCACCTCACGGCTCCTTGCTATCTCTTCACGCCATATCCAAGGATCATCCTCTGCATCACCTGTCCACCAGCCCATGTACCATGTATGTTCCTCAGCAGAAAAGCCCGGTATGTCACCGCCAAAAAGCGGCAAAAATCCGACCTTCTTTACATATTCAATCAACTCCTGCGGAGAATGTATGCAGCTTGGGTCATCATATTCAAGACCTGTTATAGTCCACTCGCCATTTTCTACTATCATATTTTCTTCCTTTCAATCATATATTACCCTCGTATACATATTTTAATTTTTCCCTTGCGACCTCAGCAAGCCTTAATATCTTTCTTACATCTGTGGGCTGTCTGTCACTGTATTTGCTTCTCGGGAAAAACCTTGATATATGAAGTGGTATATGCTTATCATATTTTTTTTCAAGCTCATGCACCCAATCCGACAACTCTCTCATTTCTTCTTCTGTATCATTTTCATCAGGTATTATAAGAGTTGTCAGTTCAATATGTGCCGACCTGACAGCCATTTCTATAAATCTCTTTGTAGTCTCAAAGTTGCCTTTTAATACATTTCTATAGTATTCCTCATTAAAGCATTTAAGGTCAATATTAAATGCATCTATATAAGGTAGTATTTCTTCTATGATTTTCTCATTTACTGAACCATTTGTAACAACAACATTCTTCATATCCTCCTCCCGGATAAGTCGTGCCGTATCACATACATATTCATAGCCGACAAGTGGCTCGTTATAAGTATAAGCAATTCCTATATTTCCCTTCGCCTTTAGTCCTACAGCAATATCGCATAGTGCCTTCGGCTCGATATATTCTGCCTGTGGTCTGACTCTGTCATCTGCTAAGGATATGCTCACATTCTGGCAGAACGGACATTTTAGATTACACCCGTAGCTTCCGATAGATAGAATCATACTTCCGGGGTAAAACATATTAAGTGGTTTCTTCTCTATAGGGTCAAGCGCAATAGATGTTATATATCCATAATTCTCTGCAATTATTTTATTGTCCCTGCACACTCTCGCCATACAGGCTCCAACCTGTTCCTCACCGAGCTCACAGCCACGAAAGCAGACATTACATTTTACCTTATTCATATATACCTCACATTTTTAAAAGTATCCGGCTGGAGTGTGTTACTTCGCATCATCTCATATTTTTGGAAAAGACACCTCCACTATCTGCAAGCAGATATACCTCTCGGGACCGGATACCTGATATAAGTATAATATTATTATACTTCTTTTTCAATATATAAAACATAAAGGCTGTGTTACAAAAATTTATGTAACACAACCTTTATATTCTATGCTTATATTATCTCCTTATAATACTGCCTTATCAAGCGGATACATATTAGTGCTAAGATATTTCATACCATTATCAGCAAGCATCGCTACAATGTTCTTTCCTGCATTTTCAGGCCGTTTTGCAACTATTGTCGCTGCATAAACTGCAGCCGCGGCAGACTGTCCTAAAAACACTCCATCACTTTGTGCAAGCTCACGTCCTACAGCATATGCATCTTCACCCTTGACATCTATACATTCATTATAATTAAAGCCAACGATAAATGGTGCCTTGGCTCCATCAGGGAATCCGGGATCACCAAAAGGAGCTATACCATCTATTGTCTGAGGGTTCTCTGAGCCTCCCGGTCGTGATGTCGGATCAGCCTGAACGGCAACTATCTCTATATCAGGATTTTTCTCTCGGAAATATTTTGCCAATCCTGTTATAGTTCCGGCTGTACCTGATGTAGCAACAAGAATATCCACTTTACCATCTGTATCTTCCCAGATTTCAGGACCTGTTGTATCATAATGAACACCCGGATTGGCAAGGTTCGCAAGCTGATTTATAAAATAATGCGGAGTATCCTGAGCATCACAATAACTCTGGATGGCATCCTGATAAAACTGTGTTGTAAATGTTCCATTTCCCAGTGCTTCAGGTACTCCCGGAACATCCATCATACTCTTGAGATCTACTCCATATGCACGAAGCATCTTCTGTCTCTCTGCCGATTGTCCCGGCTCAAGAAATACGGTAAGCTTGTATCCTCTGCTTGCTGCAAATGCCGCAAGACCAATACCTGTATTTCCTGAAGTATTCTCAACTATTGTGTCTCCCGGATGAAGAAGTCCATCTCTCTCAGCAGCAAGAATCATATTTAATGCTGCTCTATCTTTCACTGATCCTGATGGATTAAAATACTCAAGCTTACCAAGAATGTGAGCATTTATGTTATTATTTTCCTCATACTTTACAAATTCAAAAAGCGGTGTATGTCCTACTAAATCCGCAATATTTTTTACAATCTTACTCATTTTTATTCCTCCTTATTATATGTTAATTAAAATAAATCCTGATATGGATCCTCTAAATATCCACTGATGTCCTTCTTAACTGTCAAAAAATTATAATAATATAATATTGATGATGCACAACCGGCACTGCCGTGATATAGCCCTGTCCACGCCTCGACCTCATTTGGAAGATGTCGGTTCCATGCTGTGTACCAGCGTCGTTTTCCATCATCTGTATTCGAATCGCCAATCAGGACATCTACAGCAGACTTTGCAGCATCCTTATATTTGTCATCCTTTGTCAATTGATAAATTTCCAAAAAATGTTCAACCATACCTGCCGCACCACAACAATAACAATATGTATGCCAATATCCCTTTGAATGTTTTGTCGGTGCACCGGCTGCCAATATTCCATCAGTTAATCTTATAATCCATTCTTTATAAATTTCTTCTCCCGTAAGCTTATACAACTTATAAAATAATCTCGAATGTCCTATAGGACCCTGACATAAACCAAGATAATGCATCTTAGGAACATATGGGTCATTATATCTTATAAGTGCTGCCTTTCCGTCAGGTGATACATCTGCTATTTTTCTTATATAATTAGCCGCCTTTCTTGCAAGTTCCAGATATCTTTCATTACCTGTATGTTCAAAAAGCTTCGCCATAATATAGCCACTTCCCGCTGCGCCATAGAAAAAACCCGGAAAAAATCCATTCTCACCTAATCCAAATGCAACCGAATCCATAGCAAGCCATCTTGCTGTATCATCAGTCTCCTCTGCTTCACCGGAAATTCTTTTTCCTGCACTATCTGCCGCCACAAGATAATTCTTATCACCAAGCTTCTCATACAGCCATATTAGATACAGTACCAAGCCTCCATCAGCAAGAATACTGCATACATCACTCCAGTAACCACCATTCTCATCTTCCTTTTCTTCCTCAATTAAAATCCTGGTAGTTTCCTTTGTATAAGTAAGATATTTATCATCACCTGTACTTTCATACAAAAGGTATGATACATAGGAACTTCCTACAGGTCCATCCATAATACCAATCGGTATTCCTTTTAATGTTCCTTCTCCGAGATTTTTATATACATCTCTTCCAATGTCTCTGCCTATGACAAAATCAATGCCTGCCTTTGCTTTATTCAGATACTTCTCTTCACCGGTTACCTGATATAATCGTAAGAAGAATAATGCAATCCCCGAAGCGCCACCATATAAACCACTAATTGATGTTAATGTTGCAGCTTCATCGGTTTCTTTTCCCGGGAGCACTTCCCAAAAGATTCCATTAGTATCAATATGCTCATAATCACTTATCCAATCTGCCGTTTCAATAACTGCTTTAAGATAGTCTGACGGGAGCTTATCATTAAATTCTTCTAACCATGATACCGTATCTGACATAATCATTCCTCCCTTCGCTTAGAATATATATTTATTTTTTCCTACCATTTAAGTATGAATTATTACATAAGGGATTGTAGCACGCTATTAATTTTTTTTATAATCTTATTTAGTTATAACTGATTATAGATAAAAGATATAACCATAATAATTATAGGCATAATATATAAAACATCTTCACATACTATCCAAAAATGAGAGGTGAATTATGAAAATAACAGATAAAAATATTCCGGTTAAAACTATACCAAAAGGAGTTTGGGAAGCAGACCACCCGGACAATGATTTGCAGCATAAAAATCAGAACAGTGCACTAAGTCCTTCCACAGATTTACAGGGCAATGGATATCCTGACAGCAGACAGAACAAATAAAAGAAAGTTAATGGGACATTCACAAGTTTCTACAACTCTTCATTATCTTTGTAATGTAGATAAAGATAATGATAGCATAGAAGCATTTGAACACTTGGGGTTATGTTAATAATAAAAAGGTGTTCAAAAGTGTTCAAAATTTGAAAAAAATAAAAAGCAGCTCAAGCCCAGATAAATCAAGGCTTGAGCCACTTTAAAAAGTATGCCGGCGACCGGAATCGAATTAATCGCCAGTAACAGAATATTAGATAGATAGGGGGTTTCTGACTGCTTCGTCATAAAAGTTAACCCTAATGTTAACCCCTATTATTGAAACATCATTACTTCTTTTCATTATATTTCTTACACTCATTTTCCATCCTAACAAAGTCCAAGCACTGGCTTCTTGCTGAAAAATATTTTTCGGATACATAATTGCTATATAGAACATTTGCTGTATTACATAGCTCTACCAAATGTTCATTACACCATGATAATTCCTTAAATAATAATTCCTTCTTCTTTCTTGTTCGAGAATCATCGTGTGTTCTTATTTTAACATCTATTTCTTTTATCTGCTTATCTTCAACAGGAATCATGAGATTAAAGTTTAAAACACCTAATAATTGACCATCTTTTTCAATTTTCTTAAAATCAATCTTATTACGCATTTTCTTATGTTTATTTTTAGGCTTGGAAAGTGGAACACAGTATTTTTGATTATTACATATCACAATAACTCCAAGAAATGGTCGCTCATCTTTTCCTGTCTGAGGAGAAACAGACAAAACTCTATCATCAATTCTATGTAAATTTCGTATATATTTCATATCTATTTGATACAATTTAAGTTCTTTCAAAATTTTCTCAACTCCTATAATAGACAAGGGCTATGTTGCCATAGCCCTTGAATGTAGTGTCACCGTAGCGACTCTAACGCTTTTTTATGCGTCCACTTGTCGGCAGGACTCTCCATCAATTTCATTATAACTATTCCTCAACCAAAGTCAAGACCTATTTTAAATATAATGATATAAGAACGACTCAAAAAGCATATAATTATGATATTTTTGGTACAGAAGATAAGGCTCAAGCAATTAAAGACTTCGAGGTCGGAAAGATAATGTTAACCCCATGTCACCCCCAATCTTGAGTTGGCAAAAAAAGGCTCAAGCCCAGATAAATCAAGGCTTGAGCCACTTTAAAAAGTATGCCGGCGACCGGAATCGAACCGGTACGGGAGATTAGTCCCGCAGGATTTTAAGTCCTGTGCGTCTGCCAGTTCCGCCACGCCGGCAAATTTGGAACAATATTTAATTGTTTAGCGACCCGGATGGGGATCGAACCCACGACCTCCGCCGTGACAGGGCGGCGCTCTAACCAGCTGAGCCACCGGGCCATAAAAGAAAAGTGGACGTTCAGGGACTCGAACCCCGGACCGATCGGTTATGAGCCGATTGCTCTAACCAGCTGAGCTAAACGTCCATATTTTTTCAACTATTTATTTTGCAAGAGCCGACGATCGGAATCGAACCGATAACCTGC
>JAFVBE010000046.1 GCA_017480195.1 Lachnospiraceae bacterium
ATTTTTTAAAATTTTTTATTTTTAATTTATTTTTTACATACATCCCCTTAGACCAAAGCTTTTAAACAAAAAAGACCATCAATCATCAGATATTTTATCCGAATCATGATGGTCGGTATATTTTTTAATTGCCAATTCCTATATTGGCATTACACTGTTATTGTATCATTTATTTACTTAGCGTATTTTCTGTCTTTTTTGTATATAATTTGTACTTATCATAATATGCCACATATATAGATACATCATTTTCCAAAGCTTTATAAATCAATAATGTCTCTTCGGGATAATCGCAATAAATATTATCTATTTGAGTTTCATTAATATAATTCTCCGGAACACTATCCGCTAAATCTACATCCGATATCTCATAGACTATGCCATCCACCTCGATTTCTACAGCAAATAAGCTCTCGTCTATCACTGTGGTCTCATCTTCCTTAGCAGCATCAGAAGAATCATCTTCCGGACTATTCACATAATCATCCAT
The DNA here is from genome assembly GCA_017480195.1 of Lachnospiraceae bacterium. Taxonomy (GTDB): domain Bacteria; phylum Bacillota; class Clostridia; order Lachnospirales; family Lachnospiraceae; genus Coprococcus_C. Next base: position 491 of record JAFVBE010000046.1, read on the forward strand.
ATCCTGGCCTGATACATCAGCGGTAACAGCATTCTGATTTTGTTCTATGGTACTATCCCCGGAGTTTTCTTCATTTATGGTGCCACCATATGTATCATAACCATCATCACTTTCGGCAAATTCCGGCATAGCCTCTGTTGCATAATCATCATATGCCGCATCATCCTTATATGATGTTATATTATCACCCTTTGTACCTCTGTTACTTAAAACTGCAACCGGAACAGCAATTAGAGCAATCAAGGCTGTAGCTGCAATAATTCCTATTGTTTTCTTCTTTCTTAATTTTCTCTCGTTATCTATAGACATTAACTCCTTCTCATAACCGGTCTCTATCTTAGACCATAGGTCAGGAGTATCATTTTCAACCTCTTTCATATATGCTTCAAGAATCTCATCTGGAATAACCTCTGCCATCATTTCGATATCTTCCTTATTATCTTTATATTCAGTTAAATCAACTATCTTCCTGCTCATAATTAGAAAGACACCTCCTTAGCTTTTTTATCCCTTCATTATACAGCCATGTAACCGTTCCTATTGGTTTTCCTGTTATCTTGGCTATATCCTTGAACTTAAGCTGTCCTAACAGCTTCATATCTACAATCTCTTTTTCTTCAGGCTTCAAGGTCTGAATAGCCTGCTTAATGTCCTGTGACAGTACCGCTTCATCCTCTATACCGCTCGTGTGAGGTTCTTCGTACTCTGAGACTGTTTTTTTATTTTTCCTTATCGCATCTATCGCCATATTCTTTGCTATGGTTACAAGCCATGTCTTATGCGGACTTCCTTTTTTGAAGCTTCCGGCTACCCTTACCAGCTTTATAAAAAATTCCGAAGTGACATCCTCAGCTTCTTCCTTATTCTGAACCGTGTTATATACCACCGCATATATCAGTTTCATATATGCTTCGTATATGGCCTTAAGTCCGTTTTTATCTCCGTTTAAAAGCAAATTTATGGCTGACGTAAATTCCATGTCAGTCATCTGTAAACCGCCTTTCATAATAATATACGATTTCTATAACTATTTTTATGGTACAATTCTACAACTTTTTTTATTTATCTTCAATACAAAGAATGATTTGCCGGTTTTAATAGTTTGCTCATAAAAGCATTAACTTTTTATTAAATTAAACCAACTATATGGAAAAAAACACCAAACAATGCTATAATGGTTCCACTCGGTCATAAGTCATATTCTGACACATTTTGACATGAAATAAAAAAGGGGATGAATATTATGAGAAGAAAAATCACAGCTATTGTTACAGCTATAATTATGTTTCTGACAATTTTTCCTATAGTTGCAACAAGTGATGTGGCTTCATTAGAAGTAGAAGCCGCAGGAGAGAAGCTAATTGCAATTACATTTGATGATGGACCGTCTGCCTATACAGGACAGCTTTTAGACGGTCTTAGTGCCAGAGGAACAAAAGCAACATTTTTTATGAATGCTGCAAATGGTGCAAATGGCACAATTAATCATATGGATTTACTGAACCGCATGGTGAACGAAGGGCATCAGCTTGCAAATCATACTTACTCACACCATACGCCATTTTCCAGCCTGTCGGGTGCACAGATGGCAAGTGAAGAACAGGGCGTAGAAACATATTTATTTGCGGCAATGGGAGGAGCATATACAGACTGTGTCAGGATTCCCGGCGGTGCAAAATCCGGTACAATATCTTCGAGTATAAATGCACCTATGATTTTATGGAGTGTTGACACTCGTGATTGGGCAGACAGAAACAGCGATACAGTATATAACCGTATAATAGGCGGGGCTTCCGACGGCGCTATTGTCTTATGTCATGATTTATATCCGACAACCATAGACGGAGCTTTAAGAGCTATATCAACATTACAATCACAAGGTTATGAATTTGTAACCGTTGCTGAACTTTTTAGAAGAAGGGGTATCACACTGGAAAATGGTGCGACCTATAACAGTGCACCAAATAACGGTATCAATCTCCCAGCTTATCAGACTCCATCCATATCATTTAATCCGGGAACGATGGGAAAAATAAATGTAACCCTTTCCTCTCCGGATAATCTGCCTTTATATTATACTACGGATGGCTCAGAGCCTAATCTTTCAAGCAGCCTATACACCGGCACATTCCAGGTTAGTCTAAGCGCAACAGTCAAGGTTAAAGGCATAGACAGCTACGGAACAAGGACTGCGACAGTAAGCAAATCCCTAAGTGAAGCATATAATGCGGTATTCAATGCAAGCTACTATGCTGAGAAATATCCTGATTTAAAAGCTGCTTACGGCACTGATACTGATCTGCTGTTAAATCATTTTATGTCCCATGGAATAAATGAGGGCAGGCAGGCAAGTCCGGTCTTCGATATAAACTATTATATGAATGCATATCCTGATTTACGCAATGCATTCGGTGATAACAAATCCCTATATGTAGAACATTTTAACAATAATGGTATGAAAGAGGGCAGACAGGCGTCAGCAGATTTTAATGTGCATTCTTACAGGAATCAATATCAGGATTTAAGAATTGCCTTTGATACAGATCTTCCAAGATACTATGAACATTATTCTACAAATGGATATTATGAGAATAGGATCGCAACTGGAGTTACAAATCTCCAGGGTGCTGTAACAACCTATAATGGCATCGACTACAGTGCCGTGTACGATTATAACTATTACATAAAGCACAATCCTGATGTAGCACGCGCATTTGGAGAAGATGATGTGGCAGTATTACGACATTTTGTATATTCGGGAATGAATGAAGGCAGACAAGCAAGCGAGAATTTTAATGTTCAATATTATAAGAATAATTATGCAGATTTAATTAATGCTTTCGGAGATGATAATAAGAGCTACTATATACATTATATAACCAATGGAAAGCGTGAAAACCGTACAGCAAACCGAATGATTAAAAATACTGTATATATGGGTAAAGACTACTCCGATGTATATGATTTTGAATATTATTACTCCCATTATCCTGACCTGCAGAAAGCTTTTGGACGAAATGAATATAAATTATTAGAGCATTATGTTCTTTGTGGTATAAGAGAAGGACGAAAAGCAAAGTAAAATCCTGAGACATGCAAAAAATACAAGTGAACCCTGTAATTATACAAGAGTGTTCACTTGTATTTTTATTTTATATAGTAGAACCATATAAACCAGCGAAAGCGAGGTAGGCGTACCTCAATATTACACGGTTATTTCTGCCTTTACACCAAGGATGTCAGCATTAGTATCAAGTATTGGCTTTACAACCTCGTCTAAAAACTCTGCCGTCTGCTCCGGTGCTCTGCCTACGAAGTTCTTCGGCTCAAGTATCTTAACTATATCCTCCTTACTCATTCCAAAGGCTTCATCAGCAGCTATAAGATCAACTAAGTTATTCTCTTTTCCATATTTCTTGACCTGCTCTCCTGCCTCCATAGAATATTTACGAATCTTCTCATGCAGTTCTTGGCGGTTTCCTCCGCGCTTTACGGCATCCATCATAATATTCTCAGTAGCCATAAACGGTATCTCTTTCATAAATCTCTGATAGATTACCTCATCATATACAACAAGCCCGTCTACGACATTTAAGTATAAATCAAGGATTCCATCTACTGCAAGAAAAGCCTCAGGTACTGATATCCTCTTATTTGCACTATCATCAAGTGTTCTTTCAAACCATTGTGTAGCGGCGGTAATTGCAGGATTAAGTGCGTCAGCCATTACATAGTTTGCAAGAGAGGCTATTCTCTCGCTTCTCATAGGGTTTCTCTTGTATGCCATAGCAGATGAACCTATCTGATTTTTCTCAAAAGGTTCTTCAATCTCCTTAAGGTGCTGTAATAATCTGATATCGTTTGAAAACTTGTGCGCACTCATGGCTATACCTGATAACACATTCAATATTCTCGCATCAACCTTACGCGAATATGTCTGTCCTGATACGGGATAACAAGCTGCAAATCCCATCTTCTCAGCAATCTTTCCGTCTATCTTCTTAACAGTTTCATGGTCTCCGTCAAAAAGTTCAAGGAAACTCGCCTGTGTACCTGTTGTACCCTTAGAACCAAGCAATTTCTGCTGATCAATCATATATTCAATATCACTTAAATCAAGCAATAATTCCTGCATCCATAAAGTCGCCCTCTTGCCAACAGTCGTAGGCTGCGCCGGTTGAAAATGTGTAAATGCAAGTGTAGGAAGATCTTTGTATTTATCTGCAAATTTAGAAAGTTCATTTATCACATTAATAAGCTTTTTTCTTACTAACTTAAGTGCCTCTGTCATAACGATAACATCTGTATTATCACCGACATAACAGCTTGTCGCGCCAAGATGAATTATACCGGCAGCCTTAGGACACTGTACACCATATGCGAACACATGACTCATAACATCATGGCGTACTTCCTTCTCTCTTTCTCTGGCAACTTCATAATTAATATCATCTGCATGTGACTTTAACTCATCTATCTGTTCCTGTGTAATTCTTGGATTTCCATGTTCATCCTTAAGTCCAAGTTCCATCTCCGTCTCTGCAAGTGCAATCCAGAGTTTTCTCCATGTCTTGAATTTCATATCCGGTGAGAAGATATACTGCATCTCTTTACTCGCATATCTTTCTGACAGTGGACTTACATATTTATCGCTCATATCATATCTCCTTATCGTAAGTTAGAATTTGAAAGCTTAAATAATTTATATATCAGCTTTTCGCACATTAAATACTTTAACTTATATGAGGTGATATGTCAAACAAAACACGCACATTTTAACCATAAGTTCATTTTAAAATATAACTATGTACCTAAACTTCTCTTTCCTGACACAGCTTAAGTCCCTTCTCGACGAATCCGTCACCAAACTGCTTACGGATTTTCCATGCGTATCTATTCTCAGCATCCTCGAATTTTGCTATCTGATAGTCTATCACATCAGAAATCTTTAATCCATTCTCTTCAGAATTATCTATATTAAGTTCATTAAAAAATGCTTTCATTCTCACAAGGAATTCACACGCTGCATCCGCAACCCACATAGTCTTATTATCGGGAATTATGATATTGACTGTCTTTAAATCATAATGTGCTGCATTCTTTGTATTCTGGATTGCGAAGCTCTGCTCGCGGCTTCCTACATTTATATCCACAGTCGATGCAAGATATATCAGGAATAATTGTATGAAATATACATCCCTTAAATCTATGCCATAAGGTGTGAGCGGATTAAGGTCAATCATACGAAGTTCTATGTGTCCGACGCCTGATTCTTTTAATCCTCTCAGACTGTATCTTCCAACAGGCTTTAAGCGCACAGGATAATAAAGCTCTGCAGAGGCATGTATCAGACCTGATTCTATGTATGATAAGATACTGTCCACATAATGTTCTATATCAGAATAATCAAGAAGTGGCGTAAACATATTCCAGTATCCAAGTTCTGAACACCTTGTACTGCCCATACCATTGAATACATCCTTGCCAAATACACCCTTCTCAACATATGAGCTGTCAAGCAGCGGACTCGCAGCAGTAACCGCAACTACCAGCCAGTTATAAAGCTGTGCCTTCGCCGCTAACGACACATAAAATTGATTTTTATATTTTTTAAATTCTTCTTCATCCACATTACTTTCCGACAGATTGTCTTTAGATATCTTAGCCTCATAGTCAGCACGAAGCAGTTCATCCGAAAAGGAATAATTAAAATGGATTCCCGAAAAGGTCATCTTATATCTTCCATATCTCTCCGAAAGATACTCTCGATAGTCTTCCTTTTCCTTTTCGTCACCATAATATTTTGCAATCGGAATATCCGATTCCCTACATATATAAGGCGGATTGGAAAACGGCCACAGGTACTCAGGCTCCGGAAGATTACGAAGTGTCTCTAAGATATATTCAGTATGTCTTGCAAGCTCACCAACAGCTTCCTTTGCACTGCTTGTAACAGAAGTATTAATCTCAGTCTGATTTTCACAGAAATCTCTCACTATATTTTCATTATTCGGAAAAGGATGCGGCGTCTGTGCGAAGAAACCGTCCTTGGTAATCCTAAGGCTTTCCTTCTCAAGGCCGATATTTCCCTGTAATATTTTTTCTCTGACACTTGGATTCTTAGTCTCTAACATATATATTTCCTCTAATCATCTTATTCTAATTTTATTCGCAATATATCCATTATACGCAATGCTATTGTATAAAATATATAACAATTTGTAAATTTCTTTTTTAATATAATCCATTATAGGCTGTAGCTATAGCAAAAAAATGTAACCATTGTCCCTTTTTAATCGTATAATTAGTGAAAGGCTTTTCAAAATTAAGTAATCAGGTTAAAACACCTGATAAGAAGCGTATTAAAAGAGGTAAGACAAATGAGAGAACCTGTAGAGAAATTGATTAAGCAATATCAAAAGCATATATTTGCTACAGCCTTCAGTATATGTGGAAATGCTTCCGACGCCGATGATGTAGTACAGGATACATTTTTAAAGTATCATATGAGTAAAAAAGAGTTTTCATCCAAGGAGCATATAAGGGCTTGGCTTTTGCGAGTAGCAATAAATAAGTCTAAGGATATAAACCGCTCATTTTGGAAACAGAAAAATACCTCTATATATGATTATGCGGACACACTTACGGTATCCGATAATGAGGATAAGGAGCTATTAAATGAAGTATTTAAGCTTCCTTACAAATATCGTATAGTGATTCATCTGTATTATTATGAGGAGTATTCTGTGTCGGAGATTGCAGGGATTCTTAAAATTACGGAAAGCAATGTAAAGGTAAGGCTGTCAAGGGGGAGAAGCCTTTTAAAAGAAAATATTAAGGAGGATTGGGCATATGACTAATCAGGAACGATATAAAAATATATTTGATTCGATTGAAAGCAGTTCGGAAATCACTTTAGATTCATTAAATAAGAGAAAGCATGAATTAAAGAAAAAAAGACTTCGCAATTCATTGTACGCTTTTGCTGCATTTGCAGTATTTTTCTTAGGTTCAAATGTGGTTTCTTATGCAAAGACCGGGGAATTCTGGGTAGCATCTGTATTTAATATTAAAACCGGAAGCGGTATGGAGGTTACAGTTGATAACTCTGATCCTGACGTATCTATGATAACCATTAATTATGATGAGGAAAATGCCACGAATTACTATTCGGTTGAAAACGGACGACTCTACTTTATATTTAATGATATAAAGCAGGATATAACCGACGAATGTAGTGAGGACAAGTATTTTAAATACGAATATACAGACGAGGATTCCTACAGACATGCTATTATAATCGGTGGTACTGTGGACAATCCGGGCTGGGCAGAGTATATATTTGACAAGGACGGCAATTATGTATTCAACACAATGAGCGTTAGTACATCCGGAGATGATGAGTGTATAGAATTTTCACTGTATAATGATGCCTATGATTCTTCGGATGTTGGCGAGGAATCATATACCTATGAAGACTCATATTCCTATGTAGAAAGTGATGGTGAAACGGAAGGTATATCATATATAATGGATGAAGAAACATATTCCGATGATGAAGAATATTGTGCCATCACGGGAACGCCAAAATGGCTGCTTGACGCTGAGATTTCTCTCGGTGTCCCAACCGGAAATCCGAAATATGACCAGCAGTGGCTTGAGGAGAATTAGATATTTATGGATTGACAAAAGAATTACTATGTTTTACAATGTACTTAACAAGCTAGTCGGAGAGGTGATGTGCATCACCCACTCTGGCGTCAACTAATTAAACTGTAAGAACAGCCATCTTAATCTTTGCGAGAGTCAGGATGGCTGTTCTTATGTTCTATATGTAACTTAATTATATCAATTGCAAGTTTTAAAACTGCAACAATAATCATAAGTATTTCATAAATACTCATAAGCATCACCCTTTCCACAAGCTCAGAGCAGGTGATAAGCACATCCTTCCGACTAACCAGTTAAGTACACTGCTATATTAAATCTATATGTTTTTTTCTTTGGTAAGTAAGCAAGAAGTTAAAACTATAAAGCATAGAAGTTTTGAATTAATATAAGATTTTCTTGCTTATTGATATAGTATAAAGAAAAATACTACAAATGTAAACAAAAATAGCTGTTTAATGTATTAAGGTTTTTATTTATACGCGTAGCGTGTCGGTTAGATGGGTATGCTTTGATTGCCACAATTAATAAATTCTTATTACGAATAAAAAAGGCAGCTATGCCAATGATTCGCACAATTTGCTTCAAATCAGAAACGAGAATTCGCATAGGCTCGCTCAGAAACAGACTGTCTGAGCGAAGCGAGTTGTCTGTTTCGTGCGTAGCGTAAAGAATTCGAGTTTACTGATTTAGCAAATTGATTGCGTGTTGGCAAACTGCCTTTTTATATTCGTATTTATGAAATTAAATATTGTGGCAACCAAAGCATACCATGCCATCTAACCGACCTTGCGATTACGCCTTACGCCTTATCTCGCCTGTCGGCTCGATAAATTTGCTCGCAAAATGCCGGTCCACGCAAGCGTGACTGTCGCTTTGCTCGCTATGCCTTATTCTGTTCAGCGACAAGATGCTCACTGTTATACATCTGTCTTAGCTTCGGCTTTTCAATCTTGCCTGTAGGGTTACGCGGAATATCTGCAAATATTATCTTACGTGGACGCTTGTATCTCGGAAGTTCCTTACAGAACTCATTTATTTCATCCTCAGTTACAGTTCTGCCCGGTTTTAATTCAATGATTGCCGCAGAGATTTCTCCAAGTCTCTTATCCGCTATACCTATAACCGCTACATCCTTTATATCATTATGCTTGCTTAAGAAGTTCTCAATCTGTACAGGATAGATATTCTCACCACCGCTTATGATGACATCCTTCTTCCTGTCTACAAGGAAGATAAATCCATCCTCATCATACATAGCCATATCACCTGTATAGAGCCAGCCTTCGTCATCAAGCACCTCTTCAGTTGCTTTCTCATCCTTGTAATAGCATTTCATAACTCCGGCACCCTTTACGGCAAGCTCGCCCACATCGCCCTTAGGTAATTCATTTCTTTTATCGTCTACAATCTTAACCTCCCAGCCATAGCCCGGAACACCGATTGCACCAACCTTATGTATATTCTCAATACCAAGATGAACACAGCCAGGTCCTATCGACTCACTTAGTCCGTAGTTGGTATCATAATCATGGTGCGGGAATATCTCCTTCCATTTTCTGATTAAGCTCTGTGGTACAGGCTGTGCACCTATATGCATCAGTCTCCACTGGTCAAGCTTATAATCCGAGAGCTTAAGCTCACCCTTCTCAAGTGCCAGAAGTATATCCTGAGCCCAAGGAACCAGAAGCCATACTATCGTACAGCCCTCATTGGAAACTGTCTCAAATATAGTCTTCGGTGTAACACCCTTAAGAAGCACTGCCTTGCTTCCTGAGATAAGACTTCCAAACCAATGCATCTTGGCTCCTGTATGATACAGTGGTGGTATACACAGGAATACATCATCATGAGTCTGTCCATGATGCTTCTGCTCAACTGTTGCCGAGTGAACCAGCGAACGATGCGCATGAAGTATCGCCTTAGGAAATCCTGTTGTACCTGATGAGAAATAAATCGCTGCATCGTCATCATCCGTAAGCTTTATATCAGGACTTTTGCTTGAACAGTTCGCAGTAAGAGTAGTGTAATCCTCTGCAAAAGTAGGGCAGTTCTCTCCGACATAGAATAAAAGTCTGTTCTTCTCTATCTCGTCTGCGATTTCTTCTATACGTCCGATAAATTCAGGTCCGAATACGAGAATATCTACATCTGCAAGGTTAAGACAATATTTTATTTCTTCTGAATCATATCTGAAATTAAGCGGTACAGCAAGGGCGCCGGTCTTTAGTATTCCAAAATATATCGGAAGCCATTCGAGACAGTTCATAAGGAGAATTCCAACCTTATCCCCCTTTTTTATACCTCTTGATAAAAGAAGATTTGCAAATCTGTTTGCCTTTTCATTAAATACATGCCAGGTTATCTCACGTCTATAATGACAAAACGGATTAGCTTCAATAAGCTCATAATCTCTCCATGTTACTCTTCTTTTTTCCTGTATATCCGGATTAATCTCAACGAGACATACCTCGTCGGCATAGTCTCTTGCATTTCTCTCTAAGTATTCTGTAATCGGCACCTTACTATCCTCCTATTATATTAATAATTTATGAAATACGAGTTACTTCATTACTTCGTAATTCTCGCAGTTCTACAAGCTATATCCCACTTCAAAAGCCTTAACATTGATATCAACCGTCTTAGGCGGAACGACATTTTTAATTGTATCTATCCATACTTCCTTGTCGAATTCCATCTTGGTTGCAACCACACCAAGTATAATCGTATTGAATACTCTCGTATTGCCAAGCTTCTCCGCCTCTGCCATAGCGTCAAGAGAAGTTACATCATATTCCTTCGATAAGTCTTCAATAATGTTCTCAGGATATTCTCTTGCTCCCGTAACGACAGTCATAGGGTCAATCCTCTGGTCATTTACTATTATATGTCCGTCCTTCTTTAAGAAGTGAGCATATCTTAAAGCCTCAAGTCTCTCGAAGGCTATGAGCACATCAGCCTGTCCTTCTTCAACTATAGGCTCTGCGACATTTTCGCCATATCTTACATATGTTACAACACTTCCACCTCTCTGTGCCATACCATGCACCTCAGAGATTTTAACATCATATCCGCACGCTGTAGTCAGATTACCGAGTATACGGCTTGCAAGCAGTGTACCCTGTCCACCTACGCCAACTATCATTACATTAACTGTCTTCTTAGCCATATTACTCACCTGCCTTCTTAAGAGATATTGCTTCAAACGGACATTTGCTCTGACACAATCCACATCCGTTACACATAGTTTCATCTATTACAATGTGGTCGCCCTTCTTGGTTATAGCCGGACAGCCCGGTACAAGACAGGCTCCGCAGCGTCTGCACTTCTCATCATCTACGACACATTTACCCTTAGGAACATACGACTTAAGAAGTGCGCAAGGTGACTTCGCAATTATAACCGATACCTCATCTCTTGCCACCTCTCTCTTGACTATAGCTTCAAGTTCTTTTATGTCAAATGCATCAACCTCATATACATTGTCAATTCCCATTGCCTTACAGAGATTATATATGTCTATCGCATATGTAGCTTCGCCCTTCAAGGTCTTACCAGTAGCGGCATGGTCCTGATGTCCCGTCATACCTGTCGTTGAATTATCAAGTATTATGACTGTTCCGGTAGCCTTGTTATAGACCATATTCATAAGTGAATTAACACCTGTATGTAAGAAGGTGGAATCTCCTATAACAGCCACCCAGTTCTTAATAAAGTCCTTGCCTTTGGCCTTCTCCATACCATGCAGCATGGAAATACTTGCGCCCATGCAGACTGTAGTGTCTATGACATCAAGCGGCGATACTGCACCGAGCGTATAACAGCCTATATCTCCTGCAGCATGTATCTTAAGCTTCTTAAGCACCGAGAATGTAGCTCTGTGCGGACAACCCGGACAGAGAATCGGAGGTCTGTTCGGTGCGTCAGCAGGTTCTGCAATATCAGGCTCTTCTCCCAAGATTGCCTTTCTAAGCATATTTGCACTGTACTCACCCTGTACCGTAAATATCTCCTTGCCGATACACTCTATACCCCAGGATTTAACCTGTTCCTCTATAACCGGCTCAAGTTCCTCTACTATGTAGAGCTTATCTACCTTTGATGCAAATTCTTCGATAAGCTTTCTCGGTAATGGATTGACAAGTCCAAGCTTTAAGACCGATGCATCAGGTAATACTTCCTTAACATACTGATAAGGAATACCGCTTGATATAACACCTATCTTAGTATCGTTATATTCTACCTTATTGACAGGGAGTGTATTTGCATCCTCTGCCATATCCTTTAATCTCTGCTCAACAACCTTATGACGTCCTATAGCACACGCAGGCATCATAACATTCTTGCGCATATTTCTCTCATAAGGCTTATCCACTGTCTCAATTCTGTCTTCAAGATTAACCATTCCCTGTGAATGTGATAATCTTGTGGTTGTTCTAAGTATAATCGGAGTATCGTATTTCTCGGAATACTCATAAGCAAGCTTCGTAAATACTCTTGCCTCCTCGCTGTCTGAAGGCTCAAGCACAGGCACCATAGCGGCTCTCGCAACCATGCGTGTGTCCTGCTCATTCTGTGAACTATATATACCGGGATCATCGGCTGCGACTAACACAAGGCCTCCGCTTACTCCTATATATGAACACGCAAACAACGGATCTGCTGCCACATTTACGCCTACCATCTTCATGGAGCAAAGCGACCTTGTACCCGCCATAGAAGCACCAATCGCAACCTCCATTGCAACCTTTTCATTAGGTGCCCATTCTGCATATACCTCATCATATTTTGCGATATTCTCGCTAATCTCTGTACTTGGTGTGCCCGGATACGCTGAAGAAACCTTTACCCCCGCTTCATATGCACCTCGTGCAATCGCTTGATTACCAAGCATCATCTGTTTCTTACTCAACACTATTTCCTCCAATCTCTCTTGTGTCTCGTGATAGTTTATCTCACTATACACCTAATGTTATATTATATACGAAATGGTCGATATTTTGAAGTCTTTTTTTGATAATGCCAATTTTTTCTTCATTTTCTCATTAATGTCATTTATTTTTTATGTAATTTGACAAAACTTGGCGTACTTGTGTATATTGAAAGAGATAAATACTTTCATTTATGAAGGAGTTAATTTATGGAACTGTTAGTTAGAAAAGCTATTGCAGAAGACGAAAAAATATTTATTTGAGGAGCAAATATGAATATTCGTGTAATGACAATTGAAGATTATGAGAAAGTATACGAGCTATGGATGTCCTGTAATAATATGGGTTTTAATAATCTTGATGATTCAAGAGAAGGTATTGAGAAGTTTCTGAAGCGAAATCCAAAGACATCTTTTATAGCAGAAAAAGAAGACAGAGTTGTCGGAGTTGTTCTATCCGGACATGACGGACGCAGGGGTTACATTTATCATATGTCTGTGGCAGAGGACTGTCGTGGCAACAAAATAGCAACAAAGCTGTTGGAAAACTGTCTTGCCGAACTAAAAGCAGAGGGTATCAATAAAGTCGCACTTCTGGTTTTCAATAGAAATGAAATTGGAAATGCATTTTGGGAAAGTCAAGGTTTTAAAATCAGGGAAGACATAACATACAGAAACAAAGAATTAACAGAGATTGTCAGAATAGATACATAAACTAACCTTAGATTTAACAAATAATTCAGGCTCAAATATCACGATTATCGTGATATTTGAGCCTGAATGGTTGAAATACATCTATTTATCAGTAGGAATTTCATCCTTTATGTAGCAGCTAAATACATCCTCAACCTTCTCCTTCTTAAGCTTCGGAGTGATAACGCTTATAACAGGTACGATGATAAGACCTGCAAGCATTGCAAAGGCTCCGCAGTTAATAGGGGACTGTAAAACTTCAGGGAAGCTTGGACGCCAGAATAAGTTGGCTGTCATAATACCGGCACCGAAGATGAAGTTTATTACAACTGCAAGCTTGGTAACACCCTTCCAGTAAAGGCTGTAGATAAACGGTGCAAGGAACGCTCCTGCAAGTGCTCCCCATGATACACCCATAAGCTGAGCGATAAATGTAACATTATTCTTATACTGTACAACAGCAATGATTGCCGAGATTGCTATAAATATTACAATGAACACTCTCATAATAAGAACCATGGTCTTTTCCTTTGGATTCTTGATAATTGTACCTTTAATTAAATCAAGCGTAAGTGTGGAGCTTGAAGTAAGTACAAGTGATGAAAGTGTGGACATGGAAGCTGAAAGTACAAGTATAACAACCACTGATATAAGGAATGGTGAAAGCTTCTCAATCATTCCCGGAATAATTGCATCAAAGCCCTTGCCTGCAACATCAACACCGCTTATTCTTCCGAATCCGCCAAGGAAGTAACATCCACCGGCTACAATAAGAGCAAATATAGTTGATATAACAGTTCCTGTCTGAACTGACTTCTCACTCTTAATGGCATAAAACTTCTGAACCATCTGAGGAAGTCCCCAGGTACCAAGTGAAGTAAGAATAACTACACATAAAAGTCCAAAAGGATCCGGTCCGAAGAAGGAGTTGAACACACCCGGAGTTTCAGATACGGCAGGGTCAGTTACATTTGCAAGCTCATTTAAGGATGCCATAAATCCACCGTGTGAATTAAGCACTGCTGCTATAACTGCAACTATACCGACAAGCATTATAATACCCTGTATAAAATCATTTATGGCAGTAGCCATATATCCACCAACGATAACATATACTCCGGTAAGAATCGCCATAGCAACTATACAAACGGTATAGTCGATATTAAACGCCATACCAAAGAGTCTTGAAAGACCATTGTAAAGTGATGCAGTATATGGGATAAGGAAAATAAATACTATAAGTGATGCAAATATCTTAAGTCCCTTAGAATCAAATCTGTTGCCAAAGAAATCCGGCATCGTAGCACTATGTAAATGCTGTGTCATTATCCTTGTTCTTCTTCCGAGTATAGCCCACGCAAGAAGTGAGCCGATAATAGCATTTCCAAGACCTATCCAGGTTGATGCAAGACCAAACTTCCATCCGAACTGACCTGCATATCCCACAAATATAACTGCTGAAAAATATGAGGTTCCATATGCAAACGCAGTAAGCCAAGGTCCTACATTTCTACCTCCTAATACGAAACCACTTACATCTGTTGCATGCTTTCTACAATATACTCCAACTCCGACCATTACACCGAAGAACAGTATAAGCATGAGTACCTTTGTAACCATAATTCTCTCTCCTTTAAATAAATAATATTTGTGTAAATCCTATTTCTTCAATAAACTTCGTTCAAAGCATTTTATATTAATTACCGCGTTATTGCGTTACGCTTTAATGCATTGAAGTAAACACAAAAAATATTATGCCACAGATATCTCGAAGTGTCAATCAATATCTGTGGCATATATCATTCTCCAAATAAATCTTTCAATATTTCCTCCGGTGTCATGTCATCATAACCATCAGGGTCCTGCAATATATTCCTGTTCCAATGCATCTGATCGTAATTCGTAAGAAATGTTGTATCTCTTATACATGAGTCATACCTTGCATAGCTTTCAGAATAATATTTACTCATATATTCCCGTGCAAGTCTTACTGCCTCACTGTCATTATTGCCACTTGGCGTAGGTGTTCCACAAAGCGAAACAACTGGAGGAGACGCCTGTAGAAACAGCAGACTTCCATCACTGCATTCTCCTATAACCATAAACACATGACCACTTTTACCCATTATATCTCCGGGATAATATCTATCTATATCATATCGACTTACAAAAGTACTGTCGAACATACCCGCATATTCACTCACCATATCTTTAGATTTGAATACATATCCAATATCACTGTATGTATCTCCAAAAATCTGATACACCGCATATCCCACATAACCTGTGCAATCCAAGCCATCATGAATCTGATACATGGTATTTTGATAATTATATGAAGCATTGTTCTCATCAAAGAACTCTTTCCATCTTGGACTTATCCCGTAAGAAAGTGCCTCCACTCCTGCTGCCGTGTCCTCTTCATTCCAACCGCCGCCATATACATAAAGTGTTGTACCAACCGGTTCAAGTGCTGCCATGAGTAATTTTTTAACGGTGGGTGCATATAAATCTTCGTCTACGGTATCCATGTCAGTTGCAAGCACCTGTATTTGAGTATTTTCATTATCTTCTGATATTTCAATCAAACCTTCTGTAACATCTTCAGAATCCTCTGATATATCGACAATATCATTTTCCACTGATACAGTTATATTTTTATGTTCCTCATTTTCCTCATATAAACTATCAGTGTCATGAAGCTTTCTTCCAATCAATATACATATAATTGAAACCACAAGCAATGCCAAAAATCCAAATATAATTTTCTTATAAGACATATTTTCTCCACAATTAAATCCATCATAATTAAGATATACATAAATTGATATAAATATTACCTGAAATCAGCCTTAATTATCTCTTTTATCTCATAACCTGAGCCTTTTTCCGGCAGATAGAACTCTTCCCTAATCAACTGCTGTCTTCTATCCTTTAATTCATCCTGTCCTGACTTTAGTCTGTCTAAATGCTCCTTTAGCTCATCCTTATTTTTCGCCCAATAAAAGCCCTCGGAAATCTTCTTTGCAAAGTCATTCAGATGTGTCTCATTGTAGGTAAATATAATAGGTTTACCAGTCAAAAAATACTCCGGTATTATAGACGACTCATCCGTTATAAGAACATCAGATGAATAAAAGCTATCTAAATAATCTTTTCTTTCATCAATTGACATATTGTTGCTATTTATAAACCTGCCTCTATATTTCTTTATCTCAGCTTCTGTCATAATTCCTCTGCTTATGAATTCAATATCAGCCTGTGGATGCGGTCTGTAGAGAAGCTCAAGGTTGTTATCAGCTTCTATATAATCAGGCAGCCAATCCTTAAATGTAAAGAAAGTACAATTTCCTTCCTCTGTATTCCATCTTGGTGTCCACATTATCCTGAAATGTTTTTCTTCGCCCCTATATATCCAGTTTTTACCTTCACAGCCTATATAATCCTTTGCTTCATCAAGCTTTGGATATCCTGTAAGTATAACCCTGCTTTTCTTATGCACAGAATTATCAGGAAGCCTGTCTGCATAGAATTTTCTCATCTCTTCGAATTCTGCAAAATGAAAATATGTGTTTTTCAAGAAACTCACTGGAAAAGATTCCTCCGCAATATACCCATTCATAAAAGGCATACCATAATGTACATAACATATCTTTGCATAGGAAGCTACACGATTACTCTTATATGCATTCGGTCTGCAAATATCATAAGGAGTCTGAAAGAATATATAATCAGGTCTTAATCTTCTTAAGTCAAACCATTTCTTAGTATCAAAATCATAGCCGTTAATCAGCTTACATTTATAGCCTTTAAAATACTCATATGCACCCTCAGACACATACTCATTATGAGAAAAGCCCTTGCCCGGAAGTTCTTTTTTATTAGGTATGGTAACTATAGCGACATTGAATTTTTTATCCTCCATACAGGCATCATAAACAGTTTTCAAAGCTCCCCAAACAGCAGGTCTGTGGCATACAAATATAACATTAATTTTTTTATTTTGATTTTTTCTTTCTATTCTTCTTTTTTCAATTTTCTTCTGTGCCTTAGGGAGCTTTACATCAGCAATGACATTATTTATCTTGCCTGTAATCCCTCTAACCAAAAGAGATATCTCCATGTTATAGCCTCCGATTTTATTTATAAATTTTTTCTCAATAAGGTTCTGTTTATTTTAATAAACGAATATCTTAAAAGCATAAAGAGCATCCATAACGACATCCTAAGTTTCCTTATGTTGCTGCAATTCTTATAACCAATCCAGTGTTTTGTCCATGAAAGCTTTCCCTTATTAATCTTCGTACAATATTTATTATATAATTCTTCCGTAACATCATTTGGATTGCGCCAAATAAAATACATCTGATATAAGTGGCGCAATATACTCTCTCTTTTGAAAGATTTATTTATAGCGAATTCCACATCCAAGTCCATAAGATTTATAATGTTTTTTTCCATATCGTCTACACTGTTCCAAGACGAATTTTCAAGCTGCCTGTAGCATACCATTGTGTCAGGAATATATACTATGTCTCCTTTATCCATAAGACAGAACATTATTATATTATCATCATAATAATCCTTTAATAATTCATCGACGATACCTGATTTATAAATATTTCTGAACATTATTGTGTCACTGTGAAGATACATTCCATATTTCCAGTAATCTCTCGACTTTACAACCTTGAGTTTGTCAGCCTTATTTATTTTCTCCTTTTTATCCTCATTCCAATACATCCATATATTATGTGCACATGCTATACAGCCCTCATATTCATCACTATCAAGTATATCAACCTGTTTTTTTAGTTTATTGTCATCAATATAGAAATCATCACCGTCAAGGAAGATAAGGTAATCACCGCCGGCATTATTAATGAGATTTATTCTATTGGCAGAAGCTCTCTCTATACGGTTATATATCTTATCCGGCTCTCTGTCCATTACAAATATCTTTATAATTTCAGGATATTTTTTCTGCCATACCTTAACTCTATCGACAGTTCCGTCGGATGAACCGTCATCACCGACAAGTATCTCATATTTAAAATCACAATTTTGTGATATAACACTTTCTATAGCTTTATCAATATAATCCTGAAGATTATAGGTCGTAATCATCACACTTAATTTAATATCTTCCATATCAGACCTCCTTATCTTCCTTATTCTTCATAATCTTAAATTTATCAATTATAATATTACGCTTGAAAAATGCAATTAAAATAATAGCCAAAGCCATAAAATATCTTACAAGTACCATGCCATACACAAGATTTACCGCTAAGGTTATTATCAACATAACCGCTGCAAGCAATAATATAAACCTCTTATCATATATATCCTTTATATCAAGCGTCTTCCTACATATATATCTGTAGAAAATAAAGTGTCCTACTGCATATGCAAAATAACAGAACAAAGTAGTATATCCCGCAGCATAATAACCATATATCGGAATAAAATAATAATTAAGTCCGACATTTAAAGCTGCCGCAATCACTGATGCAATCATAACAAATATATTCTTAGCATAGAAGAATTCGACTGTTGAAAAAAGCTCATATAAGAACATGAAAAATATACTAAGCGCTATCGGTGGAATAGCATAAACTGCATCGGCATATTTATTACCGGCAAATACATATATTATCTCAGGTATGAACATCATAAGCAGAAATATACATCCTGATATGAGAATAAGCAGAATATTACCCATTTGCTTTAAAGCAGCATAATTCTTCTTTTTAAGCTGCTCATAACTCCACGGAAGATAGGACGCACTTATGGCAGACATAATAAGCTGCATAATCAGCACTATACTATAAGCAATTGTATAGTTCGCCACTGCGGCATCATTTTCAAGCTTTGATATCATAATCCTATCCGACTGAGTAAGTATCATCTCAGACAGATAATGTGGTATCAGTGGAATATTAAAAGCAAGTGCGAATTTCCAGAATTTTAAAACAACGAGTTTGCGTCCCTTTACAAAATGGTATATAAAAAATGCGCCACTAAAAATGACATTTACTGCTATAGTGGAGACAATCTTAGCCATCGCTTTATTCTCGCTTAGACATACCGCGATTACACCCGCCGTTATATTTGCGACGGTCATAAGCAGAGTAATTATAACAAGTCCCTTATACTTAAATTCGTATCTTTGCCTGCCACTCCAGAAAAGCAGCGCCGGATAACACAGTAAATCAACAAACATAAGCACAACCAGCTCTGTTGACATATTTAAAACTCTATTACACCAGTTTCTTGCTATAAGATAGAATATAAAATATGAACATGTAATTAATGAGTATAGACATTGCATACTGGATACATATTGATCTCTGGTCTTTGCATCCTCATATTTAACCATAGCATTATTAAATACACCATATGACAGATTTAAGGAAGTAAAAATAATAAGAATACTTCTCCATGAATTATAGGTATTGGTAATTCCGAATTCATCCTGCTCCATAATTCTTGTAAATATTGGAGTAGACAAAACATTAAGCCCCATCTGCAATATATTGCAAAACAGGAACCATATGGATGCCCTTGCCGGTGTAGACAGATTTTTATATACATTTAAAAGATTATTTATCTTAGCTTTCATATTTACTCCAAAACATAGGTAAGATTATTGCAGTATGAGCTGCCAAAATCTTCCTTGCTGGTAATTAATCCCATATTCAGATATCTTCCCATATCCTCTGTAGCAGTTCCCCAAGATATCCTTGCATATCCTTTGTCCTTCATCATAGTAATCATAGAATAATACATAAATGTCATAGGGCTAAGCTTATTATATGCCTGTCTTGCTGCCAGATACTGTGTATGTGCGCATGATGCTTTTGTAAAATAAAACATCATTGAGCCGGCGAGCATTTCATCATCCTTGTATACTCCAAAAAATTCACATTCGTTTACAAATCTGGAATTTTTGAATTCCAAAAGCTCCTCTAATGTATGAACCGGTTTTGTATCATACTTTTCAAGATTCTCACAAAGTATATCATAGAACAAAGCCACCTCATCATCCTTTGTAAGAGGCTTAACCACAAGACCTTCTTTTATACAATTATGCACGTTAGTCCTTTTACCTTGTGCAAGATTAGATATTACATCTTCCTTATATGTTGAGTAGTCTACATATGTGCTAAGTTCCTTGTATTCCTTAAATCCCGCATTACAAAAAACATACTGGAACAAATCACTCTCAGCCATGGAAAAAACATCAGAAGTCTGCTTCAAATAAGCCTTCTCATACCCCTCTGACTTTAAAAAATCTTTCATTTCTGAAACCATAGCTGTAACATACCTTGCATTATAATGTTTTTTATCTATTATTATACCGCCAAATGTACTTCCCTTGTGTGAGTAAAAAGTTCTTTTCCCATCATCCTCAATCTCACATGCAGGACAAAGCGCTGCTATATTATTTTTCTCATTGTAAATAATAAGAGAAACATCCTTAAATCTATCCTTAGGATGATAATTAAAAAATCTTCTGCTCTGAAGAAATGTACCATTGATGGACCTTCCTTCTATAAAATCATCCCATTCTTTTTCCTTTGACTCATCAAAATATTCAAATCTAAACATTATTTATCCCTCTTAATCTAAAGAATTGTCACTATATCTACATTTTAATTCCATGCATTAATAACATCTATCACATAAGATACCTCATCCGCTGTCATACCATAATACATAGGTATGCTAAGCTCAGTGCTTGATATCGTCTCAGCAATCGGATATGTGCCTTTTTCTATATTAAGGTCTGCATACGCACCTTGCAGATGCATAGGGATAGGATAATGCTTATTAGTCCCTATACCCTTATCGTTTAGGTATTTTTCAAGATTATCGCGTCTGTCACAGCGTATGCCAAATATGTGATACACATGTGTCATATCAGCGGCAGTAACCGGAAGTGCTACAGCATCATTATTAATCTCATTTATATAGCGGTTTGCAATCTCATTTCTTCTTTTATTCCATCTGTCAAGCTCTCTCAGCTTAATCCTCAAAAAAGCAGCCTGTATCTCATCAAGTCTTGAATTATTTCCCTTATAGATGTGATGATATTTATAATCTGAACCGTAATTGCCGAGTGCACGGCACTTATCTGCAAGCTCCTTATCATTCGTTACAATCGCGCCACCATCACCTAACGCTCCCAAATTTTTGCCCGGATAAAAGCTAAATCCTGCCGCATCACCAAGATTACCCGTCTTAATTCCCTTATATGTAGCGCCATGTGACTGAGCCGAGTCTTCTATAACCTTTAAATTATACCTTTGTGCAATAGCCTTTATCTCATACATCTCAGCCGGCTGTCCATACAGATGAACTGCCATAATAGCCTTGGTCTTATCAGTTATGGCAGCTTCTATAAGAGCCGGATTAATATTGAAATATTCTATCTTTGGTTCAACAAACACCGGTTTAGCACCCGTGTATGATACCGCCAGCGCTGTGGCAATATAGGTATTGGACGGAACTATGACCTCATCCTCCTCACCAATACCATAGGCTTTAAGAATGAGGAAAAGCGCGTCCAAACCATTGCCGCAGCCCACACAATACTTCGCTCCGCAATAATCGGCAAATTCCTGTTCAAACTCTTCAACCTCGCATCCCTGTATGAACCAATTCTTCTCATACACTTTCTTAAATGCGGCAAGCATTTTATCCTCAATCTCACTGTGCATAGCTTCAAATGACACAAACGGTATGTTCATATTCTTATATTCTCCTTAATCAGATGCTAATCTTCTTTTCCTATATATTTCCTAAAAGCTTTATAATCTCTTATGTAATCCGCCTCATCATAATACTCTGAAGCAAGCACCATAAGCACTGCGTCAGGAGAGAAATCAAACATCTCTCTCCAAATGGCATTGGATATATAAAGTCCCTCATAAGGCTTATCGAGCAAAACCTCAGCCTTCTCATCTCCATCGTCCATAAGTACCTTACACGAACCATGTATACATATTAAAATCTGTTCCAGACATTTATGTGCATGAAAGCCGCGTCTTACTCCCTCTATTGTATCATACATATAATACACTCTCTTAATCTCAAAGGGTATATCCTTCATCTCTTCAAGCGCCACAAGCTGCCCCCTGTCATCACCATGTATTTGGAATTCATATTTTTTTATATCCATCTAAGATTCCTCCCAAAAAGTCCTTTCATCCATAAATCCTGCTCCGCTTTTTTTATCCTTATGCATCCCCAGTCCCCTCTCAATAAATGCAATCAAAATATAAGGTATTTCGCCCGGATTAACAAATACCCTTAGCAATGTTCTTATATATAGATTATTTATTGCAAAAAGAGGTGCTACTCTCTTTCTTTTTTTTACATATTTGTTATCAGGATAAAGCTTAAATAACATTTCAAAAAAATTATTTACATCCTGACTCAACAGTTTGGAAAATCCACTGTCTTTACCTGTTGATACTCCTATGTTCATCTCATACCATACCATATATCTGTCGAACAATTTGATATCTATCCCATCCAATGCGGCAAGTCCGGCGAAAATATCTTCCTCGTATTTAACATACTCACAAATTTTAATCAAATAGTTTTTATAGACATTTCTCCTTACACATATTGCTGCACCTGATAGATTATCACCATATAAAATGAGATTTCTGATTTTTCTATCATTGGTATCTTTTTTTCTATATGCCTGAATATCAAAAGGATGACAGAAATTTGATTTAAGTAATTCTTTATTTTTTATCTGATATCCCTGAATAAGTCCGAAGCAAAAATCACAACTTTGTCTCTCAAGAAATCTGTACATCTGATACAATGTATCCTTGGAATAAAACATATCTCCGGGTCCAAAATCCCTTATATATTCACCCTTTGCATACTCCATTGCGGATATGAGATTTTTCACGGTTCCCTGATTTTTCTTGTGTGGTACAAGTACATAATCATTAAAATTATACTCATCAAAAATCTGTTCTATATATTCAAAATGATTTTCCTCAGAGCCATCATCAGAAACCACAATCTCATAATCCTTATAGGACTGCTCCAATATTGATTTGAGGGTAAGTCTAAGCTTATATTTGTCAGGGTTGTAAGTAACTACAACTATCGAAAATCTCATAATTAAAACCTCTTAAAAATTATAAACAATTCACCTTAAGAAAATAAGTCATTATACAAAGTATTAAAAATTCACACAACAATAACTTATATGAAAAATACTTATTTTCACTTGTTCTTTTTCTTGGTGCAAAAGCAAAGGCAATTGCCGGAAGCGCTGCTATGAAATATCTTCCCTGTACCCCCTGCACAATATAATTACCGGCATAATTAACTGTTGTATCACCTATATAAATACCAATTACTATTCCTGCATATATAATGAAAACTGCTATTATTGCTATTAATTTATCCTTAACATCTATATGAATATGCGGCTCATAAACCTCACTTCCAAATACATAAAATATAAACATTGGGACAATATATATAAGTGGTCCCAAAGGATAATTAAGTGAGCCCAACACATCCAACCAAAGTATGAAATCAGAAAGCTTATGCAAAAACGAAGAAATAAGCAATCTTATAACATTCACCGGATTATCAAGCAGGAACTGAAACGGCGTCATACTTGCAACGCCTTCAGCAATACGCTCCTTCGCTGCTTCTCCTCCCGATGTAACAGCGGAAAAAGCCGCATATCCGGCTATAAATCCCAAAATTATAATAGGTATTATACCTATTAAAAACTTTTTTATATACTCCTTTTTGTCTCCAAATTTTTCTTTCGGGATTAGAAATACCAAAAGTCCAAGTGCTGCATATACATATTTACACAAGAGAATAAAACCTAATATAAAACCAAGCTTTAAAACATCCTTTGTGCTTATCTCCTGTTTCTTTCCATAAGCATAGTAAAACACAAGTGATACAAACAAAAAGCATAGTCCGTTAAGCATTGAATCCGGCGAAAATGATGCCGCCTGATACAACGACATAGGCAATAGTGCAATTACTATCATGGCATTTTTTAAAATTGGAGTCAGCTTAATAGCAAAATATGACAATATAATATAAACAAGCAGATTAAACAGACGACCGCATGTTACCCAACCATAGAAGCTTAGTCCAAACAGTCTTCCAATAAAGATTCCCAACGCCTGAGGATAATAAAATACAGACATCGTACCTGCATAAAATATCATTTTCATGCTTTTTTTGGACGGTTTTATGGACTTTAATATATTTCTAAACTCTATTCCCTCATCTGTCTCCGGCTTAGTTATATTAAATGTTACTTCTCCAAAATTCTCAGGAACAACTGCCTGTCCTCCATCATGGTTCAATATCACAACCGGTGCAAGAAGATTTCCATACGATACATCTACGCTTCTTATAAAATGCTCCCAGCCATCACATTCCTGTAAAGGCGTGCCAATGAAGGTTATAGCAAGTCCGAATATTAATGCTAAAATCAAAAACATATTTTCTAACGCAAATATTTTCTTATCATTGAGTAATTCTTTGATTTTCTCCATAACTCCTCCAAAGCACAAGATTTTACTGTATGAATTATATAATAACTCGGTAATTATTTCAATTATTATTATGCTGCTTTATATATAATGCATAATACCTCATTTATAATGAATATAAAAGGTGCACCGATAAATGTACCGACCTCCAATTGTTAATTTTTTGGTCTAACAATTGGGGGTCGGTACAAAAATCATTTACAGATGCACCTTGTTTAATATTTATCTTTATTTCTTAATCTTGCTCTCAACCTTATCCTTGATATCGCCAACCTTATCCTTAATTTTGTCATCAATGTCTGTCTTATCAAGTATGTCCTTAGCCTTTTCCTTTACCTTGCCTGCATTTGCCTTAATTTTGTCATCAATGTCTGTCTTCTCGAGTACATCATCAACCTTCTTTTTGATATCCATTTTAATTCTCCTTTTCTTGTTTTTTTAGTTATCAAACAACTATTCTCTTGTCTCTTAAATCAACAAAAGTATGCTTGAACCTTCCCTTATTATACCCATTGTATTGCCAAATGTAAACAAAATTAATACTTTCGTCTTCGCCTTTTTTTGAAACCTTTTTGAGTAATTATTCTTCCCTTAGAAGCCTGCTCAACCATAAGTTCAAGCTTTTTCTGCGGGTCAGTCTCCGCCTCCAGCTTCTTCTGAAGCTCGCCTTTTCTATACTCCTTAAGTGTTTCTTCTACAGTGTTATAATCCCGTTCAAAAAGCACATCGCTTATCTGTCTGTATAATTCATCTATTTCGATTCTGCCCTTTTTATCCTCCGGGTAATTCGTTCTTTCAATTATTTTATTAATTACAAAATCCTTGCCCTTGTCCTTATATTTGGGCATCAGATTAATCTCCTGTATATGCGCAAGCTCAGGTCTCCATAATATCTGCAGCTTTCTCTTGGGATTTAGCTTAGGATTTTTCTCAGGCTTACGAAGTATATAAAAATCAAGCCCGTTATCAATACGCTCAACCGTTATCACGCCCCAGTAAGACGGTATATGCTCTCTGATATGCAGAGCGTGGCTTGTGCCGACCACCGCGATATTGTAGTCATAATATCTGTCGTAGTCCTTAACCTGCCCCTCCAGCCTCGTATAAGAATCAGCATCGCTTTTTATCTCAATACCATATAGAGCAGTCTCCGTTACCATAACTACATCAGCCCTTGATGTGCCCATAGTCTTTTCTTCGATTATCCTGACCTTACCATAGCTTTCCTCAAGAAAGTCAAAAAGCGGCTCCCTTATGTCCGCATCTTTAAGCACAGTATTATTCATATCAAATACTCCGTAATAAATTTTATCTGCCTTACAGATGCATATAAAGCTCATATAAAGCAGATATTTTAATCATTTAATAATCATCAAGGAAGTTATGAACTATCCCATCCTTTTTATAAGCTATAAGCGTATCAAGACTAACATTTTTTACACTGTTAAATATATTTGTCTCTACAAACGGATTAGTTTCTTTCAACTTAGCTATCAGCTTCTTTGTCTCCATACGCTTGGACACCGATACTCCGTCATCTCTACATGAGCTGCAGGTATCCGTAAAATGACATGCACACTGTATAAAATGTAGATTATTATAATCTCTCCATGCCTTTATATCATCCTCGCGAATAAGATACATAGGGCGAATAAGTTCCATCCCTTCAAAGTTCGTGCTGTGCAGTTTAGGCATCATAGTCTGAACCTGAGCGCCCCACAGCATTCCCATAAGAATAGTCTCTATGACATCATCATAGTGATGCCCCAATGCAATCTTGTTACAGCCAAGCTCCTTCGCCTTGCTGTACAGATGTCCTCTTCGCATTCTCGCACAGAGATAACAAGGTGATTTTTCTATATCATACACTGCATCGAATATCGTAGTCTCAAATATTGTAATCGGAATTCCAAGCGATGCTGCATTACTCTCGATTATAAGGCGGTTAAGCTCATTGTATCCCGGATCCATAACAAGGAATACAAGTTCAAAGGAAAATTTCTTATGGCGTTTTAATTCCTGAAATAATTTCGCCATAAGCATGGAATCCTTACCGCCTGATATACATACGGCAATCCTATCGCCTTCCTCAACAAGCTCATATGTCTTGATAGCTTTGGTAAATCTGCTGAACAGACTCTCCCTAAATCTTCGGTTCTTCATTATCGAGCTTTCTATCTCTGAGCTTCTGTCCGTATTACTCAAGGACTTCCTTAGCCATGCGCCATAACCGTCTTTTAAGCTATATGCTTCATACCCTATATTCCTTAATTCATATGCCGCATCAGCACTTTGTGTACCATGCATGCAAAGGAGTATCAGCTTTTTATCCTTAGGAAGTGCACCATCTACAGCATTTTTAAATATATCAGGACAGCTCACAGCCTCCGGCATAGTGCCATAGCTATATGATATATCGTCGCGTATATCAATCAGAGTATAAGTTCCCTCAGGTAAATCAGCCATCTCTTCTATAGTAATCTCTATGTTATCTGTCGGCTTTATCTGTTCCTGTGACATCGCCCATACTCCCTTTTTTAATCCAATGTAAATTTGGACATTTCATTTTCTATCATTTCAGATGCAGCATT
Source organism: Lachnospiraceae bacterium (assembly GCA_017480195.1). Lineage (GTDB taxonomy): Bacteria > Bacillota > Clostridia > Lachnospirales > Lachnospiraceae > Coprococcus_C. The sequence continues at coordinate 27,938 of JAFVBE010000046.1, forward strand.
CATATGCTCAACCTTATCTGCTATCTCATATATGGCTTCCTTCTGCTCCTTTATATGTATAGCAGCCTGCCTTGCATCCTTCTCCGTCTTCTTGGAAATCTCATAGATATTGTCTACAGAGGATACAACCTCCTCATTTACATTATCGGCTGTATCTATCAATGCTTCTACCTGCTCTACTGCTTTCCATGACTCCTGTGAAGATTTATGGAAATGTGCAAACGATTCCTCTACATTGCTCATAGACAGTATCTCATCCTGGAATAAATCCTTGATATAATCTATCTCTACAACTATATCTGATATCTGCTTCTGTATATCTGATACTATACCCTCGATATTCTCAGTTGCCACCGCCGAATTGTCTGCCAGAGACGAAATCTGCTCGGCAACTACTGCAAAGCCTCGTCCCTGCTCACCCGCTCTTGCAGCCTCAATCGACGCATTTAATGACAGAAGACTTGTCTCACTTGATATATCATTTATCTCCTGTACTATCTTACCAATCTGCTCGGATGATTTGCTGAGTTCCATAACCTTCTCATAAGATGATTGAACAGCCACAAGACTCGCCTCACTCTTTGATTTGAGCTCATTAACATTTCTTATGCCCGTATCACTTAATTCCTTCGTCGATTGAACTCCGTGTACCAGGACTTTACTCATCTCATGAAGCTGTTCGTGGCATTCCCTCAACTGCTCCGTAAGGTCAACAACCTTGCGTGTATCATCAGACTGTGTGACTGCGCCTTCCGATATGCTCTCCATATCTGCCACTACACTATCGGATTCTTTGGATATATCTGATAATCTGCTTGCGCTGCCATGCACATCGTGCAGAAGTGATACGGTTTCATTTAGTACACGTGATACCTTATCAGTAAGCACATTGAAGCTTTCTGCGAGCACCCCGACCTCTGTATCATTATCTGTGTCTGCCTTTATTGAGAAATCTCCTTCCGAGGCAGCACCTATTATACCGGTTATATCAACTATAGGATTAGTAACCTTTTTAGCAATTCTGTTCACTATAAATGCTGCTGCAACTAATGCCAATGCAGTGATTATAAGTGCTATCAAAACCACAACATATATCGGCATCATAAGCTTTGACCTTCTCTGTAAAGTAACTACTGACCATTGATCAGAATATCCGTCTAAAGCAATCGGCGAATATGATGCGTAGTATTTACCATCCTCCATTTTAATTATGTCATTTCCACTTTTGCCCGACATAACATCATTAATCATATTTTTAAATGATTCCGTCTCATTTATATTCTCTTCCTGTGTAAGTATATTACCATCCTCATCTGTTTTGGCATTTCCGTTAGAGTCCTTGACAGATACTGTCTTCGTATATGTAACATAGTTATATAATTCTTCAATATAAGTAGCATCAGGATGAGCAACCACATTGCCTTCACCATCTATTATAAATACTATTTTTTCACTATCATCATCGGAATACTCATTTACCATAGATACAAGGTAATCAAGCTTTATATCCGTTGCAAAAACGCCTATGAAGTTACCGTCATCATACATAGGAAAAAATACTGAGGCACAAGGCATTCCCGTATTTACCGAATAATATGATTTTGATACAAAAGGCTGCTTGTCTGCCATTACCTGCTGAAACCACCATCTTGTGCTCCTGTCCGCCAACTCTCCGCTTGAGCGTCCGGTCTGCATTCCTGTAGTATCCTGAATATAAAGAAGCTCAAGATAATCATTTCTGCTTACGCAATCCTCCAATATAGGAGTCTGAATGTCAGTTTCCATAGTAAGTATGTCAGGAGAATTCGCAAGCTCCTCTGACAATGCATATGCCTCAGACATAAACGCAGACACATTCTTGGCAATTAATTCACTCTCTGCCTGACTGTCCTTCCTGATTTGATTTTGAAAAGCCCTGTATGATGTAATACCAAGCACACACAATATTGTAATTGCCAATATCCCCATTACAAGCAATATAGGTCTTAAGAATTGATTTAATATTTTTGCATTTTTATTTTCTTTCATTCCACATCTTCCTTCGCCAATACATCTAAGCAGCTTCTGCTTAATTCATCCTACACCTCATAATCCATACACACTCTTGCTTTTGTAAATGGTCTTACCTTGCCATCTGCGACCGCCACATGTTCAGGATGAACAGCATATCCTTTTAATGAATTTTCATCCTCAAAGCTCGAGTCGAGCATAAGGTCTGCATTGGAGCTTTCCAAGCCATCAATATTTACCTTAATATCAATCAGACCTGATATCTTTCCCTTAAGTCCTTCTAATCCATCCTTGATTTCCTTTTTAACACTTATTTTTTCTTCCTCTGAAAGCTCGTCCTTTAACTGCCAGAGTATAATATGCTTAACCATTCTTTAACACCTCCCAAGTGCATAAAATATCTTATATATTTTATCATATCTGAATTAAATTTACCACATTATAATAGAACAAAAAAATTCTGCACCCATATAAGAATTTTCGCCCACAGGGACGGGGGTTAGGTCGCCCACAGGGACGGGGGTTAGGGGCAACTTTTTTGAAAGTTGCCCC
>JAFVBE010000047.1 GCA_017480195.1 Lachnospiraceae bacterium
AGTTCAGTTCAGGATTAACTGCGCCCTTTTAGCGACTTGCTGCAGTGAGGCGTTTGAAATTGCATATTACATTCGTGATGGATAACCGTCGGACTTGACGGGGTAAGTATACCTTTTGAGGCATTAGAGCCTTTGAGGTATCATACCCTGCCAGGTTCGGCGGTTTGTGCGTATAAGCTCTTGTCAAGCGGCCGCATGCACGATGTGCTTGCATATAAGGGCATGCGGACATTTGACAAGGCAACGGACATGAGCATGTAGCACAGTGGTGCGGAATGCGAATGCCCGCAGAATTGCGGGAGTGAGAAGCATGGAGCAATTCGTAGCTTATACGCAAGTACATATACTATAATATGCGGCAACCATAACAGCCGCAAATAAAACTAAAGGAGAAAACAAGCTTATGAAAAATAAGATGAAACGATTTTTAGGCATCCTATTAAGCTTTGCACTGGTGCTTTCGCTGATGCCGGATCTGATGCCGGGGATGAGTTTGACGGCGTATGCGGAGACATGGGATGGTAATCCCTATGCAAGTCTTGTGAATACTACAACCCAGGTGACCTTCAACGGAAAACCTTGGTATATTATTGCGGACAACTCAACAGCAGCAGATGCAGGAACGGTAACACTGCTCGCAGCAGATACCAGCTTTGGCACAATGAAATTTGATTCAAATAATCAATCATATGAAGACTCTGATATAAAAACATATCTTGATAGCCTGACAGATACGAATGGTGCATTTGAAGATGTGAAGGATGCGATAGAGGATGCGAAGCTGTATCTTTTAAGCACAGAAGAAGCAAATGGGCTTTCGGATAATGTTCGGAATTTATCCTTTGACATTGAGACTGACGCGTGGTGGCTCCGTACCTGCGAATATCAAGATATGTCGAGTTACGGGGGACCAACGAATCTTTTGGTTGCATCGGTCGTGTATAAAGGTACCGTCTACGAAAATTTGGCGCAGGCCGACATGATGGTGCTTGGCGTTCGTCCCGCCCTAAAGCTTGATTTAAGCCAAGTTGAGTTTGATTCTGCAACGAAAACCTTTGCGTTGCCTGAGCCTGTTACCGAATACCTCCTATGGGTCGGTGGCACACAGGTAACGAGTGCGAATGCAAGCGACATTCCTGCAGCGAACGGAACCAAATCCGGTACGGCGAGCTATGACGCTGAACATAACATCCTGACGCTGAGCGACTACAGCTACATCGACACGGGGTATGCGTGGAATGCTTACACGTCCGCCGCGATTTACGCGAATCAGGATTTGACGATAGCACTATCCGGCACGAACACTATTGAAAATACAAATAGCATCGAAGCCTCATACGGCGTATATGTTTCGGGAAATCTGACCATCCAAGGCAGCGGTAGGTTGGATGCTAAAAGTACAAGCTATTATGGTGTTGGTATTTGCGGATATGACGGTCTAACAGTCACCGGAGGTACCGTGACCGCCACCGGCGCATACCAAGGCATCCGCATCAATGGCAATGGTAGCATAACGGGAGCTACTGTGACCGCCACCGGCGGCACCGGTCAAGGTATATTCGACTATGGCACTATGACGATCGAAGGCGGCACTGTGGACGCCACCGGCGGAAGTTACGGAATACAGGCGAACAACATAACGATTAAAAGTGGCAGTACTGTTACGGCAGTCGGCGGTAGTGACCAATATAATTACGCCATCGGCGGCACCGTTAACAATGAAATCGCCGGCACCGGTTGGACGAATGTGGCGGGCACCGAGGGCAAGGCGGCGATTGCGGTCAACAGTAATCAGAATTTAACTTATAAGAAGGTACAGTTTCCGACGGCACCCGACCCCGTCGCCAGTGTAACGCCCAGCGGCGGCACGGCAACAGAGTATACCGATTTTGCTGAAGCTGTGACCGCGTGGAAAAACGCAGGCGTCGGCGCAACCCTCAAGCTGCTTGCGGACGTGACAACGAGCAGCGGCATCATCGTTAACAAGGGTGCTTACAGCAGTTCCATGATCCTGGATCTCAACGGATACGGTATTCGCTATTCCGGCGAGGGAACCGATACATATTGCTCCGTGATATTTATCACAGACGATGGGAACCTGAAGCTGACAGACAGCGAGCCAAACCGCACACACTATATCACGCTGGACGAAAACGGACGCGGCGTCAGCGTCGCGGACAGCGTAACACCGGGCGACACCTGCGTCGAGGTGACCGGCGGTTATCTCACTGGTGGTCTGGGGTATTCCGTCAGCGGCACCACAAAAGGCGGCGGCGTATTTGCCAACGGGACTTTCACCATGGAAGGCGGAACCATTATCGGTAACACCGCAAGCCATGCCAGCGGTGACGGTCAGGGCGGCGGCGTATATGTCGGCGTCGCCACGTTTACCATGACCGGCGGCACGATCACCCGCAACCGCGCAAGCACGAATGGCGGAGGCGTCTTTGTCAACGGTTCTTGCATATCGTTCAAGCCTTCCGGTAGCGCAAGCATCACGGGAAACCTGAAGGGCGCGGAGAAGAACAACGTCGAATTGTTTGGCTCCGGGACTTACAGTAAAAAAATCACCATCACCAGCGCGCTGTCTGACTCTGCACAGATCGGCGTGACCATGGCGAGCCCCGGCGTGTTCACCGAAGGCGGCAAGGCGAAAGACTACGCGGCGAACTTTATCAGCGACGATACCGCCTATTCCGTAGTGCCGGACGGCGACGAGCTGAAACTGTCAAGCCACGAACACAACTTCATCTATGCCGTTGAAGACGGCGTGACCATCACAGCCACCTGTACGGCGGAAGGCTGTGACATCAACGAAGGTCTGACGCTGACTGTAAGCGCACCGACCGGTGAGCTCGTCTATGATGGAACAAAGACTTTCGCCGCGACGCTGAACGACAATTTCAACACCACAGCATTCCCTGGCACATATAACATTACCTACACCAAGGACAACGCAGCATTTGAAGGCACGCCTATAGATGCGGGCGCATATATCGCCAGTGTAACCGTGGGCGAGGGCGACGATGCGAAGACGGCCAGCGTGAGCTATACGGTCGACAAGGCAACACCTGCTGTCGACAACTTCAACTATACAGCGCCGGATGAGCTGACTTATGACGGCGACGAAAAGAATGCGACAGTTATCTCCGACACTGGCGTGATTGGTATGGGCAACATAACAGTGGCTTATTACAGCGACGCAGAGTGCAATAATGAGGTTGATTGTCCTATCAATGCCGGAACCTACTATGTGGGCGTCACCGTGGAGGAAGGCAGCAACTTCAAAGCTGTAAGTACGCTGATCAAGAGCGATAGCTGGAAATTTACCATTGAGAAGGCGACCCCAGGAGTGGGAGACTTTGCCTATAATGAGCCGTCTGATTTGAGCTATAACGGCAGTGAAAAGACTGCGACGGTCGACCCTGCCTTTGACGTGGAAGGTATGGGAGACATAACAGTGGCTTATTACAGCGACGCAGAGTGCACTGATAAGGTTGATTATCCGACCAATGTCGGCACTTACTATGTGGGAATTTCGGTAGGAGATGGCGATAACTACAGCGAAGTTTCTAATGTTCTTCACAGCAATGACTGGAAATTTACGATCACACAGGCAGACGCACCTACTGTGAACACGCCGACCCCGGCAGCCGTGACCTATGATCCGTCGAAGAAGCTGGAGAGCGTGGAACTGCCAGAAGGATGGGCTTGGACAAATAAAAACACCCTGCCGACCGTGGGCAACAACGGCTATGCGGCAGAGTACATAGTGCCTGACGACACCAACTACGATTATACCAACGTGGAGGGTTATAACGACCAGACTCACAAGGTGGCACGTACAGTGACACTGATTGTAAACAAGGCAGAAGTGACTGCACCTACGATTGAGAGCAAGACCTATAATAAGCAGGAGCAGACAGCAACCGTAGAAAACAGCACTCTGTACGAAGTGACGACAAACGCTGGCGGAACAAAAGCTGGCAGCTATGATGTAGTTCTGACGCTGACCGACCCTGACAACTACAAGTGGACGGACAGCGATGAGGCGGCAAAGACGCTGACATTTACGATTACAAGGGCAACCATATCAGAAGTGGTTACACCGACACTTGATGCTGTTACCTATGATCCGGCGAAAAAGTTAGAGGATGTAAATTTACCTGACGATTGGGAGTGGAAAGATGCAACCATCGTGCCAACAGTGGATAAAGAGAGCTATCAGGCGGTGCTTACTGTGGATGACGACAACTACGATTACACCGATGTTGATGGCTACGATGCGCAGTCTCACACTGTGACCATGACTGTGCCACTGACGGTGAACAAAGCCAATGCACCTGATGTGACTACTCCGACACTTGATGCTGTGACCTACGACACATCGAAGAAGCTGGCGGACATAACTTTACCTAACGGCTGGAAGTGGACGGACGAGACAACCGTGCCAACCGTTGACAACAACGGATATGAAGCGGCGTTTACTGTGGATGATACCAACTACGATTATACTAGCGTTGAGGGCTATGACTCGCAGACCCACACGGTGACTAAGACCGTGAAACTGACGGTGAATAAGGCGGAAGTGACCGCACCTACGATTGCAAGTAAGGCCTACAACGCACAAAATCAGAAAGCGACGGTGCCTGCAAGCAATCTGTATACTGTTACCGCCAATGAAGGTGGTACGAGTATCGGTGATTACAATGTGGTTCTGACACTGACCGACACTGCGAACTACAAGTGGACTGACAGTGAGGAAGCAGAAAAGACGCTTACCTTTACGATTACAAAGGGAAATGCACCCGATGTGGTTACGCCAACTCTGGATGCCGTGACCTATGACCCGGCGAAGAAACTGGCAGATGTGACTTTACCTGACGGCTGGGAGTGGACGGACAAGACCATCGTGCCAACAGTGGATAACGAGGGCTATCAGGCGGTGCTTACTGTAGATGACGATAACTACGATTACACCGGTGTTGATGGCTATGATGCGCAGACTCACACTGTGACCATGACTGTATTACTGACGGTGAACAAGGCAGAAGCTGCCTCTGCGACTGTCAGTGCAAACAACATAACTTATGATGGAAAAGAGAAACCTCTTGTGACTGTCACAGGTGAAACGACAGGTGGTACACTGAAATTTGCTGTAACTTCAGAAAATCAGGAACCGGATGATGCGGCATATACCTTTGATACCACATCCATCCCTACAGCCACCGAAGCCGGAACCTACTATGTTTGGTACAAAGTGGTAGGAGATGATAATCATACGGATACAAAACCTGTGTGCATAGAAGTTGTTATAGAAGAAGAAAAAGCTCCGGAGACATCGGTTGTTGAGACTGTAAATATGTATCGTATCTACAATCCAAACAGCGGAGAGCATTTCTACACTGCAAATGTTGCTGAAAAAGATAAACTTGTAAAATTAGGTTGGAGATATGAGGGTATAGGCTGGAAGGCACCGGTTAAATCCAACACACCGGTATACAGACTTTACAATAAAAATGCAGGTGATCATCAATATACATTGAGTATAAAAGAAAGGGATAACCTTGTAAGTTTAGGCTGGATATATGAAGGTATAGGCTGGTATTCAGATGATGCCGAAACTGTACCTTTATACAGACAGTATAATCCTAACGCAAAGTCCGGAGCACACAACTTTACCGTAAGCAAGAAAGAAAACGACTGGCTTGTAGGTCTTGGTTGGAGAGGCGAAGGAATAGGCTGGTATGGAGTAAAGTAAAAGATACTTGATGAAGTAGTTGATATAATATTAGTAATCAGGTGCAACTCCTGATTTCTCCACTGCGGAGAGTTTAAATATGAGCAGAAAACAGTTATAAGAAAAGATTCTGATTTTTCAGAATCTTTTTCTTTTGAGAGGGATTTTACATTGTAAAACCGCTGTTCTTGTGGTAGTATGAATAAAAGTTTTTATAACACGCTACTAATGTGAGAGGAGGCTCTCTGTAACTGAACTGACAGTTGAGTTTGTTATGAGATGGTCGTTAATGACTATATTTTTATGTTAATAACGAAAGTGGGTGTACAGATGTCAGCGAAGACATATTTATGGATAGAAGACCGTATTGGAAAAGCAAGCTACAAATTTTGGACAACATTTATGCACGAAATATGTCCGGAAGTGATTGTGGAAAGTAAAACGAATAACCGAGAATTGGTAAAAGCAGTCAAGGGATTAACAGATAAAGAGAACAGATATATTATTGCTTTAGATAATTCCTTTGATAATGTGCAGATTTATATGGAACAGAAAATTATGAAAGAAGCAGCCAGTGTAAGAGAAAACGTATTTTTGTTGAATCTAATATGTTTTGAATATACATTATTGGAATTTGATAATTTGCTCGATTGGATTTACGCACCTGAAGATGAATTCAGAGAAAAACGTGCGGGTGCTATTGTTGCAAGGGAAAAACTGGTTAGCATTATCAAATCGGGTGAGATGAATTATAAAGTAATAAAGGAAATAATGGATTATGACAGTAATTTGAATAGTCACAATATTGAGCAATTATCGGCAAAGCTATTATTTGATCTTACCAGAAACACAGGTTTTGAGGTTTCAAAGGGCGAATTGGGTGAATGTTGGAGACAGAATTGTTGCGAGTGGTCAGATAGACAAGCAGATGATATATGTGGATTGGATCAAACAAGGCTTACACTAAAGGATAAAATGAAGTGTATTTATTTCGGAACATCATTATGTAGAGAATTTGATAATATAGGATTGGAGGTATTGGCATGATTACAATATTCAAAGACAAGAAAGATATACCGAGAGACAAAGAATATGTGGAGCTTAATGATGTTTTTTTTAACCAAAAGACAGTATCACGTATAGATGATAGGGCAAGTGTGATTGTTGAAAAAATTGATGCTTCTAAACTGATTGGAAAATATAAAATGGAATCAAAGTTTAATGGTGTTACTCTGGATATAGATTGTTTATCAACAGGCTGTAAAACTGTGTTGAATGTGTTATATTTTCCGGATAAGGTTTTTTGCCTGAAGGAATGTGGAGATAATGCTTTGGAAGTGTTGTATGGATTAAAGACCGGAGCGGTATATAGTGATTATGCAGTAATACCTTTTGGCATGAGGGAGGTCAATATATCAGATAAAAGAGGAATTAGAGTAATTACGGATTATGAAGAATTGAAGGAGTGGTGGAATAATGAAGAGTAAGCCGATTGTTATGGAACATTTTTCAATGGTTCATACCTCTTATGTACTTAATTTTGATTTTACAAATAATATTACGATTCTTACCGGTTCATCGGCAACCGGAAAAACTGCTTCTTTTTCATTTATGAGAGAATGCATGGCGGTGAATCCGGATATCGTTTGTATTAATTATCAGGATTATCAAAAGGACATTAAGAAATTTATTGCCGGTGAAAAAGGAAAACTTATAGTGATTGATAATGCTGATATATTGTTGGATGATGATGCACGAAAGTATATTTCACTAGATGATAAGAATCAGTATTTGATTATAGGAAGAAATCCAAAGAATTTATTTGCAACAAGCGACAATTTATTTGAGCTTGTGAGTGAAAAGATTGGGGAGCAGACGGAGTTTAGGCTAAAAAAATATTTGTAATAGAAAACGTGGTATAAAAGAAACGGAATTGGTAAGGGGCTGTCGCATTTAGTGTGACAGCCCCGAAATCATTTACATGCTATATAAAATGTAATTAATATACATATTTTTTGGATTTTATAAATGTTTGAAATTGAATGTTTGGTTTAATGGTGCTAATATATGTTTTGCAAATTAGAATTCGGAGATAACGTATAATGAATGACACGGAAGACAACAATATAAAAGAATTAAATAAAACAACTAATGAAAGTAAGGATAGCAAGACGAAAAACAGAAGAAGTACAAACAGTCAGGATATGCTACACGGAGGTCTTGCCGGAAAGATGATATTATTTGCACTTCCTCTTGCTTTAAGTAGTATACTCCAGCAGCTTTTTAACTCGGCAGATGTTGCGGTTGTCGGAAGATTTGCAGGAGATGATGCACTTGCTGCTGTTGGTGCAAATGTTGCAAATGTCGGTATATTTGTCAATCTTATAGTAGGCTCATCGGCAGGACCAAATGTTATAGTTGCCAATCTTATCGGGCAGGATAACAAAAAAGAAGCTGAAAAGGCAGTACATACAACGATAATGATGGCGATAATCGGTGGACTTTTGCTTTCATGTATAGGACTTATCATTTCCAAGCCTATGCTGGTTTTGACCAATACTCCAATAGAAGTAATGGATATGGCCAAGCTTTATCTTAGGATTTATCTTCTCGGCATACCGTTTATAATGCTGTTTAACTTTGGCGCAGCTATTATAAGGAGCAAGGGAGATACCAAGCATCCGCTATATATAATGATAGCCTCCGGTATTACAAATGTAATTCTCAATCTGATATTTGTAATTGCTTGTAAGATGGATGTTGCCGGTGTAGCACTTGCCACACTTATATCCAATGTTTTGGCGGCTTTTTTGATTATCGTTCTGCTTGTAAAGGATGATGATTTTTTACATCTGGATTTTAAAAAGCTTCATATAGATAAAATGTATCTTGTAAAGATTATCAAGGTTGGACTTCCTGCGGGACTCCAGGGCATGGTATTTTCACTTTCCAATATATTTATCCAGTCGGGTATCAATAACCTCGGTAAGGATACGGTGGCAGCTTCATCGGTTGCTCTTAACTTTGAATACTTTACCTATGATATCTCATCGGCCTTTGCCCAAACTACCGTGACTTATACCAGTCAGAATTTTGGCGCGGGAAACTATAAGCGATGCAGTAAGATATATAGAATTGCCATGGCTGAGGGCATGATATTTACAGCACTTTTGAGTATAATATTTACTATATGGGCAAGACCTCTTGCCGGACTTTATACAACCAAGGAAGCAGTAATCGATATAGCGATTATAAGAATGTTCCATGTTATGTCGCTCGAAGCTTTGACAGCAACATATGAGGTTTCTGCTGCCGCATTACGAAGCATCGGCTACCAGCTTGTTCCGTCTCTTTTAACAGTGCTCGGTACGGTAGGCTTTAGAATCCTCTGGATGTACACGGTTTTCAGACACAATCATACTTTTGAAACACTGATGAACGTATATCCGGCATCCTGGATTTTCACGGGAATTATGGTTGTGTCGGCATATTTTATCCTGTGGAAGAAGGTAAGAGTGCGTCACGGATATGATTCTGATTGATGAACTGTTGAAATATAATAAGTTTGAATGGCGGATTACACGACAAGAGTGGTTGATATAGCATTTAACCCAATTTGCGTTAAATCAAAAGCGAAAATTCGAAATAGGTGCGTTAAAAAAATCGAACTGTTTGAACGAAGTGAGTTTTCGATTTTTAGCACCTATAAAGAATTTGAGTACTTTGATTTAGCAAATTGTTGGTTAGCTATATCAACCACTCTTGTCGTGTAATCCGACACATACACTTGATTTAGATTTTGATTTTGTATATAATAAAACACGATAAATTTATATGATATGGAGGAAGAAAAAATGTACATTATTTGTTTGGATATGGAAGGCGTTTTAGTCCCTGAAATTTGGATAGCATTTGCCGAGGAAAGCGGAATTCCTGAATTAAAAAGAACCACAAGGGACGAGCCTGATTATGATAAATTGATGAAGGAAAGACTCGGAATACTTAAGGAACACGGACTTGGATTAAAGGAAATTCAATCTACAATTGCAAAGATTGATCCGATGCCGGGTGCTAAAGAGTTTCTTGATGAATTACGTTCCATGTGTCAGGTTATAATACTTAGTGATACCTTTGAAGAGTTTGCAAAGCCTCTTATGGAAAAACTTGGCTGGCCTACAATTTTCTGTAATTCACTTGAGGTTGCTCCAAGCGGAGAGATAACCGGTTATAAGATGAGATGCGAAAAGTCCAAGCTTACAACTGTTAAAGCGCTTCAGTCCATAGGCTATGAGACTATAGCAAGCGGTGACAGCTTTAACGACCTTGGCATGATTCAGGCAAGTAAGGCAGGCTTTTTATTTAAGAGTACCGAGCAGATTAAGAAGGATTATCCTGAATTACCTGCTTTTGAAGAGTATTCAGAGCTTCTTGATGCTATTAAGAAGGTAATTCAGTAGTTATATGAAAGGACATCAGGATGGGAAATTCAGATATAAAAGATGAAAATCGTAATAAAAAGGTATGGTCTAAGATAGATAAGATACCCAAGAAAAAAGCAAGTGACAATATAACCAAAGGATGTCTTGTACTAGAGGGTGGTGCGTTCAGAGGTGTATTTACCAATGCGGTTGTTGATTATCTTATGTATCAGGACCTTAATTTTGAAAGTGTTATCGGTGTATCTGCCGGAGCATTAAACGGATTGAACTATGTCGCAGGACAGATAGGAAGAGGCGGACGTGTCAATCTTACTTATAGGCATAATCCAAGTTATGTAGGTTTAAAGGCAATAAAAGAAAGCAAGGGCGTATACGGCTTTGATTTTGTATTTAATGACTTTAATGAGATTGAGCCTCTTGATATGGAAAGAGTAAATAGCAAAAAGCAGAGATTTGTTGCTGTTGCGACAGCTCTTAAGGATGGCAAGCCTGCATATTTTGAGCTTAGCAAGACACCTGATATATTTCAGGCGGTAAGAGCTTCGGCATCCATGCCATTTGTATCAAAACCGGTTATAGTTGAAGGCGAAAAATACTTGGATGGCGGAAGCGGTGACAAGATTCCATGTCAGTGGGCGATAGATGAGGGCTATGACAAGATAGTAGCTGTATCTACAAGACCGAAGGGATTTCGTAAGGATGAAAGCGAAAAAAACGCAGACAGAATAAGACGCTTTTATCGTAAATATCCTGAGTTCGCAGAGGGTCTTATACATGTAAATCGTTTTGAAAATGAGCAGCGTGCATACATGGAAAAGCTTCATGATGAGGGAAGAATATACGTGATTTATCCAACTGATTTTATAAATGATGTCGGAAGACTTGAGGGAGATATGGAAAAGCTTGGACATCTATATTATGTTGGATATGAAGAAACAAAAAAGCATATGGATGAGTTAAGAGCATATCTTAACAGATAAATTATAGGACAATGATTTATTATACTTTTTTCGGTTAATTATAAAGATTTATTGTTAATTCGGGAGAATAAAATGAACTATTCAAATATCATGAAATTTAAAGGTACCTGGCGTAACTATCAGGCTAGGGTTCTGGAACATTCAAAAAAATATCTTGATGATGGAAAAATTCATATAGTGGCAGCACCGGGTTCGGGTAAGACAACTCTTGGAATTGAACTGATTGCAAGGCTTTCTGAACCGGCGCTTATTCTTACGCCATCCATTACCATAAGAGAACAATGGGAGGCAAGAATTGCAGAGGCATTTTTAAATGACGGACTTAATGCCTCTGATTATATATCACAGGATTTAAAATCCCCAAAGGTTATAACTATTTCTACATATCAGGCACTTCATAGTGCGATGAATCATTACAAGGGTATCTTAAGAGAGGATGAAACCTCATCCCAAAGCGGTAAAGCAAAAGGCGGAAAAAAGACTTCCGTAGAAAACGATACAGATGACAGCGACTTATCATTTGATGAGGTATTGTCAAAATATAACTCCGAGGAGGTCGACTATGTCGGCTTTGATCTTGTTTCAGAGATGAAAAATAACGGTATAAAGGTGCTTTGTCTGGATGAATGTCATCACCTTAGGACAGAGTGGTGGAAGGCTCTTGAGGAATTCAAGTCATCACTGGATGAACCGAAAATCATTTCACTTACAGCGACACCACCATATGATTCAACCCCTGAACTTTGGGAGAGATATATGAGTATGTGCGGTGAAATCGATGAGGAAATCGCCATACCTGAACTTGTTAAGGAAGGAAGTCTCTGTCCGCATCAGGACTATGTATATTTTAATTATCCGACAGAGGAAGAGATAGCCGAGATAGACAAGTTTAAGGAAAGAAGTAAGGAGTTTCAGGAAAAGCTTAAAACGGACAATACATTTATACAGGTAGTAAGAAGCTATACAGGTCGTTCCAAAGAGATAAATGAAAGAAATATCGATAATGAAGCTAAACTTCAAAATATATTGCAGGATCTGATATATGATAATCCGGATGCTTATGTGACGGAAGAAGGTTATATCGAAACTCTTGAAAATGAGCTTAAAAGAGCAGGTCTTATAGAGAAAAAACAGGTATGTCTTGTTATAAATGATAATATCGAAAAGCTTCTTATGACCTCAAAGGGAAAATGTAAGAGTATAAAAGAGGTTGTAGCTTCGGAGTATAAGGGCTTCGGGGACAGTCTTCGTATGCTTATACTTACTGATTTTATAAGAAAGGAATATGAAAAGGCAATCGGTACGGAGGATGATGTTACCTCTCTTGGCGTAATTCCATTTTTTGAACAGTTAAGACGTGAAAGTGCGTCCATGAACAATATAAGACTTGGTGTACTTTGCGGAACCATAGTAATTATCCCTGCTGAAGCAAGGGATGCTCTTTTGGAAGCAGTAGGTGACTCGGGAAAGATTACATTTTCCAAGGTGGGAAATCTGGATGAAAATGATTATCTTAAGGTAAATGCTGTTGGAGATGCACATTTTTTAACCGGTGCGGTTACCGAGGTTTTCACACAGGGGTATATAAAGGTTATAATCGGTACAAAATCTTTGCTCGGTGAGGGCTGGGATTCACCATGTATCAATTCACTTATTCTTGCAAGCTTTGTCGGAGCATTTATGCTTAGCAATCAGATGCGAGGTCGTGCTATACGTATATTTAAGCCGGTTCCGGATAAAACAAGTAATATCTGGCATCTTGTATGCCTGCTTCCGCCAAAGTACGGTGATGCGTCAGGTGAAAACAGCGCAGATTACAAGCTTTTGGTACGTCGTATGTACAACTTCCTCGGACTTCATTATGAGGAGGATGTAATTGAAAACGGAATAGAAAGACTTTCGATTATTAAGACTCCTTTTAACGAAGATAAGGTAAATGAAATGAATGGCAAAATGCTCGAATTTGCTAATGAAAGAGTTAAGCTTCGTGAAAGGTGGCAAAGAGCTTTGGATAATTCCGAGAAGATGGAGGTTACCGAAGAAACCGCTGTCTCGGATAATGCTTTATCTAAAACGGAGTATAAGAAGAGTAAGAGCAAGGCAGTTCTTGCCGGTCTGGGTGTGGCTGCGGGTATAGGTCTTTCGCTCACACCACTTGGGGCAATCGGTCTTGGACTTTCCGGATTTTCGGCAGCTTATGGTCTTACCAAGCTTCCGAGACTGAATAAGCTTAAAACTCCGGGCAACAGGCTTAAGGCGACCGGAGACGGAATATATGATGCGTTATTAAAAAATAATTTCCTTGAAGAAAAGAATGCAAAGGTATGTGTCGAGGAAGGAAAAAATGATAAGAAGCTCATATACTTAAGCAGTCAGAATGCCAGAGATAAGCTTTTATTTGCAAATTGCATAAATCAGTTTTTTGCACCTGTTGATAATCAAAGATATCTGCTCCTTAAATACGGAAAGAAAGATGGAGCCGATGCATTTTACAGTATACCGGATATATTTGCGAAAAATAAAGAGAGTGCAGAAAGCTTTTATAACCATATATGTTCATATATAGGGGATTATGAACTAATTTATACCAGAAGTGAAAAAGGAAAGAAGATTCTTGCTGCTGCCAAGGAAAAGCTAAAGGAACAGGGCGAGGGCAGAAGCACCATGAGTAAGAGAGTCAGATAAATCAAAATTTACCCTTTAATATTAGGGTGTTTTGTGATACAATAAAACGAATGTGATGAAAGACAAAATAAAAATGCACTGGGAAAAGGAGATTATAGCTATGCCAAAAAGAACTGATATCAACAAAGTATTAATTATTGGTTCCGGTCCTATCATTATCGGTCAGGCGTGTGAGTTTGACTATTCCGGAACACAGGCATGTAAGGCACTTCGCAAGCTCGGTTATGAGATAGTTCTCGTTAATTCTAACCCTGCAACTATCATGACAGATCCTGAGATAGCTGACGTTACTTACATTGAGCCTTTAAATGTCAATAGATTGGAGCAGATTATCGCCAAAGAGCGTCCTGATGCCTTACTGCCGAATCTTGGTGGTCAGTCAGGACTTAATTTATGTGCCGAGCTTAACAATGCAGGCGTACTTGATAAGTACAATGTCAAGGTTATAGGTGTTCAGGTAGATGCCATCGAGCGTGGTGAGGACCGTATAGAGTTCAAGAAGACCATGGACAGCATAGGTATTGAGATGGCCAGAAGTGAGGTCGCTTATTCTGTGGATGAGGCTCTTGCTATAGCAGATAAGCTTGGATATCCGGTTGTTTTAAGACCTGCCTACACTATGGGAGGCGCCGGCGGTGGTCTCGTATATAATAAAGAGGAGTTAAAGGTTGTATGTGCCAGAGGACTTCAGGCAAGTCTTGTTGGACAGGTGCTTGTAGAAGAGTCAATTCTTGGTTGGGAAGAGCTTGAGTTAGAGGTTGTAAGAGATGCGGATAACAACATTATAACTGTATGCTTTATCGAAAATATCGACCCTCTCGGAGTACATACAGGCGATTCATTTTGTTCGGCTCCTATGCTTACAATTTCAGAAGAGTGTCAGAAGAAATTACAGGAGCAGGCATATAAGATTGTTGAAAAGGTTCAGGTTATAGGTGGTACAAACGTACAGTTTGCTCATGATCCTGTAACTGACAGAATTATAGTTATAGAGATTAACCCAAGAACTTCACGTTCTTCAGCACTTGCTTCAAAGGCAACAGGTTTCCCTATTGCACTTGTATCCGCAATGCTTGCAACAGGACTTACACTTAAGGATATTCCATGCGGTAAGTACGGAACTCTTGATAAGTATAAGCCGGACGGTGACTATGTAGTTATCAAGTTTGCAAGATGGGCATTTGAAAAGTTCAAGAATGTTGAGGATAAGCTTGGTACACAGATGCGTGCCGTAGGTGAAGTTATGAGTATCGGTAAGACCTACAAGGAGGCATTCCAGAAGGCTATACGAAGCCTGGAGACAGGTCGTTACGGTCTTGGTCATGCCAAGAATTTTGACTCACTCTCAAAGGAAGAATTGCTTAAGCTTCTTATAACTCCTTCAAGTGAGAGACATTTTGTAATGTATGAGGCACTTCGTAAGGGTGCAACAGTTGAAGAGATATTTGATATAACTAAAGTTAAGACTTATTTCATCGAGCAGATGAAAGAGCTTGTGGAAGAGGAAGAGGAAATCTTAAAGCATAAGGGTTCTATGCTTCCTGATGATATGCTCATCACTGCTAAGAAGGATGGATTTTCCGATAAGTATTTAAGCCAGCTTCTTTCTGTACCGGAAGAGGATATACGTAATAAGCGTATTGAACTCGGTGTTGAAGAAAACTGGGAGGGTGTACACGTAAGCGGTACCGAAAACAGTGCATATTATTATTCTACATATAACGGAGAGGACAAGAATCCTATAAATACCGAAAAGCCAAAGATTATGATCCTTGGTGGTGGTCCTAACCGTATAGGTCAGGGTATTGAGTTCGACTATTGTTGTGTACATGCAGCAAAGGCATTGAAGCAGCTTGGATTTGAAACAATAATTGTAAACTGTAACCCTGAGACAGTTTCAACAGACTATGATACATCTGATAAGCTTTATTTTGAACCGCTTACCCTTGAGGATGTACTTAGTATATATAAGAAGGAAAAACCGGTTGGCGTAATCGCACAGTTTGGTGGACAGACTCCGCTTAACTTAGCTGCTGACTTAGAGAAAAACGGTGTCAAGATTCTCGGTACCGCACCTGCGGTTATCGATCTTGCCGAAGATAGAGATTTATTCAGAGCTATGATGGATAAGCTTGAAATTCCTATGCCTGAGTCAGGTATGGCAACAACCGTTGATGAGGCAATCAGTATCGCCAATAAGATTGGTTATCCTGTTATGGTTCGTCCTTCTTATGTACTTGGCGGACGTGGTATGGAGGTCGTATACGATGATGAGAGCATGACCGAATATATGAATGCGGCTGTAGGTGTAACACCTGACAGACCTATTCTTATCGACCGTTTCCTTAACCATGCTCTTGAGTGTGAAGCAGATGCGATAAGTGACGGTGAGCATGCGTTTGTTCCTGCCGTTATGGAGCATATCGAGCTTGCGGGTGTTCACTCCGGTGACTCGGCATGTATCATACCTTCATTACATATATCTGAAGAAAATGTAAAGACTATTAAGGAATATACAAGAAAGATTGCAGAAGAAATGCATGTAAAGGGACTTATGAATATGCAGTATGCAATCGAAAACGATAAGGTTTATGTGCTTGAGGCTAACCCGAGAGCATCCCGTACAGTACCTCTTGTATCTAAGGTATGTAATATCCGTATGGTTCCTCTTGCAACTGATATCATTACATCAGAGCTTACAGGAAGACCATCACCTGTACCTTCACTTAAGGAGCAGCACATACCATATTTCGGTGTTAAGGAAGCAGCATTCCCATTCAATATGTTCCAGGAGGTTGACCCTGTACTCGGACCTGAGATGCGTTCAACAGGTGAGGTTCTCGGTATATCAGAGCATTATGGTGAAGCCTTCTACAAATCACAGGAGGCAGTACAGTCCAAGCTTCCTTTAGAGGGAACTGTTCTTATATCTGTAAACAGAAAGGATAAAAATGAGGTTGTAGAGGTTGCAAAGAGCTTTGAAGCATCAGGCTTTAATATCCTTGCTACCAGCGGAACCTATGATATTATAACTGCTGCCGGTGTAAAGGCTACTGTTGTTAAGAAGCTTCACGAGGGCAGACCTAATATGCTTGATATGATTACCAACGGAGATATCGATCTTATAGTAAATTCTCCTGTAGGTAAGGATAGTATATATGATGACAGCTATTTAAGAAAGGCTGCAATTAAGGGCAGAGTTCCTTATATGACAACAATTGCCGCAGCAAAGGCTACGGCTGAAGGTATCGCATATGTAAAAGCTCACAAGGATGAAAATAACAGCATCAAATCCTTACAGGCTTGGCATAGTGAGATAACAGATAAGTAAAAGTTTTAAACGTATTTCTTGGAGGACATGATGGACGAGAAGTTTAAGCAGGAGATAGAGAAGCGAAGAACATTTGCAATTATCTCACATCCTGATGCAGGTAAGACAACTCTTACAGAGAAATTTTTATTGTATGGTGGTGCTATAAATACTGCCGGGTCTGTAAAGGGTAAAGCTAATTCTAAGTATGCCGTATCCGATTGGATGGGAATTGAAAAGGAAAGAGGTATATCTGTA
>JAFVBE010000048.1 GCA_017480195.1 Lachnospiraceae bacterium
TAGTGTCGAAAATGTAGAGTTAACCAGTACATATTCTGTAGCAAATCCTTATATTAAGGTATCTGAGTGGGGCTGGCCTATAGACCCTGAAGGACTCAGATATTCTCTCAATGCACTTTATGAAAGATACGAGATACCTCTTTTCGTAGTGGAAAACGGTATCGGTATGATAGATAAGTTAAATGATGATAATACCTGTGATGACTCAAGCCGTATAGAATACCTATCCGCACATATCAGGGAGATGAAGAAGGCAGTTGAGCTTGACGGAGTAGACCTTATGGGATACACACCATGGGGCTGTATCGACCTTGTATCAGCATCAACAGGTGAGATGAAGAAAAGATACGGATTTATCTATGTTGATTATAATGATGACGGAACAGGAACCGGCAATCGTTATAAGAAGAAATCCTTTGACTGGTATAAGAAGGTCATTGAATCAAACGGTGAGATTTTGTAGTTTTTGGTTTTATGTTTATTGGGAGATTTTAAATGGAAAGATTGTATCAATATGATTTATGTGCATTGATAATATTTGTCGCCATTTTATTTTCTGTGTATTTCAGAAGATTAAATGTAGGCAGGGTAAATAATGCCTTTATCAATATAATATACATCATGATGTTTGACACAATATTTGAAATACTTCAAAATGCACCTCTCGGATTCCTTGGTGATTTGGGTAGAAATGAGACCTTCAGAACCATTTGCTATTACGGAGGATTTATTACACATGCCATGATAATGCCGTGTTATGTTGTATTTATCGGAATGATAAGCGGTACATGGTCAAGACTGATTCATAATAAGATATTTCATTGGGCATATGTAATTCCGTTTATGCTTAATATTCTTGTGGTTCTTTCCAATCCTGTTAATCATATGCTTTTTACCCTTACCAGGGAAAATGATATCATAGTATATCACAGAAGGCCGCTAATATCTGTATTTTATATAGTTGCGGCTTATTATATGGTGGTATCCGTGATATACATTATGAAGACCAAGAGTATGATAGGAAGGGCAAAGACAGTAGCGCTTCTTGCAATATTTCCGTGTAATATAATTGCGCTATTCATTCAGTTTATAGCTCCTGCAAATTCGGTTGAGATGTTTGCCATGAGTATATCTTCATTTTTAATCACGGTTACGGTTCTTCGTGCAGAGGAGTTGGTGGATCCCGGAATCGGTTCACGAACCTTTCCAAGCTTTCACGAGGATATAAAAAGGTATTACAGATCTGACAAGGATGTATCTGTAATAATGATGAAGATAAAAAATGATGAGCCTATAGTTACGTTGTTTGGTTCAACTATTCACAGAGAGCTTGTTAAAGAGGTTATATCCCGTATAAAAGCAAATTATTCCGAGCTGATTACACATACTAAAATAATAATGAATATATATTATCTTTACTATGGTACCTTTGCCGTTATATTTGATAATTACGAGCATAAGGACGAGGATTTAATAAGACAAAAGACTGAAACTCTTTTAAATGAGTTAAACGATAATTTTGTTATGAATGATAATCGTATGAATCTTGATATGTGTATGTGCTATATGAAGCTTCCGGGTGATATACCTGATATCAATGATTTTGAATCCTTTATCGATTCATTTGAAAAGACAATTTCAAGTAAGGAGCTTGTGTTCTTTTCGGATATTGCTCCGGAGAGAAAGTTCCAGTTACAGCTTGACATAGACAAGATAATCAAAAAGGCGATAGATAAGGGCAGCTTTGAGATGTATTATCAGCCGATATATTCGCTTAAGGAAAAACGCTTTACCAGTGCAGAGGCTCTTATAAGACTCAAGGATGAAGAGGTTGGTTTTGTATCACCGGGACTTTTCATACCGGCTGCAGAGAAAAACGGAGCTATCCATAGTATAGGCGATTTTGTTATAGATGATGTATTTAAATTTATATCAGAGAATTCCATTGAAAGCTATGGCCTTAATTATATCGAGATAAATCTATCAACCATACAGTGTCTTCAAAACAGACTGCCGGAGCATATCGATGAGAAGATTAAGGAGTACAACATATCAAAGGAAAAGATTAATTTTGAGGTAACGGAAACAGGTCGTGACTATGTAAGAGATATCATATATGATACCATATACAGAATACATGATATGAATCTTTCCCTTTCGTTAGATGACTATGGAACAGGTTATTCCAATCTGCAAAAGATTGTATCCCTGCCATTTAAGATTATTAAGATTGATAAAAGCCTTGTGGACAATATGAATGATGCAAGGATGAGGGATGTAATTGTTCAGACGGTAAGGATGCTTAAGAAAATCGGAGCAGAGATAGTCGTAGAGGGAGTTGAGACCAAAGAAGCCTCAGACTGGTTTGAGGAGATAGGCTGTGACTATATTCAGGGTTATTACTATGCAAAGCCAATGCCTAAACCGGAATTCCTAAAATTCGTAAGACAACATAACGGAGGATAAAAATATGCTTTCAGGTGGTATGGAAGAAATTGATGTACATGGAATGACAGTAGATGAAGCCGTAAAGGCAGTTGTTAAAAAGGTTAATTCTGCAAGTGGAAGTGTTTATAGGATTAAAGTAATTCACGGCTATCATGGTGGTACCAGAATTAAAGAAGCCATCGAGGATGAATTTGCATATAACCGTGTCCCTAAAGTAAAAAGAGTTGCAGTAGGGAGCAATCCGGGGATAACAGAGCTTATTCTGAGAGAGTTTTAAAATAATATAAAGAGGAGAGAGAAAAATGAGTGAAAAGCGTAGTTCATTTTCCAGTTCACTGGGATTTGTAATTGCAGCTGCAGGAAGTGCAGTAGGATTAGGTAATATATGGAGGTTTCCGTATCTTGCCGCTAAAGATGGAGGAGGAATATTTTTAGTTACATATCTGATACTTGCCTTAACCTTTGGTTTCACATTGCTTATTACAGAGATAAGTATCGGACGAAAGACTAAGCAAAGTCCGCTTACCGCATATGGTATACTTCATCCGAAGTGGAAGGGACTTGGTATAATTGCCGTAATAGTTCCGTTTATGATACTTCCATATTATTGCATAATCGGAGGCTGGGTATTAAAGTATTTTGTGACATTTGTAACCGGAAACGGATTAGAGGCTGCCGAGGATGGCTATTTTGGCGGATTTATAACAGATATCGGTTCACCGATAATCTACAATATAATATTCCTTGTAGCGACTGTATTTGTAATATATAAGGGTGTCAATAAGGGTATCGAGGCTATGTCAAAGATACTTATGCCTATACTTCTTGTCCTTGTAATAGGTGTAGCGATTTTCTCACTTACAATTAATAGCAAGGAAACCGGAAGAACCGGTTTAGAAGGCTTCATGGTATATGTTGTTCCTGATGTATCAGGAATGGGCATAAAGGATTTCTTTGTGGTAATCATGGATGCCATGGGACAGCTTTTCTACAGTATAAGTGTTGCTATGGGTATCATGGTTGCTTACGGTTCATATTTTAAGGATGACCATAATCTGGTTAAGTCAGTAAACCAGATAGAGATATTTGATACACTTGTTGCATTTTTAGCCGGTATTATGATAATCCCTGCTGTATATGTATTTATGGGTAAGGAAGGCATGACAGGCGGTCCTGGACTTATGTTTGTTGCCATACCTAAAGTATTTGCCGAGATGGGTAAGATTGGAAATGTACTCGGAGCAGTATTTTTCCTTATGGTTCTTTTTGCGGCACTTACCAGCTCCATATCTGTCCTTGAAGCAGTTGTATCAAGTCTTATGGATCAGTTCAAGGTAAGCAGACGTAAGGCTACAATTATGGAGGGTGTTATAGCCCTTGTTCTGGGTGTAGTTATCTGTCTTGGCTACAATAAGCTTTACTTTGATATTAAGCTTCCAAACGGATCAAATGCACAGCTTCTTGATATCTTTGATTACATAAGCAACAACATACTTATGCCAATTGTTGCAATCGGAACTTGTATACTTATCGGCTGGGTAGTAAAGCCAAAGACTGTTATAGACGAAGCTACCAAGAATGGAGAGAAGTTCGGACGAAGGAAATTATACATCGCAATGATAAAGGTTGTGGCACCAATCCTTCTATTTATACTATTATTGGGAGCCTTCGGAGTATTTTCATAAAAGAATAAGTATGATAGGGGCGTGAGCCTTGTCACATAAAAAGTTGCAGTACATTAGATAAAAGCAGGTCTATATGTTAGCATTTAGTCCGATTTGCGTAAAATCAAAAGCGATAATTCGCAATAGGTGCGTTAAAAAAATCGAATTGTTTGAGCGAAGTGAGTTTTCGATTTTTAGCACCTATAAAGAATTTGAGCGCTTTGATTTAGCAAATTGATGACTAGCTAACATATAGACCTGCTTTTGTCTGATGTACTATAACAGCAGTATATATGTGACAAGGCTCACGCCCCTGATACACTTATCTGTCTGCGATAGGTATGTATTCTCTGTCTTCAGCGATTGACATATAGGCCGGACGGATAATTTTATTTACATTGATGAGCTCTTCAATACGATGTGCACTCCAGCCTGCGATTCTGGCAACTGCAAAGAGTGGAGTGAAAAGCTCTTCCGGTATGTTAAGCATGCTGTATACGAAGCCACTGTAAAAGTCTACGTTAGGACTTACGCCTTTATATATCTTACGTTTTTCGGCGATTACTTCCTTGGCTGCTTCAGCGACATTTGCATAAAGATGATATTCTTCCTCACGGTTTTTCTCCTTTGCAAGCTTACCGACGAACTTACCGAAGATATTGGCACGAGGGTCGGAAATGGAGTAAACTGCATGTCCCATACCGTATATAAGACCGGATTTATCAAAGGATTTCTTGTCAAGTATATCGCACAGATAGTCACGTATCTGTCCTTTGTCTTCCCAGTTGTTTACATTTTCCTTTAAATCATCGAACATCTGCTTAACCTTGACATTTGCACCGCCGTGCTTTGGACCCTTAAGGGAGCAAAGAGATGCAGCAACAGAAGAGTAGGTATCAGTTCCGGAAGATGTAACAACGTGCGTTGTAAAGGTTGAGTTGTTACCGCCGCCATGCTCTGCATGAAGAACTAGTGCAAGATCAAGTACCTTGGCTTCAAGGTCTGTATACTGTTTGTTTTTTCTTAAAAGCCTTAAGAAGTTTTCAGCTGTTGAAAGTTCCGGCTTAGGATTATGTATGTAAAGTCCTCTGCCTAATTCATAATGTCTGTAAGCAAGATAGGAGTATACAGCAAGAGAAGGGAAATTGGCTATAAGCTCGATGCTCTGCCTTAGGACATTTGGTATGCTTATATCCGAGGTGTTAAGGTCGTACGAACTTAGATTAAGTATACCTTTGGCAAGAGAATTCATAATGTCCTTGCTTGGTGTTCTTAAAATAATATCTCTTACAAAGTTAGTCGGAAGAGAACGGTATGAACCGAGTAAAACATTAAATTCATTTAATTTTTCTATGGTTGGAAGCTCACCGAATAATAAGAGATATACTGTTTCCTCATAACCAAATCTGTTTTCGTTTGAAAAACCTTTTACAAGATTGTATATATTTATTCCTCGATAATAAAGCTCGCCGTCTATAGGGATAAGCTCACCGTCAACCTTTTTATAGGCATTGATAGTAGAGATGTCCGTAAGTCCGGTAAGGACACCACGGCCATCCAAATCTCTAAGACCACGTTTTACTTCATATTTGGTATATAATTCCTGATCGATTATATCATTTGTCTGACATTTTTTTGCTAACTCGCGAAAGATTGGAGTTACTGCAGAATAATCATTTCTGTTCATTTAAATCACATCCTTTTATTTACAAAAATAATATAACATATAAACGATATATTTGGCAAATTAATTAATGTAAATAAACTGTAAACAAATAGTAAAATATGGCAGCAAATCAGGCCACACAGATAAAAATGCCGATGAAAAAATTTGAAGAAAATGGTAAATTATACATTATATTAAGGTTGCATAAATCATAAAATCATAATACAATGGAAGCTGATAAAAGCTATCAATAAATCAGATGAATTTTTTAATATATTGAGATAGGAGAGACAAATATATGATTACCAACGATGAGGGTATAGTACATTTAAAACATAAGATAATTGAAGAGGTAGCCAGACTTGCATGGGAGGATAATCTCAATGAAGAGTCTAAAAATGAGCTGGTATATAGGATTATACCGGGACCAAAGGCTAATTACAGGTGCTGTATATACAAGGAAAGAGAATTGGTAAGACAGAGGATAAGACTTGCTGAAGGTCTTTGCCCTACACCTGAAGATGAATCTGACAATGTTATACAGATACTTAAACCGGCATGTGAGGAGTGTCCGATATCTGCATATACGGTTACGGATAACTGCCGTTTGTGCGTAGGCAAACCGTGTCAGAGCTCTTGTAATTTCGGAGCTATATCCATAGGCCACCACCGCTCACATATCGATGTATCAAAGTGTAAGGAGTGTGGTAAATGTGCCGCTGCCTGTCCTTATTCTGCTATAGCACATCTTGAGAGACCTTGTAAAAAGGCGTGTCCTACAGGAGCGATTACATATGATGAAAATGGTCTTTGTATGATAGATGAGAGCAAATGTGTACAGTGTGGTCATTGTATCCATGCTTGTCCTTTCGGTGCTATTTCCTCCAAATCATATCTTGTGGATATTATAAGAGAGATAAAGGCCGGCAAAGAGGTTATAGCTATGTGTGCGCCTGCTACAGAGGGACAGTTTGGTAAGGATATAACTATGGCATCGATTAAAGCCGGACTTATGGAGATGGGATTTTCTGACATGGTTGAGGTAGGCTTGGGTGGAGATATGACCGCCGCTTATGAGTCTCTTGAATGGGCAGAGGCACTGGAAGAGGGCAGAAAGATGACAACCTCCTGTTGCCCTGCATTTATAAATATGATGAGAAAGCAGTTCCCGGAGCAGTTTGAGAAGAATATGTCTACAACAGTTTCGCCTATGTGTGCGATATCAAGATATCTTAAGGCTACACATCCGGGCTGTGTGACAGTATTTGTAGGACCGTGTATCGCCAAAAAGGCAGAGTCACATGATAAATCGGTTCCTGATAATGCAGATTATGTAATGACTTACGGCGAGTTCAGAGCTTTGCTTCGTTCAAAGGATATTGAACTTAAGCCTGTAGATGATAGCTATCAGGAGGCTTCCGTATGGGGTAAGAGATTTGCTGCTTCAGGTGGAGTTGCCAATGCTGTTCTTGAGTGTATGAAGGAAAGAGGAAATGATACAGAGGGTATTACACTTAAGAAATGTGCCGGTGGAGATGAGTGTAAAAAGACCTTACTTATGCTCAAAACTGGAAGACTTGAGGAGGATTTTGTTGAGGGCATGATGTGTCCGGGAGGATGTGTCGGTGGTCCGTCAAAGCATAAAACAGAGGTTGAAATTACAAGAGCCAGAGAGGCACTTCTTTCTGCGGCGGATAAGAGAGAGGTTATAGAAAATCTGAAGCAGTATCCGATGGATAAGTTTTCGATGTTCAGGGATGGACATATGTAGGGGAGATTTTATGAGTACAAAGGACAGAGTGCTTAAGGCACTTGAAGAAAAAAAAGGAAGCTACATATCGGGAGAGGAGCTTGCAAAAGCTATCGGTGTTTCGAGAAATTCTGTCTGGAAGGCTGTGCGTGAATTAAAGGAAGTTGGTTACAAAATCGATTCGGTTACTAACAGGGGATATAGCTTAAGTAAGACGAGTGACATTATCTCTGCCCAGGGTATAGCAGCATATCTTTATAATAAAGAGGATGCGTCAAATATCGAGGTTTATGATGAAATTCCGTCTACAAGCCTTCTTGCAAAAGAAGAGGCTGTTATGTACAATCTGAATAAACACGTTATAATTGCTAAAACACAGACTCAGGGAAGAGGACACGGAAGAAAAAGCTTTGATTCACCTGAAGGTGGAATATATTTTAGCGTTATCATATCACCAAAAAATTTAGAACAGAAAAATCTGCCGGTATTTGCTGCAGTTGCTGTTAGTGATGCCATTGGTAAATACAAGAGTGATATCCATATAAAATGGATAAACAATATATATTTAAATGAAAAGAAAATATGCGGCATACTTACGGAAAGTATATCGGATATGGAGACAGGTGAGATAAGCTCGTATATAATCGGAATAGGTATCAATTATAAGGTTGAAAATAAAAACGAGCTTATTGCAGATATACTTAACAGATTATTTTATGCGGATGTTTACTATCCTGATAAAAACATTGTAGCAATCTATCAAGATAGATTGTTAAATCTTAATGAAAGAGTCAGATTTTTACTTCGTGGTGAAAAAGAAACAGAGTTCTTTGCAACTATTCTTTATGTAGACGAAGATGGAAGATTGGTTGTAAGTATGGATGACGGTAAAATAAGATATTTGAAAAAGGGCGAGATTATAGATTGATGTATATGAAAAAGAAGATAGGACCATATTGGTTGGCAATAATAATTATTTTTTTGCTTATTGCTTTATTCAACTTGTTAGCATGTATAAGATCCTTCTGCGATTTCTATGCTGATAATGTGTATGGTGTTATCTCTGATTTTTCAGGGAAAATAATGGATTTATTTCCATTTGCTGTCGGTGAGATACTTATGTATCTTTTTGGTGTACTTGCTTTTTTGACCATTGTTCTTTCTGTCTTATTATTATTCCTTAGAAAAAAAGAAAAATATAAAAGCTTCACTGTAAAGTATATGAAGAGCATGCTTATGGTGCTGTTAATCATGCTTTTAATATATACATTTAATTGGGTTATACCTTTTAGAAGCAGTATATTAAGTGATAAAAAACTTGGAAGAAATGCATATGTCAGAGCATATAGTATTGAGGAACTGCAGGCTTTGAGAAATTACATTGTTGGTAAACTAAATGATACTTCTTTGGAGGTAGAACGTGATGATGCCGGACATCTTATTTACAGAGATTATAAAACAGTAAGAAGTGAACTTGAAGAGTCTATGAGAGGTTTGGGAAAGGATTATCCAAGACTTAAAGGCTATTATCCGAAACTAAAATCTGCACTTTGTTCTTCGGTGCTTGAGTGGATGTCTATAGGCGGTTATACCTATCCTTATACTATGGAGGCTACTTATAATTGCTATGTTACAAAGCTTTATTATCCTTCTTTGTATGCACATGAGATAAGTCACCATCAGGGCTATTATCAGGAAAATGAAGCGAATTTTTTAAGCTATCTTGGATGCATAAACAGTGATGATGCATTTGTAAGATATTCGGGCTACATAGATGCTTTCTTTTATGTTGATGAGGCATATTTTGAAGCACTTAATAATGCCTTTGATAAAGAAGAAGCATGGGAGATATATAAAAAACAGCCAAAGCTTTCCGAACGCGTATATACTGATGAAGTAGAAGCTTCCAAGGAAGCGGATGACAGATATAATGAAGATTCGCATCCTATGGAAAAACTTGAAAATGCAGCAGGTAAAGCGGCCGATAGGGGTTGGGATATGCAGGAGGAACTTGTATCCGACAATTATTATGATGATGTCGTAGGACTTTTGCTATATTACTATGATGGTGTGCTGTATTAAGAAATAATTAAACAATTTTATATTGAAAAAACCTTTCACATACAATAAAATGTGTATAATGCGTATGAAAAATAATTGCATATAATAAATACATTTTTTAGATTTGTGAAAATTCAAAAGAGCCTGAATAATATAAATTAGGATAATAAAAAAAGGATAAGAATGATATGGAAAATGGAAGATCAGAGGTTATAATCAATAAGCTTATTGATATGATAGAAAACGGCCAGAACGTTCCGCTTGCGGCAGGAAAGGTTATGGTCAATAAGGATGAGACCATACTTATGTTAAAGGAACTCGAGAGCATAGTGGAAGGCGAGTTAAAGGTCTATAGGGAAGTAAATGATCGAAAGGGTAAGATAATAAATGATGCCAAAAAGGAAGCGGAAGAGATAGTATATGAGGCAGAAAAAAGTGCCAGCCGTATAAGAGTTACAAAGCATGTTTCTTCTGTAGGTTCAGGATTTAGACCGGATGATTTAAATAAGGATGAAAAACAAGCCTTAAGAACTGCCGGAGATATATATGCTTCATCACTTATATATACCGATGAGATGCTAACCGAGGTTACAGATGTAATTGCGCAGGCATATGATATCATCAATAACCAATATGGACGTATGGTAGCGACACTTGAAGAAAAGGCAAAGCTTATATCAGATAATAAGGCAGAGCTTATGGCAAGTCTTAAAGAATTAAGCAAAGAGGAAAGATATACTCAGATACTTGATCTAAGCCAGCTCCTTTCACATGAGCTATATATGGAGCGTGAAAAAGCAAGAGAACTTGAGAAAAACGGAAGCTATCAAATGGAGATGCAGCTTGAAAAGGAAGTAGCTGACAGTTCATCTGAAGGTGCATCAGATAGAGCATATGATATAGATAAAAAAACTGAAGATGAAGGTGAAAATGATATTATATCAAATTCGTCTGATG
>JAFVBE010000049.1 GCA_017480195.1 Lachnospiraceae bacterium
ACCTGCCTTACGAGTAGGCAGCACGAACAACGGAATAACAGCGATTCCAAGAAGTGCCAGTATCCAATTCTTCTGAAACATAGCAATGAGTGCAAAGATAAGTGTAATCGAATTAGACAAAATGCTCTTAAATGTATTGGTTATTACTGTCTCTACACCGTCGATGTCACTCGTCATACGGGTAATGATATCTCCCTGATTGTTGGTTGTGAAAAATCTCTGCGACATCCTCTGAAGATGACGGAACATATGATTTCTCATATCGAAGGTTATATGCTGTGCTATCCATGTATTGATATAGCTTTCCAACACGCCTATAAGACTGGCAGCAAGTGTCACTGCAAATGATGCCACTATGAACACCACAAGCAGCTTCATATTTCTTCCTATCAGACCATCATCTATTATCTTACCGGTAAGAATAGATGGCATAAGATTAAATATCGACGAAACGGCAATACAAAGCAGAACCAGTATAAACTGCTTCCAATACGGTCTTAAATATGAAAATACTCTCCTTAGGAGCTGCCAAGTTATCTTAGGCTGTGCAGCCTTCTCCTCCTCTGTCATGAAATGCGCTCCATGACCTCCCAATCTTCCACCCGGTGGCATATAAATCTCCTTATTAACCTAAAATCCTTAACACACTAATTATTTTTCTTAGCTTTCCTGAACATAAACCTTCTCACAACATTTATCCCAACCTTATATGAAAGCGGTCGAAGTGCCTTGTCAGCTTCTTTTAGCTTCTCCCTGATAGGAATATTCTGCGGACAATGCTTCTCACATTTTCCACATTCTATACACTGGGAGGCAAAGGCAGGCTCCTTCGTAAGGCCAACCGTCTGAGCAAATTCGAATCTTCCCTCTCTCTTAGTCTCGGTATACATCGCATTATAGCATCTGAATATGCCGGGTATATCTACGCCCTTAGGACAAGGCATACAATATCTGCATCCGGTACAGCCTACCTTCTCGTTCTCTCTGATATTCTGCTTCACAACCTCGAGTGTAGCAAAATCCTCTTCCGTAAGATGTCCCGCATAAGCCTCGGAAGCAGTTTTACAATTCTCCTCTACCATCTCGATAGAATTCATACCCGAAAGCACTACAGTAACTTCTTCCTGATTATATAACCATCTGAAAGCCCACTCTGCAGGTGTCCATCCGCGCGGACTGTCCTTTATCGCCTTTTTCGCACCATCAGGCAGCATATTGACAAGCTTTCCTCCGCGAAGCGGTTCCATAATAACTACAGGTATCCCTTTATCTGCTGCCGCCTTGAGACCTTCCACTCCTGCCTGTGTATCCTCATCCAGATAGTTATACTGTATCTGACAAAAATCCCAATCATAATCATTTAATATCTTAAGAAAATTATCACTGTTGCCATGATATGAAAAACCGATATTACGGATTGTACCGGCACTCTTTTTTTCTTCTATCCAATCCAGTATACCGACAGCCTTAAGCTTCTCCCACATAGCAACATCTGTCAGGTGATGCATCAGATAATAGTCTATGTAATCCGTCCTGAGCCTTGATAACTCTTCATTAAAATACTTATCCACAGCAGCTCTGCTTCCAATCATATATTGTGGAAGCTTCGTTGCTATATTAATCTTCTCACGGATATGGTTTCGCTCAAATATCTCTCCGATTGCGACCTCACTTCCTGAGTAGACATAGGCAGTATCATAATAATTGACACCTGCTTCATAAGCAGCCATAATTTCCTTCTCAGCCTTGTCAATATCGATATTGCCGCCTTTTTTCGTAAACCTCATACACCCAAAGCCAAGCACTGAAAGCTCTCTCCCATATTTGTCTTTCCTGTACTGCATAGGTTCTCCTTTCGTATCACTTAAATGCGTGATATCAATGCGATTGTCTCAATGTTCCTCGTCTGTGGGAACTGATCCACACAGCAGGCTTTCATAAGTCTGTATCCTCTCTCCTTAATTATCTGCAAATCCCTTGCAAGCGATGTCGGCTTACAGCTTATATAAACTATCTGTCCGACACCAAAGCCAAGTATCTTATCAAGTGCTTTTGGATTGATACCGTCTCTCGGTGGGTCAACTATGATAAGATCGGGCTTATCCTCTACTATATCTATAGCCTTAAGAACATCCCCTGCTATAAACTCACAGTTGGTAAGTCCGTTAAGCTTCGCATTTTCCTTCGCCGCTTCTACAGCCTCCTCTACTATTTCAATACCTATAACCTTCTTTGAAGCCGGCGCCATCATCTGTGCTATGGTTCCGGTGCCACTGTACAAGTCAAATACTGTCTTTCCTAAAGGCTCACAACCTTCATTTATGTATTCTCGGGCCTTCTTGTAAAGCACCTCACAGCCTTTAGTATTAGTCTGAAAAAATGAGAACGGCGAAATCTTGAATTTAAGTCCGAGTAATTCTTCTGTGATATAATCCTGTCCATATAGGCATACAGTTCTGTCACTTTGAACTACATCGCCTAAGGTGTCATTTTCCGTATAAAGAATTCCGGCTATGATTCCGCCTTCGCTAAATTCTCCTGTTCTTTCGAGAGCTAACAATCCTTCCTTATATTCATTAAGTATGCCTTCCCTGTTAAATCCATACTCACTCCACTGAGTAGATGTGACAAGATTGATAAGGAATTCTCCTGTTGACGCAGACTGTCTTACAACAAGGTTTCTGAGTATGCCCTCATGCTTCATTCTGTGGTAATAAGATACCCCCTTTTCTGCAAAAAATGAGAGGGTATATTGCACGATTTTTCTCCAGTCGGAATTGATTATTGCACACCCATTTTCTCTGCATACACTCACTATATCGTGGAAGCTCCCCTTCTTATGAAGTCCAAGTGCAAGGGGACCATCCTTATATTCATCTCCGAAGGTAAACTCCATCTTATTGCGATAAGCTCTGTCTATCGGCGAAGCTATAATCCCATCCCACTCGTATTCATAATCAGGAAGTGCCTTATCTATAAGCTTTTTAACCATCTGTTCTTTGAACCTAAGCTGAGTGTCATAGGACAAGTTCTGATATGCACAGCCCCCGCATACACCGAAATATTGACAAAATGGTACACCATCCTCAAGCTCCGATTTCTCAAGGACCGATAAAAGCCTCCCCTCAGCCATACCCGATTTTTTCTTGGATATTGAGAATCTTACCTTCTGTCCCGGAAGCGTATCCTTCACAGTGACTTTCCTATCCTCTATAATAAGACTTCCCTTATTCGGGAAATCAAAGTCTGTTATTTTACCCTCGTATATGTCACCCTTTTTCATATGAAATATCCTCGTATACTACAATTCACAAATTTCATAACTAACTTCTTCAAAATCATCAATCTCAATAATAGCGTAGGTCTTCCTATGGTCATCCTGTCTCGGAAGAGATACACTGCCGGGATTTAAGATAGTTACATCATCAGGATTCTCATCAAGATAGGGAACATGGGTATGTCCGTATAATGCTATATCACATTCATTTTGCAGGGCATTATATCTTAAGATGGATAGTCCCATACTAACGCCTTCCCTGTGTCCATGAACAGCATATATCCTATGCTCCCCGAACATAAGGATAAGCCTGTCCTTTAATTCCGGAATATAATCTGTGTTCCCGGATACAAAATAAGACGGCACCCTTGCCATAGTCTCTATCTCACGATAGTTAGCACCTACATCCCCCAGATGAATCAGATAATCTATCTTTCCGGCTTTTTCTATCGCCTTTTTAACATTTTCATTATTGCCATGTGAATCACTTACTACCAAAATTCTCATTTACTCGCAACCCCTATATTAAAAACATCCAACATAACGACATTTAATCATATCAAAACCATAAAAATTAAATAATCTCTTTCACAGCACGAAGCGCATTACCCCTGTGACTTAGATTATTCTTCTCCTCAGGTGAAAGCTCTGCAGTAGTTTTGCCAAGCTCCGGCACATAGAATATAGGATCATAACCAAAACCATTTTCACCCGCCGGCTCATATGCGATACGGCCTTCTATTGTTCCGCGTCTTGTATCAACCCTGCCATCAGGATAGGCTACTGCTATGGCACATACGAAGCGTGCACTTCGTTGTTCATCAGGCACACCGGCAAGTCTGTCTAAGATAATCTTATTCTTGACCGAATATGGTGTGTCAACTCCTTCATATCGTGCGGAGTATATCCCCGGCGCTTTGTCAAGATAGTCAATCTCAAGTCCACTGTCATCCGCAAGCACAATACATCCCTCCGCTGCCTTCTCCTTAGATATTGCAGTTGCCTTAATAATCGCATTTTCCTCGAAGGTCTTGCCATCCTCGACTATGTCTATATCAATACCTGCCTCCTTCATAGAGACAATCTCATAGCCTGCATCAGCAAGTATCATGCGTATCTCCTTCATCTTATCCTCATTACCTGTAGCAAATATAATCTTCTTCATAACCTTTTATCCTTTCCCTATTTCTATCTGTATCCATAAAAATATATAAATCAATCATCATCTATCCGGTTTTATCCCGACATTATTCTCTGTCAATATCTTCCTCGTCACCCTCTGATACAATATTCGTAAACGCCTTAAGACACACATTACAATTCTGTTTTTCTTCAGCACTGTGCCATACCTCTCCATAGAGACTAATATAGCCTTCACCATCCTCTATATCAAAATTCTCAGTTCGTTCATCTACATCATATTCGATAGCTATAGGATGAATTGCATTTGGGGTTTTAATCTTCACTACAACTGCAAATTTACTCTTGTCAGAAAGCCGCACCGGCTCAGGCAGCCTAACCGTATAATAACCGGCATACTGCATACTTCCTGATACAAGAAACTCCCTATTGGTAAGTGAACTCTCATCCTTAAAATTCTGAACCAGATAAACCTCGAAAGAAGTATCTTCGTCTGTCGCATAGAAAGATACCGCTGCCAACTCCTCATCCCTGTCCGTCTCATAAACATTTGCGAAATATGCATCCTCCTTATTGAAGCCTAAAAGTCCAACCCAGCCAAGCAAATCCGACTGATATATCTTATCGAAATTATCCGCATCGCCAACCTTTGTATATACGACCGATACATTGCATATTGTTGTATCATAATACGATACATAGAAGAAGCCGTTCTCGCCGAACTCTTCGCCCCAACTATTCTTACAGATAAATGCGCCATCACCCTCAGGCTCATTAGTAAAATACTCCTTAGGATAATCATCGTCCCATCCAACGACGACTACATCATGATTTGAGCCCTCGTCACCATCATAATAATATGCCGAATGTTCCCTCGAATAATACTTCGATACGCTGTCCACATACTCCATCTGACAATACATAGAGGTCTCAACAGCACCATATCTGAATATTGCACTTTTAAGTACATCTATATTTTTATCATTAATTATTAGAGCCTCCTCAAGATGCTTGACTGCATCTAAGGTTGAGTCTGTCTCACCATCACCGTAAGGGTCATCCTCCTCGTATACCGGTCCCTGCCATGCCGCCATATAGGCAATACTCATGGAATGTTCTCCACCCTTATCAACATCGAGATTATAGCTGTTGGAAAGTGTCATATTGTCCGTAGAGAAGAGATTATATTCTCTCGGCATAAGTGTGGTTTCAAGCGCGCCTAAGGATGCGAACGCCCAACAGGTACCATATCGTCCCTGATCCCTGACCTGAGTCACCCTGCCGTAATCTCTCATATCATATCTGGACGGCAAAGCCTTCTCCGGTCCTATAAGTGCCATATCTATATGATTATCATAGAAATAATAATCCACCTCGTAATCAAGATATTCTGCAACTTCGTCAACAGGTATAAATAACTTTTCCGTCTTTTCATCTCGAAAAACCTCAGTCTTCATATTAATCGTAAGCGAAGAATTAACTATACACTCATCACTGCCGCACACAAGCTCAAGGGAATTATCCCCCTTCATAATAAGCACCTTATTATTAGGATACTCACAGACCGAACATTTTAGCAGACTTCTTAGAAGTTCTGACTCAACAACCAGTTCCATCTCATCACTCACATAACAGTCATAATCAAACTCTTCTATACTGATACCATTGATGGTAATAATCAGTTCATCATTCAACCTCTCGACCATATTTCCTCGGAATGAAGTTGCACATTCTTCAAAATCAGAGGACTTATCAATCATGACCACAGGTCTTCTGGTTGCAAAATATGTAATTGTAAAAAGAGCTGCGAACACAGCCAAGATAATAATTATTTTTTTCATTACATACTCATTTCAATCAAACTATTTCATCTTATCCTTCTTCGGCGGCTTCGGTCCCATAAACTGATAGAAATACGACTTAATCATGCCATTATAAATCTTCCTGTTCTTATCAGCCTTTCTGCCGATATACTTCTCCGCTTCATCATAAGAAGTAATCAGATACATCGACCAGTCCGGAAGTCCGGCAAAGCTCTCACCTATAGTTTTGTAAAGCTCCGGCAAATCCTTCCTGTCCTCAAGCCTCTCACCATATGGCGGATTAGTTATGATAAATCCATAGTGTTTTGGATTGGAAAGATCCTTTACATCACGCGCCTGAAAATGTATATACTTGTCAACTCCTGCCTCACGCGCATTTGTCATAGCACATTTTATGATATCTGAATCTATATCATAACCCTGAATATTCATTTCGATATCATTTCTTATCATATCGTGAGCCTCATCATAGGCATTGTACCAGATTTTCTTCGAGATAATCTTATCCCAAGAATCCGCTGTAAACTCCCTGTTCATACCCGGAGCAATATTCGCTCCTATCATAGCCGCCTCTATAGGAAATGTACCACTTCCGCAAAAAGGGTCTACCAAAACCCTGTCCTTATTCCAAGGCGTAAGCATAAGGAGTGCAGATGCAAGTGTCTCGGAAATAGGTGCTTTACCCACAAGCTGTCTGTAACCGCGTTTATGAAGCGAGGTTCCCGATGTATCAATGCCTATGGAAACCATATCCTTGAAGATAAAAACCCTAATCGGATACTCGTCTCCATCCTCTTCAAAACGGCTCACACGATAGGTCTCTCTCATCCTGTCAACTATTGCCTTCTTAACTATCGACTGTATTGAGCTCCCTGAGAAAAGCGCGCTCTTATTCGTAGTTGCCTTAGTAACCCAGAACTTTGCATTTCTCGGAAGATACTCCTCCCACGGAAGCGCCTTCGTACCCTCAAAAAGTTCATCAAAGGTAACCGCCTTAAAGCTCCCCATCTTAAGCAGGATTCTCTCAGCAGTTCTTATAAATATATTTGCACGCGGAATGACTGTCTCATCACCCTTGAAGGTAACTCTTCCGTCCTCCACCGAAACTATCTCATAACCAAGTTCTGTTATCTCTCTCTTAAGCACCGACTCAAGTCCGAAATGGCATGGCGCTATAAGTTCAAATTCTCTATCCTTCATACAATTTTATCCTTTAATTTTGTCGCCTGTATATTATCCATATTATTTTAAATGTATGAATATCTTATGTCAAGGTGTGGGATTTATTTAAAACTAATTTGTCACATACCTACTCACAATGAATATTTTAAAGTAAGTGATTAAAGGAGGCGGAAATTTTGAGATTTCGTAATATTAATATTAGGAACATCATTAATGAAGCAGTTAATAACGAAGGAATAATAGTAGACATAAGAGAAAAGGAAGATTTCGCAAAGGGCCATATTCCAATGGCAATTAATCTGCCTCTTTCAGATATAGAAAACGGAAATATTGGTTTACCAAAGAACAAAATCATACTCGTTTACTGCGAGAACGGCGGTGGCAGCATGATGGCAGCCCGAATACTCGCAAACAACGGTTATAATGTTATAAATGCAGTCGGTGGAATAAGCAACTATCGTGGAGCACTGACAAAACAAAGATGAAAAAGTGATTTTTCCAAAAGATGTATATATTTTCTGATATATGTCCATACTTAGAGTGTAAAGGTTATAAACATATAACCAAAACATATCTAAGGTACATGATATAATAAGAATGTACCGGCATAGCAAGGAGGAATATATATGTCAGCTAAGAATCAGTCAAAGAATCAGGCTAACAGCAATAAGAACAGCCAGAACAACGGCGCAAATTCTAACAACCAGTCAAATAGCCAGAGCAGCAATGCTAACAACAGCAAATCAGAGAATTGTGACTAACTAATATACGAAAGCTTGTGAAATCGGGTGAGGGAGATTTTCCCTTACTCGATTTTTTGATTGCATTTAACACTGTTTTATAATAAAATTAGTATATGAGATTTTTAGTCAAAGGAGGTCATTATATGGCAAATCAGATTATTATTACTATCGGTAGAGAATTCGGAAGCGGCGGTCATGATATAGCCCGTGAGATAGCATTGCATTATGGCATTATGATGTATGACAGAAGCATATTAGATGATGTCGC
>JAFVBE010000050.1 GCA_017480195.1 Lachnospiraceae bacterium
GCTCTTACTGTTACCGGAGCAATATTAATTATTCTGCATTTTATGGAAAAGAGATTATCCCGTCTGATGAATGCAATTCATGAAGTGTCTGATGGAAATTTGGATGTGGAGATTGACCTGAGTGATGCACAGGAATACGAGGTTGTATATAAGGATTTCAATAAAATGGTAAAGGAACTCAGACTGACAAAGCAGGGAATGCAGAATACTGTAAATGAAATCGCTCATGAATTTAAGACACCGATTACTTCTATTTGCGGGTTTGCAGATTATCTCTATCAGACAGGAGAAGATATTGAAACGGAAGAACGAATGAGTTTTTTGAAGTTGATATGCGATCAGTCAGGAAGGCTGTCCAACCTCTCTCAAAATATGCTGCTTTTGTCAAAACTGGAGGCATGTCAGATTATGACTGATAAAAAGACATTTGATGTTGCCGAGCAGATTAACAAATGTATTATTCTGTTTCTTGACCAGTTAGACAGGAAAGGTATAGAGATACTTGTTCCTGAAGATGAAATGTGCAAATGCTACGGGAATGAAGAAATGATAGAGCAGGTCTGGATCAATCTGATTGGCAATGCGATTAAGTACACACAGGAAGGTGGCGTAATTACGATATCCTATAAGCAGTATGAAAATCATATTACTATAAGTATCAGGGATTCTGGTATCGGTATGGATGATGATACAAAGGAACACATTTTTGAAAAGTATTATCAAAATGACTCATCAAATATTTCAAATGGTAATGGGATAGGACTTGCTATCGTAAAGCGTATTGTTGAGCTGTCAAACGGCAAGGTTTATGTGGATAGTAAATTAAAGTACGGAAGCATATTTTTTGTTGAACTGCCGATTGAATAATATATGAATCGGTTGTTGAACCACATAAATTATAAATATAATATATTCTTAGTATTATCAGCTTGAATATCACGATAAATCGTGATGTTCAAGCTATATTATTAATTTAATTTATTTATATTCTTACTCCCTGTTCTTCAGTACCTCAGCCGGAGTTATCTTATTTATCTTGCGAGTAAGCAGTGCATTTACTATGAAGTAGATGATGAGTATTCCGATGTACATACTTAAGTAGATGTACCAAGGAAAGCTAAGCTTCATAGTGCAGGCTATATTTGGTATAAACATAGGATAAACCTTATTCATGATAAGCTTGGCTGCAGGTATGCAGATAAGCGCACCTATTGCCACGATTGCGAAGTTGCCGTTTAGGTAAAGCTGGCGTATCTCCTTAGGTCTGTAGCCGAATATCTTGACAAGTGATATACCGTATGAGGAACGGTCAATCATAACATTCATCATAAGATACATAACCACACAGAATATAATACTTCCCGCGATAATCAAAACATATATAAGACTGCTCATCTGGTCGATAAATACACCGGCACTTTTCTTGATATCGCTCTTGGTTGTGATGGAGTAGAGTCTGCCGTTCTCGATATTAAGCTCTCTGTCGGAGTAGACCACATTGAAATAATCCTCGTCTGCACCAAAAAGCTCACGCATACTGTCGATATCCATAAATATCGTAAAGCCCGGAGCGTATTCTACGGAGTCTGTTACGGTGAAGGCATAATCCATATCAGCGGTCAGGTCGGTAAATATAACCTTGTCGCCCGCTTTATATCCATAACGCTCAACTAAGGAATTGTTAATTACAATCTTATTCTTGCCCTTCTTGGGCTTAGCATCGAAGAAACGGTTGTCGTCATCTATACCTATTACGGTTACATCAAGAGTGTATCCCATACAATCTGTGCTTAATGACTCTATGTAAGCAGCCTCTCCGCCGTCAGGCACCTTGCTGTCAGGATATTTATAATAATACATATATTCGTACTTAGTATCAGCTACATTGTCACGCTTTACCGCATTACACATCACATAGCAGTCAAGTCCGAGAGTTACGACCAGCAAAGATATGAGCATACCAAGTACAACCGTTGCAGCCGAGCGGGCTTCCCTTAGCATCTGTCTTGTCCTGAAAATGTGTGGGAAGCTCTTGCCCTTGATATTTATCTGTCTGTAGCTTCCTGCCTTCTGCTCGTTTTTAATAAGAGATAAGGCTGTCTGTGACAGCTTCTTATTGATTACAAGCACATTTACAATGGCACTTATAACCGGTGGGAGAATGAGTGCATATACAAGCAGATATATCGGATATACGATATCATATTCAGGTAATGAAAAATAATTATATGTATCCGCTGTCTGCGTGCCTATGCCAATCGGGGAAAATCCAAGTGCCGTTCCTATTACACCGCCTATAAAGGCTACAATTGTCGGAAGCGTGATGTAGTGTCTTAGCAGCTCTTTTTTCTTAACACCAAGTGCATAAAGTGCACCGATTACACTTGCCTCACGTTCTATCTGGTGTACGACAAATACGGATATAACATAGGCAAAAAGAATTAGAATGATGACACCGGCGATAAGACCGCCGTTCTTATCCATAATTACATCACCGGCAGCAGCTTCAATTCGTATATTGTCATCTGCCGTAATGAAGTTAGTGAGATTGTCAATGTCTATATCAAATATTTCATCTAAAAGCTCATCCACATCCTCCATAGCATCACTTACACCATCGTATAATTCACCTGTACCTTCGGCTGCTTCATTTACACCGCCGGTATAATCATATATACCGTTCTTAAATTCCATAAGACTGTCAAGTGAAGCCTTAAGTCCTTCTAATTCGGAAGAAGCAGTAAGCGCTATGAGTTCATCTAAGGTTTTATCATAGTTATCTTCTGTAAGTGCTATATCAGGCGAAATTACACTTATAGCCTGATTAGCCGAAGCAAGATATGCATTGAATAAATCATCGGCAGCAGTCCTCAAATCCTCGCTATGTGAATCAAGCTCTGTCATACCGTCATGCAGTTCTATCGAGCCGTCATAAAGTTCGTCAAGGCCATCCTCAATCATTTGTCTGTCTTCAAGTATCTCGTCTATGGTCTGTCTGAAATATTCGTTTTCAACCTTTGTATAATCAAAGTCAAGCTCCTTGATTTCTTCCTTAAGCTCTGCATCTGTGGTGCCTTTTCCAAGCAGATAGCTGTATGTATATTCCTCCGCTACCTGTGAGGAATTATCCCTTATATCCTCGTACTGCTTTCCGGTTACAAACAGTAGTCCAAATTGTTCTGATTGCACCGCAGTATCGGAGAAGCTTTGAAGTGTCTGGTCATAGTCAGGGACTGAGCCGATACCTACAATTGTAAGCTTAGTATTACCAATATCAAGGACATCACCTAAGGAGATATCGTTTACCTCAGCGAAGCGTCTTTCTAACACAGCTTCACCATAATCCTCTGCAAGTCTGCCTTCCTTAAGCTGTATAAGGTCGATGTTCTCACGATTTTTAAAAAGTCGGAGAGTCTGTGTGTCATTTAAGGAGAGGTCTGTATAGAACATTTCTTCAATAATTGTTCCGTCTGATGTAAGTTTTGACAGTTCATCATCAGTAAGAGGAAGAAATACGGTAAATTGTCCGTCCTCAGTCTTGCCGACAGAACGCATATCCTCAGTGCCTCTTAACACAACCTCGGCTGATCCGACAATGCCCACTACAAGATAGATACCCATAACTATTAATAAGATAAGTGCTATGTATCTGCCGAGATTTTCTCTTAAGTCTCGCGGCAGCCTTTT
The DNA here is from genome assembly GCA_017480195.1 of Lachnospiraceae bacterium. Classification (GTDB taxonomy): domain Bacteria; phylum Bacillota; class Clostridia; order Lachnospirales; family Lachnospiraceae; genus Coprococcus_C. Next base: position 3,688 of record JAFVBE010000050.1, read on the forward strand.
TCTTAATACTTTTCTCATTATAAATCCTCCAGTTCTGCTGCAGGGACTCTGATTTCATTTTCATAGTCCTTTTTAACCATACCATCCTTGATGATAAGCACCTTATGTACCATATTTTTAATGGAATTATTGTGCGTGACTATAAGCATGGTTGTGCCGTATTTTTTATTAATCTCTTCAAGTAGGATAAGAATATCCCTTGAGGTCTTGGAGTCAAGTGCTCCGGTTGGTTCATCACATAATAGTAGCTTAGGATTTTTAATAAGTGCTCTTGCTATGGCACATCTTTGCTGTTGACCACCTGAAAGCTGAGCCGGGAACTTGTTCTGATGCTCTGTAAGTCCGAGCACTTCAAGCAGCTCATCAAGGTCAAGCGGGTTCTCTGCAAGATATCCGCACACCTGTATATTTTCTCTGACAGTAAGATTAGGTACGAGATTGTAGAATTGGAATATGAAACCAAGATTGTCGCGTCTGTAATCGGAAAGCTCAATCGGTTTAAGTCCGAATATCTCCTTACCATCAACTGTAACCGAGCCCGAATCCATAGTGTCAAGTCCTCCGATACAGTTAAGGAGAGTTGACTTGCCTGAGCCGGAGGTTCCCTGTATTACACACATCTGCCCCTGTTTGACTGAGGTGCTTATTCCCTTTAGCACTTGGATATAGCTTGAATCTTTACCATAGCTTTTCTTAACATCTTTAACTTCAAGATACATATTTTTATCCTCCATTTTATTATAGTTAGTAAGCATTAACTAACCATATATGTATTTTTTAAGGCGGATAAACCGCCTGAAAATCTGTGTTATATTTTCTAAAAATAGATAGACGCCTGAATGTTGCTATACATCATCTTCAAGTGTAAGCTCCATCCATTCCTTAACCATATAGTTGATAATTGGTTTAATATGTTTAAGTGCCTTCTTCTCATCAGGCTCATGCGTTATAAGATGAACAAAGGCGTTTATCTGAATATGGCTGAACCAGTGCTGCATATATTCATCTACTTTTTTACCCGGGCATGAAGCAGCATAATTTCTTGCAAGCTTAGAATAGGTTTTGTCTGTCAGTTCAATTATCCTATCTACTGTACCCTCGTACCTTGAGCCTGCAGATTTTTCAAGAAGCAGAAGAAGTGCGTCGCGGTTCTCGTACATGGCAGCTATAAGCTGTTCGGCAAATTCATCATGGTCGCCGTCCGCCTGCTCATATATTGAAAAATCTTCTTCCTGTTCAGAGTTATAATGCTCCATAACTATCTGCATTACTTTATTTAAAGGCTCATCTACGATAGCTCCGAACAGCCCGTTCTTGTCCTTGAAAAAGAAATATATTGCACCGGTTGTAAGTCCTGCATCGGCACTTATCTTACGCAGAGAGGCTTTGCTAAAGCCTTTCTCCATAAATTCCTTTTTTGCACATTCTATAAGCTTTTGCCTGTTTTCTAAATTATCATTCATAGGTATACCTCATAGATAACACTGTTATGTAACACTGTTATCTTAATATGATAATTTAAAAATGTCAAGGGGGAAATTATATTTTTAAAGTATAAATTTTAATAATTAACATGGGTTTTTAATTCAAGATAGTTGAAAAGACCTCGAATTTAATGTAGAATATATTCCAATAAGGCGAGGAGGTATATGCTATGGTGATGACTTTAGCGATAGGTATAGGAGTATTGATAGGAGGTATATTTTTATGGTTGTTTTTTTGATTATAATAGTAATTTTGGCAGTTGTTCTGCTGTGGTGGATAGGCACATATAATGGTATAAAGAAGCTTGATATTAAGGTTAAGGAGGGCTTGTCAGGCATTGATGTTGCCTTAACCAAAAGATATGATGTGCTTACCAAGCTGCTTGATGTAGTAAAGGGCTATCAGAAGCACGAGAAGGAGATTTTAACAGAGGTCATAAAGCTAAGAAGCGGTATGTCGATGCAGGAGAGAAACGCTGCTAATCAGCAGATGGATACTGCATTTGGCAGGATAAACCTACTTGCAGAGAATTATCCTGAGCTTAAGTCGAGCAATAATTTTGTTCAGCTACAGAATGCAATAGTTGATACAGAAGAACATCTTCAGGCAGCAAGAAGACTTTATAATGCTAATGTTACGGCATATAATTCCATGATTGTTACATTTCCGAATAATATAATAGCAGGCTCTATGGGTGCTGTAGCCAAGGAATTTTTCGAGGCAGAGGATACGAAGCGTCAGGATGTTAAGATGGATTTATAGTTTAGGCAGATTATAAAATAAGGGTGTCACTCCAAATGTTTGGCTGAAAATACAGCCTGTCACTTTGGAATGACACCCTTTAATGATTTATATTTAATCCTCATATGATCTTCTGTGGTCGGTCTCCATCGGCTTGGAGCCGTCAATTATATCATGTTCAAATTCAAGCTCTATGAAGTTACCGCGTTCAAGCTTGTTCCATGCGTCAATGATACGATTGAGCACTATATCTCTGTGTTGCTCTTCAAGCTCCGGCAGAAGGACAAAGAACTGATTTGGCTTGCTCTGCATCATGAAGTCGCTTTTCCTCAGGTTGTTCTTAAGTATCTCTCCGAATTCATCATACATTTCAGTAAGCGCACTGCCCTGAAACTCTGTGTTGACAGGCTTTAATGTGAAGAGCACCTTGTGAGCTATCCTCTGATAGCTGTAGATGTAGCGGAGCATAAAACGATACACATTCATAAATGCCTCCTGACCGAGAAAGAATGTGTTATTTGCCTCACCACGCTCTTCTAAAATCTGTGACAGGCGGGAGAGGCTGTCTATATTTTCCTCCTGCTGCTCCTGTTCGGAACCTGAATTCTCGTTATATACGGCATAGCCGTGCTTGCCATTCTTCTTGACAAAATATAATGCCCTGTCTGCTTTCTCGAACAGCTCCTCATATTCGCCGCCACCCTCAGGCACAAATACTGTACCTGCAGAGACACCGAGCGGAATATTACAATCCTCACCCATAAGCTCCTTGGCTTTTTCGGTAAGCTGTGTATTTATTCGTTTAACTATATTGTCTACAACACTTTCGTAAGGGATATTCTTACCAAATACTACGAACTCGTCTCCGCCGATTCTTCCTATGACATCCTCTGAACGCAGGTTTTTCCTCACGATATCTGCGAAGGAGGTCAGAATATTATCACCCATCGTGTGACCGTATATGTCATTAACTAATTTGAAGCTGTCAAGGTCGAGGATTATGAGTGCACCATTTTCCGTCTTGCAGAGTGTCTGCATCTCTTTAATCGTGCTGGCTTTGTTAAGACAGCCGGTAAGCTGGTCTATGCTTGCGTCCTGCTTCAGATTATTAATAGTCTGTTCGCGCATTAATATCTTCTTAACTCTCTGTAAGAGCACTTCCTTATGGAATGGCTTATGTACAAAGTCTGCAGCACCAAGTGCAAGACATCTTGTCTCAACGCTGCCGTCCTCTTCGGCAGTCAGGAATATAACGGGAGTGGTCGGGCGGCCTTCGGCTTGCTCAAATTCACGAAGCTTCTCGTATACCTCAAAGCCATCCATCTCCGGCATCCTGATATCAAGTAATACAAGGTCAGGCTGGTTCTTCTCCATAAAATGCAAAAAGTCCTTACCGGACTTTGCAGTACCAACCTTCATATCCTCTTCCTTTAATAAATTTCTTGCAATTCTTAAGTTGATGACATCATCATCAACCACGACAACCCAGTGCGACATATCCATTTCCATCCATAAGTTTATTTCTAAGTCAGCTTTTGTCTATTGTAAAATACACGCAATATAAATTATATTATAAATGTATATTTTTTTCAAGATAAATGAATGTTGCAATTAAATATTAATAATGGTTATAATTAGAATATAATCTGCAAAGCATAGATAATATATAACCGATTAGATATATGAACTTATGATATATAATTAATTTAAATGAATTGCAGCAAACAGATTTTATGGAAACAGTAATTAATGAAAAGATGTGGGGTGAAAATATGTTAAAGGACTTTACGGGGGAATATAAGCGTAAGCTTCGTACGCCTGAGGAGGCTGTATCGGTCGTAAAAAATGGGGATTGGATTGATTATACGAGCTGTCTTGGCAAGCCGGTTCTGCTTGATAGGGCATTAGCGAAGCGAAGGGATGAACTGACTGATGTCAAGATACGAGGCAATCTGATGTCAGGACCTATAGAGGTGGCAGAATGTGACGAGAGTCAGGAGCATTTTATATATCATAGCTGGCATTGCTCGTCTTATGAGAGAAGGCTCTGTGATAAGGGACTTTGCTATTATATCCCTATGGTATTCCACAATAATGCGGCTTACTATGAGTTCTTTTTACATGTT
>JAFVBE010000051.1 GCA_017480195.1 Lachnospiraceae bacterium
TTATACTTTTAAGTATGGTATGTCCTGCTTCGCTATTCTCTATATGCTCTAAGAATTTCATATCTATCTTAAGTACATCGAATTTGTAATCCTTTAATATATTTAATGACGAGTAGCCTGAACCAAAATCATCCAGCCATATCTCATGAGAAGCAGTTCTTAAGCTGTTCATGGCGCTCTTAAGCTCTGCAAAATCCTCTATAATTGCACTCTCAGTTATCTCGATATGGATGTACTCGCTTGGAATGTCGTATTTGTTCTCCTGCTCGGTAAGATAGTTAGTTATATTGGTAAGCTCAAAATCCAGTCTTGAGAAATTAAGCGAGACAGGTATAGGTCTTAAACCGCTGTCTAATACCTCGCGTATGTCACGACAGACTATATCAATTACAGCCATGTCGGCCTTGTGGATTTGTCTGAACTCCTCTAAGGTCGGGATAAAATCTCCCGGAGACAGAAATCCGTACTTTGGATCTATCCAGCGAAGTAATGCCTCTAATTCACATACTTCCCGTGTATTTGCATCTACAATAGGCTGATAATACACTCTTAAATATCCTTCTTTAACTGCATTATCAATGTTGTTGATTATGTACTGCTTAAGGTGATATGTCCTGCGCATCTTATCATCATATATCTTGTAGGTCTCATTATATGCCTGACGGTTCTGTGAACAGGCGTATCTTGCGTGGTCGCACGCTATCTTAGAATTGCAGTCTCTGTCAACAGGCTTATATGCGCCAACCTTGATACCTATATATACATCCTCGCCGTCATTGGATATTTTTTCTATGATATCCGATACCTTAGCTTCGACATCCGGATGCGTGGATAAAACCATGAAATGATCATCAGAAAATCTCGATACAATATCATTTGGAAATGTATCATTGAGTAACTCTGCGATATGCTTCAAAAACTCATTTCCCTTTATAAAACCATATTGCTCATTATAAGCCTTGAAATTGACGACATCAAAGAAGAGAAAAATCATATCCGGGATGGAAATGCTTTCATCAGCGATTGTTTTATCCGCTTCCTGATAAAAATAGTTCATATTATATAAACCCGTGAGCTCGTCCTTCAATGCCAATTCACGAAGGCGTATATTACTTGCTTCCAGACTTTCGTCTATCTCGACATTCATTCGTCTTTGCTCGTAGGTGTTGATACTGACACTGAATATGGATATAAATATTATAAAGTAATTAATCTTAAGAGCATAGCTTATGTTACCCACATCTGCCATAATATAATAAAATGCAAGGAAGGATATACCGTTTATGAGAAGTGATATCCAAGGTCTCCATGCAAAAAGGCACCCCACAAAAATCATCATTGTAAGAAAGCTTAATACCTGTTCGCCTTTGGAAAAGTCCATCCTGGATATATACATGCCGAATAACACGCATATAAGTGAGAATGTGCATATAAGAAAATTGCCTACACGCCTTGACAGTTTTTTGCCTCTGAGATAGGATATGGCATACCACAGCATAATAAGCGCCATGAAAAGCAGGACGCAATAAGAAGAGATATGGCTTACATACCATCGGGTAGTGCGTGATATCTCATGTGTAATCATATTCTTGAAGACATTATAGAGCATCCATATCTCTAATACAGATACAATAATACACAAATATATCCCTGATTGGAGATTGGTTCGTATATAGTATTCCTTCTGGTATTCGTCATAAGACTGAAAACCCAGCCATTTACGCCATTTTTGTGACATTTAATCAATCCTTTTCATAATAAAACTCTATATTGACATATCTAAAAATATCTTAATGCAAAATATTATAATCAGTATAATTTTATCATAAACATAATTTAAAATAAACAGCTTAATATTTATTTGTTTAATATTTTCACAGTATTTTCACAGGTTTTTTATACAATTAGTTGACAAAATCAGTTTACTCATTTAAAATACGAATTTGAAAATGATTTTTAAATTCGGAGGCGTGACATGGGAAGGCTCGTATGTGAACACCTTACATTAGGCTACGAGAATAACATTTTAATAGATGATTTAAGCTTTCGGGTGGATGAAGGCAACTATCTGTGTATTGTCGGCGAGAATGGTACGGGTAAATCAACACTAATGCGTACGATACTCGGCTTGCAGAAGGCTATGTCCGGAGAGATACGCTATGAGGATGGTCTTAAGTCTACCGAGATAGGCTATCTTCCGCAGCAGACTATGGTGCAGAAGGATTTTCCTGCTTCGGTTAGGGAGGTCGTATATTCGGGCTGTCAGACTAAGGCGGGCATAAGACCATTTTATAATAAAGAGGAGAAGAGTCTTGCGGCTAAGAATATGGAGAGGCTCGGCATTACAGAGCTTGCCGGAAGGTGCTATAGAGAGCTCTCCGGAGGTCAGCAGCAGAGAGTGCTTCTTGCAAGAGCCTTGTGCGCGACAGAGAAGATGCTTTTATTGGATGAGCCGGTATCGGGACTTGACCCTAAGGTTACCGCTGAGATGTACAAATTGATAAAGGGTTTGAATGATGATGGTATATCAGTTATAATGATTTCACATGATATATATTCGGCTGTGAAGTATGCCAGTCACATACTTCATATAGGTAGTGATATATTCTACGGTACGGTAGATGAATATAAAAAAACCAAGATTGGCAAGCTATATCTTGATGAGGGAGGCGAGGACAGATGATAGAGACATTGATGCGGTATCTACAGCTTCCGTTCGTAAGATATGCTCTGATAGTTGGCGTGCTTATTGCGCTTTGCTCATCACTGCTTGGAGTAACCCTTGTATTAAAGAGGTTTTCGTTTATAGGAGACGGACTTTCTCATGTGGCATTCGGTGCTATGGCGATAGCATCTATCATAAACTTAACTAATGATATGCTGCTGGTTATGCCGATAACTATAATATCAGCGATATTACTTCTATGGACGGGACAGAATGCGAAGATTAAGGGGGATGCGGCTATAGCGATGATTTCGGTCGGAGCGTTGGCAATAGGCTATCTCCTTATGAATAAATTCTCGACCTCGACAAACCTGTCGGGGGATGTGTGCAGTACATTGTTCGGTTCAACCTCTATACTTACGCTGACGAAGACAGAGGTATGGCTGTGCATAATTATCTCCATTATTGTGGTTGCTGCATTTGTATTCTTCTACAATAAGATATTCGCAGTTACCTTTGATGAGAGCTTTGCAAGAGCGATTGGAACCAAGGCGAACACATATAATTTTATAATAGCAGTCATAATAGCAGTTATAATAGTACTTGCCATGAATCTGGTCGGTTCTCTGCTCGTGTCGGCACTTATTATATTTCCTGCGCTCTCGGCTATGAGGGTATTCAAGAGCTTTAAGGCAGTTACCTTATGCTCCGTGGTATTCTCAGTGGTATGTGCACTTACCGGAATGTTGATTTCAATATTGGATGGCACGCCGGTGGGTTCGACCATCGTGGCGGTAGATATAGTAGTATTTTTTGTATTTTGTATTATAGGAAAGGTAGGCGTAAAAGCATGAAGTTAAGAAAATTAATTGCAGCCTGTTCAATAATGTCATTGTGTGCGGTTGTGGCAGGTTGCGGAAATAATGCTAATGAAGCCGGTAATAGAAGTGCTAATCAGGGCAATAATGTGTCAGATGTCCTTGAGGCAGGTCTTAATGATGAGACTACCGAGGCAACCACTGAGGCAGCGGCAGTTGTCGCACCTGTTGCAGATAATAAGGCGACGACAGAGCCGACAACCACTGAGGCAGTTACAGAAGAATTGGTTGAAGAAACGGATGATACAGATACAGCCACAGAGCTTGAGACGGTAGTTGAAGCTCCGGAATATGATGTTGACCTTACACAGCTTTCAAGCACGATGGTTTATTCTGAGGTTTATAATATGACGACGGCACCGGATGACTATCTGGGTAAGAAGGTTAAAATGTCAGGACCTTTTTCGGTTTATACTGATGAATCTACGGGAAAGAATTATTTTGCATGTATAATACAGGATGCAGCGGCTTGCTGTGCACAGGGCATAGAATTTGAGCTTGAGGGTAATTATATATATCCTGACAACTATCCGGCAGTCGGAACAGAAGTTACAGTATCAGGAACCTTTGATGTATATGAGGAGGACGGATATACTTATTGTACCTTGCGTAATGCAATGTTTGAGTAGGATTTAACGGCAAAACTATGGGGAGAAGTCTTATATGATGATAAGAGTTAATTATAAGCGCATAAGGCATATAGCATTAATATGTCTCACTGCGCTTATTTTTATTATGTTAAGTCCACAGTCTGTTAAGGCAAAGGATGTGAAAATTAATTCGGCTGAGGACTTTTACAGGGCAATATCCCAACAGATTATAGAGCATAGAAGTGATGTAACATATGAGGCAAAATATGAAGTTTTAAAAAAGATGATAGATGATAAAAATAATAATTATTATACATATTATGATGAAGCTTCACCGCTTACCAGTGGGTGTTATCTGGCTTATTATGTAGATGATGTTCAGGTGTACTATAATAATGACAGATTGCGGATTGTAATACAATTTTTATATACAAAGGCTGAGATGGAAGAACATTTTGCAAAGATGAATGAGCTTGCCGCATCATTAAAATGTGACAATGACTATGATACAATCCAGGCAGTGCACGATTATCTTGTCAGGCATTTTAAATATGATGACAGAACTTTTTTTGAAAATCATACAGATATAGACGGATTTCGCGACGGTGAGATGGTGTGCAGCGGCTACAGTCTGGCAGCGTATTATCTGCTTAATTCTGCAGGGATACCGACAAGAGTTATAACAGGATATGGCGGTTCGGGTGCAGCAACAACTTCAAACCATATGTGGAATATGGTAGAGCTGGATGGAAGCTGGTATAATATGGATATTACATGGGATGATACAGAACAAAAAAATATATCCTACAAATATTTTCTTAAGAATGATGAGGATTTTTTGAATCACACACGAATGAATGTATATGCTACCCAATACTTTGATGTACTGGTTTCAAAAGAGTCATACAAGCTGCCTTTTAATATTCGTTTGGGAATGAATGCGACGAGATGGGCTATACTTATTGCGTTTATCGCTATAGAAGTTGTAATATTTGTAAATAAGCAGAAAAAAGATGCGAGAATGAGGAAGATATATGAACAGGAACAGAATAATTATTAAAATATTAATGGTATGCATTATTATACTTGGAATCGCGGCTGTTATCTTAGGTGCCATACTGGCAGGCAGGTATCTGTATAATGCAGGCGCTGACAGGAAACATGAGGAAACCACTACTGAGGAGACAACTGAAATCACAACAGAAGCTACTGAAACAACTACCGAAGAAACTACGGAGGAAATAACTACAGAAGAAGTCGCGGAAGCTACGCCGGATGATGCGGAATCGGAGGAGGATATAACTGCTCCCATACTGCTCGTGCTTAACAGCGAACCACAGATAAAGCAGTGGGAGAACTTCGATGTCCATAAATATATCGGTTATGCTGATGACTGGGATCCGACACCAACATTTGAAGTGGATGGAAATGTAGATACATCTACGCTTGGTTCATATCCTCTTAGGATAACAATAACTGATGCTTCCGGTAATGTAACGGAGACTAATATGACGGTTGATGTCGTAACCGAGGTTACACAGGCACAGCCAAGACCGGCTATAGAATTCTCGGATTTTATAAATACTTATAAGACCTCATCTACGGAGGTCGGCATAGATGTGTCAAGGTGGCAGGGCAGTATAGATTTTAATCTGGTTAAGGAAGCAGGCTGTGAGTTCGTCATCATAAGAGTCGGTGGCTATGATGACGGAGAGGTATATGTAGACAGCAACTATTACAGCAATATAAGAAATGCCAAGGCGGCAGGACTTAAGGTCGGTATATACTATCACGCTGAGGAAAGCAGTATAGAGGAGGTTAAGGATAATGTTGCATGGCTTATGGGTGTGCTTGACGGCGAGGAGCTGGATTTTCCTATAGCTTATGACTGGGAGGATTTTGCGAATTTTGAAAGCTACGAGATTAGTCTGCATGACATCAATGATATTTATGAGACCTTCTATGATGAGATAACCTCATACGGCTATGACGCTATGCTTTACAGCAGTAAAAATTTTCTGCAGATATTGTGGACTAACGAGAATAATACACCTGTATGGCTTGCACACTATATTGATAGAACGGACTATACCGGTGATTATATAATGTGGCAGAAGGGCAATACAGGAAGGATAGCCGGTATAAGTGGGGATGTGGACTTCAATGTGCTGTATATAGAATAGCAGAGGCGGTCAGAGGGTATGGTATACCTTGAGTGTCTCGATATGCTTTTTTGAATAAAGTAATATGAAAAGGCAGTTTGCCAACACGCAAATTGTGCGAATCGTTGGCACAACTGCCTTTTCATATTTATATAAGGCTTGTTATTCGGGACACTCAAGGCATACCCCCTCTGACCGACACGCTGCGCGTGTGTATATCCTCCACATCCAATATAGAAAAGAAATGTGATATTAAAGCTATAAGTATGTATTTTGTTACAAATCAATATATTTTTGTTGTATATTTATTGATTAAATGTATAAAAAATGTTATTATCAAGAATATAATTTCTACTTAGGTTCGACTGATAATTTGTTCAATTAAATACCGTAATATATAATATAATTTAAAAAATTGGATATAAAGGAAGGTATGGATTATGAAGATTAGGCGTGTAAAAAGGATTTTGGCGTTTTTGATGACTGTGCTGCTGGTGTTTACAGGGGTTATGACATATATGCCGGAGACTGCATTGAGTAAGGAGTATTCAGCAAAAGGAGGAACAGGTAATATCATAGTATCTGTCAATATAGGCGGAGAGGTAATTAATGATAATAATGTTGACGCTAATGGTAATATAGTAACTAATAAAACTGTAAAAAATGATGATGATATCAGTATTGAGGTGGTTTGGACATTGCCGGATGGCGAGCTTACATTTCCGATGAATGAAACTGTTAATTTGGGAAATAATGTAAATGTTAATATTCAGGATAAAAGTAACTTGAAGCTTAAGATTGGTGAAGAAGAAATTGGTTATGCAGAGATATCTGATGGAGTTTTAACCTTT
>JAFVBE010000052.1 GCA_017480195.1 Lachnospiraceae bacterium
GGGATAGGGGCGGAAATTAAATCTATTTTCGCCCCTATCCCCCGTCCCCTGGGGCGAACACTTGACATTATCACTCAATATATATAAAATAATCATTTATAAACCTAAGTCTGTAGATAATGATTATCTATACAGGTACCTAAAAGGAGATGATTTTGTGGACGTCAGTCCCGGTTTTTTACTTATAATTATTATAATACTGCTTTTTTTATCATCATTTTTTTCATCGGCAGAGACCGCTCTTACAACAGTTAATAAGTTAAAGCTTAGGTCAAGAGCCGACGAAGGAAGCAAGAGAGCAAAAAAAGTTCTTAAGGTTACCGAACAGCCGGGCAAGCTGTTAAGCGCAATACTGATAGGTAACAATATTGTCAATATATCAGCCTCGGCACTTACTACGACGCTTTGTACCGATGTATTCGGCAGTAAATATATAGGATATTCCACGGGAATTTTAACATTTCTGGTTTTGATATTCGGTGAGATAACACCGAAGACCTTAGCTACAAAATACTCACTCAAGCTTTCGATGATATTTGTATATCCTATCTCATGGCTTATGTTCATACTTACCCCTGTTATATGGCTGTTAAACCTTATCACGGGACTTATATATAAGATATTGCATGTCGATATAGACGCAGACAACTCGCAGATGACCGAATCGGAGCTTAGAACAGTCGTAAATGTAAGCCACGAGGATGGTGTTATAGAGCCGGAAGAGAAGTTCATGATATCCAATGTAGTTGACTTCGGTGATGCGCTCTGCAAGGACATTATGATACCCCGTGCAGATATAGTATGTGCGGACGCCAATTCAAGCTACGATGAATTAATAAAGCTTTTTATGTCGGAATCCTACTCTCGTATACCAATTTATGAGGAAAGCAAGGATAATATTATCGGTATACTGTATCTTAAAGATTTATTCTATTACAGTCAGGTAAATGATACGGAATATTTTGACTTAAGAAGCATATTAAGAAAGCCTGTCTATGTGTACGAGCACCAGAAGACAAGTCAGCTTTTTGCCGACCTTAAGACCTCGGCGGTAACTATGGCTATTGTCATAGACGAGTACGCAGTAGCCTCCGGTATCATAACTATGGAGGATTTGATAGAGGAAATCGTCGGCGAGATAAGAGACGAATACGATGAGGACGAGAAAAACCTGATTAAAGAGATTTCTGAAAATGAATATGACATAGACGCTTCAATAAAGCTTACCGACTTAAACGACGCAATTGGCACCTCGCTTACCTCAGACAACTACGACTCACTCGGTGGCTTTGTAATCGAGATAATGGATAAGCTTCCACAAAAAGATGATGAGGCAGATTATGAAAACATACATTTTAAGGTTATAAATGTGATAAAGAACCGTATTGACCGAATACTCGTCACAATAATATCTGATGAGGCAGGGGAAGATGATACAGACGAAGCATCACAAGAATAACATATAAATGTAAAATATCAATCAAAAAAGTCCTTTCTTTAGATTAGAAAAATCTAAAGAAAGGACTTTTTTAATATAAACATTAAGCAAGCTTAGCCATATCCACCTGCTGTATCGAGCCTGCCAGTCCGTTCTCATAAAGGAACACTCCCGAACGTCGCACCTGAGCATTATGTCTGTTATCCTCAAGTGACTTAAGTGCAAATTCAGTCCTTGCATTACCAAGATAAATCGCACCTAACTTAGCTTCACGAAGCGAGATAATCTTATCATTCCCTACATCGTCCTTAATCCATACGGATAACTTATCGTAGATGGAATCCGCCTCATCAATCCAACCGTTTCCATCTTCATCATATGCAGAAAGCTCTGCGAAGCCATTCCCTGTCTTAGCGCCGAACAACTCTCTTCCATCATTGATTTTGCCATCATTATTCTTATCATAGCATAAAAATCCTGATCCCTTGGATAATAAGGAAATGCTGTCCTTTACTCCATCTGCATCAATGTCAAACAACCACTTCTGGTCGCTGACCGAGACAGGATTAGAATCAAGGTTAATGATAAGCGGATCGGTCATAATAACCTCTGTACTCTCTGTCAGAACATCAATCGACTCATAATACTCTCTCGACATCTCAAGTTCAAGATTAAATTCCAGAGTTCTGCCGTCAGCAGTCACAACCTGACCTGTCGTCTCAAAGCTCATACTTGCCTGCTCATGATATTCAAACGAATGATAATCCACTCTATGCCATACATTAGGCTTTCGCTCTATTGATTGAGCGCTCGTAAGGTCAAGCGTATTTCCACCTAAAGCCGAGCTTCTGTAAGAGCTATCCCTTGCGCCTATCATAAGAGACAGCTTGTGTCGGAATTCGAGCATGAATGCTCTTAGCTGGTCAATCAGTCTCTCCGCAGCATTTTCATTCTTAGCAAAAATCGGAGATAAATTATTATACAGCTCGCTCATAAGCGGTGCCGACTCATTCGAAGCATTCTCCTGACTTTCCTCGTAGCTTCTTTCATAGGTCGCCGAAAAAGAATTCTCAGAAAATCTCATACCGCCTGTCGATAGATTCTCCATAAGCGTCGTGTTGGTATATGACATCGTCTTTTTCTCAGAGCTTTTCGCAGTCATACCTACTGAACTTTGGTTAATAATCATATTGTCCCTCCTTCAATTCCGTATCAACGAAATCAACCAGTCTACTCATAGGAGGTAACTTCCTACAAGATATATCGACTAAGGAGGGACAATTCTAAAGTCTTATTTATTTTTATTCATTCGTGCCAGAACCATATCGTAACCGTCATTCCCATAGTTAAGCGAACGGTTTACTCTGCTTATGGTGGCAGTGGAAGCACCTGTTTTGTTGGCTACCTCAATATAGGTTTTATTCTCCTTGAGCATCTTGGCAACCGCGAATCTCTGTGCTATGGATGTAACCTCATTTACCGTACAGACATCCTCAAAGAAGTCAAAGCATTCATCGATATTTTCCAATGTAAGAATAGCCTCGAACAATTCTCTGACTGTGTCAGTTCTAATCGTCTTCCCCATATTTCTCCCCTTTATTTATTCTCTTTCTGCACCCAGACAGCAACAGCACCTCTGTTGACATAAAAATTACCACAACCATCTTCATCAATCTTTATGTTATACTTGGCATTGCCCATCGCATCTGAGAAATGACAGCCTGCAAACTGCTTACCAATATACATTCTCTTGGTTCCGCCTGTACCGTCAGAGATAACTACAGCAAGACCTGACTCCTTGTGCTCCTCATCACCTTCTCTGGTCCATCCGATACAATTCGGGTCGTCAAAGTAATCATGCTGGGGACCATATGCTTTAGTCTTTCTGAGTTTTAGGAGCTTATCAAGTTCTCTCTTCTTGGACTTAATCTTTGCTGTTGGAATACCCTTATAATCTCCATAGAATACACAAGGATAACCATCCTGTCTAAGAAGTATAAGCGCATAAGCCATAGGCTTAAACCAATCCTCAACCCAAGACTCAAGACTCTGTCCCGGCTGACTGTCGTGATTATCTACGAAGGTTACCGCCATAAGAGGATTAATCTTGGTAAGAGTACCGTCGAATATAGTTCTTAAATCATAATTTCCATGTGCCTTTGAGCAGTTATGGAAGTTGAAATGAAGCGGTACATCAAAGAGTCTAACCTTACCCTCAGTTGCAGCTATGTAATCCTGTAGATTATCAACATTCCAATGCCAGTATTCACCTACTGCAAAATACTCCTTACCTGTTGCTTCTTCAATCTGCTTCAACCACTCTCTGTAAAAATACTTATTAATATGCTTGACAGCATCGAATCTAAAGCCGTCAAGATTAGCAAATTCCGCATACCATTTGCCCCATCTTACAAGTTCCTCTCTGACCTCTTGATTGTCAAAATCAATATCAGCTCCCATAAGATAGTCGTAATTATCAAGTTCTTTATCTACGCTTTTATCCCATTCCTTGCCTTTGAATAAAAACAGCGATTTCCTGGCTCTGTCCTGATCCCAGTCTATACCGTCAAAATGTGTCCAGTTCCATGTAAAATCAGAGTATTTTCCCTTTCTTCCCGGAAATGTAAACTTAGACCACGCGCCTATAGTCTTGGACTCTCCAATCATTTGGTTACGGCTGGTCTCATTGAACTCACTTGCCTTAACCTCTTCAACCTCATCTGCACCTATCTTATGATTAAGCACAATGTCCGCATATACATTTATATCCTTTGAATGAAGCGCCTCAATAGCATCAAGGTATTCGTCCTTAGTACCATACTTGGTAGCAACAGCACCCTTCTGATTAAATTCACCCAAATCATACAAATCATACACACCATAGCCGACATCATTTACACCTGCCGCACCCTTATATGCAGGTGGCAGCCATACAGCCGTAACGCCTGCTGTCTTAAGCTTTGCAGCATCTTCCTTCAAGGTCTTCCATAGCGAACTGTCCGCAGGTAAATCCCACTCAAAATACTGCATCATTGTACCATTCAAATCCATTTTATTTCTCCTCCAAAAGTATGAAATGATTTTCTTTTCGCACTTTAAAATTATGAAGTAATTATATCAAAAATTTAATTAAGAGTAAAGTGCAAAAAGCAAAGACAACGATGTCCCCGGGGACGGGGGATAGGGGCGAAAACTTTAGGTTGCAATCATGTACACATAAAGAGTATAATTAAACTATTAAATGGGAGGGGTTACTATGTCATCATTATATTTGACAGATTTAATAGATAAGTCAACACTTCAGAAAATCCAGGACGCATTTTCCAATATGGTAGGAATGGCGGCACTTACTACCGATTCAACCGGCCTGCCTGTAACTAAGGGTTCCAACTTCACCGAATACTGTATGAAATATACCAGACAGTCCAAGGTCGGCTGCGCTCGTTGTGAGGAATGTGACCGCTATGGTGCAGTCATGACTCAGGAGAGCGGACACCCAACCTCCTACTACTGTCATTCGGGCTTGATAGATTTTGCTGCGCCTATTATCGCAGACGGAAAAATGGTAGGAAGCTTTATCGGTGGACAAGTTTTGACCGAGAAACCCGACCCTGAAAAAATCAAGAAAGTAGCCGAAGAAATAGGTGTTGATTTTGATGAATACTGGGCAGCCATTGAGAAGGTACAGGTTATACCAAAAGAAAAAATAGATAATGCAACTGATTTTCTGTTCACTATAGCCTCCGTATTATCAGATATGGCTATGGGCAAGCATCAGGCTCTTATTGCCAATGTGGAAATCGAGCATGCAGCCAAGATGAAGACAGACTTTCTGGCAAATATGAGCCATGAGATTCGTACACCTATGAATGCCATAATCGGTATGTCGGAGATGGCTCTGCGTGAAGATCTCCCTGACAATGCACGCGACTATATCAACCAGATAAAGTCCTCCGGACGAGCTCTTTTAACAATTATCAATGACATATTAGACTTCTCTAAGATAGAATCCGGCAAGCTGGATATACAGCCTATAGAATATGACTCTATGTCATTATTTAATGATGTGGTAAACATTATACAAACACGTCTTGTAGATAAGGATGTTGAACTGTTCCTTGACATAACACCTGATCTGCCTGTGCTTTTATATGGTGATAACATACGTATCCGCCAGATTCTTATTAATCTGGCTAATAACGCTGTCAAGTTCACTAATTCCGGCGAGATACGAATAGTTGTTGATTTTGAACGTCATAGTGACACGCAAGGCGAGCTGACGGTCTCAGTAATTGATACAGGTATAGGAATTAAGGAAGATAATTTACAGAAAATATTCGAATCCTTCTCTCAGGTAGACAGTACCCGCAACCGAAATGTAGAAGGCACAGGTCTTGGTCTTGCCATCACACAAAGACTTATCAACCTGATGGATGGAACACTCAATGTTGCAAGTGAATATGGAAAAGGTTCAAACTTCTCATTTACTCTCCCACAGGATATAGGCGACCCTACACCTGCCATGAATGTAATTGACAACGATAAAAAATGTGCTATTAGCATATTTAACAATGATCGTATGGCCAATTTCTTCGCATATGATACTAAGAGACTTGGTGTACAGGCATATAAGCTTAGCAAGGATGCAGACATATATCAGAGCTATAAGTCATTATCAAGGCTCTTTCCTGATATGGAATTTTTCTTATTCTTAGACCATGATATGCTCACTGATGACAGGAAGGAATTCATCGAAACTCATCCTGAAGTTCATGCTGCGCTTATATCGGATTTTGTTCAGGACAACAAGATAAAAATTACTAATCTTATGATAGTAAAAAAGCCTTTGTCCTCTATGAATCTGTCGATGATTTTTAATAATGAAAAGATTGCATTTGCCCATATGTCTAAGCATGAGGACGATTCGGACTTTATCGCACCAGAAGCGAAGGTATTAATTGTCGATGATAATATCGTCAATCTTACGGTTGCAGAGGGATTATTGGAGCCGCTTAAGCTTAACACGGCATCTGCAACAAGCGGTATGGAAGCCATAAAGCGTATCCACGAATCCAAGTTCGACCTTATATTTATGGATCATATGATGCCTGAGATGGACGGAATAACCACCACACAGGAAATCAGAAAAATATTTCCTGATTATAAGGATATTCCTATTATTGCCCTTACTGCAAACGCTGTCGGCAATGCCAAGGATATGTTCCTTGAGGCAGGTATGAATGACTTTATCGCAAAGCCTATCGAGGTACGTACACTTATTAAAACAGTCAAAAAATGGCTTCCTCCCGAAAAAATTCATAAGCTGTCTGAGGATGAAGCAGCCGATAATAAATCAAACAAGGATACTTCCAACGAAATCGTCATCGGAGATTTGGAAGTAGCCGAGTCAATCCGCATGTTTGGAAATGA
>JAFVBE010000053.1 GCA_017480195.1 Lachnospiraceae bacterium
ACCTTCAAGACGTCTTTACAGGAGCCTTTTTGCCCCTTCAATTATATATTGTAATGAACTGTAAAAAAGGTTCAAAAATTAAAAAACTGTCACATCAAATAAATAATTCATCTAATGTAACAGTTTTTTAACTACCTTATAAAATTTTCTTTACAACCCTCTCTCCTTAAGCTTCTCCACCAGCTTTACATAAAATTCTCTCACATCAAAGCCTTTGATATTCTCACGGTTAAGGTCTATCATATCACCATGAGATATACCTCTTTTATATTTATTCTCAAGAAATGTATAGTCTTCTCCCCATTGGAATGAATCTTCACCTACAAGTCCGTCATTCCTGCCATCAAAATGCTTAACCAGATGATAACTCATGTTAAGTGGAAATGCCCCGCTTGTCGCCACCTTCATTACGGAGCCTATACTCTGCGTATATATTCCCGCGCCCTTATAATCATAGCCTTCGGTAAGCTTGGTTATCTCACTGCAGCCTGTGGCAGTAAGGTCTGTGACTGCCGCTATAAAATCAGGATTATCATCTCCAAGCTTTTTAAGTGTGGAATTATAAGCAGATGCTACCTTATCCTTTAATCCCTGTGGAGCCTTACCCATCAGATAATCTGCGAATTCGCATCCTCTGTGTGGGGTATTTACAGTGGTGATTGATGCCACATAAGGTGCTATATCTGTGGTTGCAACAGCCGTTTTTATATCCAGACCACCCTTGGAATGAGCGATAACATTTACCTTTTCACATCCAGTCTCCTCTACTATCTGCCTTATCCTTGCAGCAAGCTCCTTTGCACTGTCCGTAACTGCTGCCGCAGACTGATGCTCTCCGTAATATATCGTCGCTCCATTTTCAGAAAGCTCCTTCGGTATTCTGCCCCAGTAATTAAGATACTTGGAATCCCTGAAGAAAACTCCGTGTACCATAAGTATAGGATATTTTGTCTTGCATATCTGCTGCTCATGTCTTTTCTTATTGAGCTTTAGTTTCTTTTTCTCGAACCTTGCTTCATTTCCTGTAATTCTGATTATTACGGCAAGCGCAATCAGATGTGCAATAGGAATCATACCGCATATAATTCCGATTATCCTCATCTTTATACCAAGCTGTACGGAAGTAAGATAGACCATAATAATTCCGGTCCAGAATACGATAACCTCTATTAATACTACAATAAGTATCCATACCCAGTTTTGCTTGAAAACCTCTTTTATCCCATCCTGTGCAATCATCACAACAAGTCCGATGCCTATTATAAAGACTGATATTATAAAGATTAACAGCAGCTTATTACCAATCCCAAGTATGTTTAATCTTTTCAATGTCTGATTTTTCTCTGTGCGCTTATCGTCCATACAAAAATCCCCCTCGTATGTTTAATTATTACATACGAGGGATATATTTTCAAACTAATTTTATATATTACAACATTTTCTGACCAAAAGGCATATACTTCATCATCTAAAATAATGTAAAATGCTTATTATTTCTTATAATTATTTCCTCCCATTAAGCTATCATACCGGCACATTTAAGCCAGTCAATTTCGTCTCTTATGGTTTCTCTGTATGACCTTGTCTTATATCCCAATTCTTTCTTAGCCTTGCTTGAATCAAAATCATTGTTTCTTGCAAGATTATATACTGAAAATGTAGTCATAATAGGCTTTTCTCCCTTTTTCTCTGCCTTCTTTTCCATAAGTTTAGCCAAAACATTAGCCATACCAAGCGGCAGGAAAAATTTCACACCCTTACAACCGCTTTCTTCAGACACAAGCTTTGCAAAATCCTTAAATGATACCTCATCATTTCCAAGTATATAGCATTCGCCCTGTCTACCCTTATCTGCTGCAGATATCGCACCTTTTGCAAGATCTCTTACATCACATAGGTTAAAGGAACCTGCGATACCCGCCGGCATCTCACCATTTATTATCTTAATTAATGTTGAGGTAGTCTCGCCAACCCCAAAATCCTCCGGTCCGAGTATACCGCTTGGATGAACTACGCACGCATTAAGTCCTTCCTTTGCTGCATCAAGTACAAGCTGTGTTGCCTGAGCCTTTGACTGACTGTAACATCCCACAACCTTTTCAGGATCTAAGGTATGAAAATCCTCTGTCTCAGCAATCTTTTCTCCCTTCGGAAGCTCCGGTATAGCACCTGTGCTGCTGCAATACACGAGTTTGCTGCAATTATATTTTTTACACATATCTATAATATTTTTAGTACCGCCTACATTTACATCCATAACCTTCTGATTATAATCAGGATTTACCGTTACGATACTTGCGATATGCATAACAATTACTTCAAGATTTTTTGGAACTGAAAAAAATCTTTCAAGTGACTCTATATCGCACAAATCTCCTTCTACTATCTCAGCCTCTCTCGGCACATATTTAATAGCCTTGTCGTTCGGCAGAACGAACGCCCTTACTCTCTCTCCTCTTTCTACAAGCTGTCTGCATATTGTTCCTCCAAGAAATCCTGCTGCTCCTGTAACTAAATAAATTCTATTCTTCATAACATTTCCCTCCATTATATTTGACATGGTGTCTATCTTCATGACACTTCTTGGTTCATTTATTAGCCTTATATTACAGGGGAAATGTTTTTGGATTGTTTGCGAAATGTTTCTGTTTTGTTAAAAATTACTTCGCTTTTTATTTCTTATTTTCTCTTATATTCTTTTTAACCTCTTTCTCTGTTACCTTCAAGCTGTCTATATATGCCCTTTCAACAGGGGATATGGTATTGCTCTGGTATTTTCTATATTCATCATTTGCTTTCTTCATAGCCTGCTCATGACTTACTGTACCTGCATCATTGAGAAGCTTTCTATTGCCTGATGTAAGGACTGCGTCTAACTGATTAACATAGTCACTCATATACATCGGTTTGTGCTCTATCGCATTAATTTCCGCCAAATCAAAATAACCTGAAACTAAATTATTTAATATCCTAATCTCATCCTCTTTAAGATAATTTTTAGCTATACCAATGTCTTTTATAGATGGTAATTCTCCCGAAAATGAAGTAAGACCCATAAATGGCTTCTCTGCGTCCGCGCGTTCATAAATTACCTCTGCGGCTGTATGTCCATGAGCCGCATAATGCAGCTTATTCTGAACAATCTTAAAAAACCTGATTGATTCCTCACTATGAGGATCATAATCTACACTTGTCGCATATAAATCAAGCACCTGACGATACATTACCTTTTCAGATGAACGAATATCCCTTATACGACCAAGAAGTTCTTTCCAATAATTTCCTCCTCCGTTGCCTTTGAGTCGTTCATCGTCCATCGCAAAGCCTTTTATTATGTATTCTTTTAAAACTGTATTTGCCCATATCCTAAATTGTGTACCTCGAATGGATTTCACACGATAACCGACAGAAATTATGACATCCAAATTATAATAATCCACCTGATATGTTTTTCCATCAGTGGCAGTTGTTGCAAAATTTGCAACAACTGAATTTTGTATCAACTCACCTTCAGCAAAAATATTCTTTATATGCCTTGAGATTGTTGACTTATCTCTCTGAAATAACTCTGACATCTGTTCAAGAGAAAGCCACACTGTTTCATCTTGCATACTTACACTAATTTTAGTCAAACCATCTTCCGTCTGATATATAATTACCTCTCCTCTATTTTGTTCTCCCATAATTTTCCTCCGATTTACGACTTATTTTTCAAAGCATCATAATAAGCCTTATACCTATATGCAGTACGAACACTGATATTATTTGCTTTCGCGTTTTCAATAATAGTCACCCCTTTTTCATGCAGAATAGCAAAGTCATTATAGGAAGCCATCCACTTATCATTATGCTTCTTTCTGCCACTCATTTTACGATTTTTTAACTCCTCATTCTCAGCTCTAAGCTGTTTATTTTCCTCTTCTAATTCCTTTATTCTAAGAATAGCTTCATCATAAGTTTTAATTTTCATAACAACCACTCCTCACTGTATCTAAAATAATAGCCTACATGCCACATTGATTGTGTCAAATATATTATTATATTATACTTGTTTTGTCAATACCATTCTGACATTCATTATTGTTTAAAAATTTATTTTATTCTCATTTTAAGTCGGAATTAAAAAAAAGCTCCGCATTTTCATACGGAGCATTTTTATTGCTCTAATCCCTTCTGCTGCTATTGACAATCATTATAAGTCTTAAAAGCTGCAATATCGTTGAGAAAAGTGCTGCCACATAGGTTAGTGCCGCAGCCATCAAAACTTTTTTGGAGCCTGCAAGTTCTTCCCCTGCCAGCATATTGCTCTTGTCAAGTATCTTGATAGCCCTGTGTGAAGCATCAATCTCTACAGGAAGTGTAATAAGCTGGAAGAATACTACTGCCACAAAAAGCCATACTCCAACCTGTGCAAGTCCTGTCGAACCCATTATAAGACCTGCTATTATAATAGGCCATGAAAGCTTAGAACCGATATTTGCAATCGGCACGGATAATGACCTTAGTTTAAGCGGTCCGTATCCAACCTGATGCTGTATGGCATGTCCACACTCATGTGCCGCAACACCTATCGCTGCAACTGAGGTCTGATTATATACGCTGTCAGACAGTCTTAAAACTTTCTCGCTTGGCGAATAATGATCCGTCAGATTACCGCTTATCCTTTCAATCCTTACATCATATATGCCTGCACCATGAAGGATTGTCTCGGCTGCCTGCTGGGAAGTAAGTCCACGACTGTTTCTGACTGTACTGTACTTTTTAAATCTTGCATTGACATTCCATGAAGCAATCATACTTATGACCGCTCCGATAATTACCAAAATATAAGTAAAGTCCATTCCATAATACATTTTTGTCACCTCATACCGAATTTTATATCATCTTACTTAAAGGCACAATGTAATTTCCCGTCAATGTACCGACTACATTAACGCAATTATGCCTTTCATAGTTATAACAAGATACATTTTACAGTATATAACTAAATCTTTCAATTTAAAATTCCAAAACCTACCTGTAATCCATAGAAACTTCCATAAAGCTTCTCTTACCCTTGATATAATCCGCATAGGCAAGCTCAGGGTCCTTGCCCCTGAATACCTGACATATCCCACACATATCGCAATCAGCTATACATGGATACATTTCATTGATACAGCGTGCACGCTCCTCCGGCGTTGAATTCTCTATCTCCGGTGGTCTCATACTAACACTCCCTTTGCATTGACTAATGAACCATCCCCGTATTACTTCGATAGTTCATATTCAAATCCTTAAGCTCCACTTCGCCATTTATATATGGCTCATAAAATGCATCCACACTTCCACCACCTAAATTGTCACAGCCATTGCAGAAATCACAGGCTCCGCCGCAGCCGTTTAAGCCCTCCTGAACGATTTTCATTCGCTCTTCCTTAGTGGTATCCTTAATTAACAGACTCTTCATCTTATCACCGCCCCGCTACAGATATAAACCAAATATACATTTCTCCAACTGTAAATACAGCTTGTCAAAACTACAATTACTCCTGCTGGGTTAATTCATTATAATACTGCACAAGGTCTTTACGCTTATCCTTAGTATATGCTATGGCAGTACGCGGATGCTGATTAAGTATTCCCGTCAAAAGATATTGCATATCATATCCCCATACTACACCTGACTCACGAAGTGGTATCATATATTTTTCAATGAACTTTATAACAGGATAGATGGAATACTTCGGATTCTTAAGACATCCTATAAGATTCTCTATAGAGCAGTTACCTGCTCCACGACCCATTCCATTATAAGTACCATCAAGGAAATCCACGCCATCTCCGCATGCTTCAAGGGTATTTGCAAATGCAAGCTGCTGGTTGTTATGTGCGTGCATACCTATCTTCTTGTTATACTTCTCGCCATATTCAAGATACAAATCTGCAATACGGGCTATCTGCTCAGGATAAAGTGAACCGAAGCTGTCTACTATATAGATTACATCTACAGAAGATTTGCCAAGCATCTCAAGTGCAACCTTGACATCTGACTCCTGTGCCGTAGATACAGCCATAATATTACAGCTTACCTCGTAGCCCTTGTCCTTCGCATCCTCAATCATATCAATAGCGCCCGGCATCTGATGAACATATGTAGCCACACGGACGAGGTCTACAGGACTGTTCGTCCTGTCCTGTATGTCAGTTTTGTAATCACATCGCCCTACATCCGCCATTACCGCAAGCTTAATCTTCTTTTCGCTATTCTCTCCGATTACACGCAAGATATCATCATCATCACAGAATTTCCATACACCGAATTCATTTACATCAAACATCTCCTTAGATGCTTTATAACCAAGCTCCATATAATCCACACCGGCTTTTATATTCGTCTGATAAAGTACTTTCACAAAATCATCCGTAAAATAAAAATTATTGACAAGTCCACCATCTCTAAGTGTAGCATCAAGTACGCGAATACTCTCTCTTACACCCATAAATTCCGATAATTTTTTCTCTTTCATCTTAAATATCCTTTCATAAATACATACCGATATTTTACAGCCAAGCAATCTCTCGCTTTAAACCATTAAAGTATAATATATTTTATCACAATTTTTCAATTCGTCAATCCTTAGTATCAACCTTCTTAAACTGAGTCTCATATAATTCCGTATACACACCTCCGCTTGCAACCAGCTCCTTATGCTGACCATGCTCA
>JAFVBE010000054.1 GCA_017480195.1 Lachnospiraceae bacterium
ACCTATGGAGACGGTTACATTGTATGGTTTGTCGCTTGAGCTGTTGAATGTATTAAGGTCTTCCTTGATGGCGGTGATAAGGTCGTCTTCATCCATGCCGTCTACTAAGGTTGTGACAAAACCGTATTCTCCGTCCTCGATTTTGCCTACTATGTACGGCTCTATAAGCTTATCAAGCATATCCTTCTCGACTAATTTCAAGGCATAATCACCTTCATCATGTCCGTACATATCATTTATCTGGGACAGATTGTTTACATCAATAAGTGCAACTACTGTATCCTTGCCTATAGTTTTATTCTTCTCCAAAAGCTCAGTAGCTTGCTTGATAAATCCTACTCTGTTCCATATGCCTGATGCTTCATCCTGCTTAGGCTCTACTTCGTGAGTTTTCTCGTTTAATGCATCCTTCATACGCGCATTTGCTTTCATATAGTAGATAATTCTTGCGGCGGTGCTTAACTGATAGGATATAAATTCGCAGTTAGGGTAAATCTTATCTGTAAGGTCGAGTATTACAAATCCGTATACAAAATGGTCTACAAACAATGGAAGGATTACCATTGAATTTCTGTTGCCATCGATAAAGTCGTTATTAAATATTCTATAGGCTGCGACGTTCTGATGGCGTGCAGGTATTCTCCACAGGGAGCCGTCCTGTACGAATGCCTTCATAGTGAATTCATCTGCGGGTACAAATTTATCTGCTATCTCACGATAGACAGGCTCGTCAAATATGTATAAATAACCATTCTTGATATCAAGCATATCAAGGTAGGACAAAAGATATCCGTAGCTGTAATCGTTGCCTCGATGTATGTTCCCTGTTTTCTGGACAAAATGCTTCATATCAACTAATGCTTTTCTGTGAAGCTCTTCATTGTCTAATATATTTCCGTCTGTAGATTTTAAAATGTTTTTATAAATATCCTTATATATATATTCAAGATTAACCTGAGATTCTATATCCAGATTCTCAAGTGCGTCTGCCTGCATCTGCTCGATGTATGTGATAAGATGGTCTATATCTGCGTATTTTGTCGCAGGGGTGCTGAGAAATTCTTCTAAGGATTTTTCAATCCATTCAGCTAAATCATTATCAATCTCGTCAGTTTCAAGCAGAGATTTGAGATGCTTGATTAATTTTGCAAATGTCTTATATACGGAGGTCTCCTTCGTATCTATACCTGTTCCTCTGAACCGGTAGAAGATATAAGAAAATGCTTCATCTACACCCATGTCTCCTAAGTTTTTCGTGCCGTCTAAGCTTGCATACTCATTGCCGCTTACACCCATTGAATCTCTTATTACAAGTGTTGCAGGTAGGTCAATCGAGTCAACCTGCTTACCGAGCATCTTAAGCTCAAGAAATTCCAATGCTTCGTAGCCGAGTACTACAGGATCGGCAGATACAGTAGCCAAAGGCGGATCAGCCTTAGCACCCTGTATGGTATTGTCATATCCGAGCACTTTTATTTCTTTTCCGGGAGTCTTACCTATATTTTTGATTTCATCACACAGGTCAAGAGCGGAATAATCATTTACACAGAATACAGCTTCAATATCCTTATTCTTTTTTAGGAAATTCTTACATGCCTCGTGGTTGTCATCGGAAAGTCCAACCTCACATATATTTTCCTTGGTTATCTCGATATTATGCTTTTGCATAACCTCAATAAAGGTATTATATCTTTGAACACAGTCTGTATTACCTGACGGACCCTTGAGCATGCCGAATCTTGTACATCCACCGGTCTCTATCAGATATTCAAGTCCTTCGCGTACACCATTCGTATTATCATAATTTACACAGGTAAAGCCTTCATAAGATGAAGATACCAGCACCTTCGGAACATCATAAAACTGGTTTAAAAACTCAAGCATTATCTTCTCGTTGGAGTAAGCGCCTATACTTCCGGCGGCGATGATAAGTCCTGAGATATTCGACTCATTTACATAGCTGTATATTGTATTAAACTGATATGCATATGGTTTATCAGAGTTCTCTGTGATTTCACGCTCTAAGTAGCTGCCGGGCAGAACCACAAGATTAATCCCTTTCTCTTGACAGGCGATATCCACACCCTTGCAGATGGCCTCATTATAACTGTCATCCAGACCGCTTAGAAGCAGCGCTATAGTTTGTTTGTCTTTGTTCATATTGTACCCTCCTATACTTAGTATTAAAACATGTTACATTGTAATAATCAATATAAATTTCAATATAAAAAAATGCGACATATATTTACATATAGTGAAATCAGAAAAAATGTGTTATACTAACTAATTAATAGGAATATTAATAAAATACAATTTTAGATAGTATTATATGTATACTTACATTTTGGGAGGAATTATATATGAGAGACAATGTTACAGTGATAGACCATCCGCTTCTTAAGCACAAGATTTCTATTATGAGAGACAAGAATACAGGTACAAATGAATTCCGCAAGCTTGCCGAGGAGGTTGCCATGCTGATGGGATACGAGGCACTTCGAGACCTGCCGCTTGAGGATGAGGAGATAGAGACACCGATTGAAAAATGCAACGCTCCGTTTATTGCAGGAAAAAAGCCTGCGTTCGTACCGATACTTCGTGCAGGACTTGGTATGGTAAGCGGTCTGCTTACTCTCGTTCCGGCTGCGAAGGTAGGACATATAGGTATGTATCGTGACGAGGAGACGAAGATTCCACAGGAGTATTATTGCAAGCTTCCAAAGCCTATAGAGGACAGACTAATTGTCTTACTTGACCCTATGACTGCTACAGGCGGTTCCGCTGATGATGCGATAAATCAGGTGAAGAAGGCTGGTGGTACCAATATAAAATATATGACCATAATTGCTTCACCGGAGGGTATTGAACGAGTGTCAGCCGCACATCCGGATGTACAGATTTATGTAGCGCAGATAGACAGAGGACTTAATGAGGACGCATATATCTGTCCGGGACTCGGAGATGCAGGAGACAGAATATTCGGAACGAAATAAGAGGATGAAAAGGAGAAAAATCATGACGAAGTATCATATTGAAAAAAATACGGTACAGGAGACTTTGGTTATTCCTTTGTTCGCAAGAAAGATATGCTCTGAACATTATCCTGAGCTTTTCTCGGATACGGAGGCAGACAGAATCTGCAATATGCTGGATTATGATTTTGATTCACAGAAGAAGAAAATGAATTCGGCAGTAGGGCTTTTTGGCGCACTTGAAGTAGCACAGAGACATTATGATCTTATATGGGAGGTAAAGGATTATCCGAAATCACATCCGAAGGCTGCAGTTGTTAATCTTGGCTGTGGTCTGGATGACACATTCAGCAAGGTAGATAACGGAACATGTAAGGGCATAAATATAGACATGCCGGATGTTATATCAATAAGAAATGAATTGCTTCCTGCAGGAGAGCGTGAGAAGAATATATCTTGTGATTTGAATGATTATAAATGGATGGATGAGGTTGACGGAGAGGATGGAGCTGTATTTTTCGCAGCCGGAGTATTTTATTATTTTAAGACGGAGGATGTTAAG
Source organism: Lachnospiraceae bacterium (assembly GCA_017480195.1). Classification (GTDB taxonomy): domain Bacteria; phylum Bacillota; class Clostridia; order Lachnospirales; family Lachnospiraceae; genus Coprococcus_C. The sequence continues at coordinate 3,535 of JAFVBE010000054.1, forward strand.
AAGCTGTTTGTAGAGATGGCGAAGAGATTTCCTCAGGGTGTTGTTGCATTTGATTCATGTAACAGGCGCGGTGCTAAGATGATGACAAAGACCTGGCTTAAGGAAGCCGGTATTAAATATGTGAGTGCATTCTTTTCATTGGAGGAGCCGACGGATATAAAGAAGTGGAGCGATGATTTTGCAGATGTAACAGCACGAAGCTATATGCGCGGATACAGGGACATATACAAGGATGTGAGCTTCTTTCATAAGCTTATGCTTCGATTCTGTGATAATGCGGTAAATATGAATATCGTGAAGATAAGCTTTAAGTAGGGACACTTACCTTGATTGAGGACTAAAACTGCAATAATCTATGTTATAAGATTATTGCGGTTTTTCTATTATCGTTTTATAATATATGGATAAGTTTTAAAAAGTATGAAAGGGGTTACATTATGGCAAATGATATTTTTAACGGAGCAAAGAAATTAGGCTTTGGCCTTATGCGCCTTCCGCTTAACAATCCTGATGATCCGGCTGATATAGATATAAAGCGTCTTGAGGAAATGGTGGATTTATTTTTAGAGAGGGGCTTTACATATTTTGATACAGCCTGGATGTATAATGCATTTAACAGTGAGAATGCCGCAAGGCAGGCACTTGTCGAGCGTCATCCAAGAGAAAGCTTCACACTTGCTACGAAGCTTCATTCGGGATTCATACAGACTGAGGCAGACAGAGACAAGGTGTTTAATGAGCAGTTAAGGAAGACGGGAGCAGGATACTTTGATTATTATCTGGTACATGATGTGAACATACATAGTATAGAAACATATGACAGACTTAATGTGTTCGAATGGCTGCAGGAGAAGAAGGCGGCAGGTCTTGTTAAGCATGCGGGATTTTCCTTCCATGACAGTCCGGAGCTTTTAGACAGGGTTTTGTCAGAACATCCTGAGGTTGAATTCGTACAGATACAGCTTAATTATCTCGATTATAACAGTCCTGCGATAAGGTCAAGAGAGTGTTACGATATTGCCACAAAGTATGGTGTACCTGTTATTATTATGGAGCCTGTTAAGGGAGGCACTCTTGTTAATATGCCGGATGAAATCACAGATATGTATAAGGCATATAATTCTGATGCGAGTGTGGCATCATGGGCTATACGCTTTGCCGCTTCACATGATAATGTGAAGATGGTTTTATCAGGTATGAGCAATATGGAACAGCTTGAGGATAACACAAGCTATATGCAGAATTTTGTTCCGCTTAATGATGAGGAAAAGGAAATTATTAATAAGGCAGTTAATATACTTAACAGCTCGATTGCAATTCCTTGTACCGGGTGCTCCTACTGCACTGACGGTTGTCCGATTAAGATTGCCATACCGAAGTATTTTTCACTTTATAATGCTGAGATGAAGGATAATCCTGACGGTAAGAAGGGATGGACACCGCAGGGAGAGTATTATGATAATCTGGCTAAGACATTTGGCAAGGCAAGTGCCTGCGTAGGATGTAAGCAATGTGAAAATATCTGTCCGCAGCATCTTAAGGTTACGGATTATCTTGCCATGGTAGCTCAAAAGTTTGAATAGGATTATGATATCAATATTATTTGCAAATGATATTGACTTACATCTTTAAATTTGATAGAATAAGCACAACCTAAAAAGAGAAGTTAATTTGCATACGGATAGCACGCTATAAGTGTGTCCATATACAAATTAGCTTCTCTTTTTTCGTGCGTTGGCACGGCACCCGGTCTGCGGCGGTGCATAAGAAATACGCAGGCAGCGACCGGCAGCAGCTTACTGTCGGAGCCTATGGAAGCTGATGCCATAACTGTGAAAGAGGAGCGCAAGATGCTTGTAAACTCATTTTTAGAAAGGTAGGTAAAGCCTATGAACAGAATCAATTATACTACTAACAACATCAATTTTGCAGCAAAGTATGTTGCGGCAGACGGGGCGTCACTCTTCTTTCAGAGTGCAAAATTTATGAATCCTTGTGATATGCAGCGTGCGACACTCAATTATGCGGGAATGAAGGTAAAGGAAAAGCAGAATCTCACAGATACCTTCGTTAAGGAGTTGGAGGATTTTCTGGGAAATGTTCCAAATAGCTGGGGAATCTACAAGGCAGAAATATTTACAGTAGGAGATATAGTGGTTGTGGAAGCCGGTATTTTCTGTCTGCGAATAAAATATAAGGAAGGTCATTTCCATATGGGTTATGTCGAGCCAAACGGCATAATTCTCTGCACTGAGCCTAAGGAAAAGAAACCGGCAAAGGAATCGGGTAAATCTTCCACGGACACTAAGAAAACAAAGCTTTTAAGAAGTGCAAGCTGATTTAATAATAAGACAGGAACAGTCGAGCCATCTGTTCCTGTCTTAAAAATTATAATTCTTGCTGAAATTGACTTTGGAATATCTCAATGTTATACTTCAAATAATTAATTATTTAAAAATACTTAGACTATGCAATGGGAGGGATATAATATGCTTCTTCGCCAGATAGAGCACTTTCATGCAGTTATAGAAGAAAATAGTTTTACTGAGGCGGCAGAAAAATGTCATATCTCCCAGTCTGCCATATCTCAGTCGATAAAATCACTTGAGGATGAGCTTGGGGTAAAGCTTTTAATAAGGAAAAATCGTAGCTTTGATGTAACCGAAGCAGGCGAGTATTTTTATAAGAAAAGTCTTGTGATTCTTTCGGATTTGGCTACCCTTAAAAAAGAGACAAAAAAGATAGACAAAAAGGATGTTGCCGAGCTTTCACTCGGACTTTTGGTGTCCTATGACGGGGATGAATTTAACCGTGCTATGGCAGCATTTTCAGAAAAATATCCGGAGGTTTCCATAAGCGTTATAAGCGGAAACCATGAGGATTTATACGAGGCTTTGGTGAGCGGTAAGATTGATATTGCGCTTAATGACCAAAGGCGAGTATTTTCCGATGCCTACGAAAATCTTATTTTGGAAGAAAATTATTGCTTTGTGGAGATTGCGACGCATAATCCTTTATCCAAGCTTGATAAAATCGATATTGATGATTTGAAAAATACACCATGTATCCTTATTGCAAACAAGAGGCAACAGGATGAGGAAAGAAAATACTATCGTGATATA
>JAFVBE010000055.1 GCA_017480195.1 Lachnospiraceae bacterium
TATACCATCGTCAAACGGTGCATCCCAAGGTATAAAAATACGCTTCATTATCGTATCCCTTTCCCTCGCGCAAAAGCTTATATCCGTAAGATACTTTCCGACATTATTATGCAACAAATATACCATACATCTGCATTCATCTTTTTTATACAATCTTAGCCCTATCTGAATTCGTGCCTGATTCTCAGCCCCATTAGACACACATTGTATTTTGATAAAACCGGCATTTTCACATCTTAGGTTATCTCTGTATCTGTAAATATAAGATACACATCTTCCTTTTCGCATAGTATACCCCCACTTTTCGTAAATATATGTATAATATATGCGAAGGCTTGACCAATTATACCCAAATTTATTATTTTGTCAGCAGGTCACTTAAACATGCAAACTGCTCTAAGGAAAGTGTCTCACCGCGTATGTTATCCGGCAGAGACATTTTGCTAAGCGCCTCAACAACCTCGTTTTTAGAAATATTTAATTCATTAGAGTTATTGATACCGTTTTGCAGTGTCTTTCTCCTTTGATTAAATGAAGCTCTTATCAGCTTGAACATTAGCCTCTCATCCTTAACCTTTACCGGAGGCTTATCCCACCTTGTAAGCCGTATAACCGAAGATGCTATATTAGGCCTTGGCATAAAGCAGTTCGGGGGAACATTAGCCGCAATATAAGGTTCGGCATAATATAATACTGCCAGAGACAAGGCTCCATAGTCCTTACTTCCCGGCTTCGCCTGCATGCGTGCCGCCACCTCTTTTTGCACCATCACTGTTATTGATTTTGCCGGTACATTATCTTCAAATAATCCCATAATAATAGGTGTCGTGATATAATACGGCAGGTTCGCAACTACCTTAAGAGTCCTCTTATCTTCTTTAATCAGTTCATGTATATCAAGCTTTAATATATCATCGTTAATTACCCTGACATTATCATATTCAGCTAAGGTTTCATCCAATATAGGCAATAAATTCCTATCTATCTCGACAGCATATACATAGCCTGCCGCCTCTGCAAGATACTGTGTCATCGTGCCTATACCGGGACCTATCTCTAATACCACATCCTCCTTTGTAATGTCAGACGCCCCTATAATCTTCTCAATGACATGTCCGTCTATCAGGAAATTCTGTCCATATCTTTTCTGAAAAGCGAAATTGTACTTTTTTAATATTTCTATCGTTACTTGTGGATTACTTAACTTTTCCATTATATCTCCTTCTACCATCTCAGATGGCTGTGAAACTTAGGCATCATTTTAGTTCAATCGCGGCTATTGACAAATTCATCGCAAACACGCTCTCGCTCTGATTCCGATGTAGCGGTACTAAGCTCGAAAATACCTCACTAAGTACCGACATCTCCATAAGGTTTGCTTATGAAGCTTGTCAAATATCCGCGATGCATTACTCTATTTAGAAGTTTCACAGTCATCTGAGATATTATACAGCTTAAGTGCATTATTCCATGTTACTTCATATACTTCTTCGACAGATACACCTTTTATATTCGCAAGTTCTTCGGCAACATAAGGTATATTAAGAGAGGAGTTTCTCTTACCGCGATATGGTTCGGGTGCCAGATATGGACTGTCTGTCTCGAGTACGATTCGCTCAAGTGGTGCATATGCGACAGTTTCTTTGAGCTTTTTGCTGTTCTTAAAGGTAAGCACTCCGCCGACACCGATGTAAAATCCCATATCAAGAAAAATCTTTGCAATCTCCTTAGAATATGAATAGCAATGTATAACTCCGCCGATGTCTTCACTTTTTTCACGCTTCATTATATCAATCGTGTCCATTGCGGCATCCCTGCTGTGGATTACTACAGGGAGATTTAACTCTCTTGCTAAGTCTAACTGCTTCACAAACCATTTTTCCTGAAGGATTTTATCAGTATCATCATAATGATAATCAAGCCCTATCTCGCCTATAGCAACCACACGCTCGTGTGAAAGAGCCATATCTCTTAAGATGCTTAAAGCCTTCTCATCATCTTTGAAGCTTTCCAAATCCTCTACATCGGACGGATGTATGCCTATCGCGCCATAGAAAAAATCATATTTTTTTATAAGCTCCATCGTAGCCCTGCATCCTGCAAGGTCAGCACCTATATTTGTAACTGCATATATATTATTGTCACAAAAGGAATTAATTAATTCTTCCCTATCCTTATCAAATGCCTCATCATCATAATGTGCATGTGTCTCAAATATCTTCATTTCTGCCTCCATAAGATGTTTATTCCTTAAAAATCCCCTAATATTGTAAGTTAAACAGGGCATTTTGTAAATATTTCAAGGAAAATATTTATATTTTATATATTTACTGTTGAAATTTTCTGATTTTTTTTATAAAATAGTAGTTAGTTATACTATATTAGGAGGTACCGGAATGACTATTGATGAATATTTAGATCTTAACTTATTAGATGAGCTTCTTGAGAATTGGTCGGCTGCAACTAATATGATCGCTGTTGCTTTGGATGATGAGGGCAATTTCCTTTCCAACAAGTTAGGCTTTTCCCGTGATAACATAGAAGCTTTTAGTGAAGATATAGAGGTTGAAGATGTTGTAGTTGCTACTGTTATCGGTGGTCCTTTGGATGAGAATGATTCTGAGGAGCATATTGAGGTTGCGGCAAGACTTCTTGTAAACTCTATTCAGGATCTTATGGAAAGAGCTTATGAGAAGAAGGAGCTTGACGAGATTCAGGCAGGTTTTACTGCTAAGGTCAATGATGCTGCTTTACTTATCAAGGAACTTTCTGCTAAGTCACAGGGACTTAAGAAGATTGAGAACAAGCAGAACATCCTTGCACTCAATGCTTCTATAGAGGCAGCTCGTGCAGGAGAAGCAGGACGCGGATTTACAGTCGTAGCTCATGAATTCGGAAGTATGGCTCATGAATCAGGTGTATTAAATGACGCTATACAAAAGACTCTTCGTCAATTAGATGAATCTATGAGAGAGCTGGGAGCAGAATAATTTATTTCTGAAAACACATTTCACAATTAGGACATAATTTGAACACATTTATATGTTATTGTATGTTTTGTAAAGAGCTTTTCATATATTTGAATCCTCTCTCCCCTAAATGAGTGATGAATAAATCCCTCCCCGGTTTGATTCATCACTCGTTTTTTAATTTACAGGTTTAACCGGTAAATTAAAAAACGCTCCGCTAAGTATGCGTAGCTCGCACGCAAAGTGCCTTAAACGGCACTTTATTCGTATCATCATAAATTAAAGGAGTAAGTAATACAATGATTAACGAATTATACAAGGATATGACAGGCAAGGGCTCCGTCATAAGAGAATTTTTTACATATGCAAATAAAAGGGCAGCCGAGATAGGTGCTGAGAATATATATAATTTTTCGCTTGGCAATCCGTCAGTTCCGACGCCACAGGAATTTACGGACGGTCTTATAAGTATGCTTGAGGCGAAAAATCCTGTCTCTCTCCATGGCTACAGCCCATCACTTGGTATAGACTCGACAAGAGAAGCTGTTGCCGCTTCACTTAACAAAAGATTTGGTATGAATTATACAAAGGATGAGATATTTATGACAACAGGTGCCGCAGGTGCCATAGCTCACGCAGTAAGATGTGTAGTTAAGGATGGTGACGAGGTTATAACATTTGCACCATATTTCCCTGAATATGTACCTTATGTAGAAGGTACCGGTGCTAAGCTTACCATAGTTCCTGCAGATATAGATACCTTCCAGATTAATTTTGAGGAATTTGAAAAAGCACTCAATCCGGGAGTACAGGCAGTCTTAATCAATTCGCCTAACAACCCGTCAGGTATAGTATATTCCACCGAGACTATAAAGAAGCTCGCTGACATACTTCAAGCAAAGCAGAAGGAATACGGTCACGATATATATATTGTATCTGATGAGCCTTACAGGGAGATAGTATTCGAGGGTACAGATGCACCATTTATCTCCTCCTTCTACGACAATTCAATCTGCTGCTACTCCTTTAGCAAGAGCCTTTCACTTCCGGGTGAAAGAATAGGTTATGTTGCAGTTAATCCGGCATGCAAGGATGCCAAACTCATCATTCTTATGTGTGGTCAGATTTCCAGATTCACAGGACACAACTGCCCGCCATCACTCATCCAGCTTGGTATTGAGAATGTACTTTATACCACGAGTGATTTGTCAGTTTACGAGACGAATAAAAATATATTATACAAGGAGCTTACACACATAGGCTACCATATAGTTGAACCGGGTGGCACCTTCTATATGTTCCCACGCACTCCTATCGCAGATGCAAACGAATTCTGCTGGACCGCAGCAAAGGAATTAAATCTTATTATAGTTCCGGGAGACAGCTTCAACTGTCCGGGACATTTCAGGATTTCCTACTGTGTTACAACCGACACAGTCGAAAAATCCATACCTTTGTTTGAAAAACTGTATAATATGTATAATTAAAATATTGTTTTTTCCGCACATTTTCTGTATAATTGAGGTTGCGTGTTAAAAATATAATTAGGAGGATAAATATATGGCAGACGCCAATATAACAGGCTTTAGAGAGAAAAAGCCTAAGAGATACACAGGAATATTAGTACACCCTACTTCCTTTCCGGGTCCATATGGTATCGGAGATTTAGGCAGGGGAGCTTATGATTTTATAGATTTTCTGGAGCGTTCGGGACTTAACACCTGGCAGGTGCTTCCTCTGGGACATACGGGATTCGGTGATTCACCATATCAGCCTTTCTCAGCATTTGCAGGTCAGCCTCTTATAATAAGTCTCGACCATCTGAAAGAATTACAGCTTTTATACGACAGTGATTTCTACGATATGCCACAGTGGAATCCTGAGCAGGTAAACTACGGCGCTTTGATAGAATTTAAGACAAGGCTGCTCAAGCAGGCTTACGCAAGATTTACTGATGAGGATATAGCAGACGGCGTATCTACAAGTCCTGAGCTTCTTGCAGACTACAAGGGCTTCTGTGAGATAAACGCATATTGGTTAGATGATTATGCTTTATTCATGGCAGGCAAGGACTATCACAACGGTATGCCTTGGTATATGTGGGAAGATGACCTCAAGAAGCCTAATAAGAAGCAGAAGGAAGCTTGGAAGAAGAAGCTTGATAAGGAAATCGGTTATTATAAATTTATTCAATACTTATTCACTAAGGAATGGCTGGCTTTGAAGGCTTATGCAAATGAAAAAGACATATCGATTGTCGGCGACATTCCAATATTTATGGCTTGGGACAGCGTTGATGTATGGGCCAACCAGAAGCTCTTTTTACTTGACAGTGATGGTTATCCTACTGTAGTTGCAGGTGTACCGCCTGATTATTTCTCAGCTACAGGTCAGCTCTGGGGCAATCCGCTCTACAACTGGAAGAAGCATACCGAGACAGGCTACGAATGGTGGCTTAACAGAATTAAACATCAGCTTACCTTAGCTGACTTCTTAAGAATAGACCATTTCAGAGGCTTTGACAAATTCTGGGCAGTACCTTATGGCGAGACAACAGCTATAAACGGTAAATGGGTTGAAGCACCGGGTGTTAATTTCTTCACACAGCTTGAGGCAACACTTGGATACCACCTTCCTATAATAGCAGAGGACTTAGGCGAGATAGATCAGTCCGTAGCAGATTTAAGAGACAAATTCGGCTTACCGGGTATGAAGATACTACAGTTCGCATTTGAGAATCCGGAAGAGAATGATTTTCTCCCACATAACTTTATCAGAAACTGTGTATGCTATACGGGAACCCATGATAATGATACAACTCTCGGCTGGTACAAGCATGCATATGAATCATCGAAGGATAAGTTAAGACGATATTTTTCAACTGATGGCAATGATATATGCTGGATACTGATAAGAGCCTGCTTTGGCTCTGTAGCAAATATGGCTATAGTTCCTATGCAGGATGTACTCTGTCTTGACTCCTGGGCGAGATTTAATACTCCCGGTGTCGGCGAAGGCAACTGGGCTTGGCGTTATAAGCAGGAAGCCCTTACACCAGAACTATCAGCCAGATTATATGAAACCTGTAAAATGTATGGCAGATAATATATTGTTGGGAGGGGTTAAATGCGTACATTTATAGCATTCTTTATATTATTTTTATCATCCTTTGTGATTACTCCCTACTACTGGTATCTGAAGGCACTTTCCAAGAAGGATCCTGATGCCGCATGGGAGAAAGCATACAGGCTGGTACGAGGATTTTTCTTCCTTGAGCTTAAGCTTATGAAAGCAAAGGTGACGGTCAGAGGACATGAGAATATACCTGAGGATATAGCCTGCTTATTTGTAGGCAATCACAGAAGCTATTTTGACATTCTTATAACACATAACACCATTGGAAGACCGGTCGGCTACATCGCCAAAAGTGAGATGAAGAAAGCCCCGTTAATTCGACTTTATATGAAGGCTATTGGCTGTCTTTTCTTAGACAGAGACAATATCAGACAGGGACTTGAGACGATTAATCAGGGTGCCGAGCTTCTAAAGCAGGGACATTCTATGGTACTTTTCCCGGAGGGGCAC
>JAFVBE010000056.1 GCA_017480195.1 Lachnospiraceae bacterium
TATTGCATTAGATGAGGGGCATGTCGTATGCAGCGGAAAGCCGGCTTATGTATTTTATGAAATGTTTTTAAGACAGCATGAGTCTATGAAAAAAAAAAATGTCTCTGATAAGGAGTTTAGGACACAGATTATGAATTCAAACTATATGCACAATCTGCCTGTTATCATGCAGCTTCTTACAGCGCTGAGATTGAATGGTCTGAAGGTGGACTGTCTTACTGTGGATAATAATCAGGGCATATATAATATAATCAATGCTTTGGGACTTGATGTGAGAGGATAGCGGTATGCTTAAGGATGTAACAATCGGGCAATATTATAGTGAGAAGTCGGTTATACACGAGCTTGATCCGCGTGTGAAAATCAGAGCGGTGCTTGCTGTTATAATTCTTTCACTTCTTGACAGAAATATATATTTATTCGGTCTTTTGACTATTGTCTTTCTGGCAACTGTGATAATGTCAAATGTGCCGTTTAAACATATACTAAAGGGCATGAAGGGGGTAATAATATTCATACTTATATGCTCATTGATAAATGCGTTCACTACATATGGTGAGGTTTTGGTTCATATGGGGTTGTTCAAGATTACAAGAGAAGGAATAATAAAATCCGCTTTTGTATTTTGGAGGATGCTGCATATCATACTGACATCCTCTCTGCTTATGTATACGACGACACCGACGGAGCTTACTGACGGACTTGAAAAATGTTTCAGAATAAAGGGCAGTATTGCTATGGGAATAACCATAGCATTAAGATTTATACCTGTGCTTTTGGAGGAGTTGGACAGAATAATGAAGGCACAGGAGATGCGAGGGGCAGAGTTCGGCAAGGGTGATCCGATAAGGCGGATAAAAAGTTTAAGGACTGTGATTATACCATTGTTTCAGAATTCTATAGACAGGGCATCTAATCTAGCTGATGCTATGGATGCGAGGTGTTATACAGGAGGTAAGTCAAGGACGAAGCTAAGACAGTTGAAGTATCGGAAAAATGATTATATAGCTTATGTGATTTTATTATTGTTGATTATAGCGGGTGTTTATTTTATAATTAAATTCTGACAGCATTGATTTTGTTGCCATATGCCTATAAATAGATTTGGGAAGTTTTTTTGTGCTGAAATTGATTTTACAATATGGTTTGAGGTTGATATGATACGAGTTAAATTGATAATTGCATATGATGGCACGAATTATTGTGGCTGGCAGATACAGGATAACGGGATAACGATTGAAGAAGTTCTGAATAAAAAGCTTTCCGAGCTTCTTTCTGAGGACATAAAGGTAATCGGAGCCAGCAGGACAGATTCTGGGGTGCATGCTCTGGGAAATGTAGCGGTATTTGATACTGATACGAGGATACCCGCCGAGAAGATTTCATTTGCACTTAATCAGAGACTTCCGGATGATATCAGAATACGGAATTCCTGTGAGGTTGCACCTGACTTTCATCCAAGATTCTGTGATACGATAAAGACTTATGAATATAAGATATGGAATGACAGATTTCCTAATCCCTTGGTTCGACTGTATTCTAAATTTGTATACTATAACATAGATATTGACAGGATGCAGGAGGCTGCAAATTATCTTATAGGCGAGCATGATTTTAAATCCTTCTGTACGCCTCGGACACAGGTGGAAAGCACTGTAAGAACCATAACGGACATAAGCTTTACCAAAGAAGGAAATATGATAACTATGACTATCAAGGGGACAGGCTTCTTATATAATATGGTTCGTATAATCATGGGCACACTTTTAAAATGCGGTATGGGGATGTACGAGCCGTCATATGTGAAGGAAATCCTTGAGGCGAAGGACAGAGCAAAAGCGGGACCTAAGTCAGAGGCATGTGGGCTCACATTGGTGGGGATTGAATATCTGTAGTATGTTAAAGATTGTAAGTAGGTTTATCTGATTAAAAGATAAAAATAATTTATAAATTATAAAATAAAGATTTTAAGGAGGACAATATTATGCCATTTATTGATTCTAAGATTACGCTTAAGGTGCCGGAGGAAAAAAGAGAGACTATAAAATCCAGACTTGGTAAGGAAATATCCATTATCGGAAAGCCGGAGAGCTTCCTTATGGTAGGATTCGAGGATGAGTACTGCTTGTATATGGCTGGAAATAAGCTTGAAAAGGGCGCTTATGTTGCAGTAAGAATATTCGGAAATGCTTCATCATCTGCATACGATCAATTTACATCAGCTATATGTAAGATATTTGAGGAGGAGCTTGGCATACCTGCGAAGAATGTTTATGTATCCTATATAGGCACCAAGGATTGGGGCTGGAATGGCGGTAATTTCTAAGACATTATTAATAAGATATCAAAGATAAATGTGGGCGTTATTTAATGCACACATTTATCTTTATAAATCATTTTTTATTATTATATTTATGCCAAGAGTATCACAAGGAGCATCCAGATATAGCAGAAGGTCTTAGGTATCATAAGCATACCGAGCATTGGCTTTTCTCTTCCCCATATGGCAACCGGTAGATAGAAAGCGAAGCTTAAAAATACACTTATGGCTAATTGAATATAAAAAATAGGCGTATATATGGTTGTTATCTGTGAAGCTTTTATAAGGAGTGCAATCATCAGAATACCGATTATGGCAAACGGGACATTTCTTATGATTGCCCATCTTTTGCTGCCTTCCTTTGTAAACCAGTTATTCTGCGGATAAAAGCAGATTATGATTCTTATGAAAGCAAATATAATTATTGCGCGGTCAATCTCGTAGTTGATTTCATATGCAGCATTATCGGTAGCGAGTACATCACACATAAACATCATAATAAGATAATATATCGTCATGGTAATTGATGAGATAAGATTGCCGAGTCCGAAGAATAATTCCTGTTTCTTCATACCGCCTTTGAAATTGACTATAATTCGTGGGATTAAATGAAATGCATCACCGCATCCAAGTATAATTGCCATCATCATTCCCAGACCATACCTATATTTGTCTGCGTTTGAAGAGGCATTTATTCCTTTACTTCTAAAAATAAAAACAACTGTAAATACAAATATAAGATAAAAGATGCAGAAGAAGCCTTCGCCAAGTCTTGCACCTAAAGGTTTTTTGTTTTCACTCATGGTTATATTACCTTTCAATTAAAACTAAGATATAAAAATTATAGCATTATGAAACTTTATATGCAATAAGCAAAAGCTGTCAGTCACAAGTTTGTAGTTATCTAATGCATTGCAATATAATTATTTGTCTGACTTAATAACTCGTGTTATAATCATAGTATGTGATGGTTCGATATTTTCGCTTTATGGCGATATCCACAGGTACACATCGCCACAAAGCTATTTTATCATAAGGAAAGAGGTATGTTTTATGGAAGAATTTGCAACACTTGAAAAAGCATATGGATTATTTCAGTCGATTAACTGTGTGGGAAATGAGAATTGTATATTTACCACTTTCAAAAATACGAACAGAGAGGGTATTAAATATGGAGCAATGGGTGCCGTAGGAGGTCTTGTCGGAGCTGCAATCGGAGCAGCCGCACAGGGCAACAGCATAACCGGAGACTACGATGGATTTCTGATTAATTGTACGGAGAACGGATTAGGTCTTATACCGCTTAACAACAAGGGTGTTGCTCTTACACTTACGCCGTCCAAAATGGTAGCAAATACACAGAATGCGACATTTATTGCATATAATAATATAGATAGTATTCTTGTTAAGAACTTCAATATCTTTAACTCAAAGGTAAAGACTATTAATATAACGATTAAGAACGCAGGTACATTGTATCTGCTTGGACATGTTACTGAGAAGCTTATACCTTATCAGGAGACAGAATTCGCGAAGTTTATAGCAAAATATCAGAAGAAGTAGGGATGAATACTACTGTTTCTTATCTTCCTTCTCCAGCCCGTCATTCTTCTTCATATGATGTCCGATAATCTCCGACACATCACTTATGGCGACGAATGCAGACTGGTCTGTATTGCGGATAATATCACGCAGCTCACGCACTTCGAAACTTGTGATAACACAGTAGAGAACAACCTTCTTGCCGCTTACTAATCCTTCGCCTTCCATAATCGTGACAGTACGGCCGAGCTTTTTATAAATAGCTTTCGAGATATGCTCGGCATCATTGGTTATAATCATGGCAGCCTTAGACTGATTCATACCGATTTCAACAAAATCAATAATCTTAGATGCGATAAAATAAGTAAGTAAGCTGTACATAGCCCTGTCAAATCCGAACAATCTGCCTGCTACACTGTAGATAATAATATTGAAAATAAGCACCATCTGTCCGACAGGAGCCTTGGTAGTTTTATTGATTATAATTGCAACAGCCTCTGAGCCATCCAAGCATCCGCCGTATCTTATGACAAGACCTACGCCGACGCCGAGTATAACTCCACCAAAGGAGACCGCAAGAAGATACTCAGAGGTGGCATTTGCAAACTTCTCAAAAATTTTCAAAAAAGCTGAGAAAATAACCATTCCATAAGCGGATTTAAGTATAAAGATTTTACCTAATTTCCTGTAACCTATGAGCAGGAACGGCAGGTTGAAGCATAAGGTCAGGATACTAAGAGAAAATCCTGTCAAATGATTAATCATAATACTTATACCTACGACACCACCATCGAGTATGGTGTTAGGAACTAAGAATTCTTCTATTGCAAATGCGGCGATTATCGCGCCGACGCCTATTATAAGAAACTCTAAAAGAGTAGTTAATCTTTTGGAAGTAACTATTTTTGCCATAAAATCTCCTTATCATATTAAAAATTATCGGATAATTATAACCTCTAAGAAAACGAATTTAATCTAAATTAAGTTTAACATTTTTAACTAATTCATACAAGAGTTAATATTGTAATATTTTGTCAAAATATAATTCACCAAATATTCATATTTCCATCTTGAATATTATTTTTTATTTTTGTATCATATCCTTATATGTAAAAGTTTGAAAGAAGGAAACAATATGCTAAAGACATTGGGAAAACAGATAAAGGAATTCAAGGCTGCATCTATCTTAACACCTATATGTATGATATTAGAGGTTATATTCGATATGATAATTCCACTCCTTATGGGTAAGATAGTCAGTAATGGCATAGAGAAAGAGGATATGAGCTACATAGTCAAGGTAGGAGTGGTTATGATTATACTTGCACTATGTGGTCTTTTGTCAGGTATCTTGGGAGGTGTATTTGGTGCGAAGGCATCTACAGGCTTTGCGAGAAACTTAAGAGAGGCAATGTTCAATAATATACAGACCTTCGCATTTTCAAATATAGACAAATACTCTACGTCGGGACTTGTCACAAGGCTTACCACAGATGTCACAAATGTTCAGAATGCATATCAAATGATTTTAAGGATGTGTGTCAGGGCACCATTTTCTATGATAATAGCTATGATAATGGCATTTACGATAAGTACGAGGATAGCCTCCATATACCTTATCGCAGTTATATTCCTTTCGATATTTTTAAGTCTTGTTATGACAAGGGCGATGAAGTATTTTACTGAGGTTTTCAAAAAATATGATGACTTAAACGAGAGCGTGCAGGAGAATGTGTCAGCCATAAGGGTAGTAAAGGCATATGTCAGAGAACAGTATGAAAATGAAAAATTTATGAAGGCGAATAACAATCTGTACGGAATGTTTCTTAGGGCTGAGAAGATAATTGCATTTACAACGCCTGTTATGATTGCGACAATTAATACGGTTATTCTTGTCATTAGCTGGGTTGGCGCACATATGATTATCGGTGGTGTGGATGGATTAGGTACAGGAGATTTGGTAAGCCTTCTTGCATACTGTATGAATATACTTATGAGTCTTATGATGCTTGCGATGATATTTGTTATGGTGTCCATGAGTATAAGCTCTGCCAAGCGTATCGCAGAAGTGCTTAATGAGGTGCCTGATATAGTTAATCCCGATAATCCTATTATGGAAGTGAAAAATGGAGATATTAATTTTGAGAATGTAAGCTTTGCTTATAACAGCTCGGCTTCGGATTATGTACTTGAAGACATTAACCTTAATATAAAGTCAGGTGAAACCATAGGCATCATAGGTGGTACGGGAAGCTCGAAATCCAGTCTGGTTAATCTGATAAGCAGACTTTATGATGTATCGAAGGGTACACTTAAAGTCGGAGGAACAGATGTAAGAGATTATGATCTTAATGTGCTTCGTGATGAGGTGTCTGTCGTGCTCCAGAAGAATGTACTATTTAGCGGTACAATATATGAAAACTTAAGATGGGGCAACAAGGAAGCGACAGACGAGGAATGCAGGGAGGCTTGTCGTATGGCTTGTGCAGATGATTTCATAGAAGCATTTCCCGACGGATATGATACATACATTGAGCAGGGAGGTACCAATGTCTCAGGTGGACAGAGACAGAGGCTTTGT
>JAFVBE010000057.1 GCA_017480195.1 Lachnospiraceae bacterium
ATCTGCATAGTTTTGGTTCTTGCCATGGTTATAACTCTCTTGGTATCTGCTTTATAGGATACCATTTGTTATATGTTTTTTCAAGAATGGAGATATTATGATGGATAATAATTTTTTTAAGACAATGTCTTTGCATATGAGGAAGGGCATGCTCGGTGTTCTTGTTGCATTTGCAGTTATAGGAGGGGGCTCCTATAATGCTTTGGCAGAGGAAGCAGGTGATGTAGCAGATACAGAAGGACAGGAATATACTCAGGAGTCCGCAGGACAGGATACTATACTGCCTAATGTCTATATCGGTGACATAAATGTGGGCGGTATGACGATAGACGAAGCAAGGGCGGCCTGCACATCATATATAAATGAGGTTAATGCATCATCAGTAAAATTCATATGTGGTGATGAGTCGGTAGATGTAAGTCTGTCTGATATAGGTGTATCTGTAGATGCTGATACAGTGGTAAATGCAGCATATGGCTATGGACGTAAGGGTAATGTATTAAAAAGATACAAGGATACCAAAGACCTTGAGAGTGGAAATGCACAGGAGCTTGATCTTAACTTTTCTCTTGGAACGGATTCCTATGCGAATCTTGAAAATCAGTTATTGACTCTGGAGAAAGAGGCTTCACCTGCATCCATAGAATTGATAAATGGTGAATTTGAGATTATGCCGGAGACTGTCGGAATAGATGTTGATGAACATGCGACAGTTGATATGCTTGAAGAAAAGCTCAACAGCATTGATGATATATCCGATTTAACGGTTGAGGTCGTATATAATGAAACACAACCTGAGGTTACCGGTGATGCTCTGAGTGGAGTGACAGATAAGCTTGGTTCATTTACCACGACCTACAGTGGTGATGCCGGTCGTATGGCAAATGTTGAGAACGCCTGTAGCTTCATAAATGGAACGCTTGTTATGCCTGGTGAGGAATTTGATACAGATGCAACCATAAGACCTTATACTGAGGAGAATGGTTATCACTATGCTGCCGAGTACAGCAATGGTCAGGTGGTTCAAGGACTTGGCGGAGGTGTGTGTCAGGTGTCTACAACATTGTACAATGCCGTACTTTATGCCGAGCTTGAGGTTACACAGCGTGCCAATCATAGTCTTACAGTCGGATATGTTAAGCTTGCCAAGGATGCGGCAATCTCCGGAGATGTTAAAAACTTTAAGTTTAGGAATAATACAGATACACCTATCTATATAGCAGGTGCTTGTGAAGGTGGAGAGATAACATTTGCGATATTCGGCAAGGAGACAAGACCGGAGAACAGAACTCTTGATTTTGAGTCTGTTCTTATTTCTACAATCTCACCGGGAGAGGCAATAGTAACGGTGGATGAAAGTCTTCCTGCGGGAACAAGAAATGTAACTCAGAGTGCTCACACAGGATATGTAGCTGAGCTGTGGAAGCATGTGTATGTGGATGGCGAGCTTACAGATTCCATTAAGGTCAATACAAGTCAATATATGGCGTCTCCTGAGCGTGTTACGGTAGGACCGGATGCACCGGAGGAAGAAGCTTTTGCAGAGGAGGCTTCACCTGAGGGACAGGAGTCAGTACCTGCTGATGCGCCTGTAGAACCTGCCCCGACAGAGGATGTATCGGAAACACCTGTAGATGTACCGGAACCTGCTCCGGCAGAGGATGTACCGGAAGTACCGGCAGAATAAAATAATTACTTCAATGTATGATTTTGTAAAATGAATATATAGCATAAGAGGTTTGTATGGAGCTTGGAACATTAAGTGAGCTTGTAAATACCCGCTCTGTAATTAAGCATATAAGAAAACATAATAAGAATGTGAAGCAGGGCGCAGGAATTGGGAATGATTTTTCCTTGGTTGATAATGTAGTATCGTGCGAGGGTGTTTCTTCTGTTACGTATATAGCATGGGTTAAGGCAATGAATAACCTTGCTGTCTCATGTGCCGAGCCTGTAGGGGTAAGGATACTTATACTGCTTCCTGAGTCGTGTGATGAAGCTATGGTTAAGCTTTATATGATGCAATTTAACGAATTTGCAGATGATGAGCATGTACAGATACTTGGAGGACATACCGAGGTAAGCAGAGCGTACAAATATGCAAGCTTTGTGGTGACAGCTTACGGAATAATACCGGATGAAACCGGTTATTTGAATAGGCAGGATAAGATTGATGCAGGCTCCAAGATTGTTATGCTTGGTTATTCGGGGCTTATGGGGTCTGATATTATAGTTAGAAAAAAGGTAGAAAAGCTTAGTGAAAGATTTGCATATAGCTATATAAAAGGAGCATATTTTGATGGGAAAGAGTATGCCATAAGAGATAAGGTTGGTATGCTGATGGACACATTTGGCGAAGATATACTTTATATGCATGATGTTTCACATGGCGGTGTATATGGTGCATTGTGGCAGCTTGGGGTAAAGATAAGACATGGAATCCGCATAAATAATTCGGATATACCGATAAAGCAGGAAACTGTTGAGGTTTGTGAATTCTTTAATATAAATCCGTATATGCTGGATGGAACAGGAGCGGTGCTTGCGGTTGTACGGAATGCTTCGGACGAATTTGAAGGTTTGATGATAGATAGCTGCCCTGCATCTGTTATTGGAACTGTGACGGATGATAATAACAGGGTGATATTGCTTGGTAATATGGATGAGCCGGAACAAAGATTTCTTTCGCCGATAAATGGAGATGAGATTTATAAGGTCATTGATAGAATTTAATTAATCACGATATATCGTGATGGAAAAGAGGTATATTATATGAATACTGAGATTTTGAAGCTTTTGGAGACTGACAGCAAGTTATCTGTTAAAGACATTGCGGATATGCTTGGAATTGATGAGGCGGCGGTCGCGGCGGATATTAAGGCTATGGAGGACAAGAAGGTCATCTGTGGTTATCATACTATGATTGACTGGGATAAGGTTGCAGATGAGAAGGTTACTGCTCTTATCGAGATTAAGGTTACTCCACAGCGCGGACAGGGCTTTGACAAAATCGCAGAGAGAATATATAACTTTGAGGAGGTAAGTGCTGTATATCTTATGGCGGGCGCATTTGATCTTACTGTTATCCTTCAGGGTAAGACTCTTAAGGAGGTATCAATGTTCGTATCAAATAAGCTTGCGGTTATGGAAACTGTTGTAAGCACCTCTACGAATTTTGTACTTAAGAAATACAAAGACCATGGCATAATTTTTGATATTGAGAAGAAAGATGAAAGGTTGGCAATAGTACCATGAGAAATCCGTTATCTAAGACAATACAGGACATTAAGCCTTCGGGCATAAGAAAATTTTTTGATATAGTAAGCGAGATGCCGGAGGCTATTTCGCTCGGCGTAGGTGAGCCGGACTTTGATACCCCATGGCATATACGTGAGGAGGGTATTTACTCACTTGAGAAGGGTAGAACCTTCTACACCTCTAACTCAGGTCTGCTTGAGTTAAGAGAGGAAATTTGCAAATGGTACAAGAGAAAATATAATGTGGACTATGACTACAGGAACGAAGCGCTTCTTACAGTAGGTGGCAGCGAGGGTATAGATGTTGCACTTCGTGCGATGCTTGACCCGGGGGATGAGGTTATTATCCCGCAGCCTTGTTATGTATCATATGTACCTTGTGTTGAGCTTGCGGGCGGTGTGCCTGTTACCATAGAACTTAAGAATGAGAATGAATTCAGACTTACACCTGAGGAGCTCCTTAGTGCAATAACTGATAAGACCAAGATACTTATACTTGCATTTCCGAGCAATCCGACAGGCGCAATTATGACTAAGGAAGACCTTGCACCGATTGCTGATATCTGCAAGGAGAAGGACATATTTGTCATATCTGATGAGATATATTCAGAGCTTACATATGGCGGGGAGACACATTGCACTATTGGCGCATTCCCTGATATGAAAGAGAGGACGATTATTATAAATGGTTTCTCTAAGGCGTATGCTATGACTGGATGGAGACTTGGCTATGCCTTAGCACCTAAGGTTATCGCTGAGCAGATGACTAAGGTGCATCAGTTCGCAATTATGTGCGCACCGACGACCAGTCAGTATGCGGCTATAAGCGCCATAAAAGAGGGCGACAAGGACATAGAAATGATGAAGGAGTCCTACGATAAGAGAAGACATTTTCTTTTAAAGCAGTTCGAGGAGATGGGACTTCCATGCTTTGAGCCGAAGGGGGCATTTTATATGTTCCCTTGTATTAAAGAATTCGGTATTACAAGTGATGAATTCGCTACGAGGCTTCTTCAGGAGGAAGAACTTGCAGTAGTTCCGGGAACTGCCTTCGGAGATTGCGGAGAGGGATTCCTTAGAATATCCTATGCTTATTCCATAGATGAGCTTCGAGAGGCTATGGGAAGAATTAAGAGATTTATTACAAAATTAAGGGAAGAAAAGAATGCTTAATATAGTTTTGCTTGAACCTGAGATGCCTGCCAATACGGGTAACATAGGACGCACTTGTGTGGCGACCGGCACGAGGCTTCATCTGATTGAGCCTCTTGGATTCAGGATAAATGACAAGATGCTAAAACGCGCCGGACTTGATTATTGGGAAAAGCTTGATGTGACCATATATGATGATTATCAGGATTTCTTAGATAAAAATTCCGGTGCGAAAATATATATGGCGACAACTAAATCAAGGCAGACATACACAGATGTGAATTACGAAGAAGACGCTTATATAATGTTTGGTAAGGAGAGTGCGGGCATACCGGAGGAAATACTGCTTGATAATAAGGAGACCTGTGTGAGAATACCGATGATGCCGGATGAGCGTTCACTTAATCTGTCCAACTCAGTAGCGGTCATACTCTATGAGGCATTGAGGCAGCAGGGGTTTCCTTGTTTGGAGGAACAGGGGCAGCTTCACAGATATATGTGGTAGAGCAGTTGAGGCAGGATGAGTTGAGGAATATTGTGAAAATAATCAGAGGTTAAGTTGAAATATATATGGATTTTAATGATTGGTTCGGAAAACCGTATAACTCGTTAAATGCGTATTTTAAAAATACATATGGACAGAAAATATACAAGATAGCCGTGAATGCCGGACTTTCCTGTCCTAACAGGGACGGAACACTCGGAAATCGCGGCTGTATCTTTTGCAGTCAGGGCGGAAGTGGAGATTTTGCGGTAGGTGTATCGTATATAAATAATAAGTCTGACATAGATAATGGAACGGTAAACAATGATTACGGCAGCAAACTTAGTGAGGGTTTTAATGTATCACAACAGATAAAATCCGGCTTAGAAAGATTTAATAAGCGGTCAGGAGAGAAATTTGTTATATACTTTCAGGCATTTACCAATACCTACGGAGATATTGATTATCTGCGAAGAATCTGGAGTGAGGCACTTTCGCACGAGGATGTGGCTGGAATATCCATAGCTACTAGACCGGATTGCCTTTCAGATGAGGTGCTTATACTTTTAAGAGAGTTAAGAGATAAATTCTGTAAAGATAATAAAAGCTTTATTGAAACTGGTGCATATCAATCAGGTAAAATACAAGCAGAGGAGGCAGGTAATGAGACGGATAAATTCATCTGGCTTGAACTCGGACTACAGACAATTCACGAAAGGACAGCAGAATATATAAGACGCGGATATCCTTTGTCGGTTTATGATGAAGCGGTAAAAAAGCTGGATGATATAGGAATTCCATATATAACGCATATAATACTTGGCTTGCCATATGAAACAAGAGAGATGATGCTTGATACGGTAAGATATGTGAATGAGAGAAAGCCTTTTGGGATAAAGCTTCAACTGTTGCATGTATTAGAGGGTACAGACCTTGCTGATGAATATCGGGAGGGTAAGTTCGAAGCTATGGATATGGAAAGCTATATAGCACTCGTGATAGAATGTCTGGAGAATATAAGTCCTGAGGTTGTGATACACAGGGTAACGGGGGATGGACCGAAGAAAATCCTTATCGCACCGACATGGTCGGCAGATAAGAAGAATGTTCTTAACACACTTCATAGGAGGATGAAGGAACTGGGAGCATATCAGGGTAGGAAAGTATAAAAAGGTATAAAATAATGAGTAAAATTCTAATTATCGAAGATGATAAGGAAATTAATAACTTAATAAAGCTATATCTGGAAGAGAATTCATATACTACTGAAAGTGTTTTTGATGGCATGATGGCTTTAAAGCTTCTTAGAGAAAGAGCGGAAGAGTTTGACC
>JAFVBE010000058.1 GCA_017480195.1 Lachnospiraceae bacterium
AAGAGCTATGTTAAGAAGGCGTGAAAAGGTGATGACAAATGAACTTACTTGTGGAAATGTAACACTTAATCAGCAGACCTTTGAATTAAAGGTTGGTAATGAGTCTATGGTACTTCCTAAATTAGAGTTTCAGGTTATGGAGGTCTTTATGCTTAATCAAAAGATGTATGTATCCGCAGATACTTTGCTTGAGAAGGTATGGGGCTATGAGAGCGATGCTGAGGTAGGTACAGTATGGGTTAATATTTCGTATCTTAGAAAAAAGCTTGAGAAGCTTGGTGCCAATATTGAGATACAGGCAAAGAGGAATATCGGCTATAGATTGGAGAAAAAGTAGATGATTAAAACCTTGCAGAGGAAGTTTATAGTTACTGCAATGATTGCAATAACTATTCTCATTGTTGTCTTACTTGGAACAGTCAATGTGGTAAATATAGTCAGACTTAATAATAGGAATGATAATATGATGGATATGCTGTCAGGGACTGATAGAGTTCCTGATATGGAACTGCCTGACAATAAACCGGAAGAAATGCAGCGACCTGAGTATGATTTTTTCGATGATGACGGTGACGACGATTGGGAAGATAGATTAGACTTTGATGATTGGGATGATTTAGAAAAAAAAGAATTATGGAATAATCAGGATAATAGAGAGGACAGATTCAGACTGTTTAATCCTGTAATAAATGAAAATGACAGGATGTCAGCCGTATATTTTATTGTAAGACTTGATGAAAATAAAAATATTGTATTCACCGATATAAGCAGAATATCATCTGTCGATGAGGATACAGCGGCAGAGTATGCATATAAAGTGTTGGCTAAAAATAATTCAAAAGGAAAAATTGATAACTATAAATATACAATTTCAGAAGCTCTCGAAGGAAATGGACAGACTATAGTTTTCCTTGATGTTCATTCACAGACGCAATCCATACTTGCTGTAGTAATTGCATCTTTGGGAATAGGAGTGCTTGGCTGGGTGCTTATGTTGCTGCTCATTATAGCTTTATCAAAGAAAGCCATAAAACCTATTGCGGAAAATATTGAGAGGCAAAAACAGTTTATCACAGATGCAGGTCATGAGATTAAAACGCCTCTTGCCATAATACTTGCGAATACTGATGCCATGGAGCTTCACAACGGCGAGAATAAATGGAGTAAGAACATAAGGAAGCAGACCGGCAGATTAAGCGAACTGATGCAGAGGATGCTGTCGCTTGCGAAGATGGATGAGGGTACGGCGAAGCTTAAATTCGAGGAGCTTGATATAAGCAGGATAGTGAATGAGCTTGCAAGCTCATTCAAGGAGCCGGCAAAAAATAAGAATATCAGTATAGAAAAAGAAATTGCAGATAATGTCATATGTAAGTCAGATAAGGAAAGTATTACACAGCTTGTAAATATATTGATTGATAACGCTGTAAAATATGCGGACGAGGGCAGCATAATAAAGATAAAATTGAAAAAGACAGATAAAAAAATGAAGCTTTCGGTATCCAATACCTGCTCTAATCTGCCGGATATTCCGCCTGAGAAGATGTTCGACAGATTTTACAGAGGAGACAGTGCAAGAACTCAAAAGGGTGGCGGCTTCGGTATAGGACTCTCTGTGGCACAGGCTGTTGCAGAGGCTCACAAGGGACATATAAGTGCAAGATATAAGGATGGTAATATTATAGTATTTGAGGTTGAGATATAATTACCTGATTAAATATATCTGTAAAGTTTTAAGAGAATAAATGAGGTGAGATAATGAAATTTACGAAGATGGAAGGTCTTGGGAATGATTATGTATATGTAAACTGCTTTGAGGAAAGGGTTGAAAACCCATCAGAGCTTTCAATTAAGATAAGTGACAGACATTTTGGGATTGGCTCAGATGGACTTATACTCATTAAGCCTTCTGATATTGCAGATTTTACTATGGAAATGTACAATGCTGACGGTTCACAGTCTGAGATGTGTGGCAATGGTATAAGATGTGTCGGCAAATATGTATATGATTACGGACTCACCGATAAGGAGGATATAACGGTTGAAACCTTAGCCGGTATAAAGTATTTAAAACTTTTTGTTGAGGACGGTAAGGTGAGTAAGGTAACCGTGAATATGGGAGCACCTATACTTGAGCCTAAGAAAGTACCTGTAAATATAAGTATGTTACCGGCTGGGTTAGATATGGTTAAGGATTATCCGATAAATGTTGATGGCAAGGTCTACAACACAACCTGCGTATCTATGGGTAATCCTCATAGTGTGGTTTTTATAGATGATACGGATACATTTCCTCTTGAAGAGATAGGACCAAAGTTTGAAAATCATGAATTCTTTCCAAGAAAGGTGAATGCGGAATTCTTGCAGATAGTAGATAGGAATTACGCTAAGATGCGTGTGTGGGAGAGAGGATCAGGAGAGACTCTTGCCTGCGGAACAGGTACCTGTGCAAGTGTTGTAGCTGCGGTACTTAACGGTCTTACGGATGATGAGGTTACGGTAAAGCTCTTAGGAGGAGAGCTTTTAATCAAGTGGGATAGGGACGAGAATGTGGTTTATATGACAGGCCCGGCTAAGGTTGTATTTGATGGAGTTATAGAGGTTTAATATGTATTTTTTTGAACAACGAAAAAGGGCATTAAGCATATTTGCGAATTTTATAATATGGTTTTGCGAAGGCTGCTCTTTCGTATATGTGTGGTTTAAGTATTACAGAGAGCCATCTTATCAAAGCAGGGATTTTATTATAATCGGTATGTATGTCATCTTTGTTTTTTTGATAACGAAGAACTTAAACGGTTACAAAAACAGCTATATGAGAAGTCTCGATTTATGCTTCTCACATATTATAGCCATTATTTTATCAGCTATTGTAGGACATATATTCATATCCATGGTAAGCAATGATTATGTGACTGTAAAATATATAGCTATTATGGCGTTACTTCAATCGTTATTCATTGTGTTCTGGGTTATAATAGTAAGACTTATATATGTGCATATATATCCACCAAGAAGAATTATAATTATATATGGCAATTATCCGCTTGAAGCTTTTTTAAAAAAGCTTGATGCAAGGCATGACAGATATGAGGTCTGTGAGATACTTAATTATCAGAGGGGATATGAGAGAATATGTAATGATGTGCTTGATTTTGAAGGCGTATTCTTATATGAACTTCCGACTGAAGAACGCAATGAGATATTAAAATACTGCTATGAGCATTCGATAAGGACATATATAGTTCCTAAGATTACTGATATTATAATGAAATATTCCGATGAATTATATCTTGTCGATACACCCATATACCTGTCAAGGAATTATGGGCTTAACATAGAGGAAAGGATTTTGAAAAGAATTACGGATATAGTCGTGTCAATTGCAGCGGTTGTAGTATTGTCACCGCTCATGTTGATTATTGCGATGATTGTCAAGCTCTATGATGGTGGTCCTGTATTATATAAACAGATAAGATTGACCAGAGATGGAAAAACCTTTATGATATATAAGTTCAGAAGTATGAGAAAGGATGAAAGTGATAATGGTAAGGGCGCGCGCCTTGCAAGTAAGACAGATTCGCGTATCACGCCGGTGGGTAAGGTGTTAAGAAATCTGCATTTTGATGAACTGCCACAGCTTTTTAATGTACTCAAGGGAGATATGTCGTTGGTTGGTCCAAGACCTGAGCGACCAGAGATATTTCAGAAGTACGAGAAGAGCATACCACAGTTTGATTACAGACTTAAGGTTAAGGCGGGACTTACAGGATATGCACAGGTGTATGGCAGATATAACACCTCTCCGATTGATAAGCTTAAGATGGATTTAGCGTATATACAGCAGTATTCATATTGGCTGGACATAAAGCTTATGATACTGACATTTAAGATAATATTCCGCAAGGAAACCTCTGAAGGTGTGGATGATAATAAGCTGACGGCGCTTCCTTCGGATTATAAATCAAAAAGTTATTCTAAGATGTACGACATTAAAACACAGAAAGGAAATATAAAATGAATGTAGCGGTAATTATAGCAGGTGGTTCAGGACAGAGGATGGGACAGGATATCCCAAAGCAGTTTATAAATGTATATGACAAACCGATTCTGATATATACATTGGAGAGTTTTCAAAGACATCCGATGATTGATGCGATAGAGGTTGTATGTATAGAGGGCTGGCACAATGTACTGTGGGCTTATGCCAAGCAGTTCAATATTGACAAGGTCAAATGGGTAATATCCGGTGGAAATTCCGCACAGGAATCCATAAGAAATGGTGTGGATAATCTTAAGGATATATGTGGTGGTAATGATAATATTATAATTCATGACGGTATCAGACCTCTTGTTGATGATGAGGTTTTAACTGATGTAATAGAAAAATGCAACGAGCATGGCAATGGTGTAACATCTCTTCCATATAATGAG
This sequence comes from Lachnospiraceae bacterium, assembly GCA_017480195.1. GTDB lineage: Bacteria > Bacillota > Clostridia > Lachnospirales > Lachnospiraceae > Coprococcus_C. The sequence continues at coordinate 4,435 of JAFVBE010000058.1, forward strand.
CAGATATTTGTAATAGATGATGAATATACTACTACAAAGTACATTCCAAGAGAGACATTAAGGAGAGTGTCTACGCCTCAGGCATATAAATTTGATAAGCTTGTGTGGGCGTACGAGAAGGCATTTAGGGAAGAAATAGGTATATATGGCTCATCCTATACCAATACTATGATGGTTGAGCTTGGTGAGACACTTTATTTTGCTAAGGGCTCGGATAAGAATATAAAGCTTACTACTAAGGATGACTTGGAGATATTTAAGGGATACCTTACTGCAGAGAAGGATAAGTGGTTGAAGTAGAACAGAACGGAGTAAGAGATGAATTTATATAACAGCAGTATCTATATTGATGATATAAGGAAGATTGCAGAATTAGATTATACATGGGACAAGTTAAAGAATAAAAGTCTTGCTATATCGGGTGCAACCGGCATGATAGGAAGCTTTCTTATAGATGTACTTATGTACAGAAATGAAAAGCATAATCAGAATGTAACTGTTTATGCATTCGGAAGAAATGAGGAAAAGGCAAAGAATCGTTTTGAAAACTATTTTGACAGAGAGGGATTTTGTTTTATAAAGCATGATATCAATATACCTATTGATGAAAAAATATATGGTGACAGAGTTGATTATATAATTCATGCAGCAAGTAATACTCATCCTGTTGCTTATGCCAGTGACCCGATAGGAACCATATCCGCTAATGTAATTGGTACTAATAATTTGCTTGACTGGGCAGGTAAGGTATCATGTGAAAGATTTGTATTTATATCCTCTGTTGAAATATATGGTGAGAATAAAGGTGATACTGATAAGTTCGCGGAGAATTATCTGGGCTATATAGATTGTAATACTCTTCGCGCCGGATATCCGGAGAGTAAGAGAACAGGTGAGACTCTGTGTCAGGCATATATTAAGCAGAATGGGCTTGATGTGGTAATACCAAGACTTTCAAGATGCTATGGACCAACTATGCTCAGTTCTGATACTAAGGCGTTGTCACAGTTCATATTAAAGGGCGTTCATAATGAGGATATAGTTCTTAAAAGTGAAGGAACTCAGGAATATTCTTATGCCTATATGGCAGATGCCGTATCGGGTATACTCAAACTTTTATTTGATGGAGAGTGCGGTGAGGCATATAATATTGTCTCTGATAAATCAGATATTATGCTTAAAGACCTCGCGAAGATTATAGCGGACTATACAGGCAGGAAGGTTATATTTGAACTTCCGGATGCAACAGAGCGTGCCGGATATTCTACGGCTACCAAAGCAACACTTGCATCCGATAAGCTTAAGGAGACGGGTTGGAAGTCTTATTATGATATAGAATCAGGATTACATCGAACTATAGATGTTCTCAGGAGCGGCTATGAATACTAAGATTGAAGAATATCGTAAATACAGTAATTTATTTGTTGAGCTTGTAAGAAAGGGAATAAGATTAAAATACAGGCGTTCCTATCTTGGAATTATCTGGTCTATGATAGAGCCGCTTCTTACCATGATTGTGCTTACGCTTGTATTTGGCACATTGCTTGGACATAAGGGTAAGGAATTCCCTGTGTATATTCTTGCAGGCAGGTTGGTCTATACTCTTTTTTCTCAGTCATCGACCGCAGCGCTAAAATCTATAAGAGCCAATCAGGGTATGATAAAGAAGGTTTATGTTCCGAAAACGCTTTATCCGCTTTCGGCAGTTACCTTTAATTATATATTGTTCTTAATTTCGCTTGTTGTACTTCTGGGAGTATCACTTGTCCTTGGTATATATCCGACATG
>JAFVBE010000059.1 GCA_017480195.1 Lachnospiraceae bacterium
CTGCTCTAACAAATTTAAAACCATTGCTTTCATAGCATGTAAAATGATGATTATTAAGCCATGAAATTATAATATTATTCACAGCCTGCGGATTAGCATAATATTCAAATGTGCATAATGTCTTACCGTTTTTCATATTACTTTATCTTCCTTAATTATATCTATATTTATAATAATACTATTTATTCATCATACAAGATATGGATTGCTCTGTGCTAAGAACTGATTGCCGCCATACCGTATGCAGTATATTTTTATAAGATTTAAAAATGCAAAGGTGAGAGAGCGCACAAGACCCTCTTTCATCTGTGGGTTAGGAAGAAGCTTTCCGATGTATGATGCAGAAAGCTTACCAAGGTCAATCGCCTGCATACCGTCAGTTATACGGATATTGTCAGCTCCCAAGTAGACGATATCAGTTACATTGGATAAAGGAATACGGATATTCTTTCCCAAATCAACAATATATCTTGTTGTGAGCATAATGCCCTTATTGCCCATAAGTCCCTGCGGGCAGTTAATTATAATACTGTCACCCTCATAAGCAACAGCTTGCAGGATGTTCTGCTTTGGTGAAAGGGGTACCTTGTCACCCATAGGATCGCCATATATCCAGATAGAGCGGTAAGGGTTAATAGGAAGAGTATCACGCTCTTGCTTTATAATCTCTATAAATTCCTGTAGGGAGGCATCCTTTTTAAGATGACTTATATATAGAGGATTGTTAAAGAAATTCTCATACAGGCATATATTCTGATAGAAGTTCTTTATATAACCGGAATAGACGGATAGCTCAGGATATCCTAAGGTATCAGAATATCCCATTTCATTAAGCTTATTTCTTAAAAACACATAATTCTCTGTTGATAATACATTGTAGTCAAAATTAGCAAGTTCACTCATTTTTATCTTAGCATCAAAATCCTTCGCAGCCTTTCTTTTCTCCGCAATATGCGGATAGAAATAATCTATTCCCCAGAATTTTAAGAAATGTTCAAAATCCTCGCTATCCTCAGCTATAAGCTGCCGGAAGATGCTGTCATAATATTGTTTTTCTGCCGGAAATGAATATATTGCACATACAATCTGCTCAGCATTAGGTGCATATCCCTGAAAGCTTCCTGAATAAAGCTCAGAGGCTTTATTCTTTGAAATAAGAATGCTCTCAGGATATATATTATTTTCAACGAGTGCATATAAAACTGTATTGTAGATATTTATAATACAGGTACGGATTGCCTCACTGAGCATCATCTTAGTTCTTTCATCCTTGTAAAGTGCAGACAGACTGCTTCTTGCCTCGCCATCAAGCTGGTTAGGATTTGCAGGCTGTCCCTTCATCATCTGTCTTTGTGAAAATGCGTTCATAACCTGTGCCTGTGCATTGAGTGTCATGGCAATATGCATATTATAATCAAATTGCATGGTATTTTGATATTTACTAAAAAAATCTTCAAAAGAAATATTTACGCCTGAGCCGGTAAGTATCAAAACGGCGCGCTGGGACATCTCACCTATAATTCCGGATGCCTGCCCCTGCATATAATAGATAACTTCGTTTAGATTTTTGTTGCTTTGATATAAACCAATAAAATTGTTGAAGCTGTCGTTTGCTTTTGCAATGTAGTTTCCTAATTCGACAGAAATTTTGTCAAAACCATCCGGATATTCTTTTTTCTTTCCTAATAAATTAAATTCCATCCCCATATTTCTCCTCCTGAATAATTGAAGTAAATTACCCTTGTATTAAATGTATAATTATCATTATGATGTAGTTGAAATATTTCATTAATCAAGCCATATAACATCGGTAACATAAATAACCTCGCATGCACCGTCTCCTGTATCGGTTCTGGTTGTGCTTGAGTTCCAGAGGAAGGTTCTGCCCATCTTATTCTCAGCATCAACATTGACAAGGTAACCGATGATTTTAACATGATCTCCCTTTTTTAGCTTTCGGATTTTTCGTTTTACCGAATTGTTGGAAGCTATTAGATGATTATTTGAAGTATGGCATGATACATATTCCACATTGCCTACAGGGTCAAGTTCATCATAGGAATTTACTTTCCAGCGAAGCCATCTTCCGGATTGGCTCCAATGAAAATTGATTTTGTCGTTATATTCAGCTACCTTACCCCATGCAAGTGCAATATCTCTTGGTGCAAGTCTGTTGCCAAGCCCCAAACCGTAATAATTTTTGGTATGTATTACCAATGCTTCAATCTCATAAGTATATTGTTGATAAAAGGATACTTCATAGCCGCCTATATCTTTTTCAATATAGCCCACGGTTTCTTCCTGAATTGGCTCACCTATGCCTGCAATTCCTCTTCGTACACCTATGTTTGGTATTATAAACAACGATAATATTATTATTACACATAAGATACATGTGATTAAAACCGGAAGCTTAATCTGCGGGAAATGTTTATTTTTTTTATGAAGCTGTGGCTCATTAACCGGCAAAGGTGTCTGCATTGAAAAAAGATTATTTAGTGCTGCATTTCTATCGGGAATTTCTATTTTTATATTCTCTTTCTCCGAAGTTTCGTCCTTGGGTATAAAAGTGCCACAGTTATTACAAAAATCTGCATTTTCTGAAAGCGGTATACCGCAAAATGGACAATTCATAATATTTATCTCCCGTTTTTATTATAAAATTATATCATTTGTAATATTTTATATCAAGAATTATGTATAATAATACATTGAACTTTTAAACAGGATGAAAATATATTACGAAAAAAATATTAAATTGCTACATTTAATAGGTTATGTTACAATAGCCATGAATAATATTTATGTACAATCGGAGGAAATGCTGTTGAAAGATTCACATGTAAGAAAGATAAATCGTAACCTTGTGTATGGATGGATGCTGATAGTGCTTATCCTCTTTGTAAGCTATACGCTTGAGGTTGTAAAGGGACAGAGAAGCTTAGGCTATCTTGTTATATTTATGCTTGTGACAGCAGTTCCGGCGATAATTGTTTTAATTCTTTATCTCAAAAAGCCTGACAGATATTCGCTAAGATATACTATTGTGGGCGGATATTTCATAATGTATATCTTTGTTATGATTACCGGAAGCACGACGATGGTATTTTCATATATACTTCCAATGCTTTCACTTCTTGTTCTGTATCATAAGCCGGTTATTATTCTTGTGACCGGTATTTGTGCAACTCTTTTGAATATAATATCCATATTATTGAGATTTAATCGTGGTGAGATAACCACGGCGAACAGCAAGGATATCGAGATACAGCTTGCGCTTTTATTTCTGTGTTTCCTTGGTTCATATCTTGCGACGAGAATCTATGATGAAATCCACAAAACCAATGAAAAATACAACAAAGAGCTGACTGAGAGAAACCGCGACATTGAGCGTATGACTATGCAGACGATAACTACTATTGCCAATACGATAGATGCGAAGGACGAATACACACGAGGACATTCAAGGAGAGTTGCTGAGTATTCGGCTGCGATTGCTGCGGAGCTGGGCATGTCTGAGGTAGAGGTATCCAACATCCGTATTATAGGACTTCTGCATGATATAGGTAAAATCAGTATCCCTGATTCAGTGCTTAATAAGCCCGGCAAGCTTACCAATGAAGAATACCAGGTTATGAAGGGACATACTATTGCCGGAGCAGAAATATTAAAGGACATTGATATGATTTCGGGACTTGAGATAGGAGCAAAATATCACCATGAGCGTATAGATGGCAAGGGCTATCCGGAGGGGCTTTCCGGAGATGATATTCCATATATAGCGCGTATTATAGCTGTTGCAGATTCCTATGATGCCATGTCCTCTAATCGTGTGTACAGAAAACATCTTCCTACTGAGAAAATCTTAAGTGAACTTAGAAAAGGTTGTGGAACCCAGTGGGATACAGAGATTACAAATATAATGATTAAGCTGATTCAAGAAGACAGACTTCCGAAGGTAAATCCTGATGCTGAGACAGAACTTGTACAGCAGACCTCGACTATCTTATCGAGAGTAATTGATATAGCAGAGGACAGAGGTGGGGAGAATAAGGATGAGCTTGACGAGCTTACAAGCACCTATGGTCGTGACAAGGGTAAGGCTGCAATTCAGAACTCTATAGCTAAATACGGCACAGGATGTCTGCTTATATTTGATCTTGACCATTTTCATAAGATAAATGATATTGAGGGCTTTATCGTAGGCGATATATATCTGAAAAAGACTGTAGAGCAGATAAGAAATCTGTCTGAAAACCAGATTATATCGCGTTTCGGAGCGGATGAATTCGTAGTTTATTTCCCTGAGCTGAATGATTTGGAAGATGCAGAGAAGCTTGCGGAAATCTTCTTGGAGCGTGTTAAGAATTTGGTTGAGACTGATAGCCGCGTCAGCAGACTCTCAGTTTCGATCGGTATAACTGAGGTTGTGACGGAGAAGGATAAGATAATGTTCCTTTACGAAAATGCGAACAAGGCGCTTTATGTTGCCAAACAGCAGGGCGGAAATACATATTATTGTCATCAGCCTGTGGACTATTACAATGAAGAGCTTTCAGATCCGGCAGCCGACCTTAAGAAGTTGGTTGAAATCATACAGAACCATGAGCATTACAAGGGTGGGCTTATCGCTGCTTATCCTGAGTTTGGGAAAATGTATGAATTTATAAGCTCACTTGCGGTTCGTAACGATATGCAGGTTCAGATAGCGTTATTTACGGTATCACAGATAAAGGGAACAAAGACATTTTTGGACGAGCAGGAGCGTGTTATGGAGCTATTAGAGAAGGCTATGGTTAATTCTGTCCGTAATGTAGATGTGGTGACAAGATACAGCAGCACTCAGCTTGCAATCCTGCTTATGAACTTATCCAAGGAAGAAGTCGATACCGTAATAAATCGCATTATGACAGAGTTCCTGCGTACATATGACAAGAATGAATTCTCTGTGCATTATGATACTGCAGATTTATCCAAGTAAAACCTATATTATATAAATGAAATTTGAGGAATAAAATGCTGTTCAAAAAATCCAATTCCAAAACCAAAGCCTATGACAAAGAAAACCAAATCCCTGTGTTAAGGTGCAGTATATGCACGGGCGAGCAGGTTGCAGGCTTCAAGGATATCCATACAGGTAAATTCAATGATGTAACATTAATCAAAAGTGATGCAGAATTAAAAAGATTTATGAAGGAATACGGCATTGAGAAAATTACAAAGGAATATTAGAAATACCAATTAATTAATCTTGCATAAATTATAAAATAATAATAAAATGTATGAGTGATTAGAAAATATAAGCCATATACGGGGGAGGCATATTATGATTACCAATGACGAGGGAATAGTTCATTTAAAACATCAAATTATAGAAGAGGTCGCAAGGCTCGCATGGGAGGACAATCTCACCGAGGAGTCTAAAAATGAGCTGGTCTATAGGATTATACCGGGTCCAAAGGCTAATTACAGATGTTGTATATACAAGGAAAGAGAGTTAGTCAGACAGAGAATAAGACTTGCTGAAGGTCTTTGTCCCACACCTGAGGACGGATCTGATAATGTTATACAGATACTTAAGCCGGCATGTGAGGAGTGTCCTATATCTGCGTATACTGTTACGGATAACTGTCGTCTGTGTGTAGGTAAGCCATGCCAGAGCTCGTGTAATTTCGGTGCAATATCTATAGGACATCATCGCTCACACATTGATGTATCTAAGTGTAAGGAGTGTGGCAAATGTGCTGCGGCATGTCCGTACTCAGCCATAGCACACCTTGAAAGACCTTGTAAGAAGGCTTGTCCTACGGGGGCTATTACATATGACGAGAACGGTCTTTGTATGATAGATGAGAATAAATGCGTACAGTGCGGTCACTGTATCCATGCCTGTCCGTTCGGAGCTATTTCTTCAAAGTCCTATCTGGTGGATATTATTAAGGAGATAAAGGCAGGCAAAGAGGTTATAGCTATGTGTGCTCCTGCGACCGAGGGACAGTTCGGTAAAGATATTACTATGGCTTCTATCAAAGCCGGTCTTATGGAAATGGGCTTTGCCGATATGGTCGAGGTAGGTTTAGGCGGAGATATGACTGCCGCTTATGAGTCTATTGAATGGGAAGAGGCATTAAAGGAAGGCAGGAAGATGACTACCTCCTGTTGTCCGGCATTTAT
>JAFVBE010000060.1 GCA_017480195.1 Lachnospiraceae bacterium
CAGCAGAAATTGACGGAGAGGTTGTTGACTTAAGAACAATAGTTGATAAGGATGTAAACCTTAATATTCTTACCTTTAATGATGAAGGCGGCAAAAAGACATTCTGGCATACGGCAAGCCATGTACTTGCACAGGCTGTAAAGCGCCTTTATCCTGATGCCAAATGTACTATAGGTCCTGCTATCGACAATGGATTTTATTATGATTTTGATATGCCATCACTTTCAAGAGAGGACCTTGATAAGATTGAGGCAGAGATGAAAAAAATCGTCAAAAACGGTGATGACATCACTTCATTTACTCTACCTCGTGAAGAAGCAATTAAACTTATGGAGGAAAAAGATGAACCATATAAAGTTGAGTTAATTAATGACTTACCTGAGGATGCTAAAATAAGCTTCTATACTCAGGGCGATTTTACAGACCTATGTGCAGGTCCTCACCTTATGAACACTAAGGCAGTAAAGTTCTTTAAATTAACTTCATCCTCAGGAGCTTACTGGAGAGGTGACTCAAATAAGAAGATGCTTACAAGAATATACGGTACGGCATTTACGAAGAAGGCAGACCTTGAAGAAAGACTTGAATTTCTTGAGAATATCAAGCTTCGCGACCACAACAGATTAGGTCGTGAGATGCAGCTTTTCACAACCGTAGATGTAATCGGTCAGGGTCTTCCACTTTTCATGCCAAAGGGTACTAAGATAATCCAGACCCTTCAGCGCTGGATAGAGGATTTAGAGGATTATGAATGGGGTTATGTCAGAACAAGAACTCCATTTATGGCAAAATCCAACCTGTATAAGCTGTCAGACCATTGGTTCCACTACAAAGACGGTATGTTCGTCTTAAACGATGACCTTATGAGCGATGAGGCAGCAAAGGAAGATCAAAAGCTTTACAATGACACCGCTGTTGCCATGAAGAATGCACAGGAGCATGTATATGCCGATAAGGAAGGCAGAGAGGTTATGGCACTTCGCCCTATGACCTGTCCATTCCAGTATTTTGTATATAAAGCAACCCAGCACAGCTATAGAGACCTGCCTTACAGAATGGGTGAGACTTCAACCATTTTTAGAAATGAGGATTCCGGTGAGATGCATGGACTTACAAGAGTTCGTCAGTTTACAATATCAGAGGGCCACCTCGTATGTACCCCTGAGCAGATTGCTGACGAATTTAAGGATTGTGTAAGACTCGCCAAGTATTGCCTTACTACTCTTGGACTTGAAGAGGATGTAACCTATCGTATGTCTAAATGGGATCCTGAGAACAGCGACAAATATCTCGGAACTGCAGAGGATTGGGACAGAGTTGAAGGTGCCATGAGAGAAATACTTGATGACATAGGGCTTGAATATACTGAGGTCGCAGGTGAAGCAGCCTTCTACGGCCCTAAGCTTGATATACAGGCTAAGAATGTATATGGTAAGGAAGATACGATGATTACAGTTCAGCTTGATATGTTCCTTGCAGAAAGATATGATATGTACTATATAGATGCTAATGGCGAAAAGAAGCGACCTTATATCATCCACAGAACTTCCATGGGATGCTATGAGAGAACTCTGGCATGGCTTATTGAAAAGTACGCAGGCAATCTCCCTACCTGGCTTATGCCTGAGCAGGTACGAATACTTCCTATCTCAGATAAGTTCCACGATTATGCAGAGGAGGTTAAGAATAATCTTCGTGCTGAGGGTGTTAAAGTAACAGTAGATACGCGTGCTGAGAAGATAGGGTATAAGATACGTGAAGCAAGACTTGAAAAGCTTCCATATATGCTCATCGTAGGCGCCAATGAAGTAGAGAATGGCAGCGTATCAGTCAGAAAGCGTGGAGAAGATGGTGACTTAGGTTCTATGAGTCAGGAAGATTTCATCAAGCGCGTAACCGAGGAAATTAAGACTAAGGCTACTACTCAGGCATAAAAATAAAGGGGGTACTAATATGGATAATAATTCAAATGTTAATCCACAGGAATATTATCAGTCCAATGATGAAACTTCTCCTAAAAAGAAAGGTAAAAAAGGATTAATAATTACAATATCTCTGATAGTAATTCTTGCAATAACTGCATGTATAATCCTTTTTGCAGGAGGAATATTCTATATCGGAACATACAACTTCTACAGTATAGAATACAATAATCCTAATTTCGCATATAATTCGGGTGAAAACAAGCTTGATTATAAGCTTAAAGTAGGATTATTTGGCAAATCACAATTTACAATGCAGGGTGAAACCTATGATTGCAATGTGGATTTTGATAATGACAATATAACAATAAATGTAAATAATGAAAGCATTAAAGCAACCTATGATAAGTCTGATAAATCCATAGCAATATCATCAGACTATCTGCCTGTTGACACATCTCAGGCTTATATTGGCGATTACAAATTTGACAGCATGATATATTATTATCAGGGAGAGGCTCTGACAGTAACTGCAAGTGACATTGGTGCAACAGGGGAAGAATATATGCTTTCCATAGGTATGGACGGTGTCTCCACACTCACGACAGATCAAGAAACCTATGAATATAATGTAACTATTGACGGAGATAAGATTACAATCAAATCTACAGATGGTGTACTGTGGGCAACCTACAATGAAGATGATAGAACGATATCTCTTTCATTAATTGAATTAGCAGACTCAATTGACACAGGATATACTGAGGACTATGATATATCCTTCTTAGATTTATTTGACGATATAGTAATGATATTAAAGGATGATGGTAAGACTGATACCAGCTATAATCTTATATTAAAAAAATAATTGTATCATTTATTGTTAAACTATGTTAAAATAGATTATAATGTATTTAAAATACATTATAATCTATTTTTAAATAACATAAGAAAGAGAGGGTTATATTATGATTTGTCCAAGCTGTGGCAGTAATTGTCCTGATGGCTCTGTTATATGTCCTAATTGCGGAGGAGATTTAATGGAAACTAAGGCAAGTGTTCAACCAACCTTTAATGTGAACGATGCTTTATTTAATGGAGGTGGAAACAGTGCACCTACCCAGCCTGTCACTCCTGTCAAAAAGAATAATAGTGTTATGGGCGCTGTTATCGCATTAATTGCAGTAGTTATAATCGCTGCTGTAGTTCTTTTTGCAGGCGGTGTAAAGTATATGGGAACCTATAAGCTTACATCAATAAAAGCAGATGTATACGGCACAGGAGATCCTATTGTAATTAATATCGCTGATTATGGTTTCTCAGAAGATGATTTCCAGTTAAAGATAGGTTTGTTCGGACGTGCAACACTTATCGCAGGTAACGAGAAGGATTCCGGAACCATCAAATACAGTGGCAATAATTTAACACTTTTGTCCGAAGATGGCGACATACCGGCCACCTATGATCCTGATAATAAGACAATAGAAATCAGTATGGAACAATATCTCGGTTCAGGAGCCACTATCATACTAAAGAAGAAATAGCTTAGCAATAATTTAACCCCCTAACGAAAAAGCGTTAGGGGGTTTTGTATCATTTCGTCTCGTATTATACCTAATTATTTTTTCTTGGTGATATATCAAATAATATTGATATAAAATATAACACTATGCCAGATATACATAAGACAGGACCAAGCCCATTACCATATGAAAAAGCTACTGATGAATTTATATTTTTGGCAACTTCCTTAAGAGATTTGTAACTATCAATTACTTCTTTATAATGTTTATTTGTAAATATCAGTGCAAAAGCAGCAACCGAAGTCACAATCGGTATAAACCTTATAAGAAGCTTATTTCTATATTTCCATAATGGTTTAATGTATTCTCTTGCAGATAAAACCATCATGCAGAAGCCTGATAATAAGATCACTATTGCCATTACTATAAAAAGCCTTGAACCTAATGTTATGGTTGTATTTACCTCTGAGCCCCACTGGTCCTTAACAACTTTCCCGCCAAGTGAGAACAGATTTCCGCTTATTTTTTTATCATAAAGTTTCTGATACAGCCATGTCAAAAAAGGTGATATATATAGTAATACTGCACCAATCAAAGCCAACAGCTTATTTATATTGCCACCAAGCGATTTTACATACCCTGTGAAATTAATATATGAACCTTCATATACTTCATCTTCTGCAACTATATCTTCATCCTTCTTAATACTATTTAAGCTTCTTTTTTTTTCCTTATTCTTTTTATCTAATTCCTTGGCAGCCTTTTTAATATCGTCCTTCGTCATTTTTATGACTATCGGCTCATCAACCGGTGCTCCACACTCTGTACAATAATCCAATCCATCAGCAATTTGCTTGCCACATTCCTTACATACCATAGAATTCTCCTAAATATCCTTGCCAACCATGTGTAGTATTCTTGGACAGGCAGCAAGTACAACTCCAATCCATGCAACTATAGGTCCGAGACCATGATTAATATGCCCCTTGGCACCATCATACCAATCCTTCAGCAGTTTAATCATATCCTTTCCATCCTTGATACCATCCATCAAGTCACCATTGAAGAATGCAAGTAAAAAGAATATAAGTGCTACAATAATAATTCCAAGCTCAAGGAATGGAATGTTAGCAATCTTCTGTCTTAATCCATACATATTTGGTATGAACTGAATAACTGCAAGGAACAATAATGATAAGCCTATAATCATTATCATAACTCCAAAGAATATAAATACTCCCTTGTCAAGATAGTCATCGCTTGCAAGCTTAAACATATTGGCGGCCTCTTTTTCTTTCTCACTATCATATTTAACTGACATTGATAACCAATGAAATAACGGTGCAATAAATATAAACAACGCACCTAAGAATTCTAAAATTTTACCGACGGTAAATCCGGTTCCTCCCGAAAAGCCTCCATAAGCCTGCTGTCCATAGCCACCCATCTGTCCGTATGGCTGCTGGCTATAGCCCTGTGGCTGTCCGTATGGTTGTTGCTGCTGGTAACCCGGCTGTCCATATGGCTGTTGTTGATAGCCCTGTGGCTGCCCATACGGCTGTTGCTGGTAGCCCTGTGGCTGTCCATATGGTTGTTGCTGCTGGTAACCCGGCTGCCCATATGGCTGTTGTTGATAGCCCTGTGGCTGTCCATATGGCTGTTGTGGCTGTTGCTGATAGCCCACATTCTGCTGTTGATACTGTATCAGATTAGCACCACATACAGGACAGGTTGATGAACCATCAGGAATTAAATTTCCACATGATGTACAATTCATATACATACCTCCTCATAATTTTAAATTATATTATAACTTAAGAAATGGAATAGATACCATCTATCCCATTTCTTATGAAATCGCAGATTTAGTTTTTCTTTGTCATTTTTATTATGCCAGGAACTGCTGCACACAAAGAACCAATAATGCCAAATAAAGGACCTGCACCATGACTTGCCTTACCGCCAAACGCCTCGACTAAATCAATCGCATCCTTAAGCTTGGTTCCCTCTTCACTGCCCCATGCAAATGATACAATCCATAAAAGAATAACAAGAACCAATGCAACGGCAGGCACGATAATCTCTATAAGACCATTTGTTGAATTGTTCAAATTCTGCTTAATATTATTTAATGCCGGTATTGCCTCAGCTATATTCCATGCAATAACAAACGCACCTAAGAGCATAAGAAGTAAACCACATATTACATTCATAGCTCCCATCTGGAATAAGAAATCACTTTCGGATTCACCCCATACCTTTACCTTAAGCCATGGGAAGAATGGATTTAAAAATAAAAGTAATCCTCCTACAAGACCTGCAATTCTGAATAAATCGCTTTTAATTAAATTTACTATATCATTTGAAGCTCCGCCCATATTTCCAAAGCTCTGATTATATCCACCCATCTGCTGTCCATATGGCTGCTGCGGCATCCCTTGTGGCACAAAGCCTCCCTGCTGCTGTGGCTGTCCATATGGCTGCTGTGGCATCCCCTGTGGTACAAAACCACCTTGC
>JAFVBE010000061.1 GCA_017480195.1 Lachnospiraceae bacterium
ACACACAGGATACATTAAACGACCAGCTTGCACAGGTTCAGGTAATAGAGGATCAGCTTACAGAAGATAGAGATGCTGTAGAGATTATGATAGAAGGCAAGGAAACACAAATAAGTAATTATAATGCATCCATAGATGGTTATAATGAGCAGATAGCACAGTATCAGGCAGGTATGGATGATATAGATGCACAGATAGCTGCCATTATGGAAGAACGTAGAAAGCAGGCAGAGGCCGCGGCTGTGCAAGGATTAGATGTGCCTGTCTATTATACGGGAGGAAATTTTCAGTGGCCTGTATCAAGCGGTGGTACAATAACATCAACATTTGGACCAAGATGGGGAACTGTTCATCAGGGGCTTGATATAGCATGCCCTATGGGAACTCCAATACTTGCCGGAGAGTCAGGAACAGTTATTGCTTCTTATTACAGCAGTTCAGCAGGTGAATATATAGTTATCGACCATGGAGATGGAGTCGCTACAGAGTATATGCATAATTCGCAGAGACTTGTGAATGTGGGAGATTATGTATCCAGAGGTCAGGTTATTGCTTATTCAGGAAGTACCGGATATTCGACCGGTCCGCATTGCCACTTTGGTGTTAGAATAAACGGAGTGAGAGTTGATCCACAGCCATATCTATAAGATTTAGGAGTTAATAATGAAAAAGAAAATAGTATCAGTTGTTTTATCTTTGACAGTTGTGCTTGGCTTATCCGGTTGCACAATGCCATGGAATAACAATAATGGTAAAAAAGAAAAAGATTCCATAAATATAAGTACGAATTCAGGCTCAAAGTCCTCAGACGGAGATTTGCTTGATGATAGTGATGTCAATAAAAAGATTGATGAAATTAACCGTTATATCGATAGCTATTTTTATTTTGACATCGATAGAGAAAAGCAGGAGGAAGCCCTGTATGACGGAATTATGGAGGGGTTAGATGATCCGTATTCCGTATATTATACAAAAGAAGAATATGAAGAACTTATGGAAGAAGACTCAGGCGAATATGTCGGAGTCGGTGCGGTTGTCACACAGGATGAGACTATGCGAGTAACTGTGGTACGCCCTATTCCCAATAGTCCTGCAGAGGAAGCAGGGCTTATGCCTGAGGATCAGATAGTTGAGGTTGATGGTACAGAGATTACTGATCAGGAGCTTACATTAGTTGTAGATATGATAAGAGGCGAAGCTGATACGACCGCCCATATTAAAGTATACAGAGCAAGCGAGGGAGATTATCTTGAATTTGATATCCCAAGACGGGTTGTAGAGAATTATTCTGTATACTCAGAAATGCTGGATGATAATATCGCACTTATTCAGGTTCAGCAGTTCTATGACAATACTCCGAAGGAATTCGAAGAGGCGATAGAGAAAGCTATAGCAGATGGAGCAAAGGGACTTATATTCGACCTTCGTGATAATCCCGGCGGATTGCTTAATGCAGTTACGGAAATGTGTGATTATATAATGGGTGAAGGGACTATAGTTACTGTCGAGGATAGAGATGGAAGGGTTATAAATGATTATGAGTCAGATGAGGAACAACAGATTAATATGCCTATGGTTGTTCTTGTAAATGGCAATAGTGCCAGTGCTTCAGAAATATTCACAGGTGCTTTGAAAGACAGCGGCAAAGCTACAATCGTCGGAACAACGACCTTTGGAAAAGGTATTGTTCAATCTGTTATACCTCTTAGTGATGGTACGGCAATCAAGATAACCATTGCTAAGTACTTTACTCCGAATGGTTCGGATATCCACACCATAGGAATTGAACCAGACTATGTGGTTGAGCTTGCTGACGGCAGACAGAATGCTGTTAATCTTCCACATGATGAGGATGCACAGCTTGATAAGGCAATAGAGATAATTAATAGTAAAAAGTGATGGCTCTACATAGTGAAGCTTGCATATATAAGATAAAACCTATCGCAGGCACGCTCTCGCTACGATTCACACGCAGCGGTACTAAGTTCTTTGTCTATAAGTCATAATTATCTTTTACTTCGTAAAGATAATTATGCTTCCCATACAAATCACTAAGTACCGGCGGCTCATAGTACCTGCTTATAGATTTATCTTATATATGCAAGCTGCTTTTGTTTTTAATTATCACATATTAATTTATATGTTAGAGAGGATTTACATATGGATAAGGAAATGATTATCGTTCTTGATTTTGGAGGACAGTATAATCAGCTTATAGCAAGAAGAGTAAGAGAATGTAATGTGTATGCGGAGGTTCATCCTTATACACTTACACTTGACAAGATTAAGGCAATGAATCCGAAGGGGATTATATTTACAGGTGGTCCGAACAGCGTCTATAAAGGCGATTCGCCAAGTTACGGAAAGGAAATATTTGATATAGGAGTTCCGATACTTGGAATATGTTATGGCTCACAGCTTATGGCATATACTCTTGGAGGAGAGGTTAAGACTGCGCCGGTAAGTGAGTATGGACGGACGGAAACATTTATAGATACAGGTTCGGCATCATCAGATGATCAAAATGCAGATGTCGAAGTAGAATCAAGCGATATATCATCCAAGCTATTTGATGATGTTTCAGATAAGATTAATACCTGGATGAGTCATACGGATTACATAGCAAAGGTACCTGAGGGATTTAGGATTACAGCACATACCAAGGATTGCCCTGTGGCAGCTATGGAGGATGAGAGCAGAAGCTTTTATGCAACACAGTTTCATCCTGAGGTAATGCATACCGAAGATGGTCAGAAGATGATTAGCAACTTTGTATATAAGGTATGCGGATGCACAGGTGACTGGCGTATGGATTCCTTTGTTGAAACAACTATACAGCAGATACGTGAAAAGGTCGGGAATGGAAAGGTTTTATGTGCATTATCGGGTGGAGTTGATTCCTCTGTTGCGGCAGTGCTTTTGTCGAAGGCAGTAGGAAAGCAGCTTACCTGTGTATTTGTAGACCACGGACTTCTTCGTAAAAATGAAGGAGATGAGGTAGAGGCGGTATTCGGTCCGGAGGGACCATACGACCTTAACTTTATAAGAGTTAATGCTCAGGATAGATTTTACATAAAGCTTGCAGGTGTTACAGAACCTGAAGATAAAAGAAAGATAATCGGAGAAGAATTTATCCGTGTATTTGAAGAGGAGGCAAGGAAAATCGGAGCAGTTGATTTTCTTGTTCAGGGAACCATCTATCCGGATGTTATAGAATCGGGACTTGGCAAATCAGCAGTTATAAAGAGTCACCACAATGTGGGAGGACTGCCTGATTATGTGGACTTTAAGGAGATAATCGAACCTCTTCGTATGCTTTTTAAAGACGAGGTAAGAAAAGCAGGACTTGAGCTTGGCATACCTGATTATCTTGTATTCCGCCAGCCATTCCCCGGACCGGGACTCGGTATAAGAATAGTCGGCGATATAACCGCTGAAAAGGTAAAAATGGTTCAGGATGCGGATGCGATCTATCGCGAGGAGATAGATAAAGCATTTGATGAAGGTTTAATCAAAACCAAGCCAAATCAGTATTTCGCTGCCTTGACCAATATGCGCTCGGTAGGAGTAATGGGAGATTTCAGAACCTATGACTATGCAGTCGCACTTCGTGCAGTCAATACCAGTGACTTCATGACCGCCGACTGTACGGATATACCGTTTGAAGTATTACAGAGGGTTATGAATAGAATAATTAATGAAGTTAAGGGTGTAAACAGGGTAATGTATGATTTGACGAGTAAGCCACCCGGAACTATAGAGATGGAATAATGGAAAATAGTCGGGAAGCCTTATAAAATAAGACTTCCCGATTTTTATCGTTGCAAAATCGTTGCAGATTATTCTATTTGTTTTACTTCGTTCGCTCTGTCTTTATCAGTATTAGTCTGTAATATAAAATTCGCATAATCTATAAATTGCTTTCTTCCGGCATCATCCATCATATAAAAATTAGTAATGAGCTGGTCGATAATCGGATAGTCGCTATACTTATATATATCAAGTATAGAGTTAAGTCTGTGCTTTATATAAGCACTTTTATCAAGCTTGGTAAATGCACCTCTGCCATCAGGAAGTAGGGCAGGTAATACATCTCCATCATCATAAGGATTTTCCTTGCATATTTCTTTTATATCTATACCTAAAACATTAGAAAGTCTTAATGCATGGTCGTATCTTACAGGGGAATCTCTCCTTATAATACCGTGAATTGTGTTTACATTGACATTTGTTCTGCGTGCTGTCTCTGCGACAGACCAGCCCTTTTCTTTAATTGCTTTTTCTAAATTCTTTCCATATCCCATTATAAAAACCTCCATTTAGCATATTATACCAAAGACAATATAAATGTGCAATGAAAAGATAAAAAACTTTTCAATGCAAAGAAAATAAATAAAATACAAATTTTATTATTGACATCTGTAATTTATAGTGATATACTGTGCATTGTACAGATAATATAAATAAAGTACAGAAGAGGAGGCGTTACATATGAAAAATACAACAGAGCCTATGTATGTGGATGTACAAAAGGTTATGGAAGATTGGGGTTGTAGTCGCAGTAAGGCATACGCAATTATTAAGGAACTGTCAACACAAATGAAGAAAGAAAATCCAAAGCTTTTAGTTATGTCCGGAAAGATTAATAGGATATACTATGAAGAAGCCTGCATGCAAAGGAGATAATAAAGAATGAATATTGAAAAGAAAAGGCTCCTGAGAAAAACAGGAGCCGGTATATGTACAAATATGCACATATAACTATTCGCAATTCTTATATTAGCATATTGTACATTTCTTTTCAAGGAAAGGGGTAGAAATTGGCAAGAAGAAAAGATACAATCGTTCTTTTCAAGCCTTACGAAAGCCGTAGCCCAAACGGTAATGAAAAGGGTTATGTGCGTATTACACCGTCCTTGTTTCATTCAGACGCAGTTCGCGATATCAATTATGCATCATTTAAGATATATCTTGATATGAGGTTTGTTGCCGAACGGTTAGGGCATGAGAGTGTAACAGTAACAGAAAGATATTCACACCTTTATCCATCGGTACAAAGGGATATGGCAAAAAGTCTTAATAATGCATTTGTTGATATTGAGGAGGATAGTGATAATGAATAATAACGAAACAGGTAAGGATAAGATTTATAGAAGACCGACTCAATCAAGCGGTACACCAAAGAAAAAGAAAAATGAAAAGGCAAGGAAAAGAAATGTTATTATAAATTTCAGAGTTTTTCCACAAGAAAAAGCTCTGATTGATAACAGAATTAATTTGTCGGGACTTTCGAAAAGTGAGTTTTTTATTCAAAGCTGCTTGTATCAAACCATACTTGTTAAAGGAAATATAAAAACTTTTGATGAGATAAAAAAACAGTTGGAAGAAATTAAAAAACATGTATATTTATCCGGTGACTTATCTGAAATGGATTATGGAACATTGGAAGTGATAAGAGACATTTTAGAAATTTTTGAAAAAATCTATTGCAGAAATAATAGATGATTTATCAAAAATTGTAAATTGTTTTTTGACCAAAAACATAATTTTTAATTATTATCAAAATAAAAAATGCAATGTTTTTAACAGAGGCAGTTGATATGCCCCCTGTCAAGTAGACAGGTTAAATATCTAAAATAAAGTGCTAATGAACGACCGTACAAAGTGTGCGGTCGTTTTTCTATG
>JAFVBE010000062.1 GCA_017480195.1 Lachnospiraceae bacterium
GTCCGGCACCGTGGATGTAGTCATAGGTACACACAGACTCTTGTCCAAGGATGTGGAATTCAAAAATCTTGGACTTCTTATCATAGATGAGGAGCAGAGATTTGGTGTTAAGCATAAGGAGCAGATTAAGCAGATGAAGGTAAGTGTCGATGTGCTTACTCTCACCGCTACGCCTATACCGAGAACTCTTCACATGAGTATGGTCGGGCTCAGAGATATCAGTCTTCTGGAGGAGCCGCCTATAGACAGGATGCCTATACAGACATATATTATGGAATACGATGTAGAGTTCGTGAAGGAAGCAATTAATAGAGAACTTAATCGTGACGGTCAGGTCTATTATGTATATAATAAGGTCAATACGATAGAGGAAATAACGGCAAGGCTGCGTGCAGTTATACCTGATGCAAGGATAGAATTCGCACATGGCAGGATGAACGAGCGTGAGCTTGAGGACATAATGCACAGGTTTATTAACAGGGAGGTAGATGTGCTTGTGTCTACCACTATAATTGAGACAGGGCTTGATATACCGAATGTAAATACAATAATTATACATGACGCAGATAAGTTTGGCCTTGCACAGCTATATCAGTTAAGAGGGCGTGTCGGCAGAACCAATAGAAGCGCATACGCATTTCTCTTATATAAGCGTGACAAGATAATTAAAGAAGTCGCTGAGAAAAGACTTAAGGCAATCAGAGAATTTACCGAGCTTGGCTCCGGATATAAGATATCCATGAAGGACCTTGAGATACGAGGAGCAGGTAATCTGCTTGGACAGGAACAGTCGGGCAATATTGAGGCAGTAGGATATGACCTGTATTGTAAGATGTTAAATGATGCGATAAAACGCCTGTCAGGTGAAGAGGAAAAGCCTGATTTTGTAACTTCAATAGAGCTTCCGATAGAGGCATATATACCTGAGACTTATGTAAAGAGTGAATTTGTAAAATTGGATTTATATAAACGCATTTCAAAAAGTAACACAAGAGAGGAAAATGATGCTATAATAGAAGAAGTGAGAGACAGGTTTGGGGAGCCGCCAAAAAGCTTTTTCAGACTTTTGGATATTGCATATCTTAAAGCAATGGGACATAATGCATATATAACGGATATAAAATACTTAAATGATGAGGTTATGTTCGTAATTATGCCGACTGCCCCTGTGCACCCCGAGAAGATTGATGTATTATTAAAAAAATACAAGGGCAAAATGAGGTTCGTGGCTGACAAGAATGCAGGTTTTCGACTTAAGACTTCAAAGCTTATACAGGAGGAATTGTTAGATAAGGTAGAGACTGCCTTGGATGACATTAAGATACTGTTTGATGAATAATCTATAAGGGAGGTGCTTATAGTGAAGAATAGAATATTGGTTTTAATTTTATTAAATGTAATTTTACTGATAGTTTTATCCGGCTGTACCAAGCGTTCGGTCGATGAAAACGACATAAAGGATGATAAGGTTGTATTTCAATATGGTGATAATATAGTTACAAAGGCGGAGGTTTATGTATATATTAACACTATTAAGGAACGCTATGAGAACCAGTATGGAGAAGATGTATGGGCTTTGGCGCTTCCTGATTCAGATTCTGATGAGGTATCAATGGTCGACCTGACTAAGCAGGAGGTTGTCGAGGAGATAGTGAAGGTCAAGACATTGTATGCACATGCAGATGATTATGACATTCTCCTTACCGAGAAAGAAGAGTCTGATATATCGGAGAAAGCAGAGAATTTTTATAATGGACTTACTGACAGTCAGAAACTTGATATGAGCTTAACTACGGATAAGATAGCACAGATACTTACTGAGAATGTCATTGCCAAGAAGGTGGAAGATAAAATCTTAGAGGATACTCCTATAGAAATATCTGACGAACAGGCAAGAATGACAACCTTTTATGATATGTATTTTGACTGTTATGATATAGCAGAGGATGGAACCATTGTTCCTTACGACAGTGAAAAAAGGCGTGAGCAGTATGAGCAGGCACTGGCTGCCTGCAGCACACTTGCAACTGCTGTATTGGATGATGATGAGGATGCTGAAAGCATAGAAAAATTATCGGAATATTATAAGCTTGAGCATTCAAAGACACAGACCATGTCACCAGAAGATATATTGGAAACCTACGGGGAGGATATATACAATCTCTTATATGATATGAAGAATGGAGATTATAGTACGGTAGTTGAGAGTGAATACGGTTATCATGTGTTTCAGATGATTGCCCTTACCGATGCTGATGAGACTGCAACAAGAAAGGCTCAGATGACACAAAATGCAATAGATGATATGCTGTCGGATACAATATCAGAATGGCAGAAGGAGATAGATAAGGATTTTTCTTATCCTGATTCCGTAAATATGGATGTTTATGATACCATTGAATTAAAAACTGAATAATTTTTTATGTATATTTCATAGATATTTTAAGATAATAATAATTAAATTGGCGATTACAAAGCTATACCTGTAATCGCCATTAACCTTATATTATCAGGAGGAATATCTATGTGGGGATTTATTATAGCACTTATATCCGGGGCGTTGATGAGTGTTCAGGGAGTTTTTAATACAGGTGTAACCAAACAGACATCGACATGGCTTGCATCTGCGTGGGTTGCATTGTCGGGGTTTGCTGTGGCATTTATATTATGGCTTATATTTGAGAGAAATCAGGCAGGAATTATGTCACTTGCCAAGGTGGATGATAAGTATATGCTTCTTGGCGGTGTGATTGGCGCATTTATTACATGGACGGTTATAAAAAGTATGGCATCGCTTGGACCTGCGAAAGCTGTCTTACTGATTGTAATATCACAGCTTTTGGTGGCTTATGTTATAGAGCTTATAGGGCTTTTCGGTGTAGAAAAGAGCGAATTTGAATGGACGAAGCTTATTGGAATTATCATCGCATGTGTTGGTTTTGTTGTCTTTCAGTGGCAAAAATAATCTTAAAAAATTATTAAAACTATTGTAATATTTGGAAAAGTTATGTAAAATGATGTAAGTGTTTTGTAATTGCAAGATGGTACAGTATGCCTTTTTATTGGTTTATAGATAAAGAGGTGTATCTAATGAAGAATAAATTAATATATGTAATGGCTTTGGTGCTTGGACTTATACTTATTTCCTGTGGAAAAGGCGGGGGATATGTTGTCTCAGGATTTGATGAAGCAGAGACTTCTGAGAATTCAGAGGAGAAAATCGAAGAAGCAGATTATCATGTGTCGGATAAGGAGACCGCCGTATATGTATGCGGTGCAGTAGTTAATCCGGGAGTATACAGATTTGATGTAGAGGTAATCAAGGAGGAAGCTGTAGCTGCAGCAGGAGGATTTGCTAAAGGGGCTTCAAGGGAATATGTTAATCTTGCCGAGCATATAACGGATGGTGAGAAGATATATGTTCCGTATGAAAGTGAGCTTGAGGTATCGTTAGCTTATGGAGAGGACGAGAATTCCGGGACTGAATATAGCGGAGTATATTCAAGCGATGGAAGGCTTAATATTAACAAGGCATCCAAAGAGGATTTCATGACTCTTACAGGTATTGGAGAAGCGAAGGCGGAAGCCATAGTGTCATATAGGGAAGAGCATGGAGCATTTAACAGTATTGATGAGATTATGAATGTAAACGGCATCAAGTCGGGTGTCTATAATAATATTAAGGACTATATTACTCTGAATTGAGGTTTATGATATGAAAAATGTATTGGTAGTTGATGATGAAAAATCAATAGTAAAGGGAATTAAGTTTTCTCTTGAGCAGGATGACATGTCAGTTGATGTAGCTTACGATGGCGAGGAAGCTGTCAATAAGGCTAAGGATAATAAATATGATATCATACTGCTTGATATAATGCTTCCGAAGTACACCGGACTTGAGGTGTGTCAGATGGTAAGGGAATTCTCGGATGTACCTATAATTATGCTTACTGCAAAGGGCGATGATATGGATAAGATACTCGGTCTGGAATACGGGGCAGATGATTACATAACAAAGCCTTTTAATATACTTGAGGTAAAGGCAAGAATAAAGGCTATTTTAAGGAGAAACAGTAAGGGTTCATCTACAGAAGAAATCAGTAAGACTGTTGAAGCTAAGGGGCTTAAGATTGATATTGATAGTCGTCGCGTATACATAGAGGGTAAGGAGGTAAACCTTACTGCAAAGGAATTTGACCTAGTATATCTTCTGGTTACAAATCCCAATAAGGTTTATTCGAGAGAACAGCTTCTGAGTCTTATATGGGGCGCATCTTATCCGGGAGATGCCCGAACGGTTGATGTCCATGTAAGAAGGCTCAGGGAGAAGATAGAGAAAACTCCCGCTGAACCTCAGTACATACATACTAAATGGGGTGTCGGCTATTATTTTTCATAGAGCTTATATAATTCGTTTTTAATATCATCATTAGCAAAAGAAGCTTCAATGCTGTTTGCGTAAAGCTGCATTAAGGTTTCTTTTGCTATATTAAATTTCTCACTTACAAATTCATATTCTTTGGTCATGGTTGTACCGCTTACTGTCCTATTGTCTGTATTAATTGTGGCTAAAAGACCGTATTCGATAAAGTTATTCAGAGGATAGACTTCGCCTTCGTTGACTGCTTTTGTCTGATAATTTGAGGTAGGACAAAGCTCAAAGCCTATGTGTTTATTTTTGCATATATCCATGAGCCTTTGGTCTTTAGTAAGTGCTATGCCGTGTCCTATTCTCTTGGCACCGGCGTCTACGGCAATTCTGATATTATCAGCATTTCCACATTCACCGGAATGGATTGTATACGGTATGTTATATTTATTCATGGCATTAAAAAGATAGGTGAATAAGCCGTTTGGATAGCCTGATTCATCACCGGCTAAGTCCATAGCACATAAGCCATTGCCAAGATAGATAAGACTGCTTTTGAGCATATCAAGATTTTGTTCCTCACTGTGATTTCTCATAGCGCAAGCTATAATATTTGAATATACGCCGTATAGCTTTAGTCCTTTTTTACAGCCCTCTATGGCAGCTTCATATATCTCGGTATAGCTTAAATTATCATTAAGACTTAGTGTCGGAGCAAATCGTATCTCTATATAGCGTACATTATCATCCTTTGCCTGTCTTATGAGGTCTGTCACGGCAGAAGTTATATGCTCTGAGGTCTGAAGACAGGATACAGGAAGGTCAAATCTGGTTAGATATTCTGCAAGACTCTGGCAGTTGTATGGAGCAGTGAGCTCGTTGGTTCCGACATTTCTGCCAAGACATTCGGATATAAATTCAGTACTTAATGAGCCGTCCAGGTGGCAATGTAAATCTATCTTAGGTAAGGTGTTCATGCTTATACCTCCTTGTATATATAAGTTATTATGGTATGTTGTTTAATTATAATTATTATAGTATTACATGAGTTGATTAACAAGTGTCTTGAAGAAGAAAATCAGGTATGATAAAATTAGCTTTACGATGATATGCACTTAAGTAAGTCTGTTTTTTGCGAATTGGAGATAATATTTTGAAAGCGTTTTCGGATAAAAAAGAAAAAATCAGTC
>JAFVBE010000063.1 GCA_017480195.1 Lachnospiraceae bacterium
TGTCGAATTTGAAGGCGGCAACACAAATGGCGCCGGTTATGACTTAACTCTTGGTTCAGGAACATTTATAGATGGTTTTGAAGATCAAATTATAGGTCATAGCATAGGAGATGAATTTAATGTATATACTACATTTCCTGAGGATTACTCTCCTAACCCTGACCTTGCAGGCAAGGAGGCAGTATTCGCGGTAACTCTTAATTCCATTGTACAGACTGTAACTCCTGAGTATACTGACGAATTTGTCGCAGCCAATACTGATTACTCAACTATAGCTGAATATGAGCAATCAATCCGCGACAGCCTTTCAGAAACTTATGCAGACAGTGACAGCACAGCCAACAAAACCGCTGTTATGGAGGCAGCCTTAGCCAACGCCGTTATCAATGAATATCCTACTCAGGAAATTGAAAAATTCGTTGATGAACAGGTTGAATCAGTAGAGGAACAAGCCAGCCAATACGGTTATGATCTTGGCACCTATCTTGCAGCATACTCCTTTACTTCTGAAGAAATGTACAGAGATTATATAGGTGGTATTTTCAAAGATTTTATCGAAGAAAAAATTGTAGTATGCGCTATCGCAAAGGCTGAGAATATTACTGTATCGGATGATGAAATCAAAGATTATAAGCAGAAGATTATGGACAGCTACGGTATAACTGATGAAGATGCTTTTGCAGAGATTTACACTAACGAAGAGGTTATTTATTATACTCTTGCAGACAAGGTTGCAGAATTCCTTGTAGAAAACGCAGTACCGACAGTTGCAACCGGAACTGATGCAGAGTAAATATTTAGCGTACAATCAATGTATGCCGGCTGTTATATGGGGTTGCAAATAACACATTCTCACTCGGATAAAAATATAGGAGATACTAAAATCAAACTGAGAGGAACATATAATTACTTTTCGTAAAATATGTTCCTCTCAGTTTTCTTTAAGTACTCATGTTTTTATACGGTTAATTTGCAAACCCATAACACCTACATCTATCAACAGCCGGCATATAAATATACTAACTATTCTTGTAATACTAAAAAATAAATCCGCCTCACCAGCTCAAACATCACAAGCAAGTTGTGATATTTGAGTTGAATTTTATATATATTTGTGTTTCAGGGATTATATATAATCATAGGTAATCCACCTTCCACAACACGAAATCCCTGCTTTTCATAAAAAGGAACAACCTCCTTATTCTCTGCAGTCAGGCAGATATAAAGATAATCTTTATATATACTTTTTAACTGTCTGATAAGTTCCTTACCGATGCCACTATTCTGATAATCCGGTCTTATTAAAAGATAATGTACATATGCCGTAAGGTCCCCATCATCAAGCACATTGATAAGACCAACTAATTTTTCTTTATCCCAAGCTGAAATAACAGTATCAGAATTAGCTATAGCCTTTACAAGTCTATCACTATAATCCGCTGACACCCAACCAACCGAAGCGAATAATTCTTTTAAATCATTTTGTGAATACTCTTTTATCGTCTTATAAATTATCACATAAATCACCTCTCTAATATCAATTTATATAGAAAAATAGTAATTATTTAACTTCAATTTGTCAAGAGAATAGCCTATATCATGACATAGTCTAAATGTTCAAATATGCGTAGCATGTCGGTCAGATGGGTATGCTTTGATTTTAGCGGTACGAGGTGTATATGAGTCTTAAAGCTGACCCTTGTTTGACGTGTCTACTTAGCGAATAAAATAAAGAAAGTGGTTTTAGGACTTTTCATTTATGAAAAAAGTTCTCAAACCACTTTCTGATATTTTTTGAGGTTAGTAGACCTACGTCAAACACGGAGTGAGAACGAGTCAGCGTAAGACTACATATTACACCTCATACCGCCTAAAAATCAAAGTATATCATACATCTGACCGACCATTTATTTAGTTATTCACGATAGCTGTTCCGATACCTTTCTCGGTGAAGAATTCAAGCAACAGGCAATGCTCTACTCGTCCGTCGAGCATATGGACACGGGACACGCCGTTCTTCATTGCTTCAATACAGTTAGAAAGCTTCGGGAGCATTCCACCACCGACTACGCCCTTATCTATAAATCCCTGTGCCTCATCAATGCTCATTTCTGATACAAGCGTTGATTTATCCTCGGGATCCATAAATACTCCTTCAATGTCTGTAAGAAAAACAAGCTTCTCAGCATTTATGGAGGTTGCAACCGCACAAGCAGCATCATCGGCATTTATATTATATCCGTGGAAATCCTCCTCGCTGTAGCCTATAGGTGCAATAACCGGAATAAAATCATTTTCTATTAAGGTGTCAATAAGCGTATGGTCTGTCTCCACGACCTCACCCACATAGCCAATGTCCTTTCCATCACTATATTTCTTTTTTACCTTTAATATACCGGAATCCTTACCACTTATACCTACGGCACGAAGTCCGAGCTTTTGCATATGTGATACAAGACTTTTATTTACCTTTGAAAGAACCATCTCGGCAACCTCAAGAGTCTCCTCATCTGTAACACGAAGTCCGTTTATAAACTCCGACTCCTTACCTATCTTCTTAAGCCATGCACTTATCTCCTTACCGCCTCCGTGCACTACTATCGGTTTCATTCCTATAAGCTTAAGCAGGGCAACATCCTTTATTACATTATATTTCAAATTCTCATCGACCATAGCACTTCCGCCGTATTTTACAACCACCTTTGTGCCGTTGAATTTCTGTATGTAAGGCAGGGCTTCTATAAGCGTCTGCGCCTTAGCTAAAACCGCATCCATTGAATCACTGTTTACCATATCTTATTCCTCTTCTTTCTTTATATTATGAACGGTAATCCGCATTGATTTTAACATAATCATAGGTAAGGTCACAACCCCAGGCTGTCGCCTCGGCATCTCCCATATGAAGCTCACACTCTGCCGTTATCTCTTTGGGTTCAAGTATCCTCAATGCTTCTTCTTCGGAGAATTCCGGAAGCATCCCCTTGTCAATTAATTTGATTGCACCTGCCTCGCTTACCATCGTTATATCCACCTTATCAGGATTGAATTCCGCACCGGAATATCCCATTGCACAGAATATTCTTCCACAGTTTGCATCCTTACCGAATATAGCCGCCTTAGTAAGATTAGATGTGATTATTGACTTAGCAAGAATTCTTGCAGTCTCATAATCAGGAGCTCCGGTTACATGTGCAGTAAATAGTCTTGTAGCGCCCTCACCATCTTCAGCAATATTCTTGGCTAAGAATTCTGCCACGGTATAAAGTGCCTCATAGAATACTGCATAATCCTCACTGTCCTTATCATTAATCTCGTCATTCTGCGCAAGCCCGTTTGCCATAAATATAACAGTATCATTTGTAGAAGTGTCACCATCTACAGAAACCATATTAAAGGTCTTGTCAATCACCGCACGCAGTGTCTCAAGTGCAAGCTCATAATCAATCTTAATATCGGACATCATATATCCAAGCATTGTACCCATATTAGGATGTATCATACCTGACCCCTTGCACATAGCACCTATGCGGCATTGCTTTCCTGATATTGTAAATTCAACTGCTATATCCTTCTTATGTGTATCTGTAGTCATTATAGCCTTAGCTGCATTTTCCGCTTCCTCAGGTGCATCGGAAAGCTTACCCGAAAGCTCCTTTACACCGTTTACAATTTTTTCTATAGGAAGCTGTGGTCCTATGACACCTGTTGAACCGCATATTACATATTCAGATGCGATGCCTGTAGCTTCATTAACTGCAGCAGCCGTAAGTTTACAGTTTTCTAAGCCCTTCTCACCTGTTGCAGCGTTGGCAATACCTGTATTAACAACAACTGCCTGTGCCAGCTTCGTGTCATTTACAACCTTCATATCCCATTTAACCGGTGCCGCCTTCACCTTATTTCTCGTGAATGTTCCGACACAGGTTGCAGGCACTTCACTTGTAAGAAGCATCAAATCTCTGTTATCGCCTGTCGGCTTTATTCCGACACGCATACTTGCACATTTATATCCCTTTGCGGCTGTGACGCCGCCATTTATTATATTCATATTTTATTACCTTCTTTCTATTGCTAAAATTCACTCCGCCTGCCTGCATCAATTTGCAGAGCTATCACAGGCACGCTCTCGCTAAGATTCGAACTCAGGCTCATACATCTATTGTAGTACATAAAAGGTTAAGCAAGTGTTGATGGCGTCATCAGTCCTTCGTTCTCAGGAAGCCCCAGCATAATATTCATATTTTGGACAGCGGCACCGGATGCACCTTTGCCAAGATTATCGAAGATTGCCGTTACGGCGATTTGATTTTCATGACCATATACCGCGATTTCCAGATTATTAGTTCCCGCTAAAGCATTAGCATATATGGTTCCGGGCTTTTCTTCTTCAAAATCTCTTACCTTAATAAAGAACTCATCCTTATAATATTCCTTAAGTCTTTCGCACACTTCTTTAGCTGTCGGCTTTCCATTTAAAAGTCTGCTTTGAAGCAGAATGGTAGTTGCCATTCCCTTATAATAATCATCGACTATAGGCAAAAAGCAGGGAGCATATGTAAGTCCTGTAACCTTCTGCATCTCCGGAATATGTTTATGCTTAAGCGTCCGTCCATAGATACCCGGTGCAAAAAGCTTCTCATCCTTATCATCTGCTTCATAATCTGCTATCATACTCTTACCACCGCCCGAATAGCCTGTAAGCGAATAACAGGTAAGAGGATAATCCTTCGGAAGAATTCCCATATGTACAAGAGGTGCCACTGTAGAAATCATCCCCGTGGCGTGACAGCCCGGATTGGCAACTCTTTTTCCTTTTGCAATCTTTTCTCTTGCTTCCTTTGAAATTTCCGGAAATCCGTAAACCCATTCATCATTGGTACGATGAGCCGTAGAAGCGTCTATCACTTTTACTTTATCATTCTCAATCAGCGAAACCGATTCTATAGCCGCCTGATCCGGCAGACACAAAAACACGACATCCGCTTCATTTAAAAACTTCTTTCTTTCATCTATATCATGTCTTTTATCTTCCGCGATTTTTAAAAGTTCCAAATCCGTACGCGCACC
>JAFVBE010000021.1 GCA_017480195.1 Lachnospiraceae bacterium
ATATATTTTATGTTGATAAGAAAATAATTTTAATGCTATTAGGAGGATAAAGAAATGAGAAGGAGATTGTCACGAATAATAGCTATAATGCTTGTGTTAATTATAGCAGTTTGCAATCAGAGCTATTCAGCTTGGGCATCTGATGAAGATAATAATATACAAGAAGAAATAGAAATGGTATCAGAAGAGAATGAAGCTGAACAATCAGAGATAGCAACGGATTCGGATGCCAAGATTGAAATGATAAATGACATTGTTACCGAAGAGAATATAGAAGCCGATACTGAAAATAATTCAGACATGGAGGTAAACTCAGTCACAGATGATATCTATGATGAGTCGGAAGCGGCTGATGAAGGAGAGGATGAAAAGAGCTACCCTGCGTTTATAAGATCAGAGTCTGTTGATGGCATAAGAGTTATCGTAACTGCTTCAGAAGGTGTATTTCCTGAGGGGGGCACCCTTAGTGTAAATAAGGTTGCAGATGTTGAAGAGGAGAAGATAAATCAGGCGGTAGATGCTGTACGTGACGATAATGTTATGGTGGCTCAGTCATACACATTTGATATAAAGGTACTTGATGAAAATGGTATAGAAATCCAGCCGGCAGACGGACAGACTGTAAATGTAAGCTTTGCTATGGATGAGGTATCGAACCGGAATCTTACAGCAGGTGTATATCATGTACCAGAGGAAGACGGAAACCTTGTGGCAGAAGAATTGAATACAACTGAAAGCGGAGACATTGTTACAGCAGTGTCGGATGGATTTTCGTATTATACTGTTGAATTTACCTATAATGAGAAGCAGTATGTAATGCAGGGGGATAGTGCGGTTGCCCTTACAGACATACTTTCTTTTGTTGGGATAACTAAGGCTGATGGAAGTGCTGTTGCAGACAGTGATATTACATCAGTAAGTGTGAGTGATGAGAGTCTTTTCTCTGCGTCAAATAAAAACGGAGAGTGGATTGTAACTGCACATAAGGCATTCCATACAGATGAATGGATGAGGGTTACTATTGGTGGTGTGGAGTATGAGATTGTGGTGACGGATGCGACGACATATACTACCAGCCAGACAAATTTAGGTTGGGTTGATGGAGATATATTTGTTTGCAATGGTTCGACATATACCTTTACTCAGAGTGGAGAAGATAATTATGTGGGGGTAAGCGGTAGTAGCGGCAGTTTGCCATCTAATGTAACGGCAAGTATTTCAGGAAAAACACTTACATTAGGTGGAAACAATTATACGCTTTCAGGTAGTAATAATGCATGGGGATTGAAGCTAATCGAATCGGATTATTTCAATGGACACTATACTCACGATTGGAATTTTTATGAGACATATGTTGTGCTCACAGTCGATCCAACCTATAGTGTATCCGGAACAACCAATACCTACAATGGATCGTCAAAGTCTCTTGTTTCAAAAAGCGGAAATGGTGGTACGATTTATTATCGTTATAAGAAAAATACTGATACAAGCTATTCAAGCTGGCAGACAAGTATTCCAACTGCAACGGATGCCGGAACCTACAATATACAATGGTATTCTGAAGGCGATTCAACCTATAACGCAAAGGGAAGTTCGTCTAGCCCGGCGGAAACTGTTAATGCGACCATTAATAAAGCAAGCATCAGCCCATCTGTTACAATGAACGGATGGACATATGGTAATACTGCAAATAATCCATCTGTAAGTGGAAATAAAGGTAATGGTTCCGTAACATATAGATACAAGGTCAGCACTGCAAACGACAGCACTTACTCCGAAACAAAACCAAGTAATGCCGGAACTTATACAGTTAAGGCTGAGGTTGCTTCGACGACGAACTATAATGGCGGTTCAGCAACGACTAATTTTACTATATCACAAAAAGAAATTTCGCTTACATGGAGTAACAAAAGTCTTATATATAATGGTTCAGTTCAGAAACCGACAGCGACAGCAGGAAATCTTAAAAGCGGAGATACTTGTACCGTTACGGTATCCGGTGAAAAAACTAATGCCGGAAGTGGCTACACTGCTTCTGCAAGTAGTCTTTCTAATAATAACTATAAGTTGCCGTCAAGTAAAACATGTAATTTTACTATAAGCAAGAGGACGATTACTATAGCAAGTGGTATCACCGCATCGGATAAACCCTATGACGGAACGACAAGTGCAACTTTAAATTATGATGCTATAAACTGGGAAAGATGTGGCAGAGTTGGAAATGACTCCCTTTCTGTTACTGCAACAGGTACATTTTCAGATGCAAATGCAGGTACAGCTAAAGCAGTCACTATCAGCGGTTTAACATTGGGCGGAAGCTCGGCAGAAAATTATCAGCTTGCATCGAGTGGAAATCAGCCAAGTACAACTGCAAATATTACTGCAAAGGCTCTTACTGTCACAGCCGGTAGTGATGCGAAGGAATATGACGGAACAGCACTAACCAAGAACAGTTACAGTATTACAAGTGGTGAACTTGCAACGGGCGATAGCATAGAATGTGTTACCGTGACAGGCAGTCAGACAGTCGTTGGAAGCAGTGATAATATGCCAAGTGCAGCGGTGATTAAGAATAATAATAACCAAAATGTGACGGCTAACTATTCAATTAATTATGCAAAAGGAACACTTACCGTAAATAATAGGGCTGTTACCATAACAGCAGACAGCGATTCAAAGGTCTATGACGGAACAGCACTTACGAAAAACACTTATACCAATACTTCACTTGCATCGGGCGATAGTATAGCAAGCGTAACTGTAACAGGAAGTCAAACTGTTGTTGGAAGCAGTTACAACGTACCAGGTGAAGCGGTTATAAAAAACAGTTCCAATGAGGATGTGACTTCGTATTATACGATTACATATGCTAACGGAACCCTTGAGGTAACTAAAAAACCTCTTACCATAACGGCAGACAGTGCCCAAAAGGTATATGATACTACACCTCTTACAAAGGACAGCTATACGCATACAGCTCTTGCAGATGGCGAGACTATAGAGAGGGTATCTGTGACAGGTAGTCAGACTACAGTAGGTAGCAGCGATAATGTACCGGATGATGCAGTTATTAAGAATGCAAGTAATCAAGATGTAACAACTAACTATAACATTACATATGTAAAAGGTGTGTTAGAAGTAACCGGTAAACCTGTAACGATAACGGCAGACAGTGACAGCAAAATCTATGATGGTTCATCACTTACGAAGAACAGTTATACCAATACTGCCCTTGCCGAAGGCGATTATATTGATAGCGTTACCATATCAGGAAGTCAGACGACTGTTGGCAACAGTAATAATGTGCCAAGTGGGGCGGTTATAAAAAACAGTTCAAATGAAGATGTAACATCAAGCTACAGCATTGCATATGAAAATGGTATATTGGAAGTTACAGGAAAGACTCTTACTATAACAGCAGACAGTGATAGTAAGGTATATGACGGAACAGAGCTAACTAAGGATGGTTATACCAACACAGCACTTGCCGAAGGTGATTATATAGATAGTGTAACCGTAACCGGTACCCAGACTGTTGCGGGTGAAGGTGCAAATGTTCCAAGTGAAGCAGTTATAAAGAACGCAAATGGCGACGATGTAACCGCAAGCTATGATATAACATATGTAAACGGAACACTTGAAGTAACTAAAAAGGCTGTAAAGATAACGGCGGATGATGCAACGAAGGTATATGATGGAACACCTCTTACAAAAGACAGCTATACCAACAGCGACCTTGTAGCAGGGGATACTATCGCAGGTGTCATTGTAACAGGAAGTCAGGCTAACGCAGGTCAAAGTGCCAATGTACCAAGTGAAGCAGTTATAAAGAACGCAAACGGTGATGATGTAACTGCAAGCTACGACATAACCTATGTAGACGGCACACTTGAAGTAACAAAGAAACCTGTTACGATAGACGGTATTACAGCCAAAGATAAAATCTATGACGGAACTACAGATGCAGAGCTTGACTATTCTGATATAGATTGGTCAGTATGCGGTATGGTAGATGGTGATGAGCTTAGCGTAACTGCAACAGGTACATTTGATAATTCAAATGTGGGTATCGATAAGGATGTCACTATAACAGACATAACACTTGGCGGAGCGAGTGTGGATAATTACAAGCTCGCTGACGAAGGACAACAGAGTTTAACTTCTGCGGATATTAACAAGAAGAAGGTCACTGTAACTGCTCTTAAGCAGACCGTTGCTGTAAACGGAGAGATAGAAAGTTCAGTTGAGTATGTAGAACTTTCAGGTGCTTTGGAAGGACATAAGCTTGCAGAGATAACACTTATTTCAGGAAGTACAGACCAAACGACTACAGCGGGTGTGATTACACCAGGCAAGGCTAAAATCATAGATGGCGACATAGATGTAACTGAAAATTATGACATTACTTATATAGATGGTGTTATGACAGTTACTAAGGCTGAGGCAGAGGTTGTCTTGGATAACGGTGATGATGAAGCTCCTGCAAGCGTAACTGCAGTTGAAGTGCCGAACCTTCTTGAGCTTGCCGACGAAGAAGCGGAAGAAGGAAAGCTTGTAAAGGTAGAGCTTAGTGTTAAACCGGTATCTGAAAACAAGGTGAGTGCAGCGACAGTTTCAGATGTTAAAAAGACGGTCGAAAGCATATTTGCCTTTGTTGATATGGAAAGCGTTAAGGTAGAATATCTTGAAATAGACCTGACGAAATACATTGACAATATGAAGGATAGCGTGATAAGCGATACCGGCAAACCACTTGAAATTATACTTACATATGATACATCAAAAGCGGGAAATCCTGTTATAATTCGTAACCACGAAGGAACGGTGACTATATTTACACAGCTTTCATCAAGACCTACAGGCAACTTTACGGATGCAACCTATTATGTGGAAGGCGATAAAATATATATGTATTCGCAGTATTTCTCAGACTTTGCTATAGCATACTCGGTAGAAAAGACATTCAATGTAATTCTTGATGATGGAAACGGAAACATCATAAGACAGATTGTGTCTGAAGGAACAAAGTTTATACCAACGACAGAACTTACAAAAGACGGGTATGATTTTGGTGGTTGGTACAAGGATGAAGCATTTACTGAAAAGTGGAATCCTGATACAGACAAGGTGACCTCCGATATAAAGCTCTTTGCAAAGTGGACTAAGAAGACAGAGCCTGCAAAGGTTGATGTACCTGAGACAAAAGTCGATACGCCGGCTGAAATAACAGTTCCGAGCAATACTGCCAAGTCGCCGGAGACAAGAGATACAATACATACAGATATAGCATTTTTCTTAATGATGCTTGCAACTTTAGGAATTATATTCCTCAGAGCTGTTAGAAAAAAGATTTAAAGAACCGGTGCCAATCCAAAGCGGTTGGCACTGGTTTTTTCATAATATAAATATAATAAAAATTGACATAGCAGTTTTTGTGAGCTATATTTGTGATAATATAAGAATGAATTAATACACTTGGAGATTAATATGACTAAGGTTGACTTAATAACCGGGTTTCTTGGCTCCGGTAAGACTACATTTATAAGAAAATATGTAAAATATCTGATTGATAAGGGTGAGAAGGTCTGCATACTTGAGAATGATTATGGTGCGATAAATGTGGATATGATGCTCTTATCAGACCTTGAGAGTGAATCCTGCGGTCTTGAGATGGTGGCAGGAGGGTGTGATTATGACTGCCATAGGAGAAGATTCAAGACCAAGCTTATAACTATGTCAATGCTTGGTTACAGCAGGGTTATCATTGAACCGTCAGGTATATTTGATGTGGATGAATTCTTCGATATACTTCATGAGGAGCCCTTGGACAGACTTTATGAAATCGGAAATGTCATAGCAATAGTCAAGGCTGACCTTGAGGGTGACCTGTCAGATGAGGCAGATTTTATGCTTGCAAGCCAGATAGCCGATGCTGGATGTCTGGTCTTAAGTCATGTTCAGGAGGTATCAGTAAGTCAGATTGAAGGAACAGTAGAGCATATAAATAATGCTTTAAAAAAAGTGAAGTGTAACAGGGGTTTCGATATAAAACGATATAAAACTAATATTTTGTCAGAAGACGAAAATAAATTATTGTCAATCAGTGCGACTGATTTCATAGTTAAGGACTGGGGGCAATTAACGACTGAGGATTATCAGATAATTGAGAACTCAGGTTATCACTCGTATGCTTACGAGAAGAAAATTTCTATAGACGACAGCAGCTTTGAGGCGCTTTTCTTTATGCATGTGGCTATGAGTATGGATGAGATAAAGGCTGCGATAGAAAAGCTTTTCGTGGATGAAACTGTCGGAAGGGTTATGAGAGTAAAGGGCTTTGCTCAAAATGAGGAAAAGTGGTATGAAATAAATGCCACTGTACAGGGAATTAATGTAAATGAAATCCATATAGGACAGGATGTAATCATAGTGATAGGTGAGCAGCTTGACAGGGAGAAAATTGATAATTATTTTACGGCGAGGTATTCGACGATAAAGACTACTTAGTAATAAGAGGTACATTATATGAAAATAGAGGTTTTAAGGGCGACTGAGGAATGGCAGATAGCTGGTGCTTATTCGGTAAGGATTGAGGGAATGAACAGACAGCACCATATATCACTTAGAGAAGAATTTGATGAGCATGATGGTGTTGGAACAAAATACATAGTATTGCTTGATGACGGTTATCCGATTGCAACATGCAGATTCTATGAGCTTGACGATGAAACAGTTACCTTAGGTCGTGTGGTAGTTCTTCCACAGTATCGCGGACAGCAATTAGGAAAAAGAGTGTTGGAAGAGGCTGAGAAATGGATATTTGAGATTGGGTTTAAGACTATTATTATAGACAGCAGGGTGGAAGCAGTAGGATTCTATGAAAAATCCGGATATGTCAAGGATACAGAGGATATAGAAAGAAACGGAGTTTTTGATTGCATTAGAATGAAAAAATCAGAAAAATATAAATGTCCCTGTTGCGGATATTATACTCTTGCTGAAAGAGCAGGTGGAACCTACGAGGTATGTCCGGTCTGCTATTGGGAGGACGATCCGATACAGTTAGAGGATGAGACATATGAGGATGGTGCTAACAAGGTCAGTCTCAAGCAGGCAAGAAGAAATTTTCTTATATTTGGAGCATGTGAGGAGAGGTTGATTAAATATGTCAGACCTCCGAGAGAGGACGAGCTTACAGGAATAGAATGATATGTGAGGGCTTAATATGGCGCATGGCGGAGACATATACAGAAATAAAGTTAATATAGATTTTTCGGTAAATGTTGCTTTACTTGGTGCGCCTGATACAGTCAGAGAAAGTGTGAGGATTGTGTCAGATGAGCTTGAAAGATATCCTGATTATAATTATATGGCTTTAAGAGAAGCACTTGCTAAGCATCATAATATTAAGACGGGAAATATCTTATGTGGCAATGGGGCTTCTGAATTATTTATGGCGGCTGCACACGCATTAAGACCTAAGAAGGTGTTAATTCCAATTCCGTCATTTTATGGATATCAATGGGCATTCGGTGCTGTGTCATCAGAGATTATATATTATCAGATGAGAGAGGAAAATAATTTTTCTCTTGATGAGGGAGTATTGGAGTTGATAAATGACACGCAGGATATAGACCTTGTCGTGCTTGCCAATCCAAATAATCCTGTGGGGAATTATATTGATGATGATTTATTAGATAAGCTGTTAAACGAATGTAATAAAAGACAAATTGAAGTTATATTAGATGAGTGTTTTATGGAGTTAAGTGATAATCCTTCTGCCTCATATATTGACAGACTTAAGTTATGGGATAATCTTATTGTTGTTCGTGCTTTTACGAAGACCTTTGCAATACCTGCGTTACGATTGGGATATGTGGTGTGCGGTAATGATAAAACACTTAATGATATAAGAAGACAACTTCCCGAATGGAATGTGTCTCTTGCAGCAGAGCATGCAGGGCTTGCCGCATTACAGGATAGAGCTTATATTGAAAAAACAAGAGCATTGATTAAAGCTGAGAGAGAATTCCTTAGCCAACAGCTTGAGCTGCCCCCAGGGACGGGGGAAAGGGGCGAAAACTGCCCCCGGGGACGGGGAACTGCCCCCGGGGACGGGGGAGAGGGGCGAAGCTTTTCCAATGTCCAATTCCCAAGAGGACAAGGAATTCGTGTATATCCGTCGGTAACGAATTTCATTATGTTTTTTACAGATATTCCGTTATATGATTTACTGCTTGAGGAGGGAATACTTATCAGGGATTGTTCGGATTTTAAGGGCCTTTCAAAGGGATATTACAGAGTTGCAGTAAGGAATCATGAGGATAATACATTGCTTCTGGCGAAACTTAGAGATGTGCTGGACAAAATTAAGAATATATAGGAATAGTTCATATTGTTAGGCTATAGTTTGATAAATGTATATATAAGATAAAACCATATAGTTGTTAATTTAAAATTAAGGGAAGATAGGATGATGAAAAATATAGAGTTTGTGCGTCCGGACGAAATTGAAAAAAGAAGCTTTGAGATAATTACAAGGGAACTTGCAGAGCAGGGGATAACCTTGTCCAAAGAACAGGAATTAATTACCAAGCGTGCTATACATACAAGTGCGGATTTTGATTATGCAAGGACTCTTACATATTCAAAGAATGCGGTTGAAATAGCACTTGAGCTGATTCGAGAGGGTGCAGATATAGTAACGGATACAAATATGGGACTTTCGGGAGTAAATAAGAAGGTGCTTGCAAAATTTAAAGGAGAGGCACACTGCTTTATGGCTGACGAAGAGGTTGCAAAGGAAGCAAAGGAGCGTGGCGTAACTCGTGCAACTGTCAGTATGGAGAAAGCGCTTGCTATAGATAAGCCGATAATATTTGCGATAGGAAATGCTCCGACAGCACTTATTTCATTATACGAACAGATGCAAAGCGGAGGGCGCAAGCCTGATTTTCTCATAGGTGTACCTGTCGGATTTGTAAATGTTGAGGCTGCAAAGGAATTATTTATAGACACAGATGTGCCGTATATAATCAACAGGGGCAGAAAGGGTGGCAGCAACATAGCTGCGGCTATATGTAATGCACTTCTTTATATGGCGAGGGATAGTCAGCCATAGGTTATTGAAGGACATTATAGATTATTAAAATATGAGTAATAAGATAAGGTACTTTATCGGAGGACGGTATGAGATACGGATTTACCACAGGAAGCTGTGCGGCGGCTGCGTCGAAGGCTGCGGCATATATGCTTTTACTCGGTATGAAAAAAAAGAATATTACGATTGAAACCCCGAAGGGAATTCCTTATCAGGCTGAGATTGTGGATATAAAGCGTACGGAAAATGAGGTGTCCTGTGCCGTCGTAAAGGATGGAGGCGATGACCCTGATGTCACAAGTGGATGCCTTGTTTATGCGACGGTTTCGATAATCAAAGATGAAGAAATAGCCGGAATTACGAGCGCACAATTGATAGATGAAACATTATCAAATTTAAACAGTTCTTCGAATACAAATAAAAATAATTCAAATTGTATATGTATTGACGAAGTATATATTAATATTGATGGCGGTGAAGGTGTAGGCAGAGTTACCAAGCCGGGCTTAGATCAGCCTGTAGGTTCGGCAGCGATTAATCATATTCCAAGACAGATGATTGAAGAAGAAATCCGTGATGTATGCAAACAGGCGGATTATAGAGGCGGTATATCAGTTATAATCTCCGTACCTGACGGAGAGGAGATTGCCAAAAAAACCTTTAATGAAAGACTTGGTATAGTAGGTGGAATATCCATAATCGGAACAAGCGGAATCGTCGAGCCTATGAGCAGTCAGGCGCTCCTTGATACTATACATGTGGAATTAAATCAGCGTAAGGTACAAGGATTTGACTATGTAGCCGTATCGCCAGGAAATTACGGACTTGATTATATGCTTAAGACTTACGGATATGATTTGGATAGGAGTGTAAAGTGCAGTAATTATATCGGTGATACTATAGATATGGTCAATGAACTTGGATTTTCGGGCATGCTTCTTACGGGACATATCGGCAAGCTGATTAAGGTATCAGGCGGAATTATGAATACTCATTCCAAAGAGGGAGACTGTCGTATGGAGCTTATGGCGGCAGCAGGTATAGAGGCAAAAGTATCACAGAGTACATTAAAAGAAGTGTTAAAATGTGTCTCGACAGAGGAGGCAATAAGGCTTATTAAAGAAGAAGGAAAATTAGCTGAGGTTATGCAATACATTTTGAAAAAGGTTATGTATTACTTATGCAAAAGAGCAGGTGAACGACTTAATATTGAATGTATAATATATTCAAATGAGTTCGGAGAATTAGCTAAGAGTGAGGGAGCGGACAGATGGTTGAATTTGTTGGTGCAGGAACAGGAGCAGTAGATTTAATAACAGTAAGAGGAAAGAAATTAATAGAAGAAGCTGATGTGATAATCTACGCAGGCTCTCTGGTTAATCCTGAATTACTTTCTTATGCAAAGGCAGGCTGTGAAATCCATGACAGCTCCAAGCTTACATTAAATGAAGTTATTGAGCTTATTCTTGATGCGGAGAATAATAATAAAATGACAGTAAGGCTTCATACAGGTGACCCAAGTATATATGGTGCAATCCGTGAACAGATGGAGGAGCTTGACAAGCATGGTATAGAATATGAGGTTTGTCCGGGAGTCAGTGCATGCTTCGGTGCGGCTGCGGCTCTTAAGCTTGAATACACATTACCTGATGTATCACAGTCGCTTATTATAACACGCATGGCCGGTAAGACTGATGTGCCGTCTAAGGAGACTATAGAAAGCTTTGCCGCACATCAATGTTCTATGGCGATATATCTTAGTACAGGATTATTGGATAAGCTGACTGAGAAGCTGATTGTGGGCGGATATAAAGAAGATACCCCTGCTGCTATCGTCTACAAGGCAACATGGGCTGATGAAGAAAAGTATATATGCACTGTCGGTACTCTGTGTGAAACTGCCAAAGCACACAATATAACCAAGACTGCCATAATACTTGTAGGAGATGCTATTGCACATAGAGACTATAGCAAATCACGGCTTTATGCCGAGGATTTCTCGACTGAGTATAGAGAGGCAAAACACTAAAATCAACTCAGTTCTTTTATTTTCCGTTTCCATAAGATAAAATATGCGGATATCAGAACTATTCCCGTGAATATCCACGATACAGGATATACATTCATAAGCATTTCAAAGGTGTGGTGTTTTTTAAATACAGTATAGAGCCAAAGGATTCTAAGACCTACTGTGCCAAGCACCGTAAGCATGGCAGGAGTAAGCTGATATCCTATGCTTCTTATAGAAGCGGCACTTACTTCATATGTTACGGTCAGGGCTTCAAGCATCATCACATGATACATTCTTATAAGGGCTATATCTATAACCGCACCCTCCTTCGTATAAAGTGCTGCAAAAGGTCGTGCCCATATGGTAAATACTGCGGATAACGCTGCTGTAAAAAGCATCCCTTCAAGCATGGTTAAATAATAAATCCTTCGACACCTTTTTATATTCATTGCTCCGAAATTCTGGCTGGTAAATGTGACGGCTGCCTGAGCGAAGGCGGAGGATATATCGTAGGTAAAATATTCAAAGTTTAGCGCAACCGAGGATGCTGCTATGGTATTTGCTCCAAAGGAATTAATACCGGATTGTATAAAGATATTTGACAGGGAAAATACCATACTCTGCAATCCGGCAGGAACACCTACCTTGATAACCTTTATAGCATAATGACTGTCAAATTTAAAGGTTTTAAAATCAAGCTTTATCATACTATCTTCTTTTACAAGGAGAATAATAATCATAACGGCACTGAATGCATTCGATATAAGGGTGGCAAGTGCTACTCCTGACACGCTCATATTACAGGCTATTACGAAGAATAGATTAAGAATTACATTCAATATACCGGAGACAATCATTATATACAGAGGTCTTTTGGTATCTCCGATG
Organism: Lachnospiraceae bacterium; assembly: GCA_017480195.1. Classification (GTDB taxonomy): domain Bacteria; phylum Bacillota; class Clostridia; order Lachnospirales; family Lachnospiraceae; genus Coprococcus_C. Next base: position 12,000 of record JAFVBE010000021.1, read on the forward strand.
CTTCGTAATATGGCTGAGCCAAAGTTGTATATTACTATAAATGGAAGACCACTTATGTATATTCTGAAATAAATCTCGGCAGCATTAATAACCTCATCAGGTGTATGTGTAGCTACAAGAAGAGGGTGGGTTATAATGTGACCTATGAGCATAAGTACGATACCGCTTATGGCAGCTAATCCGATGACAGCGTCCACAGCCTTTTTAACCTCATCCTTATATCCTTGCCCTATCAGCATGGCTATAATTACATTCGGACCTATGGATGCGCCAACTAAAAAATTGACAAATATACCTACATTTGCGACATTTGCTCCGACTGCCGCAAGAGCATCGCTTCCGGCATATCTTCCCACCACTGCCACATCAGCAGAATTAAATAACTGCTGTAATATACTGCTTAATGCAAGCGGAAGTGCAAAAAAAATCAGCTTGCTTGCAAGCGGACCATGTAACATATCTATTTGTCGTTTGTTCTTATCCATAATTCTACCTCTTTTTCACGAGAACTATTTTCTTCTTATTTTGGAATAATGTCAATGGTTTTTTAGATAATAGTTGATTTTATTGATAAAGTAAGATTATAATTAAATTCAGTATATTGTGGGCTTTAGTGATTTTATTATGATTGGAAAATAATTATGACACTTTCGATTATCTGCTTTACCGAGGCAGGATATGAATTAGAAAAAAAAATAAATAATGCTTTGTCTGAGACTGAGCTAACTTATATTATAAAAAAACATGTCAAATGTAAGTCAATTAGAGACCGGCTTGAGACAGGTTTTTCGTATGTTGACGAAGGCATATCGGACTGGAGTAAAAGACAGTTTGAGGATAGATGTGCTTTGATTTTTATAGGCGCCACAGGTATTGCAGTAAGAGCTATAGCCGGTTGTGTAGAGAGTAAGCTTACGGATAGTCCTGTGATAGTGATGGATGAGCAGGGAAGGTTCGTCATACCTCTCTTGTCAGGTCATATGGGTGGTGCTAATGAATTGAGTAAAAGGCTTGCTGATATAACAGGTGCAGTTTCGGTTATAACTACTGCTACTGATATAAGAAATGAATTTGCGATAGATTTATTTGCGAAGAATAATAAATTGAATATAGTTAATAAGGATGGGATTGCAGATGTTACTTCCAAGCTGTTAGACGGACAGGAGATTGTGATTGCAGTACCGAAGGAGGCATTATTACAAGATACATTATCACGATATGCAGAATATCCCTATAATGATAAGGTTAAGCTTGTTGGTTATGATATATGTGGGGATGATGAGATTGTTGTCAGACTATTAGATGAGGATAAAATAAGTAATTGTGATATTGATGCCTTTGTATTTGATATAGGATATAAAAATTTGTTTTTTAATAAAGGAAATATAGCTGAAAAAATAACAGAAGATAATTGTCTGCTGCTTGAAATTAAGGAATATGTCATAGGTATAGGCTGTAAGAAGGGAAAAACTTTTAAAGAAATAAATGATGCAATTATGACTTGTCTTTTAAAAAATAATATTGAACCTAATCAGGTGGCTTACATAGCTTCGATAGATGTAAAAAAGGATGAAACAGGTATTATAGAATTTGCAGACAAAAACAGGATTTCATACATTACATTTTCGGCAGAGGAATTAGCGGATATTGAAGGAGATTTCTCTGAATCCGACTTCGTAAGGGAGCAGGTAGGAGTCGGAAATGTATGTGAAAGAGCGGCTATGGCTGCATGTCGGTATGGAGGTACATTGATTCAGGATAAGGAAAGCTTTGATGGTATAACGATTGCGATAGCTAAGAGGAACTGGAGAGTGAGCTTTGATGAAACATAAGATATATGTGGTTGGGATGGGACCCGGAGCAGAGGAAATGATGACGGAGCAGGCTAAGCTTGCGCTTGAGGCCTCTGAGCTTATCGTAGGCTATGGTGTCTATCTTGAACTGTTGGGAGATAAATATAAGGATAAGGAATTTTATTCTACTCCGATGAAGCAGGAGATAAAAAGATGCAGATATTGCTTTGAAGAGGCTGTAAAGGGTAAAACGGTTTCCATCATATGCAGTGGTGATTCAGGAATATACGGTATGGCATCACTTATGTATGAAATAGCTAAGGACTATCCTGAATGTGAACTTGAGATTATACCCGGTATAACGGCTGCAAGCAGTGGGGCGGCTGTCTTAGGGGCGCCGCTTAATCATGACTTCTGCGTGATAAGTCTGTCGGATTTGCTCACACCTTGGGATAAGATAGAAAAAAGATTAAGGTCTGCTGCGGAAGGAGATTTCGCCATCGCCATATATAATCCCTCAAGTCACAAGAGGGCTGATTATCTGGCAAGAGCCTGTGATATATTGCTTGAGATTATAGAACCGAGTCGGGCGTGCGGATATGTGGAGAATATCGGCAGGGAAGGAACAAGGACTGTTACCTGTACCCTGAAGGAATTAAGAGAAGCAAAGGTAAATATGTTTACTACAGTATTTGTGGGAAATTCTACCACTGAGATAATAGACGGAAAGCTGATTACGAAGAGGGGTTATAAGGTTACGGAGTAGGGAAAAAAATATTGTCTAAATCTTTAGTGGAATTACTTGATTTATATGAATGAACACGATATTATTATGATAATCTGCTTTAAACTCACCAACAAAATAAAAAAGCGAAAGATTGTGATATAAAATATGAAAAAGGGGAAACTAATACAAAATGGTGTTCATTTAAAATCTCATGAATATAATACAGTAAAGATTTTTTTGGAATTAGGATATGATGTAGAACTAATTCCACCTTCAAAGATTAAAGGATTTCGTATGCCGGATATAATGCTTCAAGGATTACCATGGGAAATGAAGTCTCCAGAAGGAAGTGGGAAGAGAACCTTTAAAAATACAGTACAGAACGCATCTCACCAGAGTGAGAATATCATTATAGACCTACAGCGTTGTCCTTTGGCTCAAGAACAGGCGATTAATGAACTTGAACATTATTTTCGATTGTCTCGTAGATTAAAACGGATGAAAATAGTAACAAAGGAAAAAATTGTTCTTGACATTAAGAAGTAAATAGTTGTATTATGATACTACAAAGAGAGCAGGCCTGCATTGGATATGTGCGGTGCACTGCTCTCAATCAATTTATAATATCTACAGACTTCAGTCTGAATCGGGACATTGCAATAATGTCCCGATTACTTTTTACATTGTAAAATAGGTTTCCTTATGTTAGTATTAAATACAAGATTTTTAAGGGGATAAAACATTGAAATATATAATTATTTTTTCGGGAACAACAGAAGGAAGAAAGCTGTCTGAGCTTTTATGTGAGAATAAGATATCACACATAGTAAGTGTGGCAACGGAATACGGCAGACAGGTATGTAATGAGAGTCCATATGCAAGGATAATAAATGGGCGTATGGATTTGGAGACTATGAAAAAATATCTGACAGAAGAAAATATTGACATAGTAATTGATGCAACCCATCCGTATGCACAGGAGGTTACGGAGAATATTAAGAATGCTGTTAAAAGTATGGATAATGCTCATATAAAATATATGAGGTATGTGAGAGATATTCAAAATTCAGGACTATTGGAAAATATGAATAATATAGATTCAGATACCTATGGTAATATAAATCATAAAGACAATAGAGCGAAAGATACAAATTATAACGGGGACATTGTCAGATACTTTTCTTCATCAGAGGAATGTGCGGAAGCACTTAAAGACAGAGCCGGAGACATAAAGGGTAATGTACTGCTCACAACAGGCAGCAAGGAGTTGTCGGTATTCTGTGCAGACGAGGATTTAAGAAAGCTATTGATAGCTCGTGTTCTGCCCGGAGCAGAGAGTATAGCTTTATGCGAGGAAAATGGCTTATCAGGCAGACAGATTATAGCTATGCAGGGACCGTTTTCGACAGATATGAACACCGCTATAATAAGACAGTATGATATATCCTGTATGGTAACAAAGCAAAGCGGTGCTAATGGTGGTTTTGAAGAGAAACTTATGGCTGCAAAAAATGAGGGTATTCCTGTATATGTCATAGGCTGTCCTGTAAATGAGGTTGGAAACACACTTGAAGAGATATTAGCTGAAATCGGAATATCAAAGCTTGGCACACATATGAACATAAAGCTTATCGGTATTGGAATGGGCTTGGAAAATACTCTTACGGTAGAGGCAAAACAATTTATAGAAGACTCAGATATAATATTCGGTTCAGAAAGAGTAATTGCACCATATACAGCAAGACTTGATAAGAAACCATATTATCTTGCAAAGGATATAATTCCGTATCTCAAAAAAACTCATGGACAAAACATATCAATTTTATTCTCAGGTGATTCAGGATTCTACAGCGGATGCGAAAAACTGTATAAAGCCTTACAGGAGGCTGTCAAGGATGGAGAGTTAAAAGCCGATATTGAAATACTTCCGGGTATTTCTTCCGTATCATATCTTGCCTCAAGGATTGGACAAAGCTGGAATGATGCAAAGATATTAAGTATACATGGAAGGCAGAATGTGACGGCTTGGAAAGGTGAACTTAAAGCTGCTATCCACCATAATTACAAGACCTTTGTACTTTTATCGGGAGTAAAAAACTTAAATGATATAATTGTAATTCTGAAAAATGACGGATTAGAAAAATGCAGAGTATTTGCCGGTTATCAGATGTCGTATGATGAGGAGAGGATTATAGAGATTGACATATCGGACAAAGATTCTATAGGAGATAATGGAACGAGTAGTGAAAAGAATATAAAACAGGGTGATTATTTAGGTGCAAATGATAGAATTAAATTGTTGAATTCAGATGAAATTACTGATATGTATGACGGCTTATACACATGTCTGATAATCAATCCTGAATATAAAGATATATCATTTTCAAGTTATATTAATGACAGTGAGTTTGAGCGTGGTAATGTTCCTATGACTAAGGAGGAGATTAGATGTCTTAGTATTGCCAAGCTTGGACTTGATGAGAATTCTGTCGTATACGATATTGGAAGCGGTACAGGTTCGATAGCGGTACAGATTGCCAGTATGTCAGATAAGATAAAGGTATATGCCATAGAACGAAAGAAGGAAGCAGTTGAACTAATAAGGAAAAATAGCGAGAAATTCGATGTTGATAATGTGGAAATTATAGAAGGTCTTGCACCGGAATGTCTTGAGGAACTTGCTGCTCCTACACATACATTTATAGGCGGAAGCGGCGGACATATGAAGGAAATACTTAACAGGCTTTATGAGATGAATCCTAATATGACAGTAGTTATAAATGCAGTAAGTACCGAAACCATGCAGCAATGTATGGAACTTGAGAAAGTATTTAACCTTTGTGATTTTTCTATGGTGCAGCTTGCGGTAACAAGACTTAATCATGTAGGAGAGCATCACCTTCTTAAAAGTGAAAATCCAATATGGATATGCTCGTTTAAATTCACAATATAAATATAAGTTAATATGGGATTTGGGGCAGCAATATAAATGAAAATTATAACAAAATAAAATATGCAATTCTATGATTAAAAAGTAGGACAAAAATATGAATTGTAGGGTTACAATTGATGTGACACCTACCCACTATACAAAAGCGATTGGTTCCGTTAGAATATTAATCACCACAAAAAACACCTAACTTTGAAAGGAATCCAATCGCCATGAATATTATAGCACATTCACAACGATA
>JAFVBE010000022.1 GCA_017480195.1 Lachnospiraceae bacterium
TACTTACTTCTTAGAGAAAGCGGGAAATAACATTGGATATAATTATTTCAAATATGGTGGATGAACCTATCTACCTGCAGATTGAAAATCAGATAAAAGCAAAGATAATGAGTGGGGAGCTTGCCGCGGGAGAGGCTCTCCCTTCGATGCGTAATCTTGCCATGCAGCTTCGGATAAGCGTTATCACTACCAAACGCGCCTACGAGGAGCTTGAGCGGGACGGCTTCATAGAGTCCTACACCGGAAGAGGCTGTTTCGTCAAGGCACAAAATGCAAAGCTTCTTCGGGAGGAAACCTTGCGCCAGACGGAAGAACTGCTGTCTAAAGCAGTGGATAAAGCGAAGTTTTCCGGTATAGGGCTGGAGGAGTTAAAGGAATTATTGGAAAAAAATTATAATAAATAAAATTATGATTAATAAAATGCAATATATTGCTTATTAATGCTTTAAATTATGATTAAAATGCAATATATTGCATTTTATTTTTTTGTATGTTATTATTCTGTTATAAGGTAGGTGTTAGAAGATGAATATTAATAATAATGTTGATGTTAAACTTGTTGAAAATGAAATAGCAGAAAGAATAAAACAATATAGAATTGCTTATCCGATGACACAAAAGGAACTTGCAGAAAAGTCCATGGTATCACAAAGGAGTATAAGCAGGTTTGAGAATGGTGAGGATATAACCATGTCAAATTTGATTAAGCTGATGCAGGCACTTGGCATAGGAGGTAATCTTGAGGTTTTAGTGCCTGATTATACAATGCGGCCATCATATTTTATAGAAAATGAAGAAAAGCGAATGAGAGTGGGAAAGAGGAAGACTTCTGATAATACATGGAAGTGGGGAGATGAAATATGATACAAAATGCAGAGGTTTATCTATGGGGAACCAGAATAGGTATAGTTCATCAGGATGAAGTAAGTGGAATTATATCATTTGAATATGATAAAGATTTTGTAAGAAGTAATATTCAGGTATCGCCATTTAAGATGCCGTTATCTAACAGTATATATACATTTCCGGAACTTTCAAATACTTCATTTAAAGGATTACCGGGACTTTTGTCTGATTCACTTCCGGACAAGTTTGGTAATGCCGTTATAGATAAATGGCTTATAAGTCAAGGCAGGAATCCGGATTCATTTACTGCGATTGAGCGACTTTGCTATACGGGAAAAAGAGGCATGGGCGCATTGGAGTATGTTCCTTCAAATGGTCCTGTTTCAGATAGTGAGCTTTCCATAGATGTAAATGAAATGGTTAAGTTTGCATCAGAAATTCTTTCGGGTAAGGAAAACCTTAGTTATAACTCAAAGGATATAACTATGCAGCAGATGCTTGAATTTGGTACTTCGGCAGGAGGAGCCAGAGCAAAAGCGGTTATAGCCTGGAATAATAAAACAGGAGAAGTTCGCTCAGGTCAGACAGAGAATGACGAAAGCTTTGAACAGTGGATTATCAAGTTTGACGGAGTATCAAATAACGGTGATCATAATATTAAGGATAAAAAACAGTATACCTTAGTTGAGTATGCTTATTATCTTATGGCAAAAGATTTCGGAATTGATATGAATGAGTGTAGGATATATAATAAGGATGGTCTTAATCATTTTATGACAAAACGATTTGATAGAAATAATGGCAATAAAATCCATATGCAGACCTTTTCTGCACTTTGTCATTATGATTATAATATACCTTGCCTTACCGGATATAAGGAACTTGCTGCATATGGAAGAAGACTTGGAATTCTTTCTTACGATGTAGAACAAATATACAGAAGAATGGTCTTTAACTGTAAAACATTTAATATGGATGACCATGTGAAAAATGTATCATTTCTTATGGATAAAAAGGGTGTATGGAGTCTTTCACCTGCATATGATTTGACTTATGCATATAAACCGGGGAATAAATGGATATCAAAGCATCAGATGACTGTAAACGGCAAAAACGATAATATTACTGATGATGATATTATTACGGTTGGACGGGATATGGGGCTTTCCGGTCAAAAATGTAAAAAGATATTGGAACAGGCAAATATTGTAGTGCCAATGTGGAAGAATTACGCGGAAAAATGTGGGATAAGTGAAGAAATTGCTGCTATAATTGATAGTAATATTAATAAATACAATATAAATGATGTATAGAAAAGGATGAACATAATATGGAAGCGGAATTGATAAGATATGAAAGGAAGAAACCTTCAATAATTATAACAATTATTGCGATTGTAGCAGCTTTTGCCGGTTTTAATTTAAGTACATTTTTCCTGGAAAAAATAATTAATAATATAATTGAGGGGATTGCCGGTAGAAATGATTTTACAATATATCACCTGCTTTATGTTATATCAATATTGTTTTTCTTCTTTTCTACATTGGAAGCATTTGAACTGATTAGGATTTTTTTCATAAAAGAAAAGACGGTAATGATAAGAAAATCAGCACTTGAGAATGAGCAGGCTAAGCTTGAGATAAAAAAAGTAAAAAGAAATGCCGGATTTTCTAGGATAATAAGTTGCTTTCTTATGGCATTATTTGTAGGACTTGCCGGATTATCTTATGTTAAGACGGGAAATCAACAGACATATGTTTATACCATTTTTATATTAATTTTAATAAACTATTTTAATCCTGTCTGGCTGATTGTATCATCCTTTAACAAACAAACGAATTTCCTGATAGATGAATGTGATCCGGCTGCATATATTGATTTCATTGAACTTGCAACTGTTGAGGCTGTTAAGATAAGGAACAAAAAATATATAGGTCTTATTATGATTGGTTCATATTATTATCTTGGCAATTATGATGAGATGGAGCGGCTGATAAATATATATGAAAGTAAAAAAATTACTGTCAAGGAAGGAATTCATATTCTTTATTACAGAGGAGCCGCTTTTATTAATTCAGGTAATGTATCAGGCTTTAACAGTGTTTTAGCAAGGCTTTCGGAGATTGAAAAACATATACGGCTGTCTGATAATGAAAGAGCACTTGTAAATGATATTAAAAACCGATGGAGAATTATGGAGGAAGCACTCAAAGAGGCTTCACCTGATACAAAAGAACTGATATTACAGCAGATGAAAAAGGAAAAGGGTAATCTGTTCAGACTTGAATTTACATATTATCTTGCCTTTGTACAGCAAAAAAATAATGATGAAGAGACAGCACTGCTTAATCTTCGATATGTTGCAAAGAACGGAGGAACAACATTCTTTTGCAGAAATGCAAGAGGAATTCTATGGTCGAGGGGGATAGATTTAGAGTGAAAAATATTGATTTAATAATTAAGCGTATAAAAAATGAATCTAAAGCTAAGATAATTGGTGGTTTTATAGCTATCGGAATTATATTAATATACTGCTTAAAGGCATATAATGAGGAGCTTTTAGGTCCATTTGGCATAATAGTTGTCTGTATATTATTGCTACTTTTTATTGTACTTACGATTGATGGATATATGAGATATAAAAATCCTTTGAAAAAGTATCCCGGTATTGAAAGGATGGCAAGTATTGTTGATGCATCTGCCGGACCAAGATATGAGGACAGCTACATATACATCATAGAAAATATTCTGATAATAAAGGCTCGTATATACGATATGACATATCTTGAAGATATTTATGCAATATATCGTGAAAAAATGACCACAAGAGAGATACAAAATATCGTTCTTCGTACAAAGTATCGTAAGACAGTCATAAATGTGGCGGGTATGAATAAAGATGAAATTAATAATTATATGGCGGTAATTAAAAGCTTCTGTCCGAATGCAGTGTTAGGACGCAAAGCAAGATGAAATAGTTATGGAAGAAAAACGCGAAAGCAAAGTATAAACGAATACTGTAATCTTTTTATTTTAAATAAGGAATCGGATTATGGATTTAGGGAATTTATTTTGCGTAATATTGAATATCATATTCTTCATAGGAATATGTATCTCATGATGAATATGATTATTACAGATTGTCAAGGCTTTGCAATGTTATATTAAAGGGAAATAGGTTTTACTGTTTGTACGAATAAAAGGAGATAAAATTGTTTTTTAACAGACGGAACTATCTGAGGGAAAAGGTAAAAAGAGAATACGGACAGATTTCGCATGATATGGAGCTTATGAGTTATCCAAAGGAGGTTGTGGATAAGGCGAGAGAGATGGTATAATGAAAAAGATATAGATAATGGTATATTTATGGGGCAAATTATGAATAAGAGTATTTATTATATAATTTTGGATATTGGATTTACATATGAAAAAGGTAACAGCTCAAAAGGAGTATGGCATTTTGGAGAAAAGAATAGAATAAATGATGAAATATATTTTTGGAAACAAATTGTTGAAAATATAAAAAAAGAAAACTTGGGCATTGATTGTAGAGATAATACATATAAACTTTTGCAAAATATTTCTAAAAAATACAATATACAAAATTATAAAAATATTATATTACATTGGGATGAATTGCAGGTTTGTGATTTTGTGGTTTCTGATGATATTGAAACATCGATTAATTCATTAATTTTTGACTTCCTTGAAAAGGCAATAAATGAAAATAATAAAGAAAGAAAATATAATTTTATTCGAGCATTACATAATCTTCCAAAATGTATGCATGGTTGTAATTGTATTCAATCAGGATTTAAACCTATAAGTTATAAGGATGCTATAAAATATTCGTCTTGGGTTTAGGAATAAATTATATGAAGTAAAGGTATTAATATGGAAAAATATAAACACATAGTTCAATATTATGAAACAGACAAAATGGGTATAGTGCATCATTCAAATTATATAAGATGGATGGAAGAGGCAAGGGTTGATTTTCTGTCACAGATTGGATGGGATTTTGCCAAGCTTGAAGAGATGGGGATTGCCTCGCCGGTAACTTCACTTGACTGTAAATATAAGACAAGCTGTACATTTTCTGATGAAGTTTACATAACTGTTAAGATTGAAGAGTTTAAGGGAGTGAGACTTAAGCTTTATTATGAAATGAAAAATAAAGATGACACGGTCTTGTGTGAGGCGCATTCAGAGCATTGCTTTTTGAATATGGAAGGAAAGCTGTTAAGATTGGAAAAGGAGTATCCTGATTTTTATAAGGCACTTATGGATTTAATGGAGGAATAAAATGATTCAAGACATACTACCATATAAATTAAATAACAGCTATCAGCCTGATGCCAAGCCGGATGAGGAAAGTCTTATTGTTGTTTTTAAAGACAACAAGCTTTTGCTTAAGATTGATTCTTTGGGTGGAAATGTAGATTTCCCAAGGTTAAAGAATTTTAAAGGTGATAGTGTACCCGATTTGACATACATTTTTTCTGTTGATGAGGAGCGGTTCTTCATTGCCGAAGCACTTTGTCATAATAATGAAGACTTGAACTATGAGATACCTGTCGGATATGAATTTTATAATCTAAGGCGTATCATGGAATATGAGCTTGAGCCAAAGAGATATATGTATGCGGCATTTACCGCGTACCATCTGGCTGTGTGGTATAATAATAATTCATTTTGCGGCAGATGCGGAAGTAAGGTTATGAAGGATATGGTTGAAAGGGCAGTTGTCTGTCCTAAGTGTGGCAACAAGATATATCCGCGTATTAATCCTGCCGTTATAGTTGGAGTTATAAATGGGGACAGAATTCTTCTTACAAAATACAAAACGGGTTTTGCACATAATGCAATGATTGCAGGCTTTACTGAAATAGGAGAAACTATGGAAGAAACCGTAACAAGAGAGGTTATGGAGGAGACAGGGCTTAGAGTGAAAAACTTAAGATATTATAAATCGCAGCCTTGGGGAATCGCAGGAGATATACTTATCGGATATTTCTGTGATGTGGATGGAGATGACACGATTAGCATAGATGAATCAGAACTTAAATATGCGGAGTGGGTTTATCGTGATGATATAGTGCTTCAGCCTTATGATTACAGCCTTACAAATGAGATGATGAAGATGTTCAAAGATAAAAAGTATGTATAATTTATAAGAGCTTTGCTGATTAAAAATTCGTATTTATACGTACAATAATTTTCAAATAAATAAGGAGAACTTGATATGGAACTAAAAAAGCTGGAATATGACTTAACCGTATGCAAGGTAGGCTCAGAGAAGGATATAGATTTATCTAAGGAGTTTTACTTCATAGGCAAAACTGACGAAGAACTGTCGTTGGTGTGTGCGACTAAGGATACACCGAATAATACAATAGAGCGTGATGATGGCTGGAAGGGCTTTCGCATACAGGGTGTGCTTGACTTTTCTTTGATAGGAATCCTGTCAAAGATATCGACTATTCTTGCTGATAACAAGATAGGAATATTTGCAGTATCAACCTATAATACTGATTACATACTTGTGAAAGAAGAAAACTTCGACAGAGCGCTTGAGGCATTGGCGAAGGCAGGATATGAGATTAAATGAATCTTATTAAAATTGATAATTTACAAATAGAAGAACTTAATATGTATGTCGCTTGTAATGAAAAAGAACTGTTACATTACAATGCACCAAAGGATTATGGTATATTTATAGCTGAGAGTCCAAAGGTGATTGACCGTGCTTTGGATGTAGGATATGAGCCTATATCATTGCTTGTTGAGACAAGGCAGATTGAGGGAGAGGCAAAAAGTGTGATTGAAAGACTTGGCGATATCCCGATATATACAGCGGACTTTGATGTGCTTACAGGTATAACCGGATTTGAACTTACACGAGGAGCCCTATGTGCTATGCGCAGAAAAAAGCTTCCGACGGTGGATGAGATTTGCGAGGGAGCAAGCCGTATAGTAGTGCTTGATGGAGTGGTGAATCCGACAAATGTTGGTGCAATAATAAGAAGTGCGGCAGCACTTGGCATAGATTCCGTACTACTCACACCTGATTGCGCCAATCCACTTTATCGCAGAGCCATAAGGGTAAGTATGGGTACGGTGTTTCAGATAGGATGGAGTATTTTTGATTATTCATATTATAATGATAAATACATCGACTTTGATACAACTGACACCAAGCCAAAGTTATGTAAACCTAAAGAAGATAATATGTATAAATCAGGATATATAAATAAACTGAAAAAAATAGGCTTTACTACAGTTGCAATGGCATTGAAGGATAATTCGATAGGTATTGATGATAAATGCTTATACGGTGCGGACAGGCTTGCTATTGTTATGGGAACAGAGGGCGAAGGACTCTCTGATGAGGTAATAAAAGCCTGTGATTATACTGCCATGATTCCTATGTCACATGGTGTTGATTCGTTAAATGTTGCGGCGGCAAGCGCTGTTATATTTTGGGAGCTTGGGAAGAGAATATAATAAATTTACAGGAGGACTAGTAATGAAAGACATTGAAGAGATAAGAGAATTTTTCAGCCACGACAGATATGCTGCTGAGACAGGCGCATACATAGAAGAGGTGGGAGATAACTATGCGAAGGTAAGCCTTACCATAAATGAGCATCACAAAAACGCCGTAGGCGGTGTGATGGGTGGAGTGTATTTTACACTTGCGGACTTTGCATTTGCAGTCGCATCAAACTGGCAGAAACCCGGAACAGTTTCCATCACATCGGATATATCCTTTATCGGCGTACCAAAGAGTGAGAAGGTCATAGCTGAAACTGAGCTTATCAAGAACGGAAGAAGTACCTGCTGTTATAATGTGCGCGTGACGGATGATTTGGGAACCCCACTGGCAGCAGTTAAGATAGTTGGATTTCATAAGGGATGATTAATATTTTCAGGAGGTAGAATAATGAGTTCAAATGAATTAATTACTACTGATATGATAAATGAAATAAAAGATATAATAGATAAGGCAAAGAAAAATGTTGCAAAAGAAATTAATATTGAACTTATTAATGCATATTGGAATATTGGACGAGTTATTGTAGAACATGAACAAAATAATAATGATAGAGCTGAATATGGAAAACAGACATTAAAAGAATTGTCAAAGAGATTGACGAATGAACTAGGGAAAGGTTTTTCAAGATCAAATTTACAAAATATGAGAGCTTTTTATTTGAACTATCCAAAATGCCAGTCACTGACTGGCAAATTGACATGGACTCATTATTGTGAATTATTGGGTATAGCAGACAAGGATAAAAGAAGTTTTTATGAAAAAGAATGTGAAAAATCAGGATGGTCAGTAAGAGAGTTAAAAAGACAGATAGATACATCATTGTTTGAACGATTATTGCTATCTGATGGCAGGGCAAATAAAGAAAAGGTTATTTCATTGGCAGAAACAGGCATAGAACTTAATAAACCGTCAGATATAATAAAGGATCCATATGTGTTTGAATTTTTAGGAGTGCCCGAAGACAAACCGATTATGGAAAGTGATTTGGAAAAAGCGTTAGTGGCTCATATCGAAAAATTTTTACTGGAGCTTGGCAGAGGCTTTATGTTTGTCGGAACACAGCAGAGAGTTACGATTGATAATGAGCATTACTATGTTGATATGGTGTTTTATAATAAAATACTAAGAGCATATGTTTTAATAGAGTTAAAAACAAGGAAGCTTATGGCGGCAGCAGTAGGACAGCTTAATATGTATCTTAATTATTATAATGTGGAAGTGAATGACGCCGATGATAATGAACCTATAGGAATAATACTTTGTACAGACAAGGATGATGTAGCAGCAGAGTATGCACTTGGTGGAATAAATAATAATATATTTGCATCAAAATATACTTATGTAATACCTGATAAAGAAGAATTGATTGCACAGGTAGAAGAAGTATTGAAAGAATTAGAATAAAGACAGGTTTATATAAAAGACTAACTATTAAATGTCAAGAACTAAAATGATATTTTTAAATAAAGTACAGAAATGTATTTTATATATTTTTTGAACTCGATAAGAGTTCTTTGAACCTTGAAAACTGCATGACAAAAAGAGCATCATAAAAGGTGCTCAAAAGGAGTATTGAAGTTAGAAATGTTTAGACTGCTTTGATGTATTGCTGGTTTGCTTTCTCTAAATGATAAATCACTCGAACCAGTTTTTTGACAGCATGAGATATGGCAACATTATAATGTTTGCCCTCTGCCCGCTTCTTGGCAAGATATGATGCAAAGGTTGGATCCCAATGACAGACATATTTTGCGGCGTTATATAAAGCGTACCGCAGATAACGGGAACCTCTCTTTTCCATATGTGCATAAGCACCATCCAGTTGTCCCGATTGATATGTGGATGGTGAGAAACCTGCATATGCAAGGACTTTATCAGGAGAATCAAAACGACTGAAGTCACCAATTTCGGCAATAATCATAGCACCCATACGATAGTTGATTCCGGGGATACTTAGTATTGGAGAATTGATTTCATCCATAATGATTTTGATTTCGTTTTCAACCTCATCAATCTCAGAATCAAGTTCCTGAATTAGCTTAATGGTATGTTTTAACTCAAGTGATTTAGCAGGCATATTTGAACCTATAGATTTTCTTGCTGCGTCTCTAAAGGCAATAGCAGTATCTTTGCCGTATCTGCCCTTAGAAGCTTCTGAGGGAAGATTTGTAAGTCTAGTAAGGTGTGCTTCGGCTACCTGCTTAGCACCGGGAAACTCTGTAAGCATTGCATAAACAGATGCCATATGAAGCTGTGGTACTAACTTTTCTAATTCAGGAAATAAGATACAGACAAGTCTTGAAATGGAAGATTTTAGCTTTGCCCGTTCCTTTACTTTATCAAAACGATAACGAGTTAATGACTTTAGCTCTTCGTTGTGGTAAGATATGTCTGAGTAGGACTTTAAGTTCACGTCAGACATTAGCATAGAGGCAATCGTGTGGGCATCAACTTTATCCGTTTTCGTCTGTCTAAGGCTTAGACTTTTTCTGTACAGATTTGTATGTAACGGATTGATAACATAGGTGGTCAGACCTTTATCAATGAGATATCCTAAAAGATTGTAACTGTAGTGTCCGGTGGCTTCCAGTCCTACTTTTACTTTTGTCGCATCTTCCGTAACGGATTCAATCTTTTGATAAAGCCCATTGAAACCATCAAGGCTGTTAGTGATGGTAAAAGCTTTAAATAACGCTTCTCCATCAGAGTCTGTGATAAAGCAGTCATGCTTATCCTTAGCAACATCAATTCCTACGTAAATCATAATAAATCTCCTTAAAAATGTATTTGATACTGTTTGGAACCACAGGTACTCCTTGCGATTGTAACCTCGTTCTAAATAAACCGTCATGCGGTATCTAACTGATTAACAAATGAACAAAGAGACTGTGGTTGGAGCCTTTCTTAAACCATCAAGTGGTAGGAGAACAAAACCAACCCACAGCATCTTATATATCATAGTCGAACCTACAGAAAAGGTAAAGAAAAAGACTATGACCTAATAGTTATTAAGACCTTGGAGAGGGTCTATAAACACTACTACTATATAATACGAGGAGAAAATTATGAGCTATAAATCAACAAATGAGATAGAAAAATTTACATTTGACGATTGTGTTCTCTCAAGCTTTAAAGTAAATGATGCAGGGATAATCCTTGAGCTTGAGGCACTTATTGTGGACAGCAACAATTCACAGAATACCAATTATACCGAAAGCTATGCAGATACAACTACTGTAAGGTTTTTGGATGGCAAGATTATATCAGCAAAAAAGGACGGCTACAAGTATTATGATGCAAATGAGGTGCTTATGAAAGAGGTGCCGGATGTTGTTTTAAGTGATGAGGAGACTGATAATATAATTAAGACCTGTGTGGGAGCTTATCTATATTATATGGAAAAGGATGCCGACAATGAGTCTTCTGAAAATATATACAACATAGGATTAGAGTTTACAGACGAGGAAGACAATACGGCAGCAGATTCGTACGAGATAAAGGTCAGCTTTTCTGATGCAATATTTACTTGGGAAAGATTTCTTAACAGGGTGCAGAGGTAGGAGGTAAACTATGATTTCTGATAATAAAAATGATGCAAAAATTGCACTATTAATAGATGCGGATAATGTTGCAGTAAAATACATGGATACAATAATTGACGAGCTCAGTAAATACGGTGACATTATAATACGGCGCGTGTATGGCAATTGGATGAACAGTTCTATAAAGGGCTGGCTTGAGAATACCAACAAATATGCGCTTAATCTCATTATGCAGGAGAGCAATACATCAGGTAAAAATGCTACGGATATATGCCTTGTAATAGATGCAATGAAGCTTCTGTATGAGGGCAAGGCAGATATGTTCTGCATAGCCTCAAGCGACGGAGACTTCACTAAGCTTGCTAAAGAGATACGAGAGAACGGTATTGATGTCATAGGTATGGGAGAGGATAAAACCCCGCAGTCATTTACAAACGCTTGTAAGAAATTCGTTGTACTTAATCAGATAATTGATGAGGAAGAAATATCCGATGAAAAAACACAGAATGACGGTAACAATGAAGATAATATTGTAAGAGATAATATTGTTTCATATGGTATGGGAGCAAGCTCCGGTAACATATCAGTAAAAACCAACATAACTAAAAAATCCACTATAAAAAAAGCTGTTATAAAAATAATAAACGATAATGGCAGCAAGAATAAAATAACCGGCTTAGGAGAGGTAGGAAGCAGATTATCAAGGCTGTATCCTGAATTTGATGTTAGAAATTATGGATTCAAAAATTTGACGGATTTTGTTGAGAGCATGGATAAAATTAAGGTTGATACATCAGGAAAAACATCAATAGTTAAGCTAAAATCTGATGACAAGATTGGGTTGGAAAAAATGATTATTGAAAAACTTAAATCAAATAATAATAAAATGAATTTGGGATTGTTAAAGAAAAAAATCTATGATGATTTTTATGATGTTGAAAATGAAATCAGAAAATTAGGATACTCCAAATTTTCATCATACATAAAAAGCTTAACAAGTGTTAGATTGGTTGATAATAACAATGCAGTAGAATTGGTGAAGTAAGTTGAAATTTAACTAAAGAGGTGGTAGATTATGTATTTATGTCCTTTGAATCAATTGAATTCAATAGATAATAATAAATTAGATATTTTAAAAAAAATATTTGGAACTGATGTGGCAGAGTGGAAAGCTGATCAAAATAATGAATTTTTTCCCAAAAGGATTAATGGAAAAAGGTATCTTTATTTTTTTGTACGTCTTAAGGAAAGAACGGTTGAATATTATAATTTGGAACAAAAAGAGGAAGATATATGGAGTATTGAAAATAAGAAATATTTTGAAAATGCAACGGATATAGTTGAGGTATTATTGTATTTTATATTTGGATGGGGACATGACAAGCAGAAAAACCCCATATCTGAAGAACAAACAAAAGAAATTGCAAAGGAATTGAATGATGGAAAGTCTAAATATAAAGTTGAAGGAATAATCAAAGGAAGAGACAAAGCTGGCAGAGATGATAATCAAGCCATTTTCCCGTGTTCGAAGGAAGATCGAAAGGATATAATTGATGAAATTTTTAACTTTTTATCTGATGAAATCAAGACTGATTTAAAAGATAGAAATAATTTAGATAATTATGCGCTTGAACCGTGGGGATATTATTTAAATGAAAAAAATAATAAAGTCAATGTTGTTAATTTTTTACACAATAAAAGCCAAGATACTGATTTTTATGATAGTGGATATTTATATTATATTGGTTATAAAGAAGATAAGGAAAATGGAGAGGTAAAAGAAATGACTAACAATAATATCGATAATAAATATGATGTAATTACTATAATAAAGGAATATATTGAGAATGCAGAGCAGGATAGAAAAACCAAACAATTAATTTTTACAGGTGCACCGGGTACAGGTAAAACATATGGCGTGAGAGAAGCAGTTAAAGAATTATGTAAAGATTGTAAAGAACAATATAAATTTGTTCAATTTCATCCGTCGTATGATTATTCGGATTTTGTAGAGGGGTTAAGACCGGTTAATTTGAATGGGGCAACTGAACCTTCATTTGTACGGCTTGATGGAACATTTAAAGCATTTTGTAGAAAGATAGTAGAAGATAATAAGAAATCAGAAAATAATGAGAAAAAAATGTATTATTTTATTGTTGATGAAATAAACCGTGCTGATTTATCAAAGGTATTTGGAGAATTGATGTTTGGACTTGAGGAGTCTTATCGAGGGGAAGAGAATAGATTTGATACACAATATATGAATCTAAAGACACATGAGATTGATGAGAATGGTGCTGCTGTACCTATTGAAGATGATTGTTTTAAAAAGGGATTTTATATTCCTCAAAACCTTATATTCATAGGAACAATGAATGATATAGATAGAAGTGTGGAATCCTTTGACTTTGCTCTTAGGAGAAGATTTCAATGGATTGAAATTAAAGCAAATGATATCATGAATAATTCACTTAAAATGATGCTTAAAAATAATTTAGAAGAAGAAACAATGGATGAAACAATAAAAGAATTAAGCGATAAAGTTATAAATATGAATAAAGTTATAAGCGAAGATGGTAAAAAATTTGGATTGTCAGAGGCATTTCATATAGGTCCTGCATATTTTGAATATTATGATGGTAATAATTTGCAAGAAATATGGGATGATAAATTATTACCAATTCTAAATGAGTATACAAGAGGAAGAAACTCTGATGAAGTTGATAGTTTTAAAAATAAATGTGCTGAAGCATTATCAGTAAATTATAAAAGGGATAAATAATGGATATTAATAAAGAAATAATTAAAATTAAATATATCGGAATGGACTATACAAAAATTGATTATGCTAAATGTGACACTGTTAATGATACTAAAGAGAAACAAGATGATATTTCAAATTTGTTTAATTCGGATAAAAAAGAAAAACAACAAAAACAAATACTCATTAATTTTTTGAATTATTTAAACAGCAATGCGTCAAGGTATATTGTTAATAAGTCTGACGGAAAAAAATTTGATAATAAAAAACCTGTCTTATATGAAGAGTATAATGATAAATTTATGTTTTCAGGTGTTGTGGGCGTGATTTCTGATAAGGATTTTGTTGTGAATAAAAGAGATTTAGATATAGATGAAGATGGAGAATATCATTTTGACATTACTTTACAAATTAATTCCAGATTAGATAAGAAAAATAATGAAGAATTATCAGAAAAACCATATTTTCTGTCAACATTGTTGCTGGATTCGGATGTGAAACTAAATGACGATAATATTCCGAATAGTTATGATGAGTTATTTGACTACCTCTTACTTATATGGTTTAGAAAGTATCTGCAAGAGGCTAGTATAAAAGGATTTTTCAGAACCTATAGGAGATTTGAAAGAAATGATGACAGACCTAAGGGAGTTATGGATGTTACGCGCCATATAAAGCTCAATATGGGCCAGCAAAATGGTAAGGTTGCATATAGCTATAGGGAGAATTCTGTTGATAATTATCTTAATCATTTAATAGTTGAGGCATATGAGTATTTGAAGAGAAAATATTATAATTTTGTGGCAAATAATTTTGATTCTAACTATGAATTAAAATCACTTATTGATAACCTTAAAATTATGATTGGATATCCCCAATTTAGTGTCGGTGAGTTGATATATAAAAATATTAAACCTATAGCGCATCCGTTTTATCTGGAGTATGAGGAATTGAGACAGATATGTTTGAAAATATTACGAAATGAGGGCGTGTCTGTTTTTGACGGAAATACAGATAATGAGACCTCAGGAATTCTGTTTTATATGCCTGACTTGTGGGAACAATATTTGGAAAGAAGAGTATTCGATGCATTTTCAAGTGATTATGTTGCATCACAGAAAGAAATAGTGGTTTTGAAAGGTCTTAAAGATGAAGGAAATGGTCTAATAACGAGACCTGATTTTATATTTTATGATAATGAGGGAAATCCTTTTATGATTTTGGATGCTAAGTTTAAACCTGGTTGGGATGATAATTATAATGTACTTGAAGATTATACAAAATGCATTCGAGATACTGTAGATATCAATGGAGTAGCAACCGGAGTAATATATCCTAATAATAAAGCTTCCGATACAAAAAATAACGATGCTTCAGAACAGTATATTAAGGAATTAAAGATTAGTAATTATAATTCATGGATAATGTTTTATGATATCTGCATTGATGTGCCATATCTGAATATAGATTATAATAAATGGAAAAGTGAATTTAATGCAGGTATAGATAATTGCAGACAAAGTGTGAAAGAAAAAGTTGAGACTAACAAATTGTATTATGAAAAAGTCAAGGATAGTCTCGATTCCCTAAATAAAGAAAGAGAAGCTTTTATACATAATTCGTCCAAATAAACAAAAAATTCCAAACAACATAAGTAAAAATTCACCTATTGCACAAAAGCGTTTCTAAAACAAATCCTGATTTTACGAGGCGGGGTTTTTTGGGAAATTCTTTGAATTCGTGGTGATATTACTAAAAAGATTCCTTGATTTCGTGATAATATCGCTTGAAAGATTTCTTGATTTCGTGTAATATTGATTTGAAATGTATATAAATTTACGATTTAGATATCATAAAATATATAATAAAAAGCGGGTGGTATTATATGGAATTAAGAAGGAAAATATATGATAAATTGTGTGAATGGAAACATAAATCAAATGGAAGAAGCGCAATTTTGATTGAGGGAGCAAGACGAGTAGGTAAAAGCTATATATCAAAGCAATTCGGAGAAAACGAATATAAATCGTGTATTATTGTAGATTTTTCACTTATCACTGATGATTTGATTGATATATTTGAACATGATATAAATGACTTTGATTTTTTCTTTAATCGTCTTGCAGCATATTATGGAAAAAGATTGTACGAAAGAGACACATTGATTATTTTTGATGAAGTTCAGCTATATCCAAAGGCCAGACAGTTAGTTAAGCATTTGATAGCTTATGGCAAATACGATATACTTGAAACCGGTTCTCTTATTACACTCAAAAAAAATATAGAAGATATAGTTATTCCCTCGGAGGAAGAACATATTTCCATGTATCCTTTGGATTTTGAGGAGTTTTTGTGGTCGTTTGGTGATGAAAAGGGATATGATTTTGTACGGATGTGCTATGAGAAAAAAATACCTTTAGGAGATGCTATTCATAGAAAAATGCTTAGTCGTTTCCGCGAATATCTTCTGGTTGGTGGTATGCCTCAGGCTGTGACAATGTATATAGAGACAAAGTCATTTGAGGAAACGGACAAAATTAAGCGAAGAATATTAAGATTATATAGAGATGATGTCACAAAATTTGCCCGAGGATATGAAAGCAAGGTCTTGTCTGTATTTGATGGAATTCCGTCTCAATTATCAAAGCATGAAAAGAAATATAAACTTTCATCTATTTCTAAGTCGGCAAGATTTAGAGAATATGAGGATGCGTTTATATGGTTAGATGAGGCAAAGGTTGTTTTACCGTGCTTTAATTCAAATCATCCTAATATTGGACTTGGTTTAAATGAAGATGCAACGACCTTAAAATGTTATATGAACGATACAGGACTATTAATAAGCCATACATTTTCTGAAAATGAAATAACAAGTGAAGAGGTAAATAAAGCATTTTTGTTTGGAAAACTTAATTTAAATGAGGGAATGTTTTTTGAAAATGTGGTAGCTCAGATGCTTGTATCTACCGGTAGAAAGCTATATTTTTACTCAAGGAGTGACAGAGATAATTCAGATAATAGAATGGAAGTCGATTTCCTTATACAAAATGAAAAAAAGATTTCTCCGATAGAGGTTAAATCATCGTCATATCAAAGGCATGCATCACTTGATAAGTTCAAAGATAAGTTTAATAAACGCGTCGGAACAAGATATGTGATATACACAAAGGATTTAAGAATTGAAAATGATATAATGTATATGCCTGTCTATATGACGCTTTGTGTTTGAATACTTAGATTAAAAATATAATAAAAAACTTTCGTCCAAATAAACAAAAAATTTTAAACAACATAAGCAAAAATTTACCTATTGCACAAAAGCGTTTCTAAAACAAGCCCTCCTGATTTTAAAAGGAGGGTTTTCTTTCGTCCATATAAACAAAATCGCTTAGAAAAACATTAGGCTAAAATTTAAAAATTCACAAAATTTTTCCCTGCTGTTTCAATATTTATGAAAATATAATAGAATTGCCCAAATGCTTATTGGAGAAGACAGTGATTTAGTTAAAAATTTTATAAGAGGCGATTTGGAATGGGTTTAAATATAAATGAGAATATAGGAGGTACAGGAGTTCAATTATGCTGAAGATTTGGTTTGGAGAATTCAAAAAGGGGTGCATAAAGGTACCCGATTTATATTTTGATTTACATAAGGAAAAAGACTGGTTTAACAGAGACGATGTAAGGAGAATTATAAAAGACATTGATGATGTTGAGGTTGTTCAGGATGAATTCCTGATGTCAAAAACAATTGGAGGTATGTCGCCCGAGAGACTGTCTACAGGATGCAAGACACTGATACTTATATACATAAATCCGTTATGTAATGTATATGCGAGCCGATGCGGAGATAACTGTGCAGGATACATACTTGATTTGGCTGAAAAGACAGATGTGGTTATCACCTTACATCATCTGATGATTTTTCCGAGAGATTTTGATGCTGAAATACTGGATACCGGAGAGATTATACATTCAAGGAAGGAATATGTGGAATTATTTATTGAATTTTTCAATTAAAGGTGGTTGTTATGGGAAATAGTGTTTTTATAGCAATAAAATCTAAAAAATATAATGTGATGATACCTTTAGAAAGAAGAATAACCTTTTTACGAGGGGATAGCGGTGTTGGTAAATCAGCATTTATTGAATATGTTTTGCTGTCAGATAGTGATATGGATATAGAATTATGTAAACCTGATGGATTTGATGTTGATGTATTGACCTCAACAGATTTAGAGTTTTCTATTCAGGTCAAATGTAAGCGAATAATAATATTGGATAGTCTCATTTCCTCAGAAACCATAGAGTTTGGTGAGGCGGTGAATGAATATCTGATAAAAAATGATTTATATCTGCTTATTATGAGCAGAGTGGAAATACCTATGTCGAAAGATAGAGATAACGACCTGTATTACAGGGAGAGAAATGTATTGTATTTGAAGAAGGATGAGAAAGACTTAACTAAGAGGATAGTAATATCAGAATAGGGTATATGCTAAAATAATGAGGAAGGTGATATTCGCTTGGCTACATATGTAATTTCCGATATACATGGCTGCTATACGGCGTTTCAAAGGCTGCTAAAGCAGATAGAGTTTGATTACGATAATGACGAGCTGATAATAGCCGGAGATATCGTGGATAGAGGAACTGAAAATCTTGAGATGTTAAAATATCTTGAAAATCATCCCGATAATGTAACATTTCTTATGGGTAATCATGACTATGATTTTATGGAGTCGTGCAGGGATTTGATTAATGCTTATGAAAGCAAGGAAAATAATTGCAGTTCTAAAAAAATCTTAAAGGATGAGATAATAAAAGAAAGACTATTATATGATGAATACGGAACATTTAAAAACCTTATAAGCCGTAGTGAACTTGATATTGATGACTACAGGCGGTGGGCGTCCCTTTTTGCAGATTTGGAATATTATCTCATAAAAGAGATAAACGGTAAAAAATATGTAATAGTTCATGCGGGATATATCACAAGGGAGGACTATACAAGGAGTGTCTGTATGGGCGCGATGACAGGCTTTCTGCGAAGTAAGATAGAGAATTTTTATATCTGGGCGAGAGAGGAAGCATATAATTTCGGCGGAATGAAGAACGCCACGATTATATTCGGACACACACCAACGGTTGCGGACAGTATGTTTAATAATGACGGAAGAGTCTGGACAGAGACAAATAGAAGAAACAGATGCCGGTACATCAACATAGATTGCGGCTATGTATATAAAAAATATTTTCCGAATGCCAATATGGCGATTATAAGGCTTGATGATGAGAAAATATTTTATCTTAAGGAGGAGGTTTAAAAATGGGAATTAAACTTTATACGGCGGATTTACATTTTGGACATAGCAATGTGATAAACTTCGATAATCGTCCATTTGCTGATATAGATGAGATGGACAGATGTCTTATAGAACTTTGGAACAGCAGGGTCGCACCCGATGATGATGTATATTTAATCGGTGATGTGTGTTTCAGAAATAATAAGCCAGAGGAATGGTATCTCAGACAGCTAAAGGGGCATAAGCATCTTGTTATAGGCAATCACGACCGTAGGCTGCTAGATAATCAAACTGCAATGAGTTGTTTTGAAACGATTGACAAAATGATGCATGTACGGGATGAGGACAAGCACATATGTCTCTGTCATTATCCACTGGCTGAATGGAATGGGTTTTTCAAAGGTACTTATCACATATATGGACATATTCATAACAGAAAGGATAGTGCTTATATGTATATGAAGAATTTTGAAAATGCATTTAATGCAGGGTGTATGATAAATAATTATATGCTGGCTTCATTAGATGAGCTGATTAGGAATAATGAGGTGTTTAAGAAAGATGTAAGTTAAAAAGAAAGTATATTTTTATCTAAAGGAGATTTACATTTATGTATAAAATAACATTATATGATTATGACCTGTGTCCTATATGTGATGGAACTACCTTTTGGTTTGTTGAGGACTTAAGTGAGTTTGAAGAGAATTGGCTTCCGTTACAATGCAGACATAATATCTCAACAATAGAAAGATATTATAGGTCAAAGCTTGGTGAAATAATTACTGATTATTATTCAGACAGTGCTGACCTGAATATAGTTCAGCAAGCAGATTCAAAGATTATCTCGGAAAAAGAGTATACATATACAGATAAAGAAATCGAATTGATAAATGCTTATGCATGGGATAGCAAGGTAGAGTTTGATAAGCTTGTAATAAAATTAAGAGTACTTCAGTATGCTGATGAATACTATCTTGTAGGTCAATATATAGGAACGGGCTGTCGTAGAATATCTCCGGGGTGGAATAGATGGTATGACACAGAAACTAAATATGCACAAATGAATTTTTATGGTAACCCTATTGCGACATATTTGGCACGGGATATAAACTGGGACGACTTTGGTAGTAGTGATCGTTATAAGGAT
This sequence comes from Lachnospiraceae bacterium, assembly GCA_017480195.1. Taxonomy (GTDB): domain Bacteria; phylum Bacillota; class Clostridia; order Lachnospirales; family Lachnospiraceae; genus Coprococcus_C. The sequence goes on from JAFVBE010000022.1 coordinate 20,162, forward strand.
TTTTATACAAATGATAAGGATTTTTATAAGCATGAAAAAGTAGAAACATTTGTGTGGCTGCCGATTAAAGAGGTTGATGAACAATATAAAATTAAGAGATTAACTAAGAAAGAACTGGCAATATTGATGAGAGACATTGTTGGAGAAGCGGGTTAGAAATTTTAATAGGAGGTATAAAATATGAGAGTCTATACAGACGAGCTTTACTGCGCGGTGTCATAAGACCGGAACTGCGTGATAGAGTGGAAGACTTAAGGAATTTAATAACAAATAATAAAAAGGATTATATTAATTACATCAGTGATATTCTTGCAAAGGATATAATTATAAATGAATTTTTTAATAATAATGAAATACCAGCCGTTGTATTCTTAAATTCTAATGAAAGAAATAGTAATATTGAACTCAATGAATTTAACAAGGAAACCGGTATTTTTTCATTTGATATAAACCTTAATCTTCATGGTGTGGGGCGCTTCCCCTTTTTCGAAAGCCTTGAGAATATCCTTTTACCATATCTGCTTGAGAGTGTGCAACTATATCTTGTGTACAAAGAAGGTTACGAGATTATCCGTACCATAGATGACGCTGAGCAGGTGGTCTGGCTGTGGAGAGATTTGACTGATTTAATCAATAATAATATTGAAGCTAAAAGCTGGGAAAAGCTTATATATGATGATTTAAGAGATTTATATTATGTATATATAGAGCTGTTCCCACAAGACAAACAGGGTTAAAAGTATTCGTCACCTTGCACAATTGACTTCTAAAACATACCAACCCAATCTTCCCCAAGAGGTAAATTTCGTCCATATAGACAAAAAGGCATCTTCCCTGGATGCCTTTTTTTACCTATTTCACAAACTTTTTCATCAATGTTGTTTTTTAAAAGGTTTTACAGTAAGCTTCAAATCACAAAACAGTTTTTGCAAAAACTCACAGCAACAAGGAGGTGTCCCTAATGGACAGAATTTTTATAAATGAAAAGGAGGATGGTTTCTATGCCATTGAAAATCTATAAAAGAAATGATGAATATATCAACAACCTGCTCAACTCAGGTGATGTGATTGATGAGATTGAGTGTGGAGAGAAGTATTATCCTGTACTGCTTATGTGCAGTCTTGACAGGATTGGCGATGCAGTAAAACTTTTGAGAAAGGGCTACAGATGTTTACACTATGATGCTTATGCTGAAGAGTTCATAAATATCTTATACAAGATAACGGATGCATATAGGGAAGCGGATGAAATCTACAACACCATTATGGAGGATGAAGACAGGCGCGAATTACTTGATTTCCTTGATGCCGAATATGAGGAGCTGACAGTCGAAGAAAGATATTTAATTGGAGACTGTCTGGCGCAGAAGCTGTATAAGGCTTCGGATTTAGATGCAACTGCTGTAGCTGTTAATGCTATGAGAAGATATGACGGTGTTCTGGAAGTGCTTCGTCAGGATTATTATGAGATTTACCTTGAATTATTTGATTCGGAATATATGAACGACCATTCCGTAGAGATGCTTTTGGTTTATGGAAATGAAACCTTTGCAGATGATTATGCGTATTACATCTATGAGGGCGAATATGACTATAATATCAGGAGGCAGACGAATATTTTAAATGATATGTATAATGTATCAAATGTCGGGAATGTCGTATCGAATAAAATAATTCAAGCAGCATTCTATGGCAAGGATGAAGGCTTTTTCAAGGTGATTGATATATTCAGAGAGTATTTTTCAAAGGGATTTATCGACGATAAGATTATTATGGATCTCTTGACATTAAGGCAGATAAATAAGCTCAGAAACCTCGCACACGATGACGATGAAGCCATGTTCTATATTGACACGGGGGATTTTATCTGTAATTCCGAAGCAGAAGAGATATTTGATGAAATTAAGGCGGGCATAAAGAAATATTCGATTGACAACTATGATTTTATGATGCTTTTTGCATTGCTCATTAAGCTGTGTGATAAGGATGTGTTAAATCTGCTTGGTTTGGACATCACTGATTTGGAATACTATGAGATGCCTTGTGACTATGAGGTGGAGATATTTGAATGTATAAGAGAAAATGTCGGCAGCATAAGCTTCGATTATGAGGTGATAAGCGATATGCTTAAGTGCTGGAAGGACGAGCATTATTGCGAGGATATAGAGACTTCAGTGAATATTTATAATACATTTACGGCATTGCTTGACTGGATCAGGGCTTGGATTTATTTGCTTTAGGGAGTTGGAAGATATGGACTATATGATTTTAAGACAGAAATACAAAAGATTTTTAGGAATAGTATTTTTCATTTTGACTGTATCAGTAGCTACGAACTTCTTCCTGTATATTAATTATAATTATCTTGAGGAGGTATCCTATAAGGATGCCTCCCTGACGGATAATGAGTTGTATGCATATGAGTATGGAGTGTCTGATATAGAGGATATTATGGATGAATACAGGAATGAGCTTATCTATCTTAAGACAGAGAATTATAAGAAGCTCACGAGAGAGGAACGCCTTGCGTATCTTGATGTATTACTTGAGTGCAGCCTGAATGCGCTTGGATGCGGTCAGGATATTACACTTATATCAGAAGCTATGGATGATAATATTAATGGATATTTCGACGGCAATAATATGCTTATTGCTTTAAATGATGACCGCCTTATGCAGGATAATCCGGCAGAATGTATATGCGCCGTGCTTCATGAGAGCTACCATGCATACCAATATGAGTGTGTCAGGTATATGAAGGACAATAATATAAGTGATAATTTGCTTTATTATGAGATAAGACAATGGGATTATGAATTTGTGTACTATAAGGATATCAACAGAGGCAGCACAGTTGAGGAATATAAGAAGTACAGAAGTCAATGGTGCGAAAGCTCGGCATTTCATTATGAGTTGCAATGGAGGGATTTTGTGATAGAATATATTGAAAAGATATAAAGAGGTTTTTAATAAATGGACAGCTTAATCTACAGTCTTAACGCGACCATACCGATATTTGCGGTTATGGTTGTGGGATACATATTAAAACAGATAAAATTCCTAAGTGAAGAATTCGTATCGGTTGCGAATAAATTTGTATTCAAGGTATGTCTTCCGTGTATGCTATTCTTAGATGTTTGGAAGACGGATATACTACACAACTTCGACGGTAAGTACATAGGCTTCTGTGCAGTTGTAACCCTTGTAAGCATAGTGGCGATATGGGTGCTATCAAAGCTATTGCTCAAGGATAAGACTGAGGTTGGAGCCTTTGTTCAGTGTGCTTACAGGAGCAGTGCAGCCATACTTGGTATAGCCTTTATACAGAATGTATACGGGAGTTCGGGTATGGGACCGCTTATGATTATAGGCGCGGTACCGCTTTATAATATATTCGCAGTGATAATCCTTACCTTTGAAAGCAATGATGAAGCAACTAAAAATGATAAGAGCCGTATAAAACATGCCTTTATCAACATACTTAAAAACCCGATTATAATAGGCATATTCCTCGGACTAATAGCATCACTTATCGGCTTGAAACTTCCGATAATGCTTGAAAAGCCAATACAGTACTTAGGCGGTATGGCATCACCGCTTGCACTTATTGCGATAGGAGCAGGCTTTGAGGGCAGGAAGGCACTTGCTAAGATAAAGCCGACACTTGCAGCAACCACTATAAAGCTTATATTGCTTGCGGCAATCTTTATACCGATTGCTGTATATGCAGGCTTCCGCGACGAGAAGCTGCTTGCTCTCCTTATAATGCTTGCCTCCCCGAGCACTCCGACAGCATACATCATGGCTAAAAATATGCATGGCGACGATGTTCTTACATCAAGTGTAATCGTCCTTACGACACTACTTTCAGCATTCACACTCACATTGTGGATATTCGTACTCAGATACTTGGGATATCTAATATAAATTGATGTTACATTAATCATTTTTTATAATAATTATATATTAATATACAAATAATACTCCTTAACAAAAAATTTAGCGGTTGGATGTATCAGATATGTCTATAAGCAGGTAATATGAGCCGTCGGTAGTTAGTACCGTTGCATGCGAATCTTAGCAGTGCATCCGTTTTCAAATACCTGAATTTTTTACGCAGTATAAATTGTCGCTCAGCAAGGCGCTCCGAATGAGTCGTAGTTGTACTACGGCGAATGAGGACAACGAAGCTGAAGACAATTTAGACAAGTAACAAAATCCACTTATTTGGAGACGGCTGCACTATGCGTGCCTGCGATAGACATATCTGATACATCCAACCTTAAAAGAAAAAAGGAGTATTTTTTATGAAGAGATATATTCGTACGGATTTAGCACTGGAGTTAAAGGAAGACCTTCCCGAGCAGGGACTGATAGATGGCGTAAAGATATTTACTAAGAATTACAAAGACGAGGATATAAAGGAAACCATAATAGAGGTTGTAAATAAAAACGGAGAAATGCTACTCGGAAAGCCTGTCGGAACCTATGTAACTATCGAGAGCAAGAGTCTGCGTGAGGGAGACGACAGCATCAATAAATCCTTTATGCAGATACTTCATCACAATCTTGCCAAGATGATAGGTAAGGCAGATAAGATAATGGTTATAGGGCTTGGGAACAGAGCCATTACTCCCGATTCTTTAGGACCGCTTGTGATTGACAACCTTTATATAACGAGACATCTGATAAACGAGGGACTTGTAAAGGAGGATAAGGAGCTGTCGGCGCTTGCACCCGGAGTTATGGCGCAGACCGGCATAGAGACAAGCGTTATCATAAAATCCGTCTGCGACAAGGTTAAGCCTGATGTAGTGATTGCCATAGATGCGCTCGCAGCAAGAGAGCCTGACAGACTTAATTCGACGATACAGATATGCGATACCGGTATAAATCCCGGAGCCGGAGTGGGGAACAATCGGGCGAAGCTTGACAAGAAGACGCTTGGTGTAAAGGTTATTGCGATAGGAGTGCCGACCGTTATATCTGTTCCGGCTATTGTATATCAGTCTGTAGAGGGGATGGTTAATGTATTACGAGGTGAGGTTGGTAAATCAAGCGAAACAAAGGATAACAAAAAAAATAAATCAAAAGAATATAATGGAAGAAATAACAAAAACAACGACAAAACTAAAGATACTGATGAAGAAAAAAACAGAGGTACAGATGATGAAGACAGACTTGACCGATTTACCGATGCTGAAAAGTACGAGATAGCCTGCAATCTGCTTGAGCCGGATTTGGCAGCAATGTTCGTGACACCGAAAAATATTGATGAAGCAGTTAAGAGGGTTTCTTATACAATTTCGGAAGCCATAAATGGTTTTTTGAATTATAAACGGAATTAAAGCATATATTTTACTATGGAAAAATTAAAAAGCTTTATAGAATATTTATATTGTTTCATAGTAATAGGAATAAGCATGTTCATAATTGTCAAGTCTTCATTGCTGTCAGAAATTTTGCTAAAAAATTTTCGTGATGAAATGATACCTATGTGTGTCCTAAGCGGTCATAACGGGGACGAGTTTCTGTATGAGCTGATTCCGATACTAACGCTCAATAATGAGAAATATGATGATGGTTATGACTTATCGTATAATGATTTTGATAATTATGATTACATCAAAGCCAATACTGATATATTGTCAGATGTAAGTGATGATAGAAGAGGAACTGACACATCTGAAAATGCGTATGGTAATAACGATAGTGTATCTTCCGCATCTGATAATTTAACGGATAATTCGAACGAAAATATTACCACAACCACTGAGCAGACTACAGAGGAAAATCCGTATGTTGATGACAGTGATTTGTATGTAACGGCTACGGCAGGAGTCAATCCGTCAGGGATATATTATACTATGGAGCAGCTTCGTGATTATGAATTCATGCTCGAGAACTGCTATGCTGTAGACAGCTCAACAAGTGTGCTTCCGGAGGAAATAGACCCGGACACACTTCTTAATATGGATATGAGTATAGACCTGTCGGGAGATGACTACAAGGTGCTTATATATCACACACATGGAAGTGAGGCATTTGCGGACAGCAGAGAGGGTGTGACTGAGGATACAGTTATAGGCGTGGGCGACGAGCTGACTCGAATACTTGAGGAGGACTACGGAATAAAAACCTATCACGACAGAAATGTGTATGATATGGTGGACGGCGTACTTGACAGAAGCTATGCATACACACTGTCGGGTGATGCAGTAGACAGAGTATTGGCAGAGAATCCGTCGATACAGGTCGTGATAGATTTACATAGAGACGGAGTAAGAGAAGACCTTAAGCTTATGCGTGTAATAGATGGCAGACCGACTGCGCAGATAATGTTCTTAAACGGCGTTAGCCGACTTAACCTAAATGGTGATATAGACTACCTGTATAATCCCAATAAGATTGATAACTTAGCATTCAGCTTGCAGATGCACCTTGCGGGCAAAGCATTATACGGTGACCTGTTAAGAAGAATATATATAAGAGGCTACAGCTTTAATCTTGAGAAGCTGCCTCGTGCCTCACTCGTCGAAGTCGGTGCCCAGACCAACACGGTCGAGGAAGCCAAGAATGCAATGATACCTCTCGCTCGTATAATTTACACCGTCCTAAGCCCAAACTGACAATACAACAATTACACAAATAATGTTCAATACTTAAACCTTAATCAAAAAATAAATTGCTATACCGCACAGATATGTGCTATACTTTTCCTCGGAAAATATATAAGTTAAAAATTCAGCAAGGTTACGTATATCAGATGAAGTCACAAGCAGGTAATATGAGCCGCCGGTAGTTAGTGGATTAAGACTGGAAAACATATAACGAGCGAATGCGAGTTAATATGTTTTAACAGGATTAAGACGCTTAGTACCGCTGCGTGCGAATCTTAGTGAGAACGTGCCTGCGGTGACTTTATCTGATTATGTAACCTTATAGTAGTATATAGCTTATTTTAGTGAGGAAAAGACATGGCACATTTAGACCAAAGCTTAATCAGGAATTTTTGCATAATAGCACATATCGACCACGGTAAATCAACTCTTGCCGACAGAATAATAGAAAAGACAGGCACCCTTACCAGCCGCGAGATGCAGGAGCAGGTGCTTGATAATATGGATCTTGAGCGTGAGCGTGGCATTACAATAAAGGCACAGTCGGTGCGTATTATATATAAGGCGAATGACGGTAAGGAATACATCTTTAATCTGATAGATACTCCGGGACATGTGGATTTTAATTATGAGGTATCAAGAAGTCTGGCTGCATGCGAGGGAGCCGTACTTGTAGTTGATGCGGCGCAGGGCATAGAGGCACAGACCCTTGCGAATGTATATCTTGCAGTGGACCATAACCTTGATGTGATGCCGGTTATCAATAAGATTGACCTCCCATCAGCAGATCCGGAGAGAGTCAAGAACGAGATAGAGGATGTAATAGGTATAGAGGCACAGGACGCACCTCTTATCTCTGCAAAGAACGGAATAAATATAGAAGAGGTATTAGAGCAGATAGTTACCAAAATACCTTGTCCGAACGGTGATGTAGATGCGCCGTTTAAGGCACTTATATTCGACAGTCTATATGATTCCTATAAGGGAGTTATAATATTCTGCCGGGTATTTGACGGCGTGTGTGCGAAGGGAACAAGGATAAAAATGCTGGCGACAGGAGCAGAGGCAGAGGTCGTGCAGGTAGGAATATTCGGTGCAGGACAGTTCATACCTTGTGATGAGCTCAGCGCGGGAATGGTTGGATATATAACCGCAAGTCTTAAGAATGTCAAGGATACAACAGTCGGTGATACAGTAACCGATGCCGACAACCCTTGTGCAGAGGCGCTTCCGGGATATAAAAAGGCTAATCCGATGGTATACTGCGGACTATATCCGGCAGATGGTGCTAAATATCCTGATTTAAGAGATGCCTTGGAGAAGCTTCAGTTAAATGATGCGTCACTAAGCTATGAGCCTGAAACCTCGATAGCACTTGGCTTCGGATTTAGATGCGGATTCTTAGGACTGTTACATCTTGAGATAATACAGGAGCGGCTTGAGAGAGAATATAACCTTGATCTTGTGACGACGGCACCGGGCGTAGTATACAGAGTGCATAAGACTGACGGCGAGGTTATAGAACTCACCAATCCGTCTAATCTTCCTGACCCATCTGTTATAGATTATATGGAGGAGCCTTTCGTATCAGCGGAGATAATGGTTACTACAGATTATGTAGGTGCGATAATGCAGCTATGTCAGGAGAGGCGTGGTGTCTATAAAAGTATGGAATATATGGAGACAACTCGTGCTCTGCTAAAGTATGATTTACCGTTAAATGAGATAATATATGATTTCTTCGATGCCTTAAAATCAAGGTCGAGGGGCTATGCATCATTTGATTATGAATTCAAGGGCTATGTCAGGTCAGACCTTGTCAAGCTGGATATACTTATAAATAAAGAAGAGGTGGACGCACTTTCGTTCATACTTCACAAGGATACGGCTTATGAGCGGGGCAGAAAAATGTGTGATAAGCTTAAGGAAGAGATACCAAGACACTTATTCGAGATTCCTATACAGGCGGCTATCGGAAGCAAGGTAATCGCAAGAGAGACTGTCAAGGCTATGCGTAAGGATGTATTGGCAAAATGCTACGGCGGCGACATAACCAGAAAACGAAAATTGTTAGAAAAACAAAAAGAGGGCAAGAAGAGGATGCGTCAGGTGGGAAATGTAGAGATACCACAGAAGGCATTTATGAGTGTTCTTAAATTAGATGAGGAGTAGGTTTACAAATGAGATATGTAAGTCTTTATGTTCATATACCATTTTGCGCAGTTAAGTGCAAATATTGTGATTTTTTATCCTTTGACGGCGAGAGCTATCAGACCATGCTTCGCTATGTAGATGCTGTATGTCAGGAGATAAAACTCTATGAACCGGTATCGGATGAATATATAGTAAGAACCATATTCATAGGAGGCGGAACGCCGTCCATACTTGATGAATCACTTATTACGAATATTATGGCATATATAAGGAAGACTTTTAAGGTGGAGAAGGATGCCGAGATAACTATTGAGGCTAATCCTGGTACGCTCCGCCACCAGAAGCTTACCGGATACAAATTAGCCGGTATAAACCGCATAAGCATAGGGCTTCAATCAGCAGATGATGAGATGCTGAAAAGGCTCGGAAGGCTTCATAACTTCGACCAGTTTGTAGCAAGCTATAAGGCGGCAAGGCGTGCCGGCTTCGATAATATAAATATAGATGTAATGTCGGGACTTCCGGGACAGAGCATACATTCATATGTAGATACATTGTCTAAGGTGCTCGAATTCGAGCCTGAGCATATATCCGCTTATTCACTTTCCATAGAAGAGGGAACTCCTTTTGCGAGTGATGAGAGCGTGTTAAACGACCTGCCGCCTGAGATAATTGACAGGAGAATGTACGAGATAACCAAAAAGCTTTTGTCGGCAAAAAGATATGACAGATATGAGTTTTCAAACTATGCCAAGCCGGGATACGAGTGCAGACACAATATGGTCTACTGGACAGGCGGAGAATACATCGGCTTTGGACTTGGAGCATCATCGTATTTTCAGGGCAAGCGCTTCAACAACACAAGGGCGATACGATACTATATAGACACACTTGAGGAGCTCACGGATAAATTCTCAGACGCAGATAATCTCGAGAAGCTGTATAACGATACAACGAAGATGCTACGCGAGAACATAACTCCGATATATATAGATTCACGTATGGAGGAATTTATGTTCTTGGGACTTCGTATGACCTGCGGAGTAAGCAGAAGTGACTTTGAAGAACGCTTCAATAAAGACATATTCGAGGTCTACGGTCCGGTGCTTAACAAGTACATCGGAGATGGCTATATGGCTATGACTGATGACCGCATATATTTAACCGACATGGGCATAGATGTAAGCAATGTAATACTAAGTGAATTTTTATTGGACAAATAAGGTTGCTTTATTTAGCAAATTAAGCATAATGTTAATTTGTGTATATAATAAGGTTGTATTGTTGATGTGGTTACGCAGACAGACAGCTATGGTAACATTTTGCACAATTTACGTAAAATCAGAAATGAGTGGTTCGTATGTATTCGCTCAGAAATCGTGCTGTCTGAGCAAAGCGAGTTCACGATTTCGTGCGAAGACAAAGAATCCGAGTTTACTGATTTAGTAAATTGATTGCAAGTTACCATAGCTGTCTGTCTGCGTAATCATGTTAATAATACGGCCCTTTATATACAATTTGGTTAACATAATTGCACTTGGTTTACATAAAAATGACACGATTTGTTGCTTTTTGGAAAATCTATTGACATAAAATATCCTATTTTATAATCTATAAATACTTTAGCATGCAAAGAATTTATGATATGAAATGGGGTATAACGATGGAAGAGAAAAAAGAATTTGATGAGCAAAAGAAAAAACATGACAATAGAAGAAAGCTTACATATAGTGAATATTACAGCGATATGCTGGTAAAAGAGCAGCCGTTTTATAGAAAGGGAATGAGTGAGGAAGAAAAAAGTAAGGAAGAGGAATACCTTAATGATAACCTAAAGGATTTTTATGAAGGTAAATACATGCCGTTATGGAAACAGGACTGGTTCAAATAATAAAAATATTCATTTTTTCATAGAATTCTCCGATATAATAAATGAAATAATATGCTCAGAAAAATAAAATACAAAATAAACTTAAAAAATTACAAAAAATACTATATTTTGTAGATTTTACATAAAAAAGTATTTTATTTTCTGAGAATATGTGTTATACTGTAAAATATTATGGACATATTATGGCATACGAGACTTTAAAATTAATATAAATTATCGAGGTGGAAAGATGAATATTAAGGACAAATTAATCAGAAAGCTGCTTGATGTCGGTAAAAAGCATAGGATATTGGTTTATCCTACGCTTATTCTTGTTGCTATTATCAGTGCAATCTCTCATGCTGTATATTGGGGTAGAGGCAATGGAAAGAGACTTGTTGCGTCAGTTTCTATAGTTGCGCTCTTGATTACACAATCACTGTTTCTCACTTCATCAGCGTTAGATGATAGTGAAGAACCGAATATAAGCACGGAGGAAAGTACTGAAGCAAGCATAGAAGAAAGCACTGAAGAGGTAGTTGATACTTCTGATGTGACGGATAATGAAGTTGCTGATGCTGAGGCTGCAGAGTCAGACGATTCCGTGAATGACGATTCTGATGATACAGATACCGAAGCTGTAACAGAAGCAGATGGCGATGCCACAACGGAAGGTGATATAGCTGATAATGTCCTTGATGCCTCATCTGAAGAAGAAACCACAGAAACCTTAACTGATAATGTTCTTAATCAAAACCTTGATACTCTTGATAATAATAATTTAAGTGCTGTTGCAATGGCTGCATTAAATGGTATAGATACGACAGAGTTGGATTTAGTTGGTGCAACAGGTGCTTATTCTGCCAATTATATTGTTGTATATAAAAACAATGCAACTGATTATAATGATACTGTTGCCGGCCAGGTCTCAAATGATGATGGCGAAATTACCTCACTTGACATATCTGCTGTAAGAGCAGACTGGAGCAATGGTGGAGATGCAGGTATTGAAGTAACAGGACCATATACGGATAGTTCATGTACAACCGAAGCTGATATATCAAGTAAAAATCCGGAAGATTGGAACGCAGAGTCTGACGGTTCGACAATAAATATATATTATAAGGCTATGCGAAAAAGCTATAATGTAAGTATAATAAGTGGTAATGAAACAAAGAATGTAACAGTAACCTTAGCTGAACCGTCAAATGATATTTCTGCTGCGGCCTCTATGACTGTTGGAAGTGCAACTGATTATGAATTTACAAAATTCGCTTATGATTATCAGGGACTTAATTTAGGTGAAACCTTTTATGAAGAAGGAAAAACTATTGATATAACAGGTAATGTTGAATTTACTGCTCAATGGTCACCACAGACCTTCAAGATTTCCTGTGATGTTAATCCTGATGGTACATATGTTGTTTTAACAGGGGATAATCAGACTATTGATGTTGGTTGTACATATGATGCAACAGTAACACTTCCGGATGCTGATGCTGTAAGTGCGCTGGCAACAAGTAAGGGCTACAAGCTTAGCCACTGGACAGACGGTACAAATGAATATGCACCCGGAGCAACTCTTACGGTTGAGCAGGTTAATTCACTTGCCAAAACTGAATCCGGAGATAACTTAGCTGATTATGGTACACCACTCACAGCAGTATGGATATATAAGGATGTTAATATTACTCTATCCGGAACAGGTGCAACAATTGATAACGAATATAAAACCGTAACAGCCGAGTATGGTGATACGATTTCAATAAATATAGATACAGTATATTTAGGTGCTGCATCAAATGAGGATAATTTTACATATACCATAACTGCCGGAGAAGGTGCAATTAATGACCTTGGACTTAGCATAACTCAGACTACAAACGGAGGTAAACAGACAGGCTTCGTGGTGTCGGGTCAGCTTACTGATATAAGTGATGTTGATAATGTCAAAGGAGTCATATTAACCATTCAGATAGCTGATGAAAATCAGAAGGAGAACGAGACACCGGAATCAAGAAGTGTCACATTTTATTCGAAGAAAAAGGAAGTAACCTTAGATAATACTACAGTTAAGGATGGGGCAGGAAAAGACTTGTCTAAAACCTATGATGGTGATAGTAAAATTACCACTTCCGGTAAATGTAGTATTGATTCTCCGGTTGTGATTAAGGGGGCAACAGATGATGTTTATGCTACCTTTAATCAGGTTGCCGATCTTGATGATGCTAATGCCGGTACAAATAAAGGTGCAACCTTATATAATGTAAGTCTTGTCGGAGCTAAAGCGGATAAATATATACTTACAGATGTTGACACAAGCGGTAATGCTCATGTGGATAATGTCGCTGAGGTCGAAAGAGTATTAATTCCGGTAGAGATTAAGAAGGTTGATGAGAGTGCGTCTGATACAGTTCTCTTCGGAGAAGAAAGACCTCAGTATACTTTGGTTATATCTAATCCTGACAAATTATCATCGTATTCTGCTTCGGATTCGGTTAAGAGTGACAGGGAATATTATTATAGCATTGCAAATGATGATACGGCGCGTATGAGCTTTATAGAAAGCAAGCTTGGATTTACAGGCTGGGATTGTGCAAGAACGATATACAGTCCGGTTAATACGAACCCCGGTTATACTATAAAGCCTGTATTTAGCTCTGCAGGCACGAACTATGCAGTAGAAGCACCAAGTACAGTATTTTATGTAGACCGTGAAGAAGGAGAAGGCTATTACAAGCTTAGCAAGCAGCCTGTCAACGGTGTATATCCGGGACTTACAATATCTCCTGACAATGGATATGATAAAATAAGAGTTGTAGAAGGTGGAGATATAACAGAGTCTATGAGTAAAAGTGCGGCTGAGGCTTTGTTCTCCAACTATGTAACGATAGATAACGGTGAGAATCAGACAATAGTTCTGCAGATGCTTAATTCATCAACCGGAGCTATTACCAAGACAGTTACGCTTAATAATATAAATGTCGATGGAAATGGACCTGTGTTGCAGAGCTTTACTGTTACACCAAATACCGATTATTTTAACGAGACGGATTTCGGCGCTTACTATCATACACAGACTATAGGCGGTTCCGCAGTAGAGAGCGTAAGCATTAAATTTATATATAAATCGGTCGGAGGAAGCGCTTGTGATACTCTTTATTACACATTTACCGATGATAAAAATAATGTGCTTACTTCAGGAACAGCGAATATGACTAAGGATGACGCAACAGGCAACTACGAAGCGACTGTAAATATTGGTACATCTACATATGGTAAGCTTAAGGTTTATGCAACTAATATAGCCGGTAAAACATCTGATGAAAGCTATATTAAGTTAAATGAGGACCTGTTCTCAATGTCTGATTATTATGAATGGATGGTAGAGAACAGTATAACCGGCTCAGATATAATCGTTACGGATTCAGATGGTAATCCTGCGGCAGAAGGAATCTGGTATAACAGTCTGTCCTATAGTACGACTGCTACGGATAATCAGAGTGGATTACAGTATATAATCTGGAATATTACAGACAGTACAGGAGCTGTAAATCCTACTAAGGAGAATGCCGGATACGACCTTACAAATATAAACTCAGCCACAGATTATAAAAAGATAACAGGATATACTTTCTCAGGTATACTTAATTCGGAGAATATTCCTGCAGGAGAATATAATATTTCAGCGGTATTATATGATAATGCGAACAATAGTATAGAATTAGAGAATGCAGGTCCGTATCTTCTTGATTGTATTAAGCCTGCAATAGAGGATAATACAAGCTACTCAGCAAGTGGATTTGATAATTCAATAGACTTTACATTTACGGCTACAGAGGGCGCGAATGAAAGTGGTATATCATCAGTTAAACTCTATTTTGGTGAGGGCGAGAACAGAAAAGAGCTTAAGAGCTGGGGCGCAGAGTCAAGCTATACCTATGAGATAACAGAGAATGGTTTATATACTATAGAAGCGACAGATAAGGCGGGAAATGTTAATACTTACACAAAGGAAATAACTAATCTCTCTACTGAGGTACCTGCTACTCCTGAAATTAGTGTAGACGGAACTAAGGGTAACGGAAAGTGGTATATATCAGAGAGCCCTAAGATAACAATCAAATCACAGCGCGAAACTGCTGATGGAGTTCCTGTAACTACATATTATAACATTATAAATAACTCAGTAGTGTCTGAAAAAACTGTTACCAGTACAAGTGGAGAATTTAGCTTTGATTTGGCAGAGCGAGGCGAGGTTACAATAGTAGCCTGGAGCGTAAGCTTTTCCGGTGTGACAAGCGATGAAGCAGAAGTTACATTATTTGTTGATACCAAGAAGCCATCCTTAGAGATTACAGAATCCACTGTTGATGACAATGGAAATATAGTCATTAATTTCAAGTCTAAAGATGATATAAGCGGAGTTAATACATCTAAGGTGCTTGTAAATGGCAGTCCTGTAACTGTAACAGATAATGATGGAGTTATAACAGGAAGCTTCTCGACGGCATCTGCTGAAAACTTCACTATAGTGTCTGAGGATGTTGCAGGAAATGTATCAGATACCATAGACTTTGTACCTATGAGACTTTCAGTAAATCCGGTAATGGATATACAGGAGACTTCAGCAAATCTTAGTGCTGATATATACAAGGGAACCTATGACATAGATGAATGTTACATACAGTATAAGAAGTCAACAGACAGTTCATATGATACCTGCCTGTCTAATAAATACGATACATCATATGGTAAGAGTATGGAGTACAACTTTACTAACCTTACTCCGAATACCAAATATGATTATAAGGTATATGCATCGACTAAGACTTCTAAGGAAGTAAAGACCTATGAGGGAAGCTTCAAGACCAGCAGCAGAGAAGCTACAGGTGTTGTATACGGCTCTGCAAAATATGCAGGAACTCTTGCTGATGATTTGAAGAATTATCCTATATATGTATCCTTGTATGATGGCAATACCTATATTAAGTCAGTAGGACTTAGCAGTGGTGATGAAGAATTCAAATTCTCAGATATATCGGATGGAACCTACAGAGTAGTAGCTTCAGATGGTTTCCTTACCAAAGAGACATCTGTAACTCTTGAGAAAGGTGGAATTGTTTATCCGACAACCTATGCATCCGATGGAGGAATTAATCTTGTCCTTGATGGATTAAGTACGGAGGTTGTCCTTGAGGATAATGCAGTTGCACTTACTGTAGATGGATTGGATAAGATATACAACACTGCATTATACAATGGTAATGTAAGTGAGGCTGACCTTGCTGTAGTAGCCAATGGTGGTACGATTAAGATTACTCTTTATGCAAGCTATATGGATGTAAGCAGTATAAGTGATACAACAGAGACGATATTTGAGGATAGACTTGGTAATACAGCAGTTATTGAAAGATATATCGACCTTGAGATTGTTAAGGAAGTAAGAAATGCAAATGGTGAATTGGTAAATGATACACCTAAGAATATCACAAGACTTGCCGAGCCTGTTACAGTATCCTTCCCACTTGGAAGTCTCTCGGGTGAGAATATACATGTTGCTTCACTTCATGGTTCAGATACGGATTACTCGTTTAAGTCCTGGGTAAACGGTTCAGAGGCAGTATTAAGCACGAATTATGTAACCATTACGACTGACAGATTCTCAGTATATGCACTTTACAGATATGTGGAAAGTGATATAACATATACGGTAAAATGGCTTGACGGAGACGGAAATATAATGAAGACGGAGACGGTGAAGAGCGGTACTGCGGCTACTCCTCCTACAAAGACTCCGACGAAGACAGCTACTGCCAAGTATACATATACCTTTGAGGGATGGGATACGGATTATTCGGCTATTACAGGAGATACGATTATTTCAGCGTGGTTTACAGCTAAGAAGATAAATGAAGATCCGACTACTGAAGATCCGGGTAATAATGATAAGCCGACTACCGAGGCGCCGGGTAATAATGATAAGCCGACTACTGAAGCACCGGGTAATAACGGTAATTCAGGCAATAACGGTAATGGTGGCAATTCAGGAAACACCGGCAATAACGGAAATCCGGGCAATACCGGTAACACAGGTAATACCGGAAATACTGCTCCGACGGCAACAGTTACACCTGGCAATTCTACAAGCACACCATCAGGGGCTAATGATATCTCAACTGAACCTGTAAGATATACTTATATGGGTTCTGCAGGTTCACCAAAGACTGGTGATGCAACGCCTATAGCAGTAGCTATGCTTGTTATGATTTCATCATCATTTGGAATTTTAATCTTAAGAAAAAAGGCTAAAAATGAGCAAAAATAAAATTAATATTAAGTAAACTAAGACCGATTGCCTTTATATAAGGTTAATCGGTCTTTTTTTGCCAGAAATTAACTATAATAATATTTGAAATTGGTGTAATAATATCCCTAAGACAAGAAAATGTCTTTTAAATAAATGGAGGTATGTTATTATGACAAATTCAAATTCAAACAGCTATGCAAGTGGTGCAGAAGCTAAGGACGCTATGAACAAGTTTAAGATGGAAGTTGCAAGTGAGCTTGGCGTTAATCTTAAGCAGGGTTATAACGGAGATTTAACTTCTCGTGAGTCTGGTTCAATCGGTGGCGAGATGGTTAGACAGATGATCAAGAGACAGGAACAGCAGATGTCAGGTAAGTAGTATCTGATAAGCTTTTTGATAATGCTTTGCTTTATCGGATTTGCTTAGATATGCTTATTATGGGGCTTGTTTTGATGTGTGATAATATATTTTGTTATCGCATATTATATAAACAGGCTCCTTTTCTTTGTTAAAAAAGTTATTGCATTAGCTCGTCAAATAAGTGCTTTCGCACTTGCTTGACTCGCTTTATTGTGGTATAATACATCGGATAGTGCTTATGAAGATAACACAAGGAGGAATAAAAATGAGTTTATCAGTAGAAAAATTAGAAGGAAGTATGGCCAAGCTTACTATAGAGGTACCGGCTGAGGATTTTGTTAAGGCAACAACTGCCGCATATAATAAGCAGAAAAGTAAATTCTCTGTTCCGGGCTTCAGAAAGGGCAAAGTGCCACAGGCATTTATCGAGAAGATGTACGGACCGGAAATTTTTTATGAAGATGCAGCTAATGCGCTTATAAATGAATATTATCCAAAGGAAATAGAGGAATGTGAGGAGGAGATTGTATCAAATCCTGAGATAGATGTAGAGCAGATTGAGAAGGGTAAGCCTTTCATCTTCACTGCTGTTGTAGCTATAAAGCCTGAGATTAAATTAGGCGAATATAAGGGTATTGAGATTGAGAAGATTGATACTGAGGTTTCCGAAGACGAGGTTATGGCTGAGATACTTAAAGCTCAGAAGGAGAATTCCCGTTCAGTACCTGTTGAGGCTAGAGCTGCACAGCTTGATGACGAGGTTACCATTAATTTTGACGGATATGTGAATGAAGAAGCGTTCGAGGGTGGCAAGGGTGAGAATTATAAGCTTACTCTTGGTTCACATACATTTATAGATGGATTTGAAGACCAGATAGTTGGCAAGAATATAGGTGACAAGTTTGATGTAAATGTTACTTTCCCTGAGGATTATCAGGCTGCTAATCTTGCCGGTAAGCCGGCAGTTTTCAAGTGTGAGCTGATAGGCATAAATGCTACTGAGCTTCCTGAGTTAGATGATGAGTTCGCAGAGGAAGTATCAGAGTTTGATACCTTCGAGGAGTATAAGGAGGATACTAAGAAGCTTCTTGCTGCTAAGAAGGAGAAGAGCGTACAGACAGAGAAGGAGAACAAGCTTATTGATAAGATTGCTGAGGCTTCAGAGATTGAAATACCTGAGCCTATGATAGAATATAATCAGGAGCAGATGTTCAATGAATTTGCTAATAGCATGATGTATCAGGGGCTTAATATCGACCAGTATCTTAAGCTCACAGGCTCATCTAAGGAGCAGCTTATGGAGCAGATTAAGCCTGATGCCATAGCAAGAATCAAATCAGGTCTTGTGCTTGATGCTATAGCCAAGAAGGAGGGTATAACTCCATCAGAGGAGGCTGTAGAGGAAGAACTTAAGACTATGGCTGAGGCTTATCAGATGGAGGTTGATAAGCTTAAGGATATTATGGGAGACAAGGAGTTAGAATCAATCAAGCGTGATTTGGCTGCCAAGGAAGCATTGAAGCTTGTTGTGGACAATAGTAAGGAGGTATAAATATGGCATTAGTACCTATGGTCATTGAGCAGACCAGTAAGGGCGAGCGTTCTTATGACATCTACTCAAGACTATTAAAGGAAAGAATAATTTTTTTAGGTGACGAGGTTACAGATCAAACTGCAAATCTTGTTATCGCCCAGCTTTTATTCCTTGAGTCAGAAGATGCAACAAAGGATATAAGCCTGTATATCAACAGCCCGGGAGGCTCTGTAAGTGCAGGATGGGGTATATATGATACGATGAGATATATCAAATGCGATGTATCTACTATATGCGTCGGAATGGCTGCGAGTATGGGTGCATTTTTACTTGCAGGAGGTACAAAGGGTAAGAGATATGCGCTTCCAAATTCAGAGATTATGATACATCAGCCACTTGGTGGTGCTAAAGGTCAGGCATCAGACATCAAGATAACTGCTGACCACATACTTAAGACTAAGGACAGACTTAACAGAATATTAAGCGAAGCAACCGGACAGCCGCTTGAGGTTATTGAGAAGGATACAGACAGAGATAACTGGTTATCTGCAGAAGATGCACTTAGTTATGGATTGATAGATCATATAATGGAAAACAGAGTATAATATTTAAGAGGTGTCAAATATGGCAAATCGTGTAGACGATAGAAAAAAATTAAGATGTTCCTTCTGTAATAAGAGTCAGGAACAGGTTAGAAAGCTTATCGCCGGACCAAATGTATATATATGTGATGAATGTATAGATATATGTTCGGAGATTATTCAGGATGAGTTCGACAGCGAGATGATGGATACAGAAATCAATCTACTGACTCCGAAGGAGATAAATGAATTCCTTGATGATTATGTCATTGGACAGGATGTTGCCAAGAAGGTGCTCTCCGTAGCCGTGTATAATCATTATAAGAGAATTTTGGCAGAGAAGGATTTCGATGTCGAGCTTCAGAAGAGTAATATTATAATGATTGGACCTACAGGTTCCGGTAAGACATACCTTGCACAGACACTTGCTAAGCTTTTAAATGTGCCATTTGCTATAGCAGATGCTACAGCGCTTACAGAGGCAGGTTATGTAGGTGAGGATGTGGAGAATATCTTACTTAAGCTTATTCAGGCTGCTGACTATGATATAGACAGGGCAGAATACGGTATTATCTATATTGATGAGATAGACAAGATAACCAAGAAATCTGAGAATGTCTCCATCACTAGAGATGTATCGGGTGAAGGCGTTCAGCAGGCATTACTTAAGATTATTGAGGGAACAATTGCATCTGTACCTCCACAGGGAGGCCGCAAGCATCCTCAGCAGGAGTTCATTCAGATTGATACCACTAATATATTATTCATATGCGGTGGTGCATTTGAAGGAATGGATAAGATAATTGAGAACAGAATTGGTCAGAAGTCGATAGGATTTAATGCAGATTTAAACCTTAATTATAAGGAAAATCCGGGAGAGATACTTAAGAAGGTGCTTCCTGAGGATTATGTAAAATATGGCTTAATCCCGGAGTTCGTAGGTCGTGTACCTGTATCAGTATCACTTGATATGCTTGATGAGGATGCACTTGTTAGAATTCTCTCAGAGCCGAAGAGTGCAATATGCAAGCAGTATATGAAGTTATTCGAGCTTGATGGTGTTGACCTTGAATTCGAGGAGGATGCATTAAGAGAGATAGCAAAGGAAGCTATGTCACGTAAGACGGGTGCGAGAGGACTTCGTTCCATTATTGAGAAGGTTGTTATGGACCTTATGTATGAAGTACCATCTAATGAATATATAGAAAAATGTGTCATTACAAAAGAGGTTGTTGCTGATGGTGCAGATCCGATTATAACCTATTCGGAGTCTCCGAGAAGCAAAAAGACAACCCTGAAGCGTCATGTAAGGCACAGCAGCGCAGACAGTATAGCATAAACATTATAAAATATTATTATATAGTATGTAATAGCACACTAAGGGCGAATATAAGCAGGTGTCTGCTTGCGAGTTGCAGCAGACACCTGCTTATATTTGGCCTTAAGTGCGTTGTGTATATGTTTACAGAGAGGATAAGAATATGATTATAAGAAGTGCGGAGCTTGAGACAGTGTGTGGCATAACAAGTAAATTACCAGAGAATGAATTACCAGAGGTGGTATTTGCAGGAAAGTCTAATGTAGGAAAATCGTCATTGATTAATGGATTACTGAATAGGAAATCTCTTGCCAGAACCTCGTCATCTCCGGGCAAAACACAGACGATTAATTTTTATAATATAAATAAGAAATTATATTTTGTAGATTTACCGGGCTATGGATATGCAAAGGTTTCTCAGGAGATAAGAAATAAATGGGGTAAGATGATTGAGAGATATCTACATAAATCCGGGCAGATAAAGATTGTGTTTCTTCTTGTAGATATAAGACATGAGCCCGGTGAAAATGATGTAACAATGTATGATTGGATAGTTAGTAACGGATATGAGCCTGTAGTTATTGCAACAAAGCTTGATAAAATTAAGAGAAGCCAGCTTTTAAAAAATGTAAAAATTATAAGAGAAACGCTTGGTATGGATAAAGAAGGGGTTATAATTCCTTTTTCTGCGGTAACTAAGCAGGGAGTAAATGAGATATGGGAGCTTATACAGGATAAGACAGAGGAGTGATTGTTTCATTATTCGCTTGTCCAGAGTTGACCGATAAGGTACTCATATATCTCTGAGCTTTTGGAACGCCAGTTATTACATATGGTTTCAGCCTGTGACTTGGCAGGTACATCGAATTTCAGGTCAATTAAGGTTTCCTTCCTATCCTTGATTACACATTGGACAGTATACCAGTTAGAACCATTATAAAAATAATCTGCATATATCTCGGATTCATTTTTAACATTGATTTTCTCTGACTTAAGGTATTCGAGTATATCCTCCTTGATGGCATACGGAAGTCTGTTCTCGAAATATGATAATGCTTCTTCACCGGAATTGGTGATTTTATAATGTATAGTGTCGCGTATGGTGTCTGTTGATATAAAACTGCTATCAATCAGCTCACTTAAGGACTCATGAAGATTAAAAACATTTGTATATTCTTTGCCGACTATAAAATTAGAAATCAGTGAGTTAGTCATAGTATAGTCGGTTCTGTCCAGCATGAACAATATAATTAATTTGTATAGTAGTAGACCTTCCATCGTCCAAAATCCTCTCAAAAACGACAAAATGTAATGTGGGATAAGTAAAATGATACGATAATTATAGTTAAAAATCAAGAAAATTATTATTTTTTTGTTTACCTTAATAAAAAAGTATGATAAAATAAATATATCTTATTTTAGGATATTCTGGAATGTATTTAGACATCTTTAGATACCCGATGTAAAATTGTTGATTATTTAAAAGGAGAAAATATGGACTTTAGAAAAGCATCATTAGCAGAATTAAGGCAGTATGCAAAAGAAAAAGGAATTAGAAATATTTCGACATTGAAGAAGGGGGAACTTGCACAGCTTCTTGAAAATGTAGAATTATTAACATCAAAAAAACAGAGTACGGGCAGTGAAGCAGAAAATAAAAAAGAAGAGGCCAAGGATACAAAGGATGTAAAGAATACAAAGAATACAAAGGGCAGTTCGGTTGATAAAGCAGAGAAAGTGTCAGATACTAAGACAGCAAGAGCTTCTTCGAGGACTACTTCAAGGACAGCTAAGCCTGTTGCAGAGGATAAAACTAAGCAGGAGGAAAAATCCGAGTCGGAAGCTTCTGAGTCAGATGGAGAGGAGGAAGCTCCTGAGATAGAGGAAAGAATTGAGATTTTTGATGGTCAGGAGTATGATGCTAACCTTGATAGTGGTGAGATGGCAGATGGTATTCTTGAGGTAATGAATGAAGGCTATGGATTCATACGAAGTGACAATTATCTTCCGGGTGACAGAGATATATATGTTTCTCCACAGCAGATTAGAAAATTCGGTCTTAAGAAGGGCGATATAATTGGTGGTCCTATCAGACTTAAGACTCAGGGAGAGAAGTTCAGTGCACTTCATTATCTCACACATATTAATGGGCTTTTACCTTCTGAGGCTGCGAAGAGAACACCATTTGAGAATCTTACACCAATTTTTCCTAATCAGAGAATAAGCTTAGATACACCGGGAGCACCGGTTTCAATTAGGATTGTTGATCTTCTTTCTCCTATAGGAAAAGGTCAGAGAGGTATGATTGTATCACCTCCTAAGGCTGGTAAGACAACATTACTTAAGGCTATTGCCAAGAGCATAAGCAGGAATAACGAGGATATGCATATGCTTGTACTTCTTATAGATGAAAGACCTGAAGAGGTTACCGATATAAGGGAGTCTATTGAAGGACCTAATGTAGAGGTTATTTATTCGACCTTTGATGAGCTTCCTGAGCATCACAAGAGAGTTTCGGAAATGGTTGTTGAAAGAGCTAAGAGACTTGTTGAGCATGGAAAGGATGTCGTTATACTCCTTGACAGTATCACAAGGCTTGCGAGAGCCTATAACCTTACCGTACCGCCAAGTGGAAGAACTTTATCGGGAGGTCTTGATCCTGCGGCGCTTCATATGCCTAAGAGATTTTTCGGTGCTGCAAGAAATATGAGAGAGGGCGGAAGTCTTACTATACTGGCTACAGCACTTATAGAGACAGGAAGCAGGATGGATGATGTAGTGTTTGAGGAGTTCAAGGGTACAGGTAATATGGAACTTGTACTTGACAGAAAACTTTCTGAAAAGCGTATATTTCCGGCTATTGATATAGCTAAATCCGGTACAAGACGAGATGATTTGTTGCTTAATCCTGATGAGCAGGAGGCTGTAAATGGCATACATAAGGCTTTGTCGGGAGCAAGGGCGGAAGAACAGGCAGAGGAGATTTTGAAGCTCTTCGTACGAACCAAAAATAACAAGGAATTTGTAGAGTATATAAAGAAAACTCTTCTTAGAAGATAGTGTTAGAATAATATTTTAAAAAAGTACTTGAATTTAATGTTATGCTATGTTAAAATAGCTATCGTTGTGAGTATGAAGAATTAAGGCGTTTGCCTGTTCTCATAGAGATTTTAGTTTAAAGAGGTGAAAAACATGAGAGAAGGAATACATCCGGATTATTATCAGGCAAAGGTTGTATGTAACTGTGGTAATGAGTTTGTAACAGGTTCAACAAAGCAGGATATCCATGTAGAAATCTGTTCGAAGTGCCATTCATTCTACACAGGTCAGCAGAAGGCTGCACAGGCTCGTGGTAGAATTGATAAGTTCAATCGTAAGTATGGTGTTCAGGCACAGTAGCTATAGACTATTAAAATTATGACTTGTTACATATTATGTGTAGCAGGTCATATTTTTTGCTTTATGGGAAATATCCTATAAAATTATTTGAGGTAAATTATGTCGAAGGTAAGTATAGGCGGACAGGCGGTTATTGAAGGTGTTATGATGAAAAACAAGGACAAATACGCGATAGCTGTTCGTAAACCTGATAAGGAAATAGAGGTAAAGTTAGACAGTTATAAGCCGGCGGCTGATAAGGGTTTGTTTTTCAGGCTGCCTATAGTAAGAGGTGTCTTTAATTTTGTTGAGTCGCTTGTAATAGGCGTCAAAACTCTTACTTATTCTGCATCCTTTTATGATGAGGAGACAGAGAATGTTGATTACTCATCTGCTGAGTCAGATAAAAAAGCTTCGACCAATGTTAATGCAGACAAAAAGTCCGATACCTCTGATTCAATTATGATGTTCTTTACGGTAGCACTGTCAATAATTCTTGCTATAGGCTTATTTATGCTGCTTCCTGCATTTTTGGTATCACTTCTTGATAAATATATCGAAAGTCATGTTCTGCTTGGACTTATAGAGGGTATAATAAGGCTTGCGATATTTTTATTATATGTATTTCTTATATCAAGGACGGAGGACATCAAGAGAACCTTTATGTATCATGGTGCGGAGCATAAGTCTATAAACTGTCTCGAAGCAGGGAATGAGCTTACTGTCGATAATGTCATGAAGGCGACAAGATTTCACAAAAGATGCGGAACGAGCTTTTTATTTATAGTAATGATTGTCAGTATTCTCGTATTTATGTGTATCGATTCAAAGACTTTGTGGTTAAGATTATTGCTTCGCGTGCTGCTTGTTCCGGTAATTGCCGGAATATCCTATGAGTTCATAAGATATGCAGGCAGTCATAATAACACTTGTGCAAATGTCTTAAGTAAGCCCGGACTCTGGGTTCAGAGACTTACGACCATCGAGCCGACACCGGATATGGTTGAGGTGGCTATCAAGGCTGTCGAGGGAGTGTTTGACTGGAGAGAATATCTTGAAGATATGAAAAAGGAAAATGATTAGTAACAAAAAAATATGAAGTTATAGATGTTGATTAATATTTTAGAAGAGTAAAATCAGTATGACACTTAGAGAATTGATTATATATGGTCAGGATTTGTTGAAAAACTCAGACATTGAAGCTTATGAGAGCGACACAAGGGTTCTTGCGAGGTTTGCCTTTGATTTAAGCTATACGGACATGTTTATGATGATGTCAGAGGATATGCCGGAAGATCAGATAGAATTTTACAAGGATTGTCTTAATTTAAGAAGTACACATATGCCATGCCAATATATTACGGGCAGTCAGGAGTTTATGGGTTATGAGTTTATAACTGAGGATGGAGTGCTCATTCCAAGACAGGAGACGGAAATTCTGGTTGAAAAGGCTCTTGAGCTGACGAGTGATATCAGAGAGTGTAAGGCGCTTGATATGTGTACCGGTTCAGGCTGTATCGGTATAAGCTACGAGCTTAAGAGGCGTGAGTCAAGATATATAAATGATATTATTCACCTTGCTGATATCTCTAAGGATGCTTTGGCGGTGGCAGAGAAGAATAAGTTAAAATTAAATTCAGATTGTAAGCTTATTAAGACAGATTTATTTGATAGAATAGTTGACAGGTATGATATAATAATGTCTAATCCGCCATATATTAAGACCTCTGATATAGATGAGATTATGGAAGAGGTAAGAGAATATGAGCCGAGGTTGGCTTTAGATGGTGACAGTGACGGATTATCATATTACAGAAGGATAGCAGAAGAAGCCGGAAAATATTTGTATAAAAATGGTATACTATTACTTGAGATTGGTTATGAACAGTATAAGGATGTGAGAGAATTGTTATTGGAAAATGGTTTTGAGAATGTTAATGTTATTAAGGATTATGCAGGACTTGACAGGGTTGTCATTGCGTATGCAGCAGAGCATGATTATTAGCCGGATATAGTTTTATGTATATAATTATTGTTTGACGAATTATATAATAATTGAAGTGTTAAATAATCTGTTGGTTGATATATAAAAATTATGTTTTATATTCAGGAGGAAATTATGTTTGATAGATTAGAAGATTTAGTTGCTCGTTTGGATGAGCTGCAAAGTGAGTTAAGTGACCCGTCTGTTGCGTCTAATGCAGAGAGGTTTAAGAATCTTATGAAGGAGCAAAGCGAGCTTTCGCCTATAGTTGAAAAATATCAGGAATACAAGGGAGCAAAACAGACTATAGAGGACAGTCTTGTTATGCTTGATGAAGAAAACGACGAGGAGATGCGAGAGCTTGTTAAGGAGGAGTTAAATGAGGCTAAGGTTCAGGTCGAAAAATGCGAGCAGGACCTCAAAATTCTTCTTTTACCTAAGGACCCTAATGATGATAAGAATGTAATTGTTGAAATAAGGGCTGGTGCAGGCGGAGATGAGGCTGCGCTTTTTGCTGCCGAGATATATCGTATGTATGTGCACTATGCTGAGAGCAGACGCTGGAAGGTTGAGACTATGGAGGTTGAGGAAATTGGCATAGGCGGTATGAAGTCGGTTACATTTATGGTTACAGGTAAGGGTGCATATTCCGTACTTAAATACGAGAGCGGAGTACATCGTGTTCAGAGAGTTCCTGAGACTGAATCTGGTGGAAGAATTCATACCTCAACTATTACAGTTGCGGTTATGCCTGAGGCAGAAGAGGTGGATATTAAGATAGACGAGAAGGATATCCGTATAGATGTTATGCGTGCTTCGGGTAATGGCGGTCAGTGTGTCAATACAACCGACTCGGCAGTTCGTCTTACTCACTATCCGACGGGTATTGTAATATACAGTCAGACTGAGAAGTCCCAGCTTCAGAATAAGGAGAAGGCATTTGCCTTGCTTCGCGCCAAGCTATATGATCTTGAGTGTCAGAAGCAACATGATGCTGAGGCAGAGGCGAGAAGAAGTCAGATAGGTACAGGTGACCGTTCCGAGAAGATAAGAACCTATAACTTCCCTCAGGGAAGAGTTACCGACCATAGAATAGGTCTTACACTATATAAGCTGGATAAGATTATGGATGGAGATATACAGGAGATTATTGATGGCTGTATAGCTGCCGACCAGGCTGCCAAGCTTGCGAAGATGAATGACGCTGTGGCATAAATAATGTATTCTTTGAATGACAAAAAAAGTATAATGTGTTATAATAATGCAGTAAGCGATGTTAAGTTAAATTGTTTACTGCATTTTTAGTATATACGCAAGCATAGGTGGAATAAAAAAGGGGTGTTATATATGCTTGGTGAGGATAATACTTCAGATAAATCAAAGATTGATGATACAATATTAAATATTTTAAAGGGTAATGTCAACGCGGTAGATGCAATCAATGAAGAGGTTGAGAATCAGAGACAGGCAAGCTTCTTTTCCTTTGATGACGACTATGTAGATGATACAGATTATGAGGCAGAATATGAGGCCTCTCATGCGGACGAGTTAAGAGAATTTGAGAAGAAGCAGGAGAGTGAGAGAAAAGCTGCCGAGAAGGAAGACTATGACAGGCAGGCAGAATATGGATTTGACAATCAGGAGTCTAATTATGGCTATCACGGTGAAGCGTTCAAGGTTGATTTGACAAGGGAAGAATTCTCAGAATCTACTTATGATGATGAATATGATACGGAAGATGAGACTGAGAAGCCAAGCCTTGGACTTAATATAGATTTTGGCGGTGGATTTTCTGATGGTTTCGACGACGAAAGTTCAAGCTTCAAGATTTCTCTTGCGAAGGAGAAGGATTCCACAGGTGGACGAAAGCTTGGTGAGCCTGAGCCGGGGACAGGCGGAAGGCTTGGAAACCAATTGCTTAATGCATGGGATTATCGTACACTGCCTAACAAGATGCTTGAGCTCGTAAAGAATATGGGCAATATGAAGCAGGAAGGTACGGGATATTTTGCTGATAGTGAGTCGGAGATGCTTACTGTGCTGGCATATCTTAATTATGGTGAGACTACCGGTACGACAGAATCTATGCGTGAGCAGATAGACGAAGCATGCAAGAATCTCGAGAATCGTGTACTTCTTGAGCGTGATGATGCAGATAGATATAAATAAGATTACAGCATAGATTTGATATATTTATAGATTGTGAGAAGATATAACAAATGTTAAGATATTGTACAAATTGCCAAAAGGAATTTGATTTTAAGATAAAAAGCATGGAGGATATGGATAATCTGATTTGTCCGGAATGTGGCTTGAAGATAGATAAGAATAGCAGGAAGCCTGTAGCTACCGGAGCGAACAGTACCGAGAAGGCAGTCACAAATGTTATTGGTGGTTATTTTACAATAAAGTATTATATACATTTTGTGCTTGCACTTATTGGACTTATTGCATTTTTCCTTGGACATTTCGGTATTTTATACTTCATGGCTTTATTATGTGTTATAACTTATCTTTTACAATTTCTATTTGGACGGATAACTTTTTTGAGTGGACTTATCTTTATACCGATTGGCTCGATTGTAGGTGTAATTGTACTTGGCAGGGTGTTAAGAGGCATATGTCTTGGAATAGTGGTTGTATTTATTATAAGACACCTTATCAGAGGCTTTAATTATTTTATTCTTTCGAAGCTTATACATATGGGAAATACCAAATAATTATAATAAATGTATATATACTATACTTAATCTGGAGGAAATAAAATGGGGGATTATACAAGCGGATTAGAGAAATTTCTGACTGTGATGAATAAGGCAAATGACAGTCTGTCAGAGGAAGCTGTTGAGGCTCTTGACGAGGTATGTGAGGCTTTGAAGATTGGTCAGATAAAGATAACTTTTTATGAGTCAGAGGCGTCTGAAAAAGATAATGAGGGTAACTCGCTGGTTCTGTATTATTCAGGAGATGTTGATTCTAAGGGAAGTATATCAAGAAAATTCAGAAATAACGCCGGCAATGTGATAATATACAATGTCTGGAGATTGTCAGGTGCTGATATCTGGAGTGATGAGGAGCTTTCAAGGATTCTGCTTTTGATAGAAACCCTATATATATACAATGGAAGAACCAGACTTCTTAAGATTACAGACAGACTTACATACTGGGATGAAGGTCTTGGTATGTGGAATATGAAGTATTTTATGCGTCATGTAGGAAGAGTTATTGCAGAAGGAAAGCTTGGAGAATACTTCGGAATTTATTTTAACCTTAAAGGCTTTTCAGTTATCAACCAGCAGTTAGGCAGAGAACAAGGAACAGAGGTTATGCGTAAATACATTAAGGGCATAATAGAAATGGAAGAGGACGAGGAGATATTATGCCGTATTGGTGGTGATAACTTCGTAGGTATTGCCAAGAAGGAGAGATTAGAGAAGACTGAAGGTTACTTAAGTGGCAAGGATGTTCAGGTAGACGATAATTACAGTGTAAATATATCTGCGGTAGCAGGATTTTATGTTGTAAATAATGCAGATGATATTAAGTCTCCTGTTGATTTAATGGATAGAATTAGTGCAGCATTTCATATGGCGAGAAGAGGTGTATCGAATTTTGCTTATTTTGACGAGAAGATAATACAGTATCAGATACATACAAAATGGGTGGAAGCCCAGTTCCCAAATGCAATCAAAAACGAGGAATTCAAGGTGTTCTATCAGCCAAAGATTGGATTAAAGGATACCAAGCTGGCAGGTGCAGAGGCATTGTGCCGATGGTTCCATGATGGCAATATCATATCTCCGATGGAGTTCATACCGGTGCTTGAGCAGAGTATTAATATATGCAAGCTTGATTTTTATATGCTTGACCATGTATGTAAGGATATAAGACGTTGGTTGGACGAGGGCAAGAAGGTAGTCAGAGTATCGGTAAATCTTTCACGCAGACACCTGTCTGATACCAATATTCTTAAAAGAATTGTAGATATAATTGATGGTAATAATGTACCACATGAATATATAGAGATTGAGCTTACTGAGACAACTACAGATGTCGGGTTCAGAGATTTGAAGGTTCTCGTAAATGGTTTGCAGAGCCTTGGAATATCTACTGCTGTAGATGATTTTGGAGTAGGTTATTCCTCGCTTAATCTTATAAGAGATATTCCGTGGAATGTAATCAAATTGGACAAGAGCTTCCTGCCTGATATAAACGACGCCAAGGAAGAAGAAAAAGCTATCATGTTAAAATATGTTATTGCGATGGCTCAGTCACTTGGCTTGGAGTGTATAGTAGAGGGCGTAGAGACCGAGGAGCATGTCGAAATGCTTAAGGAGAATTGCTGTTACTTGGCACAGGGCTTTTATTTTGATAAGCCACTGCCTAAGGATGTTTTTGAGAAGAAGCTGTAACATACATAATGTTGAAAAAGCAGTCGATTATTCGGCTGCTTTTCTCTTTTGCCAATATGGAGTTATATCTCTGCCTAATTCAGTCAGCATTTCTAAGTCACTTGATATTGTCGAGCCGGATGTGGTAAGCATATTTCCGGTTATGCTTGCGCTTGCTCCGGAGTTAAAGGCTTCTCGTCCATCATGTTCAATAAGTGCACGTCCTGCGGCAAGTCGGATTTCAGCACACGGATTAATATAACGGAAGATAGCAATTGTTCTTAAGATATCATCTTCGCTAAGACTCTCATTTTTCTCAAGAGGAGTTCCGGTAATAGCCATAAGTGAATTAATCGGTATGGACTTTATATTTAATTCGGACAGGGTAAATGCCATATCTATGCGGTCCTCCCAGTCCTCGCCCATGCCTATGATACCGCCGGAGCAGACATTAAGTCCTGCTTTTTGTGCCCTTTTTATGTTGGCTATCTTGTCATCAAAGGTATGTGTTGTGCAAATGTATGGAAAATATCTCCTTGAGGTCTCAATATTGTTATGCACACTGGTTATTCCGACCTCACGGAGTTTCTTAAACTGTTCTTCGGTCAGGAAGCCAAGAGATGTACAAAGGTCTAAGTTTAATTCCTTATTCATTCTGCTGTAGGTATGTAATATGCGTTCGAAATCCTCATCAGACGGGTGATGTCCCGAGCAGACTATGGCAAATCTGTCAACGCCCTCAGCTTCGTTAGCTCTGGCGGCAGATATAATTGTCTCTTCATCAAGCAAATCATAGACCTCGCAGGAGGTATTGTGATGTGCGGACTGGGCACAGAATTTACAATTCTCACTGCATTTTCCGCTTCGCCCGTTGATTATCGTACACAGGTCAACCTTATCACCGACAAGCGCCTTACGAATCATATCGGCACCCTGTTTTAATTCGTTAAGATTTGTGGTTATGAATTCATTTATGAATGGCTCGTCCTTCTTGAGTCGTCTTCCGTCAATTATTTCTTCTGCGAGTTTGATTGCGTCCATTGTGATTGCTCCCTTTGTTATTTTTATTTAATAATTAATAATTTTAAGATTTGTTGTAACAGAAATGATTATATATTTTAAATGGAATAATGTCAACATAAAGCGTTAAAAAGGTTGACAATAGGCTTGAGAAAATTTATATATATCATATAAAACTGAATTTATTGAGGAAATATTTGATTAATTCAAGAATAAATTATTTACATAAATCGCGATTTATATTAAAATGTCTTTATGTTTTTTATGAGGAGATGACATAATGAAGATTTTTAATACACTTACAAGACATAAGGATGAATTTATACCTATCAATGAAGGCAAGGTCGGAATATATGTATGCGGTCCTACCGTATATGATTATATTCATATCGGTAATGCCAGACCTATGATTGTATTTGATACTTTAAGAAGGTATCTTGAATACAGAGGCTATGATGTGAATTATGTATCGAATTTTACGGATGTCGATGATAAGATAATTAAGAAGGCTAATGAGGAGGGTGTGCCGGCATCAGTTATATCTGAGAGATTTATAGCAGAGTGTAAGAAGGATATGGAGGGGCTTAATGTAAGAGAGGCCACTACTCATCCAAAGGCAACCGAAGAAATCGACGATATGATTAAGATGATAGAGACACTTATTTCTAAGGATTATGCTTATGAGGTTGATGGTACGGTTTATTTTAAAACCAGAAAATTCAAGGATTATGGAAAACTGTCCAAGAAGAATATAGATGATTTAAGAAGCGGCTTTAGGGATTTGAAGGTATCCGGTGAGGAAGAAAAGGAAGATACGCTCGACTTTGTACTCTGGAAGCCTAAGAAGGAGGGAGAGCCTTTCTGGGAGTCACCTTGGGGTGAGGGCAGACCCGGCTGGCATTTGGAGTGCTCCGTAATGTCCAAGAAATATATCGGTGATGTAATAGATATTCACGCAGGCGGTGAGGACCTTATATTTCCACACCACGAGAATGAGATTGCACAGAGTGAGGCAGCAAATGACGCTGAGTTTGCAAGATACTGGATGCACAATGGCTTTCTTAAGATAAATAACGAAAAGATGTCTAAGTCATTAGGCAACTTCTTCACTGTAAGAGAAATCGGAGAGAAGTATGATTTACAGGTTATCAGATTCTTTATGCTCAGTGCTCATTACAGGAGTCCGCTCAACTTCTCAGATGATTTGGTGGAGTCTGCGAAGAATGCGCTCGAAAGAATAAGAACTGCAACATCAAGACTTGAGGAAATTATTGAAAAGACTCAGAATGAGAATATAACAGATGAAGAAAAGGAAAGACTATCTGATATAGACACATTTATTAAGAAGTATGATGACGCTATGGATGATGACCTTAATACTGCTGATGCAATATCGGTTATATTTGAGCTTGTCAAATATTCGAATACTAATGTAAATGAGACTTCAAGCAAGGAATTTGCCACAAAGATTCTTGACACGATAGTAACCTTATGTGATGTGCTTGGCATAAAGGCTAAGGTTGAAGCTGAGCTTTTGGACGAGGAGATAGAAAAGCTCATTGAGGAAAGACAGGCTGCAAGGAAGAACAAGGATTTTGCAAGGGCTGATGAAATCAGAAATTCATTGCTTGAGCAGGGTATAATCCTTGAGGATACAAGAGAAGGCGTAAGATGGAAGAGAGCTTAGATAAGAAAAATATAACATTACCTGCCCTTGATAAAACTGATATCAATGCATATCAGTATTCTCCACTTACGCTGGCTTATATTGGCGACAGTGTATTAGACCTTATGGTTAAGTCTTATTTCGTAGTTAATGTCAATAAGCAGACATATAAATATCACAAAGATGTGACTCATATAGTAAATGCAGTCAATCAGGCTGCATTTGTTGATTTAGTTATGCCTGAATTTACCGATGATGAGATGGATATATATAAGAGGGGCCGCAATGCGACTACCCATTCAAAAGCAAAAAATGCAACCATGGGTGAGTACAGAAAGGCGACGGGACTTGAGGCTTTATTTGGATACTTGTATCTTGAGGGAAAAAATGATAAACTTAAGTCCTATGTGGACAGAATGATAGAGACATATATTAACGGATAGAATATACTAATAGAAAATTGTAAAGTGGTGAAATAATGATGTCATGGTTTAAGTATTATAAGGAACAGGTAAAGATAATAAGAGAGAGAGATCCTGCTATAAAGAA